>CALAJN010000006.1 GCA_937922675.1 uncultured Granulosicoccaceae bacterium
ACGCCAGTGGCACTGCCGGGTAGCTACGTTCGGACAGGATAAACGCTGAAAGCATCTAAGCGTGAAGCCCCTCCCAAGATGAATTCTCACTGGAGCCTTGAGCTCCCTGAAGGGCCCTTGAAGACTACAAGGTTGATAGGCAAGGTGTGGAAGCTCAGCAATGAGTGAAGCTAACTTGTACTAATTGCCCGTGAGGCTTGACCATATAACACCCGAGCGGTTTTGCTCGTTGTGTTGACTGGCTGCGAAGCTGGTCGTAACGATTGAAAGTACCGACTCTTCGAATTCGAAATGTGCGCTGCTCGACGGGCGCGCGTTTCAACCAGTTATCCCGGCGGCCACAGCGTTTGGGCACCACCCGATCCCATCTCGAACTCGGAAGTGAAACCATTCAGCGCCGATGATAGTGTGGGGCTTCCCCATGTGAAAGTAGGTCACCGCCGGGTTTTATTCCGCGCTCAACCGCAAGGATGAGCGCTCGCGAAGGGCCACCTCTGTCGAGGTGGCCCTTTTGCGTTTTGTGTTGTGAGTTTTGCCATGTTCGGGATATCAATACGTCTGCTCGATGAACCGGTCCATCGTGATCATCAACTTGTCAAAGTGTGGGTTGAATGATGACAGGGCGGCTGGTGCCGGGCGGGCGTCAGGCAACTTCGCCCAGACGGTATAAAAGACCTTGTCGGCTGCTTCGCAACGCAGTGCGTCACCGAGGTGTCGACCATCGACAGTGCCACAGATGCGGTATTCCCCATCAATCCCGTAGTGAGGATTATCGGGGGCAATGTGAACAGAAGCGTGGCTGAGGGCATCAACTCTGGGCTCGTTGAAACGACTGGGAATGCGTTCGACACGATTGTCCTTGATCTCTTGAGGCGGCTCGGAGTAGTACTCAAGGACCTGTGCAGCGTGGCCATGGTCGAGTACAAATTCGCGATTGCGCTTCGGGGCGATTGTGGCGTCGTCAAGGCTCTGGACCAGTAGCCAGGGTTGCTTTACGCGCCGCATTTTGGCGAGCCTTTTTTGTAGCGCCCGACGTGATCTGACCAATTCGGCGATACCCTTTGTGGGCATTGCCTCGTAGCGGAGTGCATCTGCAGTCGGCCCTCGGTCTATCCAGGTGTGGAAGCGATGTAGATACGGAGTCAAACGAGCAAGGCGCCACTGACCAATTCCATAGGCCGGTGAGATGGCAACAATGGCGTCTACCGGGCTGTCCTCATCCAGTGCGACAGTTGTGCTGACAACAGCGCCGAGCGAGAAACCGACAAGCGTGATGTGTTCATGTTCGCGCGCGGCCTGTTTGACCAGATAACGGATGGTGTTTGTCCAGTCATCATGGTCGACGATCAATAAATCGCCCGCTCGCGTACCGTGACCTGGAAGTAGTACGGTGCGTGCAATGTGACACCGAGACGCAAAGTAACGAGCCATGTCTCGCATTGCGTAGGCGGTATCTGATAACCCATGCACCAGCAAGACAATGCCGCGTACGGTTTCGCCACACCCTGAAACTGGATCGAGTTGAACAGGTGCAGATCGGTCGAGCTCAATGTCTGCTTGCAGCGGGTCCAGGGGAAGGCGAGCGGTCTTCAGCCGTTGGCGTACCTCGTTGATGTAGTCTCCAAACGACTCGCCTTGTAGAGACTGCTGCACATCAAACCACCCGGCCGGCTGATAAATCTGGGGTGACGGCGCGGGCCCCGGCTGGGTGCTGGTGCAGCTGGCGGCTAGGGTACTCAGCAGCAAAACAGCACTAGCCGAGCGTTGCGAGTGCATTCTCACGTGTCATTCGCAGACAAGTTGATAACAGACAGGCTGTTTACTTTCACACAATGCACCGTTAAGCGGCTTCATCAAGTGGACTAGACAGATGTCGCACACACAGGTTCCGGCACGCCGCCATGAGCTTGCAAGGTGTTGTGGCCGATCGTGTCGGCCTGTGCAAGAGCTCACAAAGCAATAACGGCCGCGGTACACTGGGCCACGCGCTGCCATCTGGCGGCTATCAATGGATTTGGAGAGAAGAGATGAGTCTTGCGGGAACCCTTGCAAAAGTAGCAATCGGCATGGCAGTTGCCAAAGGTGTCAGTGGCATGGCAAAGCGTGGTACGTCTGGTGGCAGTGCTGGTGGTGGGGGCTTGGGTGGCGTACTCGGGGGCCTGCTGGGTGGGCAAACAAGCGGTGCTGGCGGTGCTGCTGGTGGCGGTCTGGGTGGCCTCGGGTCTCTGCTGGGCGGCGGTGCGGGTGCCTCGGCCGCCGGCGGAATGGCCGGTGGTCTTGGCGGTTTGTTGGAGCAAATCAGTGGTGGTGGTGCAGTGCCCTCTGGTGGTACGGCGACAGCTGCACCCAGCAATGGCAGCCTCGGAGACCTGCTCAATCGATCATTGCGTGAAGAGCCATTGCCGGAGCCGGATACTGCGCAGGAAGCGATGGCCAAAGTGTTTATCCGTGCGATGATCAACGCTGCCAAATCGGACGGCAACATTGATCAGGCTGAGCAACAAAAGATCGTCGGTCAACTCGGTGACGATGTCTCGGACGAGGAGCGTGAATTCGTGCTCGCCGAAATGCGCGCGCCGCTCGATGTCGACGCCTTTGTGCGCTCTGTGCCCGCTGGCTCCGAGAAGCAGGTGTACATGATGTCACTGATGGGTATCGAGCTTGATCAGCCGACCGAGGCAAAATACCTCGATCAACTGCGTCGCGCGATGAATGTTTCCGAGCAGGACGCCAACGCGATTCACAGCCATCTCGGCGCTCCCATTCTGTACAGCTGAGCCCTCCTCAGTGCGGTACGTCCTGGTTGGTGGGTGCTGGCGGTCAACGCAGCCCCGTCAGCCATGCTGTCCACTTATTGACGATGGCGTACTGCTGAGGTGTCTTCGCTGGTGTGTATGAATATTGCTGAGCGATAGCTGACAAGTGCGGTCCGTTACCGTGCTGCCCGCTATCGGAGAGGCGTCATGGCGCATTTCTCGCCGGACATGGCTCTATATCCAGAATTGGCTGTGAGCTCGGCGCGTCGCTTGTGCGCCGGGCTGCTGGTCACCTTTGCTGCTGTAGTTGCCGTCGCTTGCGACGGTGGCGACACCCGAGCGCGTATAGATGACAGCCGCAACGCGCTTTTTGCGGACTCATCCCAAGGCACAACCTCGCTTGGCAATCACCGTACGACTGCCGCACTGACGTTGAGTAATCAGCTCGTCGGCACGTCAGCCGAGGGTGACGAGGCGGACCTGCGCGTCAGATGGCGCATGAATGACGCCGTTATCGCGGCTGTACGTGACGCTACTCGCGTGGTGGTAAAACTGGACACTGCCCCGGGCGAACAACACGTGCTGTTGCGTCAGTCCTTGGAGGACGGGGTCACCGAAGGCGAGCTGGATGTTGTGGTCCCGACAACTGGCGACGTTGAAGCCATTACGGTTGGGTTGGAAGGCCTTGCGGAGGGTGTTGTCGACGACCTGCAGCATTACGCAACACTTGCACTCCCCAGGGTGCTGTCTGCCGAGGATACGCCACTGGAACACATCACTACGCTGCATGCGCATTTGGTACCGAACTCCTACCAAACAAGCATCGCGAACGGCCGACGCCTGCATCGGTTTGCCGTTCGCGTAGAGGCCGACCTTGACGGATCAGCCCCGGCTTTGTCCAGCGACGCCGCTGCGCAAAACGCTGGTACGGTCTCTGTCACCGGGCTGGAAAAGGCCACATCGCAGCACTTTGTGGCATTTGAAGATGGGTTCAACGATCCGGAGTCCCCGGTGACTGCCGTCTACGAACAAGAGCCTGTAACGGTGTTTCTGGTCATGGATGTCTCCTCGAGCATCAGCCTTGCGGGTGCTGCTGACGATCTCCTGGATGCCGTTTCTGCAACCTTGTTGAACCTTGCTCCGGTGGCTCGCTTTGATTTGCGTGTGTTTGCCAGCGATGTGTTCGAGATCAACAGTCTCCGTGATCTGGTGTTTGATGACCTGACCGATTCAGGTACCGCGTTCTACCGGGCACTGGATACAGCACTGGATGATGCAGAGGCTGTGGCCGGAGATGTGGTTCTCATCGGGTTCACCGATGGACGAGACTTCGCCAGCCGCAACTTCTACCCTGCCTTCCTGTCTCACGAACAGGTGCTCGAGTATGTACTGAATCGGCTCCACTACGTAGGGCAGGCCAGGCGAGCCCAGGCAGGCGCACGCTTCGAGTCGCACTTTGTGAGTCTCGGCAGCGATATTGACTCCATTGCACTGCAGCGGCTGGCTGAGGCCGGGCAGGGTTCCTACTTTGCCAGCTATACCAATGACACGGTGAAAGACGCTTTTTCACATCTGACTCGCGGCGTACGCGGCCTGTATCAACTTGAGTACAGTTCACAACAACAGGCGGGTGATGCGCCTCTGGTGCTTCAGGTGCAGGCTAACGACGTGACATCAAACCCGGTTGAACTGCCAACGCGTGCCGGTCTGGCGCCTCCGGATTGACCAGCGCACGCATCGCCCGCCGTTTGCTCAGCTTTCTCCGAATACCTTTGCGTCATGCCCTCTGACAACCGCATAGCCTTTGATGACCTGGTGGCTTGCCAGGGCTGTGATGCCTTGCATTATCGAGTGACACTCGATGTCGGTGAGCGGGCGCGCTGTGATCGCTGCAATGTGACCCTGCAGACGCGTAAAGAGCGCTCCATTGATCGGTCTCTTGCTGCTGTAATTGCTATTTTCATATTGCTTGTTCTAGCGTTTTTCCTGCCTTTCCTCGGGCTATATCGCGCCGGCGTTGAGAGCCGCATTTCGATTGTCGAGGCGACTATCGGCTTGTTCATGAGTGATTTCCGCTGGCTGGGCTTGAGTACTTTGCTGTTTCTTGTCTGCCTCCCCTTGTTGCGTCTGGTGTTGCTGGCCTATCCGCTGTTGTCGATACGTCTCACACGAGTGCCAACCTCAGCACAGCGCTGCGCCTTCAGATGGTCGTTGTTGCTCACCCCTTGGGCCATGGCAGAAATATTCATGGTTGGTGTGGCTGTGTCACTGGTCAAGATCGGTACCGTTGCGCGGCTCGACATCGGACTGGCCTTCTGGGTTTTGCTCGCAGTGATCGCCTTGTCCTCCTTTCTTGAATCAGCCTTGTGCCGTGACACGATCTGGGAAGCGCTGACGCCGCGATGAGTAGCAAGCCAACGTCCATGTTGACAGCACGAAGGGCGGGTCTGGCACGATGCCCGGCCTGCGGCTGTCTGGATAGGCTCGAGTTGACGCGTTGTCGCCGCTGCGGTGGCAGGACATATTCAAGAATTCCCCACAGCTTGCAACGAACCTGGGCGATGTTGCTGGTAGGGATGCTGGCCTACGTGCCTGCCATGCTTGAGCCGGTCATGCTGACCCGCTCGTTTTCGGGTCCCACCAGTGACACGATCCTGAGCGGCGTACTGGCGCTTATCGATCAGGGAAGTATCGGCATCGCTGTCATCATCTTCGTAGCCAGTATCTGCATCCCGGCGATCAAATTCGTTGTGATTGCCGGTCTGGCATCGAGTCTGCAATTTGATTGGAAGATGTCAGAACATACGCGCCATAATCTGCACCGCATAACTGAACTCATTGGCCGTTGGTCAATGATTGATGTGTTTGTGATCGCTATTTTGACGGCACTGATTCAACTCGGCAATTTCATGACGGTTACGCCTGGCCGCGGTATCAACGCCTTTGCGCTTTCAGTTGTGTTCACCATGCTGGCAGCAAGTTCGCTGGATCCGCGTCTGTTCTGGGATAAAAAGGCAGGTGCCACGCGTGCGCCCGGCTAGTCCAAAGCGAGAAAATGAGCGCAGCTTTACAAGCCGTGTGTCGTTTGCATGGTTGCTGCCTCTGGTCGCGATTGTCTGTGCAATAGGCTTGCTGTGGCAGAGTATTGCTGAGCGCGGGCCGTTGGTGCGCATACAGTTTAACGACGCTGGTGGTGTCATTGCCGGGCAGACACGTATTCGTCGCAATGATGTTGACGTTGGCACCGTTGAGGCTGTTCGGCTTGCGGACGATCTCAACTCGGTAATCATTGAGGCGCGCCTTGATCCTCTGGTCGCACCGTTTATCGACGCAGACACGCGCTTCTGGATAGTCAACGCGCGCGTCAACACCACAGAAATCTCCGGACTGTCAACCTTGTTGTCAGGTTCCTATATCGGTATCGATTGGGATGAGGTGGAAGGTGAGACGCAACGTGATTTCCTCGGGCTCGAAGAGCAACCACTAACACCGCGCGGCACTCCTGGTCGCAGGCTTACATTGACATCAGAGGAGGCCGGCTACGTTTACGTGGGTTCGCCAATCTTCTTTCGACAAATTGAGGTCGGGCGTGTTGAACGGCGCCGCTTGTCCAGCGATGCAACACAAGTGCTCTTTGACATCTTCATCGAGGAGCCCTACCACCGACACATCTATCCCGAGTCGCGCTTTTTTAGTGTCTCAGGTCTTGAGGGAAGCTTCGGTGCGGATGGAGTTTCAGTCAGAGTAGAGTCCATTTCCGCGTTTTTTACAGGTGGCGTGGGCTTCAGTAATCCAGCGCACGTCGATGATCTTGAGCCGATTGAGCGAGATGGCGCGCGTTTTCGCATGTATGACGGTCGTAAAGCGGCACTCGAGAGCATCTTTCAGGGCGAGGAAGATGAACGCTTTCGTTTTCAAGCTCGCTTTGAAGGCTCGGTCAAGGGCTTGAGACGTGATGCGCCGATAGAGTACAACGGTATTCGTATAGGCCGAGTTGCCGATGTGTCGATCATCATGCCCAACAATGCTGGAGATCCACCCGAGGCGGTTGCTACTCTGCAGTTGCAGCCGCGTCAATTGGGTTTTGACGCTGTCTCTATCGAGGCATTGACGGCAGGCCTTGATAATTTGATTGCTGGTGGGCTCCGGGTCCAGCTTGCTACCGGTAACTTGCTTACCGGCTCCTTGATTGTAAAGCTGGTTACCGACCGCTCGGCACCAGCAGCATCGCTTGACCGCGACGCAACTCCCTTTCCGGAGATTCCAACGACAGCCTCCGACATCGAGGCCGTTACCCGAGATGTCGGGCAACTGGTATCGCAACTCGCGAACCTTCCGCTTGATGATTTGATCACCAATGCGACAGGTCTGTTTGTTGATCTGCGCACCTTGGTATCCTCACCGGAGGTCGGTGGTTTACCGGCAAGTCTTGCCGAGTCCCTGGACTCTCTTGCGCGAACGGTTGCCGGGGTTGAGTCGGCGGTGACCGGATTGCCAGCCTTGGTGGAGGCCTTGACTGAAGCGTCGCGTAACGCAGATGATGTGCTGGAGGGTCTGTCTCCTGATTCGGAAATCTATATCGAGCTTTCCGCCACCGCGCGTGAGCTGCGAGCTGCAGCCAGTTCGATCGCTGATTTTGCTGACCTGCTCGAGGAGAATCCGAATGCGGTATTCACAGGTCGATGATGGCCAGAAAGGCACTATGAAAACCTACGCGGCGCGGCCAGCTTCGACGATGTGCAAAGCGTTTATCTGCCCAGGCCTTGTATTTCTTGCGATGTCCTTGAGTGCCTGTGTGTCGGGTCCGCCGCCCACGCGATACCTGCTAGAGCCCCTTGCCACAACGGCGATGGATACCAATACGACCGAGCTGGACGCCATCGGGCTTGCCACGCTTGTTGTACCGGGTTACGTCAAGGACAATTCAATTGCACGGCGAGGCATCGGTGCAACCTTGGTATTTGACGAGAGCTCGCAGTGGGCAGAGGACCCGGATGTCTCGCTTACGCGAACGCTTGCCGAAAGCCTGCGTTTGCAAACTGGTGCAGACGTGCTGGTAGAGCCATTGCCACGTGGCTTTGAGCCGCACGTACGGGTTGAGGTCGTGCTTGATCGGCTTTTGGCCGAGTCTGGAGGTGTAGCGGATATGTCTGGTCAGGTTCGCCTGATCAGTGGCGATGGCAGAGATCTGTTATCCGTGTTTCCCTTTCGTTTGCTGCAACGCGGTCGCAGCGATGGTTATGACGGATTCTTTGACGCGATTGCAATCGGTATGGACGATCTGTCGCGCTTGATCGTCGCGGCGGTCAAGCCTCGGCCCTCCTGATCGGCCGGCTTGGTCAACGCCTGTCAACTCGTTGATCGTCTGGCGTCCTCGCTCGCTTTCGGTCACAGAATCGGGTGCCACCATGGCTCTCCATCGTACGGACAAGGTCTGGATCCGGTCAGTTTGGGCGAACGGGTGATTGTTCAGGAGTTGCCAGGTTTTCGGTTATCCATTGCGCCAGTAAGGTTTGCTCTGTAGCATTCAGGGCGTTCTCAGGGAAGCGATCCATCAAATGTGCTGTGAGGTCAGCCAGCGTCCGAGTCACGCACCGTTCGCGCGGTGCGATAGATTCCTTGAAGTCCGCCTCGGCCTCACTAGCAAGCTCTCGCCAATGGTCCAGCTCGCAGCGTGCCCGGCGCAGTTCGTCCCAACGCCGCGACCACGCGGTGGTGCCACCAGCCGAGCTCCTGCGTTGGCAGTCGCTGATAGCGACGGGACGTTTCATCCGCTCATGATACGCAGCAATCCTGTGTGGTGGTCCCGTGGCCGAGCGATGTCGGGATGCGCCAGCAGTGATTGCATGGCCAAGTGGCGTGCCGACTAACCCTGTGCTGCGCTTTTATTCCATGCTGTCATGCCCAGCTCCGAACGAGGCTTCTATGCTCATCAACCGCGGCGAGATGACCGTTGGCTTGGTGCTCTAGATGTCGCATACGCCCTCAACAACAACCAGTGTCCTGAGCGATCGTATTGCTTGCGTTCGGGTGCTTTGCATCGTGGGCATGATTTACGTCCACGTGCCCGGGATAGCAGACACTGCCGCTGAACGCATTCTGGATGTAGCCGCGCCCTTTGCCAGTCTGCAGGCGTTTATTGTCGAGAGTTTTGGACGAGCCAGCGCAGCGCTGTTGAGCCTGCTGTCTGGCTGGCTGTGTGCGCTCAAGCTGACCGGTGGCTCGATTTCCTCAATGGCTCCTCGGGCTGACAAGGCTGTAGACGCTGCAGCCGCACTGGGCATGATCATGTCCCGGGTGCGTTCAACCATCGTACCGATGGTGTTTTGGGCCTTGCTTACCATGGTTGTGTACGCGGTAGTAACGCTGTTCAGACCCACCTTTCTGCTGCTGGAGGGAGAAACCCTTGCAGTCACTTTTTGGCGCTACCTGAACACGATCCTGTTTTTGACAGAGGCGCCGCATGGTCCAACTCTGCACCTGTCTTTTCTGCGCGACTTGTTCGTTTGCTTCCTGCTCGCGCCTGTGTTGATTGCTGTGTTGAAACGACATGCTGTGCCGCTAGTGGTTGCAATTGGCATTGTGTACATTGCGGATGGGACAAGTGTGATCATCCTGCGCCCGCTGATCCTGTTCGCTTTTACCCTGGGGCTGTGGGGGGCACTTCGAGGCGTCTCTCCAACTGCTCTGGATGGCACTACCGGGTGGTGGTTAGCACTTGCGTGCTTGAGTACCCTCGGTGTCTTGATAGCCAACGCGGGTCATCTGGACGCGCTCGACCGCTTGCTCGAGACCGTCGGTCTGGATTTGCGTGAAAGCGTGCTGTATCCGTTGGCGCGGCTGTTCGTCTCACTCAGTGTGTGGTGTGTCAGTGCGCATATCGTGCGCCAACCTGCAGGACAATTGCTGCGCCGGCAGATGCCTTGGCTCTTTGCCACTTTCTGTAGCCACTTCCTGGTGTTGAGTGTTCTGTACCACGGAGCGTGGCTGCCGTTGGCAGGATCTGCGGGTACCGGGCCTGTGTTCTTTCTGTGGTTCTTGTGTGCACCTGTGATCTCTCTGATCGTGGCCTATACCGCAGTGCGCCTGGTTCACCAATGGTTGCCTGAGTTGTCGCCGATCATGGGCTCACGGTTGGGTGGCGGGGGCGGTGGTTCCGGAGGTACTGGTGTGCCGACCGTTGCACTGCCTGCATCCAGTGCCAGCGCTGCGCAATCTGTCCGGGCAGTTGCCGGGGGGCTAGTCAAAGGCGCAGGTATTCGCGCTCCTGTAGCGCCCGTCTCGGCACGGGGTAGTGTCCCAGGACCAGGCGCATCCGCGACTTCATCGTCGCGTGATCGTGTGGCCTCGCGTAGAGACCCGGAAAAGGCACCTGTTTAGCTGTATGCCACACGGTTTGCGCCGTGCCTTGCTCGACTCGGTTCCAGGCTGGCATCCAGGGTCAGCGTCCCGATAGTGCGGTCATGTTTGCAGTGGCACGGTGACGCGAGCCCGCAGGCCTCCTGAGTGGCTATTCTCCAGTTGCAGTGTGCCGCCGTGAGCTTCGGCCACCAGTCGCGCAAGGTTGAGTCCGAGGCCAACGCCACCCGTGTTGCGCGAGCGAGACGGATCGAGCCTTTCAAAAGGTTCAGTGACACGCTCAAGGTGTTCCCTTGCGATACCGGGGCCATCATCCTCAACGTCAAGAATGACCGCGCCACCCGCGACGCTTAGCTCAAGATGTACAGAGGAGTCGGTCTGATCGCCGGCTTGTTCTTGCTTGTGGCCCGGCGTGCCATGTGTGAAGGCATTGTCCACCAAGGTACGAACCAGCACCTGCAAGCGTGCGGCATCGCCGTTCACGATCACCGGGTCCTCTGGTAAATTCAGACTCACGCTTGCGTTGTTTGCCAAAGCGACGGCACGCGCTGTCTTGTTCACAACATCAGCAAAATCCACAGGGTGTTTTACCAAGGCCGTATGCGCTTCACGCAGGCGCTCTGACTCCAACAGGCCATCGATCAGTTCACCCATTTCAACCAGATTGTGGCCGACGCGATCGCGAGCTGAGGATGCGGGTAGAAGTTCAATTGCCACACGCGCTCGTGTAAGCGGCGAGCGCAGTTCATGACTGACAGACAACAGCAGCTCGCGCTTGGTATCGAGCATCTGTTGCAAGCGAGCTGCCATGCCATCGATGCTGTTACCAAGGGTGGCTAGATCATCGCTACCGGTAACTCCGGTGCGGGCGTCAAGTTCTCCGTTGCTGATACGTGCGACTGTGTTTTTAATGGAATTAATGGGTCGCAATTGTTGCTTGATGATCCACCACCCGCCAAGCAGTGTCATTGCAACAGTAAACAAGGCAATGAGTAATTCATCTCTATCTCCAAAGCGACGTCTGCGCGGGTCAAGTGTGTAGATAACTGTCCAGTTTTCCTGGTCAACTCGTACGAGACGAGAAGGGCCACGGCGACCGATATACAAGCTGATTGCTTGATCCCCTGCCTGGCGTGCCAAACGCCGTGCAAGACGACCGTCAAGTGGCGAAAATCGCAGTGTGTTGATGTTTGTATACTGCTCACCGGTGGAGTGGACCAGTTGCTTGTCCTGAAACAGGGCAATATCGACGGGAACTGCAGCGGCGATGTCATTGGCACGTGCAGGGCTGGGGGGAGAGCCGAGGTCTTGGTGTACGTAAGTGACGTACTGCAACAAATGCGGTTGTATGTTGCGCTTCCACTGCCCGGACAGACCCTGACTGAACAAGAGACCGAGTAACAGCAATACAACAATGGCAATAACACAGAAAATTGCCAGCAGGCGTAGCGTCAGCGAGCGTGCAAGCGGGTTGCTCATCAGCTTTGCGCGTCTGCGCGATCGACAAAGACATAGCCTGCACCGTGTGATGTACGGATCGAGGTCAGTGGTTTGAGTTTGGCGCGAACGCGACTGACCAGGATATCTACAGAGCGCGTGAGCAGCTCCTGATCGGTGCCTTTGAGATGAGCGATGATTTCATCGCGAGAGAACACTCGGCCGGGCTCATCTGACAACAAGGCAAGCAAGTCAAACTCCATGGTTGTCAAACCGATGTCCTGGTTGTCGATGCGCACTTCGCGCCTGAGTCTATTGAGCTCAAGCGTGCCGAAGCGCTCGACGTCGGCCGCCGCAGGAGCACGAGCAGGGCGCTTGATATTGGCCAACACTCGAGCCACCAACTCACGTGGCTCAAATGGCTTGGGCATGTAGTCATCTGCGCCAATCTCCAGGCCAACGACGCGGTCTGTCACATCTCCGCGGGCGCTGAGCATGATAATGGGAATATCACTGTTCTCACGCAGGCGACGGCACACATCAAACCCGTTCATGTCTGGAAGCATGACGTCCAGAATAACGGCTTCAAATTTGTGTGCTGCTACAGCTGCAAACCCCTCGGCCGGTGTCAAGGCACAGTGCAGCTTGATGGAAAAGCCCGCCATGTATTCAGCTAGCACCTCGCCCAGCTGCGTGTCGTCATCGATGAGTAGAACAGGGTTCATACGGCAAGCATACATTCGGACCGGCCTGGCGCTTTATGTGCAGACCGGTCCGGGTTCATCAGCTATTGCGCAAGATCAGCGACGCCCGCGCT
The DNA here is from genome assembly GCA_937922675.1 of uncultured Granulosicoccaceae bacterium. GTDB lineage: Bacteria > Pseudomonadota > Gammaproteobacteria > Granulosicoccales > Granulosicoccaceae > Granulosicoccus. Next base: position 12,370 of record CALAJN010000006.1, read on the forward strand.
TGCCACCTCTTTCCAGAAGCTCGCGTACCTGCTCACGCTGCTCTGCACTTAGCCCGTCGTAGAACGCTGCGGCTGAAGCCACAAGCTCTGGCGCTGCTGCTCGCAAGGCATCTGCACGTGCTTCCAGGCTTGCCAGGACGGCTCCCTGATCCAGAGTATCACCCTCCAGGTGCTCCAGAATTTGCGTGCGTGGGCTCTCGTCTTTGCCCAGCAGGTTGTGTCGTGATTCCTTTACGGTATCCACGAAGGTAGTGAGCGCTGCGGATTGATTGTCGTCCAGAGACAATCGCGATGAGATGCGTTCGATCATTCTTCCGCCGTCATGCCCACCGCGAGCCGCAAGGGCTGCACCGCCCAGGGCAATTGAGCCTGCAGTGAGTACGACGACGATCCCTTTCTTGATATTGCTCATATCCAGTATTCCTCTGTTGGTGTGAATGCCGCCTGGCACTGTGTACAAACGGCGTGCAAGGATTATCGGCGCGGGCACTGGCAAGTAGGTCTCGAGAGCGCGTCGGTTTGTATCAGGATGTAACCGGACGATTCATGAATCGCTGTGACCGGCAGTGTATTTCTCGAGGGTTTGCCTTTCGTTTGCGCCGGAGTTGCGAGACCCGGCGCGTAGTCGCACCATGGGTACTTGTTTCCTGCCACCACCCCAGAACCCTATGAAGCCACCTGATACCGGCAAGACTTCTCAACCTGCGTTCGGTAGAGGGCGTATCGCCGTGCGCCAGCGTGAAGTGTTGTCTGACCAATGGGCCCGCCTGGAGCGGATCACCCTTGACTATGAGCGTGGCGACGGCAAGGTAGAAACTCAGGTACGTGAGATCTATCACCGCGGCCACGGCGCAGCGGTGTTGCTATATGACGCAACACGGCGCTGCGTGGTGTTGGTGCGCCAGTTCAGACTCGCCGCCTGGGAGGTCGAGCAAGGGGCGCCATCCGCACACCAGAATCCGGGGTTTTTACTGGAAGTGCCAGCGGGTGTGGTCGAGCACGGTGATCCGGCCGAAACGGTACGTAACGAGGCTTGGGAAGAAGCGGGCATCCGAATCGGTACTCCCAGGTTTCTGTACAGCGGGTATGCCACGCCAGGCTCTGTAACCGAGCAGCTACATTATTTTGACGCACCTTATCAGGTGACGGATCGTCAGGGACCTGGTGGAGGCCTCGCAGAGGAGGGCGAGGATATCGAGGTGGTTGAGATGTCGATCGACGACGCATGGGCGCGAGTTGACTCGGGCGAGATTCGCGATGCCAAGACGATTATGCTGCTGCAACACGCCCTGCTTGATCCCCTCTCGCGATCCTTGCCTCGTGCGCGCGTTACCTGATGACATCTTGGTTTCGGGTCCGCTGATCTACACTCCGGAGGTGCAACCAGCCGGTAATCCACAACTTTGTGCTGACAAGGACATAATGGGGATGGGGTTTCGATCAAAACCTGTCTACCTGTCGCATCTGTCGTCTGGAGCTCTGATGTCAAATCGGTCGTCTCACCGTAAAGCTAGCCGTCTTATCCAAGTGGACCAACAAAAGGCTGTCACGATATATGCGCTCCGCGCTGCCTGCGTGGCGGTGTGTCTGAGTATCGGTGGTAGTGCCTATGCCGCCGATGAGGTCACCAGCGTGCTCACCGAGTCTCGACCAGCCACGCCATTGCGTTATTCCGTGGGTGAACAAACCTACACGTGGGGAATGGGTGACAACGTGATAATGACCGGAGTTATCGCCGGTGGTGAACGGTTTGACTACTCAGACTCTGTCACCCGTGTTGAGCTGCGTCGTGATGACATCGTCGGTGTGGCAAGCGGCAACCCTTGCGGAGTCATGGTTGAACGTCTTGATGACCAGGGCTTGTTGCTTGCAGCAGACTACCCAAGTGACGGGTCGGGCAATTGTGACATGGCCGAACTGCTCGCCAGCCGTATCTTTAACCGAGGTGTGCTGGATCTGTTCTCCAACGTGGCCCCTGATGCGAAGAACATCGAGCGTGCTGATTTTCTCTTTGACCATGGCGTGCTCGCCCCGCTCGATTCTGACGCCCTGGCGCAGGCGGGGCACGTCATTGGAGAAAAGCGTGGCAACAATGCAGTCAAGATCGCGGCCGTTCTGGAGCTTGATGTTTTTGGCCAGCCAGCCAGCTATGGGCCACTCGTACTGATTGGAGGCTCGGCCTGCCCCGGAACAGGCATCTGCTACGCAGCAGCAGGCGACGCACTGTCCTATGCACTGTTTCAGAATGAGTTCCTGAGTCCTCAGGGCTATCCGACAGTTACCGAACTGTCCGACGAGCGTGACACCATGGCGTTCATCTCTGCTGAGGCGCTGGGGCTAGATGCCGGGCAGTTGTATTATGGATTTTCCTTGTTCGCTGATGATGTTGATAGCAGCGTTCACATCCTGACAGACCCCACAACTTTTCCGGACGACACAGGCTTTGACAGCTTTGTCGCTGGCGACGGCGCGGACGTATACGGCGGCCTGGCGGGTTATTTCCTGGGCGACTCTCTCAACGTGGCATCAGGCAGGGTGTTCCTCGACAACGATGCGGACGGTTTTTTTGGGGAGTCTGATGCGGGCATCAGCGATATTGGAATAGTCATACATGCTGATAGCGACAACAATGGCGTATTTGATCCGCTCGTTGATGAGGCACTGCATGAGTCGATCAACAGTGATCTTGCAGGTGTCTTTCAGCTCCCCGGCCTGGCCGATGGTAACTACTTTGTCGCCCTTGACGAGCAGGATGTCGATATTCCGGCTGGCTTGGTGATTGCTGATGATGCAAATACCGTTGCTGTCGTTATCGGAGCGAACGACGTCAGCAACATCAATTTTGCGTTTGCAAATGGGGCGGGTGGAGGCCTGGGTGGTACGGATGCCGGCGGTACGGATGCCGGTGGTACGGATGCCGGTGGTACGGATGCCGACGGTACGAATGCCGCCACCGTGGCTGTGAGTGACACCTACGCCATCAATCAGGGCGAAACCCTGATAGCCGCGGTCCTTGACAATGATACCGACGCGAGTGGGCGCGGTTTGACACTCGTTTCCGTGAGCGAAACGCCCAACGCGTCTACAGAGGTCGTGGGCGAAACGGTTGTGTATACACCGGACTTCGGGTTTTACGGCGCCGAAACATTCAGGTACACGATTGAGGATGCTGATGGCACAGCCTCCAGTGGAACTGTCACCGTCAACGTTGAGCGCTTCAGTGATATTGATACCGACCTGATCAACGATTTTGATCAATGCGCCGAGACCGGTGTTGACTGCGACAGTCTGGGACTGGAAACCGGTGTTCACGGCTCAGGGCTTGGATCGTTGGCGTGGCAATCACTGGTACTGCTGGTTGCAGCCTTTGGTTTGATGGTGTCGCGTCGCCGCAGTACCCGATGGGTCAGCAGATCGGAGCTGCGTTCATGAGTCGTGTACGTAAACAATCGGCGCGAATTCCTTGCAAGACGTGCGTAGTACTAAGCCTTCTGGGTGTTGCCGGCGCTATTGCGCTTGCATCGGCTGACACCTTGATCGACAGCACAGAACCGAAAGCGACCGTGCGTCAGATCATGCCTATCGATGATCGTGAGAACACAGGCGGCGGCGGGGCCGCGGCGGCCGACGGCGTGGACTTCTCCCGCCGCTTCTATTTTGGAGCAGGGGCTGGTCTGTCACGCATCGAGCCGATATCGCGAAGTGATGCCTTGAGCGTGGGTGACGAGTCTGATTCGGGTTTTCAAATTTTTGGTGGCTATGATCTGAATCGATGGCTGTCAGCCGAGGTGTACTTTGCCGATCTGGGTGCCGCCGAGATCGACTTCCTCGGAAGCCCCATCAGCGAGATCGACTATCAGGTCTACGGGATCAACGCCGTGGCCTATCTGCTCAACAGTCGCTCTGGTTTCGGGTTGAGTTCTGATCCCAAGCAAGGCTTATGGAAACGTGAAGGACTGTCCCTCTATGCAAAGGCAGGGATCGGTGGGCTATCCAACGACTCCACCGTGAACTTTGATCAGGACTACAAGGTGCACGTGACATTTGGAGCGGGTGTGGAATACGGTTTCTCCAATGGTCTGGCATTACGTGCAGACTTGACCAGTTTCGACAGCGATGCGCAATACGCCAGTCTTTCTATTCTGAAACGCTTTGGCACTGTCGCCGAGTCTTCTACGCTTGCCCGGCAACCTGAGACGGTAGTTACAGAGTCAGCCTCTGCTGCAGACCCGACGCCAATACAGCCTCAACCGCGAGCGGAGCCAGAGCTGGTGCTGACCAATCAGTTTGCGTTTGATGGGACTGCAATCACCTCTGACACACGCGCCGCGCTTGATGCGATCGTTCGCGAGGAGCGAGACTCTGATTCAATCTTGATTATTGACGGGCACACGGATTGGACAGGTTCTGAAGACTACAATCAGGGGCTCTCAGAGCGCCGGGCTGAGGCGGTTTTCGAGTATCTGGTCGAGCTCGGTTTTGACGCATCACGCCTCCGGGTTCAAGGCTATGGAGAGGACCGACCGATCAGCTCTAACGACAGTGCGGCGGGTCGCGCAGACAACCGTCGTACCGAAGTCTACAAGCGATGACTCGCAGCTCTGCTGAGGGTTGATGTTCGCGTTGCCTTGCAGGCTGTTTCTTCGGTCGCTATCTGACCGGTGGCCATGGACTCCCTGACGCAAATGGCGCTCGGGGGCGCCGTGGCTCACGCCGTGATCGGACGTCGTATCGGGCGCTCTGCCATTGTGCTCGGCATAGCACTTGGCACGCTGCCTGATCTGGACGTGCTGGTGCGCTACGCGGATGCCATCGATTCGTTCACCCGGCATCGCGGATTCAGTCACTCCCTGTTTGTGTTGTCCCTGGCGAGTCTGCCCATCAGCGTCTTGTTGCGTCGACTACTTGATCGCGATGAACGGGCGAGCGGGGGGCTTTGGTTGCTCACCACCTGGTCGGTTTTGATCACCCATGCCTTGCTGGATAGCTTTACGAGCTACGGCACGCAATTGTTCTGGCCGTTACCGGTTCCTCCGGTCGGCATTGCCTCGATTTTTATCATCGATCCTCTTTACACCTTGCCGTTGCTCATCGGGTTGCTACTCGCTTGGCGTTGGCGTGGCCGACGAGGGCGACGGGCCAATGCGATCGGGCTCGTACTCGCGCAGGTGTGGTTGCTGAGCACCTTGTTGCTACAGAACGCGGCGAGGAGTGAAGCTGTGGCAGCCTTGCGCGATCAGTCGCTGGAGGTGCAGTCCATACGGGTGCTGCCATTCCCCATGGGCGTTCTTTGGCGCGTGGTAGCCATCGATGGTGATGACGTTCTCGAAGCCTGGCTTTCATTGATTGATGATCGCGAACAAGTCCGTTTTGTTCGTATCCCCAGAGACCTCGACCGATTGGGCGAACTGGCTGACTATCCTCCGGTCCAACGTCTGCGTTGGTTTACGCAAGATTTTGTTTCAGTACGACGTATTGGTGATGTGGTCGTCATGACTGATCTGCGCATCGGTACTGCTGCCCAGCCGATCTTTTCCTTCGATGTCGCGCAGCACTCGGGGGCATTGCTTGAGTCCGGTCTGACGCGTGCGCGACAGCCTGATATTGCTCTGGACGATATGCTGTGGCTCCTGCGTGCGTTCACTGGTGCACGTGTCGAGCCACCATCCGCCTCCGTGCCGGGCCGACGCCTTGATCCGGTACGCTGACTCAAAGCCCGACAAGGCCCGTCCCAAGGCTCTCTTCATCACCATGATTACTGATCTTCTAAAACGTCTGAATGCAAGCCTGTCTGCAGGATCGGCAGCGGCGGATACCTCCGCAGGTATGGCTACCGATCTTGAGCGGGTAGCGGCGGTGCTGCTTGTGGAGGTTGCCCGTTCAGACCAGTCGATTGATCCGGTCGAACTCGACACCATCTCCGCTGCTATCGTCAGTGCATCCTCCTTATCTCGCGAGGAGGTCGATACGCTTGTACAAGAGGCTCTGGCTGATGCCGATGCGGCGATAAGCCTGCACGCACATCTGAAACTTGTAAATGATCATCTTGATCCGTCGGCAAGAGCAAAGCTGGTTGAAAACATGTGGCGGGTAGCCCTTGCTGATGGTGATATCGATCGCTACGAAGAGCATCGCATCCGCTCACTCAGCGACATGTTGTATGTGAAGCATCGCGACTTCATGCAGGCCAAGCATCGCGCATTGGAGGCTCATGCAAACTCGAGTTGACCGACGGCCACAGCCGGGTCGCAGGTTACACTTGAGAATCAGCCTCAGGAGAGCTCTATGTTGTTGTTGATCGTTGGACTGATACTGTTCATTGGCATACATCTGAGCCGTATCCTCGCTGAGCAATGGCGAGAGCGTGTCCGTGCCGAACGTGGTGAAGTCGTGTGGAAGGGCCTGTATGCGCTGGTTTCATTACTAGGTCTTGTCTTGATCATCTATGGCTACGGGCAGGCGAGGCAAGCGCCTGTGTGGCTGTGGCATACCTCGAACATCCTGGTGGCAGTTGCGTGGCTACTAACCTTGATTGCGTTTGTGTTGTTGGCGGCTTATGGCATTCCCAACAATCCGATACGGGCTGCCGTTGGGCACCCGATGGTGGTGGCTGTAAAACTCTGGGCATTTGCGCACCTTCTGGTCAACGGTAGCCTGGCTGATCTGGTGATGTTTGGCAGCTTCCTGTTCTGGGCCGTGTTTTTGTATGCGGCATCGCGCAGACGTGATCGTCGCGATGGCGTCAGCCGGACCTCGACAGGTGGTTTCGCCAGAACGGCTTTGGTGGTCGTGGTAGGCACTGCCGCCTGGGCTGTGTTTTCCATCTGGGCCCACAAGCTGTTGATCGGCGTATCTCCCATTCCGGTCACCTGATCTTCCCTCGGCGCAACGGGCGGAGTTATTACACTGAGTACTCTCTGGGAGCATCGGGCGGGCGATACCCACTACAGCGTGCGCTCTCACGGGGCGTCTACTCGGCTGTACAGCAATGGTGTTTTTCACAGTCAATGGAACGAGACGCGCCCGTTTGCAGGTGGTGTCTGGGACTGCCTGAGCCTGCCATCGCTGTACAGAGACCAGGATGGCGTGAAGAGCGCTCTGCTACTCGGCGTCGGTGGCGGGGCAGTCATGCGGCAGTTGCAATACCTGGTGCCAAGCGCTGCTATGACCGGTGTTGAAATCGACGAGGTGCATCTTGATGTGGCACATCGTTGGTTTGGTGTAGAGAAACACACGCTGATCCATGCTGATGCCATCTCCTGGCTCTACTCGAGGCCCAGGAGCCAGCGCTACGATCTGGTCATCGACGATCTGTTCGGTCACGATCAGGGGGAGCCCATGCGAGCCGTCGCGTTGGATGATGAATGGGTGGCAGAGCTTGCCGCTGCGCTAACTGACAACGGGTTGCTGATTGTCAATGCCGTTGATGGCAGGGAGCTGCAGCGTGCTGTACCGGTGTTCCTCGCGGCGGGTTTTCGGTATGGACGCAGGTGGTCGCTACCTGCGTACCACAACGTCATTGGTGTGATGTCGCAATCGCCGTTGCACTCGCGCGAGTGGTCGCGGCGGCTTGACAGTCTGCTCTTGTCAGCGGCTACGCGTCGACAAGCACGTGCCTGTCGGCGTCAGGGTCTACGCGGTTTGGACGGGTGATCTGAATGGCCAGATCCGAGCACCAACTCGACGGTCCCACTCAATGGTCCAGGTGGGTAAACACGTCAGAATCCAAATGAGAGCTGTGCCCCTATGTGCCCTCTATTGATCCCTGCAAGGCGAGCTCCCACTTCCAGAGGGCCAAGCTTGACTCCCGCCGATACGGCTGCCACATCATCATCACGGCCAAAATCAGTACTCAAGCCGCCCCGCAGGGCAAACGTGTCAGTGCCGTATTCAATGCCGAGTGCAATCGGTTGAGTATCGATGCCATCGAGTTCTGCGTTGTTTATGGCGACACTTGCGATGAGGCTCAGGCGCTCCCGCTGATGCAGTGCACCGATGATCAGTTGTGGTGTTGTCTCGAACTCGATGTCAGTCGTGGTCTTGATCGACTCGGGCACTACATTGCGTAACACAGCGGACAGGCGCAGTGGCAAGTTGGTCAACTGTGTTGATGCGCCCATGTCAAAGGTGAAACTGCTTTCTTCCACCTTGCTATCGTCGAACTGATCCTCGAAGGGCTCGCTTGTGTCGTCAAAGACCTCGCTTAGATTGGGCTGCAACCCATAGGCGGTCAAGCGCGAAAACTTCGGTGTTACTCCAAGATCAAGGGTAGTACCGGCAATCTCAACGCTCATGGCAAGGCTGACACCAAATTGAGCACGGACCATTGCGCTACCTTCACCGCTTGAGCTCAAGACGTCTTCGGGTTGTTCGATGTTCAGCTCGCCGTTCTCGATTTGAAAACGATCATTGTTTCTGACCTCCCCGAGTGTGATTTGATCATCACCTGCAATGGCCGTGAAATCCGCAACGTACTGGCGATCACCATCATCCACGTTGGCCACGCCCCTACCTGTGGCACGTGCTCCAAAGTGGATTGCGAAGGGTAGAGTGGTGGTGGTTACGGCAAGGCCTGCGTGAGCTTCGCTCAGCCCTGATGCGGGTGTGTCGTCAATATCGTCGAGCAGCCCGATAGCATCGTTGGCAAGACCAGCAAGGCGTGCGGTTCCTGTCACACACGGCGTGTCATCGCTGGCTGTCAACACCGCTACCCCTGAACATTCTGGCGTCACGTTGGAGCCTGAGACAGTGTTGATTTCTGCCTCAAGATCATCGACAAGATCACGGTTGCCATCGTCACGCAGGACATTGATCAGGTCGCCGTGATCACGCACATCTGCGGCTGTGCCCAGCAGAAAGTGTGCTGTGTCGCCGCGCCGTTTCATCGCGGCAAGTGAGGCGGGATTCTCGATGGCACCATTGACACCGATGCCAAAGGCAACCGCAGACCCGCCGAGCGCAATAGAGCGCGCATCGACCGCCTCAGCACTGGACGTAAGCATAGCGAGGCTCATGGCAGCCGCCAGCGAGCATAGGGAAAATACGGCAGTGCTTGATTGATGCCGGTTGCAGGCCTTTCGCATGAGCTACCTCTGTATGCGCTGGTAATTGTGGTAACGCCTAGTGCAGTTGCCGTGCCGAAGTCGCTGCCGTTGCTGCAGCATATTACCTACATCGGGCCACGGAACCTGCAACATGGGTGCCGGCAGCGACTATGGCTGAGGCACACCCCTGTGTCATGATCCAGAGCCCCTTGACTGAGATACATACCATTGTGGCTCGACTGAGTACTCGATCTTTCGACGACCTTGAGCAGGCAACGCAGGAGGCCTTGGCGCCAATAGTGGCCCGTGGTCCGCTGGCTAATGTATGGCTCGAGTTCGCGAGTAGCGAACCGGCTCTGCGCGCCTATCTTGCGATGGAGAACGCGCTGGATACAGGCACGCTAGCTCCCTCGGAGATAGAAGCGATCAAACTCAGAGTAAGTACATTGAACAGCTGTGCATTTTGTGTCGCCATACACCGCAAGAAAGCGCGTGCCGCCGGGCTTTCCAGTCAGGCGATTAAAGCTTCTCAAGAAGGTGAGCCCACAGGCGACGAGCGCATCGACGCGATGCTTGCCATCGTGACTGGTTTTTTCAGCGCACCGGGCAAGACACCGGATGCATTGGTTTCGAGGGCCCGTGTTGCCGGAATAGATGATGCGGCCCTGATGGATCTGGCGATGGCTGTGTCTGCCATCTTCTTCACTAACATAGCCAATCATCTCAACGATACTCAGGCATAAGCGAGCTATGTTCGGAGGGGCTTGCTTGCGTATCGACTCAAGCGAAAGGGTGAGGGGTCGACCGCGGGTCTGTTGCCTGTGGCGAGATCCGCCGCCATGGCGCCACCGCCAGGACCAATCCCGAAGCCGTGGCCCGAAAAACCACTGGCGACGACAAGTCCGGGTAAGCCGCGCACCGCATCGATCACGGGGCGCTCGTCTGGCATGGTGTCAATCAAACCGGCCCAACGTTCAGAGACGGGGATCTCTGCCAAGGCAGGAAAGCGACGGCGTGCTGTGGCAAGTGCCTGGCCGAGTAGTGGAAGGTCGGGCTCAGGGCTCATGCAGCGCATGGCTTCAAAGGGGCTCGGCTCATCCTCTGCCCAGCGCTGGTAGCCGAGGGGGCCGAAAAAATCACGCCCGACGCTCAGTGACAGGATGCGCCAGTTGTTGCGGATCAGCGGTACAAACTCGGACAGGTAGCGCAAGGCCGCAGGCACAAGGTCCAGGTGGGCAGCTCCTGCGCGGGCAATCGTGTACCCGCCGTCGAGCCGAGGGCGTAGTGAGGCGCCCTCCGTGCCGAAGGCACCAGGGCCAATTGAAGGGCCTGGCGCGGTGCGCATGACCGAGGCGCGCACAGCGAGTTGCGGAAATCCTACGCCCTCGTTTTCCAGTAGCACTCGCGACCAGATGCCACCCGCCAGGATCACTGAATTGGCGCGTACAGGCCCTGCGTCGGTGGCGAGCCCGCATACCCGGCCCGCCGTGCGCAGCAGTGTGCGTACAGCGACGCCTTCAGCGATGTGTGCGCCCTCGCGCTCCGCCATCGCGGCGAGCGCCGGTACGGCAAGTGAAGGTTCGGCACGCGCGTCGTCCGCTATGCGCACGGCACCGAAAAACCTGTGATCGCTGCGGCCGAGTAGCCTGTCTGTAGCTGCACCATCGAGAACGACAGCATCACTTGCATACTGACCAGCAGTGCGTAACCAATGAGTGCGCCGATTGAACTCGGATTCTGTCTCTGCCAGGTAGGTAATCCCGTGCTCGCGAAAGCCGATATCAGTGCCAACGCGGTGTGCCCAGGCCCGCCAGAGCTCCAGGCTCTCCTGCATCAACGGCAGCTCAGCAGGGTCGCGACCGAGTCGCCTGATCCAGCCCCAGTTGCGCGATGACTGCTCACACGCGACTCGACCTTTCTCGCACAGAACAATCGAGTGACCGCGTTCGGCCAGCGTCAATGCGGCAGCAACGCCGACCACTCCGCCACCGATAATAGCGACGTCGCAAGCCTCGGGGAGAGCGCGGCCAGCTGAATCAAAGCCTGTGGCGTCGCCCTTGCGGTTGTTCGTGCCAGCAGGCTTTTGCCCCTGAGAGAGGCGTTTTGTGAAGTGGCTCATGTTCGTCAAGTATGCCGTTTCGGCCTGATCAATTTTCGGCCGGGTTGGCATCTGTGGCGTATGTCTCGCTTTGCACATTACATTTGTGTCAGAGCGTTTCTGCCCCGAATCGGGGCGTGTTTGCTGCAGTGAATTCGGCTATGAAAATGTCCCGTCTCTTGCTGAATCGCCCAGGGCGTGTGTGGATCGCGACCATCCTTGTCGCCGTTGTCTTTGTGCCCGTTGCAAAGGCTTCCGATCTGACCCGCGATCTGCAGGCATTGGCAGAGGTTCTCGAGGTCCCTGAGCCGTCGGAGGTCAATGCGGCTTTGTTGCGCCAAGCGCAGAACTTGCGACAAGGGGATTTTGTGCGCAGTCTGTACAAGCAGCGCCAGGGGGTGGCAATCTGGACAGATCCGGCCATGATCCTCAGTCTGCGAGCAGCCCTGGAGTCGAGCACGGCGGATGGTTTGCTCGTCGATGAGCTGCGCCCGCGCGGTTTTCATGATCCGCTGAGTCCAGATGCCCGGCTATCGGTGGCGCAGCGTGAAATCCTTCTGACCGATACGCTTGTCGCCTTGGGTGACCGCTTGGCCAATGGCCGTGCGGATCCGCGTGGTCTGGCTCCGCGAGACGATGATCCCATTGCATGGAGACATGCCGAGCCCCAGGTGATGGGTGCGCTATCGCAACGTTTGGATCAGGGTGATATCGCTGGCCTGGTGGCCGATATGCGACCTGATACGGATTTGTACCTGCGTTTGCGTTCAGCCCTTGCAACTGAGCTTGAAAGAGCGAGGGACCCCGCTCTGATCGACACTTTGCGCGTCAATATCGAGCGCGCTCGCTGGTTTGCCCGTGCGGTCGGTGATGTTGACCGTATTGAAGTCAATATCCCCGCCTACACCTCGACGTTGTATCTCGACGATGAGCCTGTCTGGCAGGAGCGAGTCATTGTTGGCAAGCCTGATCGAAGAACTCCCGTGTTTGTCAGCTTGATGGATCATGTTGTGCTCGATCCGACCTGGACGGTGCCTCGCAGCATTATCGAGGATCGTCTGTATGAACAAGCCATCTCTGACCCCTTGGGGTTTTCAAATCGGGGCTTTCAGCTTCGCGATGTTGAGGGACGGTGGTACGATCCTGTCGACATCGAGTGGGAACGATACCGCGCTGAGTCGCTCCCGTATGACGTGGTGCAAATGCCAGGGAGCAATAATGCACTTGGGCGGGTCAAGTTCATGTTTGACAACCCGTATTCTGTATACCTTCACGATACGCCATCCCGAGGCTTGTTTGACAGGGAAGAACGTGCGTTGAGTCATGGGTGTGTACGGGTTGAGGACCCCGATGCATTGGCACGTATTATTCTGAGCCGTCGTGCTGATCTGGACGCGCAAGCGATCGCAGAGCTCTATGCGGACGCGGACAATATACCGATTGATTTGACGGCGCCCTTGCCCGTCGCCTTGTTGTACTGGACTATCGATGTGGACGAGCAAGGCAACTATGTCTATTTCGATGACATCTACTCACGAGATGCGGAGGTGCTCAAGGCCTTGAATGAGGTGCCGCGTCAACGACCCGTCAGGTCGGCAATGCTTCCGTGACATGGGGTCAGGCTCTGTCCGCATACAGTTTTGCGAGGCCTAGGGCAAGGTTCTTCGATTGAGTCAGTCGTTTGCGCCAGCCACCCCTTTGGCCCTGATAGTCCATGCGCCGTCGGTTGAGCTGAACGAGCAGTGCGTCTTCTGCAACGATGCCTATAGCCGCTACAAGGGTGTCGAGGTTGTAGGTAGCTGGAGAATCCAGGCGAACCGGTATGGCTGGCACTGTGGTGTCAAGACCGATACCGGATTGGACTGATACCAACGCCTTTGCAATAGTGTTGGCTTTCTTCTCATGTGCTGAGCGTCTCCGTTCAGGCGACATTGCCGGTTGCCCGGTCAGCCGGTAGGGCGGCGACCATTCACTACGTGGGGCCAGCTGATCCACGTGACTCAATACCATGATAGCCGGAGGTAGACGCCGTTCCGGTGCGGCTGACTCGTAATCCATCAGAGCTGCATGCAGCTGGGTATCCGGTTCGCGCCCGGGTTGATTGGCTTTTGCCACCCACAGCACCAGGTCGGCGTTCTTCACGGCATCGAGCACCTGCTCCTGTGCGGCACTTGTGCTGTCTATTCCAGGTGTATCAACAAGGCGTAGGGGTGGTAGGCCCTCGATGTTCAGGGCGTGCACTGTGAGTCGGTCTGTTGTTGGCAGCACATCCACCTCGGCTACCAGCTCTTCAATCAGGGCATTGACCAGTGAGGACTTTCCGGCACCGGGTTGTCCTACGATCACAACACGAATGGGCTCCGGCGGTTCTGGTTGTCGTATGTCGTCGTCGCGTGCCGTCTGACTTCGATACTGCTTTAAATCACTGTCTGATGCCTGCAAGTATCCTGCGTACAGGTCAATCGCAACCTGTGCCACCTCCTGCAATAACAGGCGTACAAGGTCGCGGCGCAATGCGGTGTTCACTTGTGACAGCACGCGCCCTGTAAACTGCTCTCTGACTTCACTTATCATGGCTGTCAACGGATTGACCAGGCGAGCGCCGCGCCGCACTCTATTGATCCACGTTGCTCCACGCTCTATCCTCAATCGCTGCTGTGCAATGCCTAGCAGACTTGCGACCGTTATACGATCGGCAAAGGGGATGTGCGAGAGTACCAGCGCGCGGTATCGTTCACTCGCCACCGATAGCATCAGCAGGCCTTCGGGCAGCGTAAAGACCAGCTCCACATTGCGGCGCTCACCCTTGTAGTGTTGAGCGACGAGCTGGATAACATCCAAAGCATGCTGGCGCAGCAAGTTCGGATCAAGTGAGCTATCTGCATTGGCATCGATCAGCTTGCATGCCTGTTTGAAGACCGCGATGTCATGTTCAGCCCAGGTCTTGCGCGGTGTGAGTGTGTCGGGTAGTTCCTGGCCTTCGCTGTGTATCTCTTCTTGCACACGCGACTTGATGCGTCGCTGCAAGAGCATCAGCGCTATCCAGGCGAGCAGGGTGATTCCAAGCCACACCAGCAGCAGAGGGATCAGCCAGCCTTCGCGCCATGACCAGACAAGACCTGCAACGGCAAGTCCTGCCATTGGGAGCGCCCCTATGACCAGCAGGCACCAGATCAGACTGAATGCGGAGTGTCGCAGCTTGAACAGATTCACTGGTGATCTCGTGTGTGCAGTTCATCAAAGGCCTGCTTGAAGGCCTCCTGCAATGTAGCTCGATCTGTGTCGACGCCGACGCTTTTGCGGTAGAGGTACAAGCAGGCGGCGCGCCCGAGTGCATAGGTGCTGGCAAAACTGATCCCTGCTGCGGCAGCAGCTCCCGCGGTTTGGCCGTAGCCCGGAATGAGCTTGGCCGCCTGACGACCGATGAATGACATGCCATAGCGATACAGGAAACTGGTGCCCAGTACAGCCAGAAAGTCACGTGCCGCCTGACGATCCCATGTGTGCTCGTAGCGTGCGGCCAAGGTATGCAGCAGCTTGCCCTGAATCCCGGGTACGCCAACCAGGCCAACTCCAGGGAACACATCGACGGCTGCGGCAGCAGAGGCATAGCCAAGCACTTCGCGCCGATTGAGTAAAAACGCGGCATGCTCGCTGTCATGCGCGTCGCGCGTCGCCAGTGCGACTTCAAGCTCTGGCACCAGCGCAATTATCCCGGCGCTCAGTGCTGTCAGACCGGTATCGTCATCGGGGTCGTCCTGTGGCAGGAAGTCGATGCGGATTTGCGGAATATCGCGCCCCAGCGCTGTCCGCACCTGCGTGGCATTGAAGTCGATGGCACGCTGCCGGTGTGCCGGGTCAGAGATCATGTGCAGGGCAGAATGCAGATGCAGCGCGGGTAGTGCCCCGGGTTGACGTGCAAGTCTTGCAAGGGCCTGGCACAGGACAGCCTGTGAGGTGTCGTCCACGCGTGTTAACACCAGCAAGGCATGGCTCGTGTGCTGGCAGGCAGCCAGATCCTCCTGCGGGTCGTAGCCGGACTCACCCAGACCGCGTGTATCGAGAAAGCGCATAACCGGCGCCTGTCTCGGGTGATTGTAGAAATGTGAGGTGCGAGTGCAGGGCTCGAAGCCGTTGCCAATCTCGGCGCGAGAATCGCCCGTGAGGCGTTGGATGACCGAACTTTTGCCGGCGCCCGTTTTGCCCAGCAGCCACAGTACGGGCACGTCTGTGCGGTGCTGTGCAAGCGCCGCTTCAAGTCTGGGGTGTGCGCGCGGGTTGACCAGGTCGTCCGTCCAGCGCCGCCAACGCGCGCGCGGCTTGCGGTCGTCGCCTGTGTTCATGGTCTGAGTCGGTTCATTGTCGCTGCTCAACGTATACTGCGGCGGCGTTGTACACGGTGTGGCGCGACGTCGGGTTTCTGGCTCTTCAATTTAACAACTGAACTCGGTAGATGGCAGAAGACTCTACAACAGCCACTGACGACGTCTCCCTTGAAAACAGGGGAGGGATCTTTGCGCCCTTGCTCGCCTGGTTCGAGCGCCGCGTCAAGCCATTCCCCGAAGAGCCACCGACACGCCCGCCGGACAAGCTGCTGCCCTTCTTGTGGCACTACGCTCGCACAGTGTGGCCTTGGCTGATGTTGATGTCTGCACTGACTGTTGTCGTGTCTGTGCTTGAGGTCATGCTGTTCGCTTTCCTTGGCAATCTGATCGATTGGCTGGGCACACGAGAGCCTGCTGAGGTATTCAGTGAGGATGCCTCGATGTTGGTCTGGATGGGCGTGGTAATTCTCATCGCCTTGCCGCTAGCAGTGTTTTTGCAGTCAACAGTGCTGCACCAGACTGTCCTTGGCAATTTTGTCATGACGATTCGATGGAAAGCGCATCGATGGATGCTGGGCCAGAGTTACGGCTTCTATCAGGACGAGTTTGCCGGCCGTGTAGCCACGCGCGTGATGCAGAGCTCGCTTGCCGCGCGTGACGTCATCATGAAGGTGCTGGATGTCCTTGTGTACGTCGGCGTCTACTTCGTTGGCTCTCTGGTGCTGGTGGCAAGCTTCAGCGTCTGGATGGCCTTGCCCTTCATCGTGTGGTTGATTGCCTACACCGTGATGTTGCGCTATTTCATGCCGCAGCTGAAGGCCTTGTCGCGCAAACAGGCGAACGCGCGATCGGTCATGACAGGTCGTGTGGTCGATAGTTACACCAACATCATGACCGTCAAGTTGTTTGCGCACGCCGGGCATGAGGCAGGGTATGCACGCGACAGCATGGATGGGTTTCTGCGCACGGTTTATCCACAGATGCGTCTGGTGACATTGTTGCAATCCAGCCTGAGTTTCATCAACGGCATGCTGCTGTTCACGGTTGCGGCAGCCGGGCTGTGGCTATGGTCTCGCGGCATGGTCACCGTTGGTGCCATTGCGGTGGGTGTTGGCTTGGTGCTTCGTCTACAAGGTATTGCTCACTGGATCATGTGGGAGTTGTCCGGGCTGTTCGAGAGTGTTGGTGTGGTCTACGACGGTATGGCGATGTTGTCCAGAGCCCGAGCCGTACAGGATGTTGAGCAGGCCGCCGAGCTTGCCGTGCCAAGTGGCGCTATCCGATTTGATTCAGTCTCGTTTGACTACGGGCGCTTGCCACGCGGTATTGCTACCGCCAACTCGGAGGATGAGAGGGGCACGTCTGATGAGCGCCCGGCTGTGATCAGTGAGTTATCGCTGACTATTCGCGGTGGAGAAAAGATCGGTCTTGTCGGGCGCTCTGGTGCGGGCAAGACCACACTCACCAACCTGATTCTGCGGCTGTATGACGTTGAGTCGGGGCAGATTACGGTCGATGAGCAGAATGTTGCCGAAGTCTCTCAGGAATCACTTCGACGACATGTTGGCGTGGTCACCCAGGACTCCTCATTGTTGCACCGATCTGTGTTCGAGAATATTGCCTACGGCCGGCGTGGTGCGTCAGAAGAAGATGTTATCGCGGCGGCAAGGCGCGCCAGCGCCTGGGACTTTATCCAGAGTCTTGAGGATGCTGACGGCAGAAAAGGGCTTGAGGCTCATGTCGGTGAGCGTGGTGTGAAGCTCTCCGGTGGGCAACGCCAGCGCATCTCGATTGCGCGAATGTTCCTGAAAGATGCGCCGATTCTGGTGCTCGATGAGGCCACCAGTGCTCTGGATTCTGAAGTGGAGGCTGTGATTCAGGAAAATCTTGATGCACTCATGCACGGCAAGACCGTCATCGCCATCGCGCACCGGCTATCGACCATAGCTGCGATGGATCGGCTGATCGTCATGGATGCCGGGGCGATTGTGGAGGAGGGCACACACGCCGAACTCAGTGCGGGCAATGGGCTGTATGCTGAGTTGTGGGCCCGCCAGTCAGGTGGGTTTCTGGAATCTGCAAAACCTGGACTTGCAGCGGGTTGACTCTGCTGTGCCCGACATCTCAGAATTGTGAAGTTGTTGATACAAGAGAGTTGCCTGTGTAGTGTCCTGGCAAGCAAATACCAATTGGAGAGCAGACAGTCATGAAATTCAATCAAACCTTGGTCGCTTCGGCGATAGCGCTATCAGCGGGAGGTGCCTTTGCCCTTGCCAGCAGCAACGCGATCGCCGATTGCGCCATATCCGTGGACACCGCCGAGATCAGTGTTCTGGGCAACGAGTTTCCTGCCATACAGGCGATCGTCGGGGCCGCAGAAGGCTGTTCAACCGATGGTGTGACCTTTGCCAGCAACCTGACCAAGGAGCATCGGGAGATCCAGGTTGCCGCGCTGACGGCAGACCCGTCTGAGTACACTGTCGCTGTTGTTGCCAACAGCACCTTGGTGACATTGATGAACGACGGTCTGGTGCGCCCACTGAATGCACTTATTGATGAGCATGCACCGGACCTGCCTGACAATCTCAAGATCACCGTCGGTGATGACGTCATGGCTATCGCCTTCATGGCCAATGCTCAACACCTGATGTACCGCCAGGACATCCTCGAGCAGGCAGGCGTTGAGGTGCCAACCTCCTATGAAGAGGTGCTGGCGGCTGCTGCAGCCATCAAGGAGGCTGGCCTGATCGAGTATCCCTTGACCGGTACCTACAAGAGTGGTTGGAACCTGGCTGAAGAGTTTGTAAACATGCTCATGGGCTTTGGTGGTGACATGTTCATGGACGGTAGTGCCGAGCCAAACCTCGACTCTGATGAAGCCAAGGCAGCGCTTGCGATGATGAAGTCGCTCACCGAATTCATGAACCCGGACTTCCTGACCTTTGATTCCACCATCGCGGCAGCCGAGTTTGAGCAAGGTAAAGCGGCAATGATGAACATGTGGGGTTCGCGTGCGGGTAGCGTCCTTGACGACGAAGGTGCGGCTGAAGGTGTGGTCGAGAATATCGGCTTTGCATCTGCACCGACCGTCGGCGGCGGTGATGTGCCTGCGTCCACGCTCTGGTGGGACGGGTTCACTATCGCGACCAACACCTCTGACGAAAATGCAGTGGCAAGCTTTCAGGCCATGGTCAGCAGCGTCAGTGACGAGGTGGCCAACGCCAATGCAGATGCCGCTGTGTGGTTGATGGCGGGTTACGAGCCGACGCAGGCTGCTGAAGGTGTATTGGCAACCGCCAGCGCCGGAGCACAGCCCTATCCAATGCTGCCCTACATCGGTCTGATGCACACGGCTCTGGGTAATGAGCTGGTGGAGTTCCTGCAGGGATCCGAGTCAGCAGAACAGGCGCTGGCGGACACAGAGGCTGCCTACCGTGCTGCCGCTGAAGAAGCGGGGTTCCTGTAACCGGTTGGGCCTCTGAGGCAGCGCGCGAGTTCGCGCTTCGCGCTGTCTCGGTCTCCATTGGAAGCACCTCATGCCGCACCGCACCTTCTGGTTGTTTATCGCACCGTCCGGCATTGCGATGTTGTTGTTTATTGCGCTACCAATCGTATCGGTGATAGTGCAGTCGCTGCACATCGAAAACGAGAAGGTGCTCATCGTCAGCGAGAGCTGTGGTCCTTTCGGGTGCAAGGAGACCACCCGTGTTGATGAGGAGGCCTCGGCGGCGCTGAACGCCGAGCGACCACTCGGTCGCTTCAATGGCATCGGCACCTACACCAATCGCAACCACCTGGCCTTCGAGGAGGTTTCCGCGGCCTGGAGTGGGCGCAGTAGTTTTGCTGATTTTGTCGATGGCGTGATGAACCTGCCGTTCTACAAGGCGCTGGTATTCACGCTGACCTACACCTTTGTCTCCACGCCGTTTGTGCTTGCCCTCGGGTTTACTCTGGCACTGGCTGTCAACTCCTTGCACCGTTGGTTGAAGGGAGTCGTGATCTTTGCGACCTTGCTGCCGTTCATCATCACGCCATTGATTGGTTCTCTGGTGCTGTTCTGGATGATTGATGCAGATGGCATCATCGGCAAGACGCTGCAGTTCATCTTTGATAACCCCGAGTTGTCACTGAAGGCATCGCCTGCGCTCACCTGGATTACCATCATTACCTATGGCATCTGGCACTCAACGCCATTTGCCTTCATTGTGTTCTACGCCGGTCTTCAGACCGTGCCGGGCGAGACCCTGGAATCAGCGATGATCGATGGAGCCTCGCGTTGGGAGCGCACACGCTACGTCGTGATTCCCTATCTCGCACCACTGGTCGTCTTTGTGTGCCTGATCCACCTGATGGATGCGTTTCGGGTGTTTGAGCCGATAGTGGGCTTCAATGCCTCGGCCAACGCCACATCCTTGTCATGGATCATCTACAACGATCTGTCGCAGGAGGTTCAGTTGTTTGGCTCTGCAGGCGCCACATCGGTGCTGACCATTATTGGGGTGATGATTCTGCTCGCCCCTGTGGTCTGGCTCACCTGGCGCGACTACCGAAGTGCATGACAAGGTTGGCTACGCATGAGTCATGAGTCGGCAACACAGCATCGCTCCACGCCACTGCTGATCGCCACCAGCGCGTTTATCTTCATCTGGCTGATCGTTGCAGCCTTTCCCTTTTTCTGGACGATGTGGGGCTCGTTCAAGATTCAGGCGGATTTTTTCTCCAAGTCCGACTGGAGCAATGCGGTCACCGGCGTTAACACCACTGCGCGTTATGGCCATGCGTTTACTGGCGTAGCCTATGAAGGCGCCTGGGTGCAGCAGGACTTCTGGCGTGCCGCTGTCAATTCACTCATAGTCACCGTGTCGGTGGTTGTAATTTCGCTGACCTTCGGCACTCTCGGCGGCTATGCCTTGGCGCGCTCAACCGCCAGGTATGCCTTTGCCTTGTTGATCGTTGCGCTGATCTTTCGTGCCATGCCGCACATCACGCTGGTGTCCGGTTATCTGCTGCCGTTCTTCAAATTGAATATCTGGGGTTATCTACCCACCGCCATCATCGTGCTGGTGGCGATCAATCAGCCGTTTACCTTGTGGATGCTGCGTTCGTTTTTCATGAACGTGCCGCGCGAACTTGATGAGAGTGCGCTGGTGGACGGATGCACGCGAGGGCAGGCATTCTGTTACGTGATCATGCCCGTGATGTGGCCAGGTGTGATTACCACCGGGCTGTTCAGTTTTTTGCTCGCGTATAACGATTTTGCCGTGACCGCCACCATCCTCAATCAGCACAACCAGACCATGGTGCCGAAGATCGCAAGTTTTCTGGGCACCACCCAGACCGAGGGCAACGTCATGTTTGCGGTTGCGTCGGTAGTCAGTGCGACCGCACCGCTGTTTGTGCTGGTGTTGGTGTTTCAGCGAAATATCGTCAGTGGGCTGACAGCAGGCGCAGTGAAAGGTTGAGACGTTGAGTGTTGAGTGCGTGCCTCGGCGGTCCGAAAAATGGTCCAACGTGCAGTGGCACTTGACGAGTATTTGTTCATGCCGTAAATTAATCGGGTGTGTCGAGTATGACCTAGTCTTGTGACCAAGTTTCCGAGTACGGTGGCAGTGTAGAAGCCGCTCGGACATACGTCCTGCAGCTCCGCACACATAACCCTTGGAGATCGAGACATGAATCTAAAAACAACCTTTTCAGTCGCCGCTGTTGTGGCGGCTTCGTGTGCCGCTGGCGGCGCTCAGGCAACTGAGCTTGAAGTGACACACTGGTGGACGTCAGGTGGTGAGGCTGCGGCAGCAGCTGAGCTCGCCAAGGCTTTCAACGCCACAGGTAACACCTGGGTCGACGGCGCTATTGCAGGCTCCGGCGGTGTCGCTCGTCCGATTATTGTCAGCCGCATCATCGGTGGCGACCCCATGGGCGCTACTCAGTTGAATCACGGGCGTCAGGCCGAAGAGCTTATCGAGGCAGGCCTGTTGCAGGATCTGACAGAAGTAGCAGAAGCCGAAGGTTGGGCAGATTTTGTCAATCCGACTAGCCTGCTTGATTCTTGTACGCTGGACGGCAAGATCTACTGCGTGCCGGTCAATATTCACTCCTGGGAGTGGATGTGGCTCAGTCACCAGGCTTTTGAAGATGCAGGCGTTGATGTGCCCGCAGACTGGAATGAATTTGTTGCGGCCGCACCCGCCTTGCAAGAAGCTGGCAAAGTGCCGCTCGCCATGGGTGGGCAGGGTTGGCAGCAAAACGGCGCTTTTGGCGTCTTGACTTACGCCATCGGTGGCGTCGACTTGTGGAGCCAGATCAACGCTGACAAGGATGCAGAGGCAGCTGCGGGGCCCGAGATGGGCAAAATATTCGAAGCCGCTGCAGCAGCGCGCGAACTTGCCAAGGATTCAAATGTACAAGACTGGAACCAGGCCACCAATCTGGTAATCACCGGGCAAGCCGGTGCGCAGATTATGGGTGACTGGGCGCAAGGTGAATTTCAGGTAGCAGGTCAGGTAGCGGGAGAGGACTACACCTGCTTGCCGGGCTTGGGTCTCAATGAGATCATTTCAACCGGAGGCGATGCCTTCTACTTCCCCAAGCTGGATGATCCGGCGAAGACTGAGGCACAGCTCAAACTTGCATCAACGATGATCTCGAAGCAGGTTCAGGTCGCTTTCAACTTGAAAAAGGGTTCGCTTCCTGTTCGTGGTGATATCGATCTTTCCGCTGCCAATGACTGCATGAAAAAGGGTCTGGAGATCCTTGCCGCTGGCGGCATCGTGCCGACAGGCGACAACGTACTGACCGCTGACACTACCGGCCAAATGGAAGATCTGCAGACCGAGTTCTGGTCGGATCTTTCGATGACTGCGGAAGAAGCGCAAGCTCGCTACGCGGACATTATCTCGGACGCTGACTGACTTTCCGTGCAGACCTGCCACTTGCTGGCTGAGTGGCAGGTCCTGGCGGACTTATGAATCATCAAATTACTCATAAAGGCGCTCAGGGCCGACGGCCCTTTCGCCCGCTACGCAATCTGAATGCGAAGATCGCTGCTATCCCGATGATCCTGACCGCCATGGTCGTGTTCGTCGGTGGCACGATCTGGACGGTGGTGTACTCCTTTACCAACTCTCGTTTGCTTCCGAGAGAACAATTTGTTGGCCTAAAGCAGTACGAGCGCTTGTGGGGCACCAGCCGCTGGCAGGTGTCCATCGAGAATTTGCTTATATTCGGTGTGTGTTCCCTTGTGCTGTCTCTTGTGATCGGCTTTGTTCTTGCGGCACTCCTTGATCAGAAGATTCGCTTTGAAGATACTTTCCGCACCATATTTCTCTATCCGTTTGCCATGTCCTTCATTGTCACGGGCTTGGTCTGGCAATGGATTCTCAACCCACGGCTCGGGGTGCAGAATGTAGTGCGCGATCTTGGATGGGATAGCTTTGTCTTCGATCCACTGAACAACGCTGACATTGCGATCTACGGCATCCTGATCGCTGCCATCTGGCAAGGCACAGGCTTCATCATGTGTCTGATGCTCGCAGGTCTGCGCGGCATCGACGAGGACATCTGGAAGGCCGCGCGTGTCGACGGTATTCCTGCATGGAAAACCTACATCTTCATTGTGATCCCCATGATGCGCCCGGTGTTTATCACAACGCTGGTCATTATTGCGGCAGGTATCGTCAAGGTGTATGACCTGGTCGTCGCGCAAACCAGCGGTGGCCCCGGTATAGCTTCCGAGGTGCCCGCCAAGTACGTTTACGAAAAAATGTTTCAGTCGCAGAATCTGGCACAGGGGTTTGCCGCATCGACCATGATGTTACTGGCGGTTCTTATTGTGCTCATTCCATGGGCCTATCTTGAGTTTGGAGGCAGGCGTCGTGACTGAATCAGTCGCCCCAGTAGGGCGTGGGCCGAATGGCCCAAAGCCGCGTCGCGTGTTTTCGCGTCGTAATATCTTTCTCTATGGCATCCTCGGACTGGTTGCCTGCTACTACGCCTTGCCCTTGTACGTGATGGTTGTGACCTCATTGAAGGGCATGCCTGAAATACGCATGGGCAACATTTTTTCACCTCCGGTTGAGGTGACTTTTCAGCCTTGGGTCAAGGCCTGGGCCGAGGCTTGCACCGGGCTCAATTGTGATGGACTGAGTCGCGGTTTCTGGAATTCGGTGATGATCACGGTGCCGTCTGTTGTGTTATCCATTGCCATTGCATCGGTCAATGGTTATGCATTGGCTAACTGGCGTTTCAAGGGCGCGAATGTGTTCTTCACCATTCTGATCTTTGGTGCGTTCATCCCCTATCAGGTGATGATCTATCCTCTGGTCATCATCCTGCGTGAGATGGGCTTGTACGGCTCGTTCTGGGGACTGGTGCTAGTGCACAGCGTGTTTGGCATGCCTATTCTCACGCTTTTGTTTCGTAACTATTTTTCCAGCTTGCCCGAGGAGCTGTTCAAGGCCGCGCGTGTAGATGGTGCAGGCTTCTGGGGGATCTTTCTGAAGATCATGTTGCCAATGAGTGTGCCTATTTTCGTGGTGGCGATGATTCTGCAGATCACCGGCATCTGGAATGATTTCCTTTTTGGTGTGATCTACACCAAGCCTGCCAATTACCCGATGACAGTTCAGCTCAATAACATCGTGAATTCAGTTCAAGGCGTGAAGGAGTACAACGTCAATATGGCGGCTACGATGATTACGGCCTTGGTGCCGTTGACTGTCTATTTTATATCCGGGCGTTTGTTCGTCCGTGGAATCGCCGCTGGCGCGGTCAAGGGTTAGTTGGTAGCGTATGAACCAGACCACATCTTCGGTATCCATTCGCGGCCTGGACCTGCACTTTGGAAGTGTCAAGGTACTCACAGACCTTGATATAGAGATCGGTGAAGGCGAGTTTCTCGTTTTGTTGGGTTCATCCGGCTGCGGCAAGTCGACCTTGCTTAACTGCATCGCGGGCCTGTTGGACGTCTCGGGGGGTGAGATCCACATCAAGGGGCGAAACGTCACTTGGGATGAGCCCAAGGATCGTGGTATCGGCATGGTGTTCCAATCCTATGCGTTGTACCCACAGATGACC
This sequence comes from uncultured Granulosicoccaceae bacterium, assembly GCA_937922675.1. Lineage (GTDB taxonomy): Bacteria > Pseudomonadota > Gammaproteobacteria > Granulosicoccales > Granulosicoccaceae > Granulosicoccus. Next base: position 36,912 of record CALAJN010000006.1, read on the forward strand.
GTGCGTGGCAATTTGTCCTTTGGCTTGAAGCAGGCCAAGGTTGCCAAGTCCGAGATAGAGTCTCGCGTGAAGCGGGCTGCTGAGGTGCTGCAGATCGAGGCCTTGTTGGAGCGCAAGCCTGCACAGCTCTCTGGTGGGCAGCGACAACGCGTGGCTATTGGTCGTGCACTGGTGCGTGATGTGGATGTGTTCTTGTTCGATGAGCCCTTGTCCAATCTTGATGCAAAGTTGCGTGCCAGTCTACGCGTAGAAATCAAGCGGCTGCATCAGCAATTGCACAACACCATGATCTATGTGACACACGATCAGATTGAGGCGATGACGCTCGCTGACCGGATTGCCATCATGAAGGACGGCGCAGTTCAACAACTCGGCACTCCGCACGAGATCTATAGCTCTCCAGTCAATCGCTATGTGGCCGCGTTTATCGGTTCTCCGAGCATGAATTTCTTCTCAGGCTCGCTGAGCGGAGATAATTTTGTTTCCGATACCATGACCCTGTCGATGGACCGTTATGCCTTTGATGGCACCGGTCGGCAAAACGGCAGGGTAGAACTCGGTGTTCGCCCCGAGCATGTTGCCTGTGATGAGGCCGCTCGTGACATGCCGTTTCAGGTCGAGGTGGATGTGGATGTGGTTGAGCCTATGGGCTCGGACACTCAAGTCTGGGGATCACTCCAGGGTGAGGAGTTTCGGTTTCGGGTCGACGGACAGAGCACCCTCAAGACTGGGGACAAGGTGCTTGTCGGCATCGACCCTGCGAGAACCTGCCTGTTTGATATGACTACTGAGTTGCGGCTGTAACTTCGCGCAGCACGGTCATGGCTCGATGACAAGAGGGCCAGGCCTGGATCAAGCCGAAAGTGGAAGCCAGCGGCAGTAGCGCGACGCTTCGTCTGTCACTGCGATGAGCATTGCGCCGCTCTCGGTGATGACAGAATCGATGACCGAATGCGCATTCGGGTTATTCGACCCCAATTGTCTCAACTGATCCATGATGGAGTGGGCACAGCAGTAATATTCGTCACCGTCTTGTTCGGTGTGCCAGTCTTTTGAGCCACTCAGGGAACGGTAGCGGCAGCTTGTACCGTCGAACTCGATTTCATCAACGAGTATCTTGTCGGCACCACCGTCGCGCATCAGGACGCCCTCTACACGTGTGGCTCGTGATGGGCTGCGGCCAAGCAGGCGAGGCTTGAGACTGTTCGGGTTCTTGATACGGATGGACATGATCGCTGGCTGCGTTGAAAGTCTGGTCTATTCAACGATAGAAGTGGGTCTGAGTCCTGCACCAAAGGTGGTGCAATTCTGACGAATAGTGACATTCTTGGGCGATGCGTCGGGACGTTATCCAGTGCCTTGTCGTTGCAAGGTAGCCATGGTGTCCGAGCGGTTTCGGTGCGGAGTCAGCTTGCCGCGCGCACATGTTCGATCAACTCGCGCCCAAAGCCGTTGTCACCTCGCAAGTTTTCGCGACGCTTGTAGGCGCGCAGCGCAACCATGGTGCGCGCGCCGGGTATGCCATCGATCGGTCCATCATAGAGTCCGGCGTGTTGTAGTGCTTCCTGTACCAGTAACACGTCCGCTGTTGAGGCGATCGGTGAGCCTCGATGATTGCGCGTCATATCAGGTCTCAGGGTGTCAGTCTCAGGGTAGGAGTCAGGCAGCGCTCGAGAAGTACTCGGTGGACGGTGTTCTGGAGGCCACGCTGTGGCTCGGGCGGTGCACGATAGGCGAATCAGTCATGGAGGTACGCTGTTGTCGAGCCATCGGCATACGATACCGGACCTTGGAGTCTCGTCCTGGGCTATCGTGTGTGGACGATCACGAACGGCTCGGGGTGCAGTAAAGGTGTCTTCTGATAACAAGGCTGGCGTTGGACAGGTTTTTAGCGCGACCTGTTTGCACGCGCCGCGTCGCGACGTGCTGGAGGTCATGGATGACGTCGTGATTCATGTAGGCGAGGACGGGTTCATCCGTGAGGTGCTTGATCCCGGAGCGCCTGGTCGGGACGCATTGGTTGATGCGGCTCGCCAAGCTGGCAGCCTCAGTGTGATTCGATCGCCTCGATTCTTGATACCCGGCTTGGTTGATCTTCATATTCATGCACCACAATGGCCGCAGTTGGGCAAGGCCTTGCATCTCCCGTTAGAGGACTGGTTACAGCAAGCCACCTTTCCTCTGGAGAGCCGCTATTCGGACGTGGTCTTTGCCACCGCAACTTATCGCTCGCTGGTGTCAACCTTGCTCGCCAACGGCACCACTACGGCGGTCTACTTCGCCACACTGCATGATGAATCAACGCGTGTGCTGGCAGACATCTGTATAGAGCTGGGGCAACGGGCGCTGGTAGGTAGAGTCGCGATGGACCACCCCGGTGAGTGCCCCGACTTCTACCGTGATGAATCCTCCGATGCTGCGGTGCGAGGTACTGATGATTTAATCGCCTACCTTGCGCGTGTCGGCAAAGGCCGGGTACTGCCGGCCATAACACCGCGTTTCATTCCCAGTTGCACCGATGAGTTACTGGCAGGGTTGGGCGAACTTGCCGCACAACACGGTTGCCACATCCAGACGCATTGTTCTGAGAGCGACTGGGAGCATGATCATGTACTCGCGCGTATGGGTCGAAGTGACGCAGAGGCTCTGCATGAGTTTGGTCTCGTAGGGCGTCACTCCGTGTTGGCTCACGCCAATCTGCTTGGAGATAGCGATATGGACCTGATCAAGCAACAAGGGGCAGGGGTTGCGCATTGTCCACTCTCCAATATCTATTTCTCAAGTGCGGTTTTCCCATTGCGACGTGCGCTCGAGAAGGGGTTGCACGTCGGTCTTGGCACCGATATTTCCGGTGGCCCCAGCGCCTCGATGTTCGAGACCTGCAAGCATACGGTGCACTCGGCACGCATGCTGGAACTCGGTGTGAATGCGCGCTTGTCGGCGGATGAGCGCGGTGTGCCGAACAGCCGTATCGATTTTATTGAAGCCTTTCACCTGGCAACCGCCGGAGGGGCTGTGGTACTCGATTTGCCAGTGGGGCGTTTTGAGCCAGGCTACCGTTTTGATGCTGTGCAGATCGACCCCGATGCGGTTGATGGGGGCATCCTGCGTTTCGATGGCCTGGATAGCACGGAAGATCTGCTGCAGAAGACCATCTATGGAGCGACACGGTCAAATATTGCGGCAGTCTGGGTAGACGGACAGGCAGTAGCCGAGCGTGCAGATTGATACAGGCGTCGGTTTGATAGAGTAACGTCGCCAAGGTCAGGAGGCTCTGGTATCCGCGTATAGTTTTGCCGAGTTGCCAACGACCTGCCCACGTCACTCAAGCGATCAAGCGATGCGAATTTCCTATCAGCTGTACAGCGCCAGAAATCACGGCCCGCTGGATACGACTCTTGCCGAGCTGCGTGCCATCGGCTTTCGTCGGGTAGAGGGGTATGGAGGCTTGTTTGCCGATGTCGATGCGCTTGAACGAGCGCTTGACCAGCACGAGCTCAACATGCCGAGCGCTCATATGGGGCTCGATCTATTGGAATCGGAGCCCGACAAGGCCATCGCGATTGCTCGGCAATTGGGTATTGACAGTGTGTTCGCACCACACCTGGAAGAGAAAGACCGTCCGGTCGACGCGGCAGGCTGGCGAGCGCTGGCTGCACGCCTGGCCGCTGTTGGCAAACGCTTGTCCGACGCGCACATCGTGTTTGGCTGGCACAACCATGATTTTGAGCTTATCGAGACAGCCGACGGGGCAGTACCGCTGACAGAGATCCTCGAACATGCGCCAGACATTTACTGGCAGGCAGACCTCGCCTGGGTACAACGTGCCGGAGCAGACGCACAAGCCGTACTGGGCGCCCATCTGGGTCAACTCGCCTCGGTACACGTCAAGGACATCGCGCCCGCAGGTGAGTGTGTGGATGAGGACGGCTGGGCAGATCCGGGTGAAGGTGTCATGGACTGGAGCGTCTTGCTCGCATTGGCCAGTCAGAGTGAACGGGATGTCTTCTATGTGGCTGAGCATGACAATCCTTCAGATGCGGCGCGATTTGCACAACGTGCGTTTGCCTTTTTCGAGATGAAAGGGGCCGCTGTATGACACGTCTTGGTGTGGGGATTGTGGGTTGCGGCAATATCTCGACTGCGTATTGTGAGCTGGCGCCGATGTACCGCTCAATAGAGATGCGGGCCTGTGCTGATCTTGATTCGGACATTGCTGCGGCGCGCGCCGCAGAATTCGGATTGACTGCCTGTACAGTTGATGAGGTCATGGCCCGGGATGACATCGACATTGTGCTTAATTTGACGGTGCCAGCGGCTCATTCCGAGATCTCGCTTCGCGCTATCGCTGCAGGTAAGCACGTCTATTCAGAAAAGCCCTTCGTGTTGAGTGTAGATGAGGGGCTTGCCTTGAAGCTTCGCGCCAAGGAACGCGGGCTGCGTGTGGGCTCGGCCCCGGATACCTTTCTCGGTGGCAGCCATCAGCACGTACGGTCGCTGGTTGACACAGGCTCTATCGGCAAGGTGCTCAGTGCTACAGCACATGTAATGAGTCGTGGCATGGAGCACTGGCATCCCAATCCGGATTTTTTCTACCAGCCGGGCGGGGGGCCAGTACTTGATGTAGGCCCTTACTACATCACCAATCTGATACAACTGATAGGCCCGGTTGCACGCGTGCAAGCGGTTTGCACCACCCCGTTTTCAGAGCGCGAAGTGACCGCGGAAGAGCGGCGTGTTGATCGAGTGCCTGTTGGTACGCCAACGACTGTGCACGCCTTGCTTGAATTTGTCAGTGGCGCTGTAGCCACCCTGGGTACCAGCTGGGATGTACACAGACATACGCAGCCTTTCATGGAATTACACGGTGAAACTGGCAGCGTTTCTCTCCCGGACCCCAACTTCTTCAGTGGCGATGTGTCGCTATGGCGCTCCGCGGAAGAGCCAGACTCACTTGAGGCGTTTTCGCACCCCTTTGGCGTCACCAATTTTGAAGACAACAACGGCGTACCGCGTGCAAACTACCGTGCGGCAGGCCTTGCGGACATGGCAATGGCTATCCAGGAGAACCGTGCACACCGTTGCAATGATGCACTGGCCTTGCATGCGGTAGATGTCATGACATCGATACTTGCAGCAGGTGAGTCCGGAGCACCGATTGAGCTCTCCACCACGTGTGATCGCCCGGAGGCCTTGTCCGCGAAGCAAGCGCAAGCCTTGCTGGTTGAGGCATCAGCGTAGATGTGATCACCAACCCGATTCTGCCCGGATTCCTGTGGTGTGTGGGCGCCGTGCCTCAGTCATGCTGACGGGCGTTTCTGGTTGATGTACACCGACGTGAAACGCTATGACGGCAACTTCAAGGACGCCCACAACTATCTGGTGAGCACCACCGATATCGCGGGGCAGTGGTCGGAACCTGTATACCTTAACAGCAGCGGCTTTGATCCCTCCTTGTTCCACGAGAATGGTCGTCAGTGTTTGGTCAATCTGCTCTGGAATCACCGAGCAGGCGCTCCCGGACATGAGGATTCCAGGAGCTGCTTTGGGGGCATCGTATTGCAGGAGTTCGACGAGGCCGCCGGTTGCTTGATCGGTGAGTCCCGATTCAGTTATGCGCCAGCCAAGGCTTAACTCTTCTGGCGCGATACCCAGCTGACATGGCGTTGAACAGCGTCATCTTGTTGCAAGGCTTCAAGCGTATTCAGACGCTTGGCCAAGGTCATTTCGTCGTGCAGTTTGTGCAGTCCGCTATGACAACGACGACAGATATCAATACCTGCATTGAGTTGCTCGCGTGAATAGTCACGGCGAAAGCGTGGGCGACGGTGCATCTTGCGCGGTATCAGGTGGTGGAAAGTGAGGGCTGTGATGCGATCACACAAAGCGCAAGAGCCGTGTTTGAGCCGCGCCATCAGGCGTGTGTCGTCGCTGTAGAGTGTGCTGCCATGAGCGCTATCTCATCACTTGACCGGCGATCGCTCGATGCAGCGATCAAGGTACTTGCCAAACGTGATCGCGTGTTGGCTGATCTGAGCCAGCGCTGGGGTGCTCCGCCGTTGTGGCGGCGCACTGCGTCCTTTCGGACCCTGGTGCATATTGTCATGGAGCAAAAGATTTCGCTGGCCAGTGCGCGTGCTGTGATGCAGCGCATTGAAGCATTGTGCCAGCCATTCACGCCCCAACGCTTTGTTGCTGTTGATCCTTCGGCTTTCCGCGATGCCGGTGCAAGCTTCGCCAAGATCGACTATTGTCGTTCCATTGCCATGGCAATGCTCGAAAAACGTCTCGTATTGAGTTCGCTTGACGCGATGGAGGATGCTGAGGTCATTGATGTGCTGACTGCTGTACGAGGTATTGGTCCATGGACGGCGGGTGTGTATCTGACCATGGCTCTGTGTCGTGCGGATGCCTGGGCGAGCGGTGATCGAGCCTTGGCCGTGAGTGTGGCCGAGAGCTGGCAACTCGACGCGGTACCCGACTATCCTTCGCTGGATGCGTGGGCTGAGGCATGGCGGCCTTATCGGGGTGCCGCTTCGCGATTGCTGTGGCATGCCTATTTGTCGCGTCGCGCCTGAGTACCCCACGGGACCGGAGTTGCGATTGAAGTGAACGCGTCATGAATCTCATGTCCATCGTCCCATTGAAGTAGGTGGTGATATCGTTGTTACGAGTATCGTGGAGCCTGGTTCAGATGCTCAACACACCGCGATCACATTGGGAGAGGCATTGGCAATGAGCTCACAAGAACAAGGCGCTTACCATAAATTTCGGGTAGCACATGCTGACGCTCCGAGTGGCTGCCCGGTTGATCATGAATTTACAACCTTTGACCGGGAATACCTGAAAAACCCTTACGACAGGCTTGCTCGCATCAGGGCTGAGCACCCGGTTTTCTACTCCGAAAAGCTTGGCTATCTTGTGGTGACACGCATGGAAGATGTGCAGGAAATATTCAGGGACCACGAGCAGTTCTCCTCAGAGAATGTGCAGGATCCGGTGTTTCCTATCTGTGCCAATGCGTCTGCTGTGTTGGGCGTTGAGGATTTCAACCCGGTTGCCGTCATGTCCAATCGGCAACAACCTGACCACACGCGAATCAAGAAATACACCAGTGCCGCGTTCTCTGGTCGACGGATGAAGTTGCTGGAGCCTTACATCAAAAAGCGTAGCCAAGAGCTGATAGACGCGATGCTCGATGCAGGCGGGCCAGTCGATTTTGTGAGTGCCTTTGGGCACCCGCTGCCTGGTCAGATCATCTTTCGCTTTTTGGGCTTTGATGAAAGTGATGATGCGCAGCTGATTCGATGGACCGCCAACAGGATGGCCTTTACCTGGGGAAAGCCTAATGACAGTGAACAGGTGGAGATTGCGGAAAACATGCTGCGCTATTGGCGCTATTGTCGTAGACATGTGGCGCATCGCGTTGATCACCGCGCTGATGATCTGACCTCCGAGCTACTGGCCGCACACGATGCCGATCCAGAGCAACTCACCTACAGGGAAGTTGAGTCCATCATCTATGGTCTCTCATTCGCAGGTCACGAGATTGTCAGTAACTTCATGAGCAATGCCTTGTTGTGTCTTCTACCACGACGCGATGACTGGTCTGCAATATCCAAGGATCCAACATTGATTGCCAATGCGCTGGAGGAAGTGCTGCGCTTTGAGTCACCGCAAACCAGTTGGCGCAGGATCACACGCAAGGAATCCAGCATTGGTGGTATCCACATCCCTGTGGGTACGCCGGTCTTTCTAAGCCTTGCAGCTGCCAACCGACAGCCAGAGCTGTTTCACTCTCCGAATTCGTTTGACATCAAACGGGAGAACGCTCGCAAGCACATATCATTTGGTCTTGGCATTCATTTTTGCCTTGGAGCACGACTTGCTCGTATGGAGGCTGCCATAGCGCTTGAGACGCTCGCCACACGCATACCCGATTTACGCTTGGTCGATGATCAGGATCTGAGCTACTCAGCCAATATCACGTTTCGTGGTCCTGAGGCCCTGATGGTTGACTGGTAGGTTGTACAACATCTCTACACGGGAATCACTTGCGGCATCTGCACAATATTGATTCCGGGGACCCGATTCTTTGCAAGCTCCAGCAGGTGTTCATGGTGGGTGAACAAGATAGCCTGGCCGACGGTTCCAATTTGTGCACATAACTCGAGTGCGGCGGATGCGCGCGTGTCATCGAAGGTCTCCATGATGTCGTCCAGAATCATGGGGAGCGGGCCTGGATCGCGAGCAAAGCTGCGATAGCCCGCCAGTCGCAGCGCAAAATACAGTTGACCCATGGTGCCGGTCGACATGTTCTCGACTGCCACCTGCCCCCCATCTTCCTCAACACCCACCAGCTTGTCGGCGCCGGTTTCACTCCAGACAGTGATTCGCTTCCATGCGGGTGCTGTCATGGAAACAAAGTCACTCTCGACGTCACGTAGCATTTCACTACGACGTTCCTCAGCGAGGTCGCGCAGGGCAGAGCGTGCGAGTTGAACACCGAGGCCGGCGACCAGTGCCTCTCGCGCCTGGGTGTACAGCTCTTCTTGCAGCGTTGCGCGTTCAGTGATCAGGTCACTACGCTCCTCCGCCCTCAAGGCTGTGTCATACGTGCGTCTGGCTGTTGTAAGCTCGTTGAGTGCCTGGTCTCTTGACTGTTTTGCATCGTCAATTTCAACCTCCAGTTCGGCCATGCGTGTGTCGCTTGGCAGGCGTGACAGTTCAGTTTCAAACAAGCTCCTGTCGACGCCTTCATGTGCCCTGTCGCGTGCTCGCTCTGCATCGCGTTGCTTGAGGCGCATGCTATCTCGCTTGACCAGTAACGCGACTCGCTGCTTGGGGGTGAGTTCAGAAGTGAGGTGGTCAACTTGGCCGCTAAAGCACTGAGTCAGCCTGGAATTGGCCTGTGCAATCGCGGTCTCGCAGCTAGCCACTTCTTGTGTAAGCTTGTGTAAACGCTCCTTGGCGTTCATGCGTTCGCGAGTTGCACGGGCCGAAGCGGCTACACGCTCTCGCGCTGAATTGATCACGGAGGTAGCATCCATATCGGCTGTAGTCTGCAGCTCTCCTGTCAGGGCTGACAGGCGTTGGGCGCTGTCTCCGATAGCTTCAATTGCTGCAGCGGACTGCGCGATCAGGGTCTTGGTGTGTTGCTGACTTTTGTACAGTTCAGGCAGGCTGGACAAAACAGGTAGAGATGATTTCAGACTCCGTAAGGAGCGATCCGGCAATGGGAGGCTCGCGGCTACAGCGTCCAAAGCCATTTGTGCTGCGGTGTGTATGGCTTGAGCTTCTTGTAGATCACTATCGAGTTCGGCTTTTTTGGTCTTTGTCGTCAGCCAATCGCGCCATCGTTTCTGGTCACTTTTCTGCGATGCAAGCAAGCGTCGGACATGAGTCTCGACCTCAGCATCGGCACCGACTATGCCTACCTCATTGGCTGAATGAAGCAAAACCGCTTTTGCATTGGATTGTTGCTCTACTGCAGTGGTCAGTGCAGTGCGTGCATTGCTCAGTTCAGCATCACTGAGTGCAGCATTGCTCAAAGCGCCAAGACGAGAGGAAAATGATGAGGCTGGATCAGTTGCTTGTAAACCCAGAGCAAGTGCAAGGGCCATGCAGTGGTCCTCCAACTGATCAAATGCGGTCTGAGAAATTTGGACACGGCTGGCCGTTGTTGCGCAGTGTGATTGCTTTTTGCCCACTTCGTTTGTGACTGTGGCGAGCCTTTGTCGTGCTTCAGCACCGTCCAGGTAATGAGCTCGTGCTGCATCATCGGCATACATGGCAGTCTCAAAAACTGAAGCAGATTCGCTATCGAAGTTTCTCTTGTGCTCATTCCATGCTGCATCGCGCTGTCGGCGCGTTGCTTCGGTTTGCTCAAGGCTTGTTGCCTCTGGTGCGTCTGTCAACAGGGTGAGTGCTGACTGAGCTTCTGCCAGTTCGTCAAGTTGGGTCTGGTGTGTCTGTTTGGCTGCCTTCAGTTCAGCTGCATTCCTGTTCCAGTCTCGAGCAGCCTTCTCGACTGTTTCCTGAGGTGGCAAGCCCTGATAGACAAGTTCCTTCCAATTTCCCGGCAGGCCGGAGACATGGATGGTATGAGCGTCAGAGGTTTTGCGGAGACTTTCTTCATATCGCGATAGGTCAGCGTGGCGGTCCCAGGCATCTAGTGCAGCTTGTAGTGCAGTCAGATCCTTCGGCTCTGTCGGCGCATCATCAGAATTGACCTCCAGCAGACTGAACTTCTCTTGCGCCACATGGAGCGCGCTGGCCGTTGCTTCACAGGATTCAATCGCTTGTCTGAGGGCTTTCAATTCTTCCGGTGTCAAAACAAGCGCCGTGGCCGAGGCGCTCGTTAAATCGAGAGAAGTCAGCGCCGCATCGATTTCGGCATTGATCTCGCTCAGAGTCGCCTCGTTGTACTTTAGATCTGCCCGCGCGGTAGCGGCACGACTCGTTACAGGCGCGTTGTCGATAGTCAGCGAGTCGAGTTGACTCAATTCGGTACTCAGGCTATCGGCGATCGCGTCCTTGGGGTGGGTCTCGATCGTTTGTTGGCATTGCTTGATGTCGCCCTTGAGGATACTCAGGCGCTTGGTTTCGCTCTCGATAGCCTGAAGCGCCGCGGCGACGATTTCCGGTGTTTCATCAGTCAGAGTTGGACCCTCTGGGTAGTTTGCAAGCTCCTCGTCGAGTTGTTGAATCTTTCTTGTGAGTTCATGGTGAACCTGCGCCTTTTGAGCAGCCGCTTTGCGATTGATCGTTTCAGAGAACCTCTTGTCAGCGATGCTGAAGTTTTCTTCCGATTCCTTGACGCGTTTGTTCAGCTTTCTCTCACGCGTTGCCGTGACTCTGGAATCGTTCAAAGCCTTGTTGATTTCTCCAAGGCGTTTTTTCGCTCTGGTCAATGTCGTATTGCGAGCACTTCTCTTGTGAAAGTGATCAGCACGTTCTGACAATACGTTCAGTGCTCCAGACATGCCTGTGATTCCCGATAGACCTGCGTGCAAGAGTTTCCCCAGGTCACCCTCAGCCCCGGCGATCTTTTTTCCACCATCGCGAAGCTCTGCATCATTAAGAGAAAAACGCTCTTGGTAAGTTTGTTGGGTCATACCGTGCAGGGCGCTGGTGAGCGTGGCTTCAGGGAAGGGGTTTCCTTTCAGATCAGTCAAGGATTCCTTGGTCTTGCTACTGCGCCGCAGCACAATATCGCCTTGATTGGGCAGCTCAAGCTCTGCACCGACTAACAGATTTGCTCGGCCAAATCGAAAAGCGTAGGGGTGGTCTCTTTTTTTCATCCCGAAAAGCAGCTCAAGGAAGGCAGTGAATGCCGTCGATTTGCCTGCCTCGTTTGGCCCGTAGACAATGCTTACATCAGGCACTCCCTCGTCCGGTCGCCGGAACATGAGTTCCTGGTTATCAAAGCGACCGTAGCGAAGCAGATCAAGTCGGTTGAGTCTCATGATGCATGGCCTTCTTGCACCGTCGCCGATACCTCGTTGACTGCTTCTTCGAGAAGTTCACTCAGTAACTCATCAGACCCCTTGCTCGCTGTGCCAAGAAAGGCTTTCTTGACGTCTGTCGGTAACGCATCGAGTAACTGGTTCATTGACTCGGAGGCGCGTTGGCGTGCGCCGGGCGATGACAACTGCATGCGCATCAGGCGAGCCAGATCATCAGCCTCTTCGCTTGTGTCAGTAGTGGGTTTCAGGGTTATCACCTTGTCAAGAAACACGCCCTGGACGGTTTCGAGAATCTCGGTCGCAAGCCCACGAAGTACTTCTCTCGTGTACGTTCTGCTAGTTACTAGAAGTCGTATGGCGACATCCTGATCATCGACTTGCTTTTCTCTCATGGCAGACGAGAGTCTCTGATAGACCTCGGCCTGATCCTCACAGTCACTCAAGTTCACATGGCATTCGGTGAAGGTCAGCCCGCCTACCTTGATCTGCTTAGAGGTAGTAGTGCCATCGTCAATGCAAACCAGATTGACGAATCCACCATGCTGTTCACCGATGTGGCGTGGCTGCGGGATACCAGGCATCACTATTAACGTGGAGTCGTTCTTGTGCTCGATAGGTGCATGAATATGACCAAGGCACCACACATCGTAGCCATGTGCCAGCAGATCCTTTGACGAGCAGGGCGCATAGGGGTCGTGCCCTGGTGCGTTGTCCAGGGCGGTATGCATCAAGCCCACATTGAACACGCCAGGGATGGCCTCAGGGTAGTTGGGGAGCAGACTTTTCTGCTTGTGTTTCTCGTCAAAGGAGATGCCATGAAAGGCGATATCCCCGATGTGCACTGTCGGTTGTTTGATATCCAGGAGATGGATGTGTTCACCCAGTTTGCCGCGGGCTGTGTGGTCAAGCAAGGCGTCGTGGTTGCCGCGAATCAGCACTGTGGGTACGCCTTCGCTGGCGGCGCGTGCCAGTTGGCTGATCAAAAACGTGCTTGACCTTACGTCCGGGTCGCTGGTGTCAAAAATATCCCCAGCCAACACCAGTGCGTCCACTTGCTCTTCAATGGCGAGGTCAACAATACGTACAAAGGTGTCACGAGTGGCACTCTTGAGCCGGCTGCCAAGCTCGTTGTTGCGCAAGGCAATCGAGCGTATCGGCGATCCGATATGAATATCTGCTGAGATCAGTAAGCGCATGTCTAGCTAAAAACGTGACTACCGGGATAGTCGAGCTGGGTAAAAGAATGAATACGTGGCGGCGGGTCTGGTCGTGATATACCTCAGTCAAAGCCGCTTTTGCTCAAACCTTTCTGAATTTCATAGATGGATATCGGGACATCCGCCTGCGGCTGAGGTATACGAATGGGAATGTCTTTCAGGCGAGGGCTGATAGTGGGTTCACCGCACAGCATGCGCGTGTTGTAGTCCTCGATGCCATCCCACCGCGTCAATGAGCCGCTGATGGGAAACGCATCCGCTGCCATCATCTCGTAGAACAGTACTCGGCGCGATCGCGCTGACGTATTCCGCGCCGATCCATGCACCAGCCGGCCGTGGTGTATCGACAAAGATCCAGAGGGTCCGGTGAGTTCGACCGCATCTTCAGGATTGAGCCCAACACGCTGTGGCAGGAAGGCACCTGCGAATACACCATCCGCATGGTGATCGTACACAGGCCCCTTGTGGCTGCCGGGGTACACCATCAGCGGCCCGTTTTCGCTTGCCATGTCATCGATGAGAACACCGATGGCGAGTATGTCGTCATTGGTGTGTGGGTAGAAGGCGTAGTCCTGATGCCATTCAACGACCGCACCATTCTCTGCTGACTTCATATTGAGTTTGGTTGTATGCAGACGCAGGTCAGGGCCGATAAGGTCCCTGGCTGGAGCCAGAATGTAATCGGAATACATCAACTCGCGCACGCAGTCGCTTATTGTGTGTGGCAACCTGATTCGCCGGATGCGAGGCTGCTCGGCCGAGTGGTGTTCCTCAAGCTCCAGGCGTTCATTTGATGCACTCATCAGACGGGACTCCTCCTCGAATCGGCGGATGTCCTCTCTCAAATCCTCAATGACCTCGGTGGGCAGATGGCTTTCAAGCAGCAGATAACCTTGTGCCTGGTAGGAGGCGATTTGCTCTGTGGTGAGAACCTCTGACATGGGCTGGTTTACTCCGTTACAGGTTTGAGACGGCTGTGCCAGCCTACACCGCGAGCTACGCGGTGCGTTGCAACAGTGCGGTAAAGACGAGCCTCCCTGACGCGTTCATGGCCATCGACAACACTTTTCCCTTGATTCGCACAGACACAAACCTATATGTTGAACCGGGTATCGACACCTGACTGCCACTCCGGACCGCAAGCAACGCCATGCAACTCACGCTCGCACAAGCCAAAGACATCATTCGAATCGCCCTCGAAGAACAGGCAAAGCGTAACTTCAAGCCCATGGCGGTTGTCGTGTTGGGTGCTGGAGGCACAATCAAGGCCAGTGAAAGTCAGGATGGCACCAGTGCGCTGCGCCCCAAGGTGGCTCATGGAAAGGCGTTTGGTGCCTTTTCACTTGGGCTTGGCTCGCGCGCGCTGTTTGAGCGAGCCAAGCTTGAACCCTTTTTCATTCAGGCCATGAACAGTCTCTGTAATGGCGCGTTGGTGCCGGTTCCGGGAGGTGTGCTGATCCGTTCAACAGACGGGCAGTTGCTGGGGGCTGTCGGAATTACCGGTGACACATCTGACAACGATGAGTTGTGCTGCGTTGCTGGTATTGAAGGGGTCGGGCTCATCGCCGACACCGGTGCCTGACACCGGCAAACCGAGCACGACAGATGCTGGCGAAACACGCTGGGTCGCCTTTGGATCCTCTTTCGTGCCCCTGGGGACAGGCTTGATTTTACTGGCAGGCGCTATGACTCTGCTCGCGGCCAGAGTCTTGCGAAAAATCTAGCTTTGATCGGCCAAGTTGGTAGCGAGCACGGTATCGATATGGTCGGTGAACCGATCGGCTGGCACAAAACCAACTACTCTGGCCGCCGGTATTTCGTTGCCTGCGGAATCGAAAAACACGATTGCGGGGGGCGCGAACAGGCGAAATCGGTCGAGTAGGGCCTTGTCGATTTCATCGTTTTCTGTCACATCTGCCTGTACCAGTATCACGCCGCCCAGACTGTTTTGCACCTGCATGTCGGTGAAGGTGAAATGTTCCATCTCCTTGCAGCTGACGCACCAGTCAGCATAGAAATCCAGCATGACTGGACGGCCCTTTGCGCTCGCAGCTGCAACAACCCGATCCAGATCCTCGGTGGATTTGATCTGCTGAAACACCAGACCTGATTGCTCTTTTTGAGTGGCACTGGACGCTGAGCCGCCTGAGTAGACTGCCAGTGGCTGAGTCAGGCTTGATCCGCCGGCAAAAGCACCCATCAGTACCGCCACGCCATAGACAAGCACTGCAATTCCGGCACCTTTGGCGGTGCGTGCCCAGCCGTTGGTACTGGCCTCAAGTCTGTCTGTAGCGCCTAGCCAGATACCCGTGCCGAGCGCCAACAAACCGACGAGCAGGGCGGTCGCTTGTGCAGGAATGAAGCGCGATAGCATCCAGATAGCCATGCCAAGCATCAACATGCCGAAGCCCTGCTTGACACGCTCCATCCAAGCGCCGGCCTTCGGGACCAGTGTGGCGGCTGATGTGCCGATCAACAAAAGCGGTGCGCCCATACCAAGCCCGAGTGCAAACAAGGCCGCGCCACCGACCCAGGCGTCACCCGTGTCGGCGATGTACAGCAGTGCGCCTGCAAGCGGTGCGGTGACGCAGGGACCAACGATCAGCGTTGAGAGAAAGCCCATTGTGACGACGCTTCTATAACCGCCGCCACGTTGCGCGTTGGATGCCTCAGTCAGCCGTGACTGGATAGCGCGTGGCATCTGAAACTCAAACAAGCCAAACATTGCCAGTGCAAACACCACAAACAGCGCTGCGAACAAGGTCAACACGATCGGGTCTTGCAACCAGATCTGTACGTTCTTTCCTGACAATGCCACCAACACACCGGCAACGGCATAGGTCGACGCCATGACAAGGACATACACAAGTGACAGGCGGAATGCACGGCCACTGCCGATGCCACTACCGTCTTCATTGCGCTGACCAACGATCAAGGTCGACAGGATCGGGATCATGGGTAGCACGCACGGCGTGAACGCGAGAAATACACCAAGACCGAAGAAGGTCGCGACCGATAGCCACAGGCTGGCGCTGGCTAACAAACCGGACAAACGGTCGTGCTCGGATACCAGGGTGTTGCCCGCTGTAGCGCCGCTACTGCCCCCGGTAGAGGTGGACACGAGAGTTGCGGCAACACCGGGCGGCTCTCCAACGGAATCGATCGCAAACGGCACATCGACCGTTGACGGAGGAAAGCACACCCCGATGTCGGCGCAGCCCTGATAAGCCACTGTCAACTTGCCGGTGTCGCCGAGCTCCAGGCTACCATCGAGAGCAAGGATGGCCCTGGCGTCAACACGGTTCACCGCAACGTCCCCAAAGAACTCGTCGTATTCCATTACGCCTTCGCTGCGCTCCAGTATCTGCAGCGATGCGCCGTCGGCGGAGAGGTGATAACTCAGCTTGTCCCTGTATAAATAGTAGCCATCCTCGATCGCCCAGAGCAGCTCGATCTGTGTTGTGCTGGCCGAGACGATCATCGGCATGTAGGCCTCTTCGGGGCGCAGCAACTCTTCGGACGCGGAATCGCCAAACAAGCCACCGGATTCAGTGCCGAAGGCTGAGGCGCTGGCGCTCCCTGCAAAGAGACTGCTGTTGCCGATTATCGCTGTGGTGCCAGTCAGATTTTCAGGAGGCGGGGCCGCCATGGTTGTAGTCGATGCCTGCAGGAGTACATCGCGCGCGACCGTTGTCGGCGGGTAACACACACCAATGTCTGCGCAGCCCTGATAGGTGATGGTGAGGGTTGCAGGCGTCGCAACAGGCACTGCAGCTCGTGGTTTGGCCGTCATGACGGTGGCGCCACGATAGACCGCAGACTCGCCAAAAAAGGCGTCAACCTCGGTCAGGGCCTCGGGGAAATCGGTCGGTTCAAGCTCAAGCTTTGTGTCTCCCGCGTCGAGAGACAGGGAGGTCTTGTCCCTGTACAAGTAGTACCCGGACTCGATATGCCAATTGACCACCACTCGGCCATCGGCCGAAAAAGACACCGCGGGAACATAGGCTTCGGTAGGCGGCAGCGGGTCGGTGTCACCAAAGCTCATGCCCTGAGCCAGGGCGAGGGTAGGCAGCAGCATGCTGAGCATGAGCGCGGCAGCGCTTCGGACGGCTTTCAGCATTGGAATGGAGCGATAAAAAGTCATGGCGACAGCTGGGAATGTGGCGCGCACGGCAGGTGGGATGCACCACATGCCTTGTCAGACGGCCTGCTCGTCGATACGTTCCTCACGAAACCTGTATTTTTCGGGCTCTACCGGATTCCTTTCACAGCGCATGCCGATTATCTTCCTTTTATTTGTGCTGGTCCCGATAATCGAGATCGCACTGTTCATCCAGGTCGGCGGACTGCTCGGTTTGGTACCTACCCTGTTTATAGTAATAGCGACAGCCGCTTTGGGCACCTGGTTGTTACGCCACGAGGGTCTGAGTACCCTGCAGCGCGCTCGTTCGCGTCTTGATGCGGGGGAGTTGCCTGCCACGCAACTGGTAGAGGGCATGATTATCATGGTGGGTGGGGCTCTGCTGTTGACGCCAGGGTTCATGACCGATGCGGTCGGGTTGTTCTGTCTGATTCCGCCGAGTAGACGCTGGCTGGCGACCGACCTTGGCGACCGGCTCCAGGTGGCAGCACTCAATGGGACGGCGGGCAGCATCGGTGGCAGGCCAGCGCCCGGCGGCGTCGAGCACCCTGATGCCGGCAGATTTGGCCAGTCGCAGGCTCACAGGCGCTCTGCAGGCGATGCCGACGGGGAAGTCATTGAGGGGGAGTGGCAGCAGGTTGATCGAGAGCCCTGAGTTCTGATCCGAGTTCGACCTGGGATGGGCTCGGAGACCGGCCCGTAGATCGGCCCGTAAATCGGCCCGTAGATCGGCCCGTAGATCGGCCTTTGGGCACAGGCATGGTGCGCCTCTCTCTCGACAGTAACCACAAAGTCATCGGATGCGCCTCCCGGGCCTTGAAATCCTGAGCGAGATCCTTAAAATTAGCACTCGTTGGCGGCGAGTGCTAGTAGTGACTCCGCAGCCTGCGGGCCGCCTTGCCCGGAGCAGCTCCCGGCCAACGGCCCAAATCCACTTTCCAGTCCACCTTCTAGTTTTGGAGACGTACCTGTATGAACATTCGTCCGTTGCATGACCGCGTGGTCGTCAAGCGTATGGAAGAAGAGCGCACCAGCGCTGGCGGCATTGTGATTCCCGATTCTGCCACCGAAAAGCCGGTTCGTGGCGAGGTTATCTCGGTTGGCAAGGGCAAGATCGCTGAAAACGGTGATGTACGTCCGCTCGACGTCAAGGCTGGCGATCAAGTGCTGTTTGGCAAGTATTCCGGCACCGAAATCAAGATCGATGGCGAAGAAGTTCTCGTGATGCGCGAGGACGACATCATGGGTGTGTTCGAGTAAACCACGACTCACCACCCGGTTTTTGACCGATCGCGACTGCGGACGTCGTCACAGGCGTTGCAACGCAGTCCGCGCCCCTTCAAGCAATTTGTGAGAGATATAGAATTATGAGTGCTAAA
Source organism: uncultured Granulosicoccaceae bacterium (assembly GCA_937922675.1). Lineage (GTDB taxonomy): Bacteria > Pseudomonadota > Gammaproteobacteria > Granulosicoccales > Granulosicoccaceae > Granulosicoccus. The sequence goes on from CALAJN010000006.1 coordinate 55,117, forward strand.
GAAGTCCAGTTTTCCGATACCGCTCGTCAGCGCATGTTGCGCGGCGTGGACGTCCTCGCCAATGCGGTCAAGGTCACCCTCGGTCCCAAGGGTCGTAACGTCGTACTCGACAAGAGCTTTGGCGCGCCCAACGTGACCAAGGATGGCGTCTCTGTGGCCAAGGAAATCGAGCTCGAAGACAAGTTCGAAAACATGGGTGCACAGATGGTGAAGGAAGTCGCTTCCCAAACGTCTGACATTGCAGGTGACGGCACCACGACCGCTACCGTCCTCGCTCAGAGCATTGTGCGTGAAGGCCTCAAGTCAGTAGCTGCAGGCATGAACCCGATGGATCTCAAGCGTGGCATCGACAAGGCCGTAGCTGCAGCGACCGCTGAGCTTGCCAGCATGTCAGTTCCCTGCAACGACACCAAAGCGATTGCTCAGGTAGGCAGCATCTCTGCCAACAGCGATACGTCAATCGGCGAGATCATTGCCGAGGCAATGCAGAAGGTCGGCAAGGAAGGTGTCATCACTGTTGAAGAGGGTAAGTCTCTCGACAACGAGCTGGATGTTGTTGAAGGCATGCAGTTTGACCGTGGTTACCTGTCGCCGTACTTCATCACCAACCAGGATGCAATGGCGGCCGAGCTGGAAGACCCCTACGTTCTTCTGTTCGACAAGAAGATCAGCAACATTCGCGATCTGCTGCCCGCACTCGAAGCAGTTGCCAAGAGCGGTAAGCCGCTATTGATCATCGCAGAAGATATCGAAGGCGAAGCGCTTGCTACCCTCGTGGTCAACAGCATGCGTGGCATCATCAAGACCTGCGCTGTCAAGGCACCGGGCTTCGGCGATCGTCGCAAGGCCATGCTGCAGGATATCGCGATCCTCACGGGTGGCCAGGTCATCAGTGAAGAAGTCGGCCTGTCGCTGGACAAGGTCACCCTGGAAGATCTCGGCACCGCCAAGCGCGTCACTGTAGACAAGGACAACACCATTATCGTTGACGGTGCGGGTGAGAAGAGCGAAATCGATGGTCGTGTTGATCAGATCCGTACCCAGATCGAGCAGGCAACGTCTGACTACGACAAGGAAAAGTTGCAAGAGCGTGTCGCCAAGCTGGCTGGCGGTGTCGCGGTCATCAAGGTCGGTGCTGCTACCGAAGTCGAGATGAAGGAGAAGAAGGACCGCGTTGACGATGCTCTTCACGCGACACGTGCCGCTGTAGAGGAAGGCATTGTTGCAGGCGGTGGTGTGGCCCTGGTTCGCGCCATTGCCGCAGTCGACAAGGTCAAGGGTGACAACGACGAGCAAAACGTGGGTATCGGCATTGCACGTCGTGCCATGGAAGAGCCGCTACGTCAGATCGTCTCAAACGCGGGCGGTGAGCCTTCCGTAGTTGTTGCCAAGGTTCGTGAAGGGTCTGGCAACTTCGGCTACAACGCTGCCAATGGTGAGTACGGCGACATGGTCGCTGCGGGTATCCTCGATCCGACAAAAGTGACTCGTTATGCTTTGCAAAACGCCGCTTCTGTTGCTGGCCTCATGATCACTACCGAAGCGATGGTGGCAGATGCTCCGCAGGATGATGCACCAGCCGGTGGCGGCATGCCTGACATGGGCGGTATGGGTGGCATGGGCGGCATGATGTGATGTAAGTCACATTTTGTGACCCCGCTGGCCACAGGGATGTGGCCAGCTCACTCCGCGCTCTGCTGACCGTGTGCAAGCCCCCGCCAGTCGGGGGTTTTTCGTTTCCAGAACAAGGCTTCAGCCGTTACGACTTGCGCCGATACCTGTGATGTAAAGGGCCAGGTGCCCATGCTTGCAGTCGCGCCACGGAAGCGAAACTTGTCGAACGAAGCCTCTAAAATGCCGGTGTATCAGTCGCAGACCGCGCGAACGGTCGCGATGACCGTGTTCGGCGCGTTGTTTTGCATGCAGATCGCGGTGTTCCTGCCGGGAGTGTTTGGGCGTTATGTGGCCGCTGGTGAGTCCATTGAACTTGCCGAGGCCGCACGTCTTGAGACAGCCTTGCGGTATGCAGGTCCGGCCACCGCCAGTGCCGCGCCCGAGTCTCTCTTGACCGAAGCACTGGTCAGCCTGGAGTTGACGCGACCGGACGGCAGTGTCCTGCTCTCCGTGGATGCTAGAGAGCCACAAGGCGAATTCGATATAACCGAAGGCACAGGTCCCGGGCGACCAGTCAACCTTCGCCTCACTACACTCGAAGGGCCGATGGTCGCCCATGGCTGGGTCTCTCTGCATGAGCAGCGATCAACTGCCTGGCGTGAGGCCATGGTCTCATCCCTGGTCGCCTTGTTGGTCAGTCTGATCGGCTCGGCGGCAGCCTTGATGGCAGTTTCCCGCCATTTTTTGACACCGCTTGCGCGTCTTGTCGATACGCTTCGCACGGGGCGTGAAGCCTCCGCTGAGGGATTGCCACATCGTGTCGAGCTGGATACCACCCAGGATTTGCACCTGTTGGCAGATGAGTTCAATCAACTGGTTGACGCTCAGAAAAAGACGTCGCGGCAGGTCAAGGTCAAGCAGCAGTATCTTGAATTTGCAGCTCATCACGACCCCTTGACGCATCTGCCCAATCGTTTGATGTTCGAAGACACCTTGAAGTCAACCGTCAAGCAGGCCGTTGCCGAGAGGCTGCAGTTTGCTGTCTTCCTGGTTGATCTTGACAACTTCAAGTTCTTCAATGACCAATACGGTCACTTGATCGGCGACAAGATGGTTGCCGAGGTTGGTAATCGTCTCAAGACCATGGTGCGTGATGTCGATTTGGTTGCACGGCTTGATGGCGATGAGTTTGTTGTCATCCAGAGAGATGTGCCGGACCGGGAGGCCGCCACCGCAGTTGCCGAGAGGTTGATGAAAGTGGCTACGGCTCCCTACGAGTATCGGGGTTTTACCTTGAAGGCCGCGGTATCTGTGGGCATCAGCTGCTTTCCACTCGATGTTCATGAGGGGCAGGACGAGGAGCTACTGGGCGAAGAAATTGTTAACAATGCAGCTGTGGCACTTCAGGAGGCCAAGGGGGCTGGCAAGAATCAGGCGCAGCTATTCAATGACTCGATGCGTAGTCGTCTGACGGCGCGTATTCGGCTCGAACAAGATCTCAAGATTGCCATCGCTGAGGAGCAGTTCGAGGTTTGGTTTCAGCCCAAGATCAATATCAAGACGCGCCAGGTCACAGGCGCCGAGGCTCTCGTTCGCTGGCGTCACCCGGTCAACGGGTTTATCTCACCTGAAGTCTTTGTGCCGGTTGCCGAGGAGGCAGGGCTGATCATAGAGCTGGGTGAGTGGATACTGCGAACCGCGTGCCGCCAAACGCACGAATTGCAGGAGCTTGGTTACCCCGGTTTAAACGTGGCGGTCAATATTTCGGCAGTGCAATTCACTGATGGGAACTTGCTGCCCATGGTCAGACGAGCTCTTGACGACACATCGCTAGCGCCCTCGTTCCTTGAGCTGGAGATCACCGAGAGTGCCGTGATGCACGACCCGGAAGAGGTCATACGTTCGTTACATGAGTTGTCGCGCTTCGGAATGTGCCTGGCTATTGATGACTTTGGCACCGGATATTCATCGCTGGCGTACCTCAAGCGCTTTCCGGTTGATACGCTGAAAATCGATCGCGCTTTCATCACTGATATTTCAAGTGACAACGACGATGTCGCTATTGTCGAAGCGGTACTTGGTCTTGGTAATCACTTCAACATGAAGGTGGTTGCCGAAGGCGTAGAGGATGAGGATCAGCTGCAGTTTCTCAAGGACCAGGGCTGCGACATCGCGCAAGGCTTTTATATCTCAAAGCCGATGGCATTCAAGGAGTACACTGAGTGGTTGCAACGTTGGCCGCATGGGGTTGTTCCGCTGGCTGCCAGTAACAAATCAGAAGGCGCAACCGTGCTACCGATAGCAGAGCACGTGGCACGTCGAGCACAGCGCTAGGAAGCGCCAGGAGTGGCTTGGCTATAGGAAGGTTGTAGTCACGCAGTTACGCACCTGAACTCTGTCATGCTCTACGGCCACCCATCCGGTCGTTAATGTGTTCATGTCGGTTTGGTCCACGTTGCAGTATTGGCAACTTGCCTTGTTGGCGCTGCTGTTTGTGTGGAGCGGATTTGTGCGCTCCGGCCTTGGGTTTGGCGGTGCGGCTCTGGCATTGCCAATGATGCTGCTCGTTGTCGATGATCCCATCCTGTTTCTGCCGGCTCTCGGGTTGCATTTGCTGGTGTTCTCCTCGCTGACGGTGGCCACACGTCTTGCGCACGTAGACCTCGCTTATCTCGGGCGCTTGTGTGTGTGGTTGGCGATTCCGGTTGCGGCGGGTCTGATGGGCTTGCTCAGTTTTCCACCTAGTGTGTTGTCGCTGCTCGTGTATCTGACGACCCTGGTTTATGGCGTACTCTATGTGCTCGGTCGGCTATTCCAGAGCCGATCGACGACAAGCGATGTATTCCTTCTTGGGCTCGGTGGGTATGTCAGCGGTATGTCGTTGACCGGGGCGCCCCTGATCGTCGCCGTCGCGGCGCGTGGTATGGAGCCTGCCAAGGTTCGAGACACGCTGTTTGTGCTTTGGATGATACTGGTACTCGTCAAGCTCGCAACGTTTGTGGCGGCCGATGTCGATCTACAATGGCAGCTGGCACTGGTTACACTGCCGCTCTCGGCTCTCGGTCACATGTGGGGCCTGCGCCTGCATTCGCGGATTCTGGCGGGCGGGCAGGGTAGCGTTCATCGTGTCATCGGTGCTGCACTCTGCTCGGTTTCGTTGATCGGAATCTGGTCGATAGCGCCGACGGTCTTCGGATTGCTCTTCGATTGAGCAAGCCACTGAGTAGCTGGCTGAGTATTCGGTCAGAGAAGCAGGCTTGAGGTGGGCGGTTTGGTACACTTGGAGGGCTTCGGGGCCCGTAGTCCCCAATTGGAGAGTCCATGAGTGCTTTGAATGTTTCGCCGACCCTCGATACGGTGCGCGGCGGGAATACCTTGTTTGATGTCGTCTTACCCGCTGCGGGTGATCGAGCGCGTCTTGCCCGTAACATCGTTGCCGTCATTGCTGGCAGTCTGCTGTTGACCGCTTCAGCAAAGCTTGCGATCCCCTTCTGGCCCGTACCCGTGACCCTCCAGACCTTGGTCGTCCTGTGTCTCGGCATGGTGTTGGGTCCGAGGCTTGGGGCTACCGCTGTTCTGGCCTATCTGGCCCAGGGCGCTGCCGGCTTGCCGGTGTTTGCCGGGACGCCCGAAAAGGGCATTGGTATCGCTTACATGGTCGGCCCGACGGGCGGTTATTTGTTCGGCTTCATTGTGGCCGCCTTTGTTGTGGGTTGGCTGGCTGAGCGACGCTGGGATCGGCATGTCGTCGGGACCGTAGCTGCAATGGTGATCGGCACGGTACTGATCTACTCCTTCGGGCTTGCGTGGTTGGGTCAGGTTGTTGGCTGGGACAAGCCAGTGCTGGACTTCGGCCTCAAGCCATTCATTCTTGGCGATATTGCCAAGATCGTCATCGCCGCAGCACTCTTGCCGGCGCTCTGGCGCTTGTGTGGCAAACGCTGACAGGTTGCTGGATTGTTTAACTCAATAGCGCGCCGGCCAATGTCTCGGCAATCTGTGACTCGACGTCACCGGGCTCTCGCCAGCGTCGTATTGACGTCGGCTTTAACGATCGGCTGTGCCGGCGTTACGGTCCAGGATGTCAGTAATGCCCTCGGCAGCGAGGGCGTAGCCTCCGCATCGGGCCTGACCTCTGGAGAGGTTGTCCGCGGCCTGAAAGAGGCTCTGACCAAGGGCTCTTCGGCTGTCGTGTCACAGCTTGGCCAGGCAAACGGTTTCAGCGATGATCCCGTGGCTCGAATCCCGCTTCCGGACTCGCTGCAGAAGGCATCCGACTTCGCTAGCAAAGTCGGGCTGGGTTCCTATTTTGATGACCTCGAAGCGAGGTTGAACGAGGCGGCAGAACAAGCCACTCCCAAGGCCAAGGCATTGTTCGTCGGTGCGGTTACCCGCATGAGCTTTGATGACGCCACGGGCATTCTGGCTGGCGAAGACGACGCTGCAACTCAATATTTTCGTGAACAGACCGGCGACGATCTCAGCGCCGAGATGAGCCCGATTGTTGAGGATGCACTTGCGCAGGTAGGCGCGGTGTCCAGTTTCAATGCGTTGGTGGACAGAGTCCGGCAGGTACCGCTTGCCCCGCAAATCGATGCTGATCTGACTGGCTACGTCACCGAAAAGGCGAAGGACGGGATCTTTCACTATCTTGCCGAGGAAGAGAAGGCAATTCGTGAAAATCCACTTGCACGTACGTCCGAGATCCTGCAAAAGGTTTTTGGTAACCAGTGATTAGAATGTGCCCCTGCGCAGGACTCAGCCACTCGTGACACTTCCCGTTGTGCCACCGCCTGCATCCCTTAGGGAGCGGCACTCGTTTGGTCGCGATGAATTGCTTGCCTGCGGTCGCGGAGAACTCTTTGGCGAGGGCAATGCTCGACTGCCCCTGCCTAACATGCTCATGTTCGATCGTATAACAACGATCAATGCGGACGGTGGCGAGCATGGCAAGGGTGAGGTTGTCGCTGAACTGGACGTCACGCCTGAGCTTTGGTTTTTCGATTGCCATTTTCAATCCGACCCTGTCATGCCGGGTTGCCTCGGGCTTGATGCCCTGTGGCAACTGGTTGGGTTCTTTCTGGGCTGGAAGGGCAATCCTGGTCGCGGGCGAGCGCTGGGTGCCGGCGAGGTCAAGTTCACCGGGCAGGTCTTGCCAGAGGCATCGTTGGTTACTTATCGGCTGGATATTCGTCGGTTGATAGAGCGCAAATTGGTTATGGGCATTGCCGACGGGCGTATGTTGGTCGACGGCAAGGAAATCTACGTGGCAAACGATCTTCGAGTCGGTTTGTTCACCGCTACAGACGGCTTCTGAACGCCATGCGACGTGCAGTCATCACGGGTATCGGTATCGCATCGTGTCTGGGCAATGACAAGGCTTCGGTGACGGAGGCCTTGCGTTCCGGTACCTCGGGTATCACACGACGCGAGGAGTACGCCGACGTTGGCATGCGCAGTCATGTCGCAGCGCGTCCGGTGGTTGACTTCAAGGAGGCCATAGATCGCAAGCAGCTGCGATTCATGGGAGATGCTGCCGCCTACGCCTATATCGCGATGCGCGATTGCATAGCCGATGCGGGCCTCGAGGATGCAGAAGTCTCCAACTTCCGCACCGGTATCATCGCAGGCTCTGGCGGAGGTTCGACGCTCAATCAGGTAGAGGCAGCCGATGTCTTGCGCGCCAAGGGCATTCGCCGGGTGGGGCCCTACCGGGTGACCTCGACCATGGCCAGCACAGTCTCTGCGTGTCTCGCCACACCATTCAAAATCAAGGGCGTCAACTATTCGATCGCCTCTGCGTGCTCAACCAGCGCTCACTGCATCGGCAATGCGGTCGAACTGATTCAGTTGGGTAAGCAGGATCGAGTGTTCGCCGGTGGTGGTGAAGAAGAACACTGGACTCTGTCCTGCTTGTTTGATGCGATGGGGGCCTTGTCAACAAAATACAACGATGACCCCGCTCGCGCCTCGCGCACCTATGATGCCAATCGCGATGGATTTGTGATCGCTGGTGGTGGTGGCATGGTCGTTATCGAGGAGCTTGAAGTAGCCAAGGCGCGCGGTGCTCGCATCTACGCTGAGGTTGTCGGATACGGTGCCACCTCCGATGGATATGACATGGTCGCTCCTTCTGGTGAGGGTGCCACGCGTTGTATGCAGCAGGCGATGCAGAGTGTGGATAGCTCGATTGACTACATCAATGCGCACGGCACCAGCACACCAGCAGGAGACATCACCGAGCTTGAGGCGGTCGGCCGAGCCTTCCCTGACGGCGTGCCACCGATTGCGTCTACCAAGTCGCTGACCGGCCACAGTCTCGGCGCTGCAGGTGTGCAAGAGGCAATCTACGCACTTCTGATGCAAGAAGCGGGATTCATCGCAGCTTCGGCAAATATCGAAACGCTCGATGAAGCTGCACAAAACTATCCCGTGGTGACCGAGCGTCGCGACGGGGTGACGCTGGATACTGTCATGTCCAACAGCTTTGGTTTCGGTGGAACCAATGCGTCACTGGTCATGCGCCGACTTTAGTGGTTACAGCAATGGGGGCTCGTCGAGTGCGCCGCATTGTTCCTTGAGGCTCAGGATGTGCTCATCCCAGAAGCGCGCGGTATCAAAGAACGGAAAGGCACGCGGGAACGCGGGGTCTTCCCAGCGCCTCGCTATCCACGCGGCGTAACTGACCAGGCGCAGCGCGCGCAGTGGCTCGATCAGTTCCAGCTCGCGGCGATCAAAGGCTCGATGCGTCTCGTAGCCTTGTAGAATGTCGGCAAGTCGCGCCGAGGCATACGCCTGATCACCAGACAGGAACATCCATAGATCCTGTATGGCTGGGCCGCTGGCGGTGTCGTCCAGATCAAGAACCCACGGCGCGTCCTGACCCCACAGCAGATTGCCAGGATGCATGTCGCCGTGTAGCGACAGCCATTCAACATCGCAGCGCTGGATAACGCTGTCGACGCGTTCGACAAGTTCCGAGGCGATGTCTTCATAGGCCTCGTATACCTCGTCAGGCAGGTGCTCGGAGTCCAGCAAATAGTCGATGGCATCGAAACCGAGTCGTAGCGCCTCGATTTCTGGTCGGTGTTCAAAGACGACCTGCTCGCCGACTTGATGCAGGCAGGCAACGGTTCTGCCGATCGCAGCAAGATCGCGAGGATCGTCCAGCTCTGGTGCTCTGCCGCTGACCTTTGGAAACAGGCAGAAGCGATATGGTCCTGTTGTATGTAGCGTGCAGCCGTGAAGGTCAGGTAGTGGCGCCACAACTGGAACATCGGCATCGATGAGGCGTTGGCAAAAATCGTGTTCCTCGTGGATGCTGCTGTCGCTCCATCGATGCGGTCGATAGAACTTCGCGATCACGCTGCTCCCGTCCTCAAGGCCGATCTCATACACCCGATTTTCGTAGCTGTTCAATGCGCTGATTCGTCCGTCAGTACGCACCCCTGTGGCGTCGATAGCGTCGAGTAAGGTGACAGGATCAAGGGAACGAAAGGCGTGCGTCGCCGCGTCTTCATGATCAGAAGGGCTGCCATTGTCAGGGGTTTCGATGTCGGGGTTCTCGCGGGTCATTCAGTGGCAGGAGCGGTTGTGCAGGTGTCAGTACTGGCGATTCAAAGCTGCGATAAAGAGCGGGACTGCAAACCGACAACGATTAGTGACTGATAAATTCACTAACGTTCGCGATTCGATGTACATCTTGCACTCTTTGGGTGCTATCGTGCGCGATCTATAGCCGAAGGCTCGGTCCGACCCCAACGCCCTAGAGACCTGCGATATCATGGATATTCGAAAGATCAAGAAGCTCATCGAGCTGCTGGAAGGCTCTGATGTCGCCGAACTCGAGATCAAGGAGGGCGAAGAGTCGGTGCGGATATCGCGCAGTGCGCAGGCGCCTGCGCCGCTGCAGACGGTGGCAGCAGCCCCGGCGGCTGCTGCGCCGGTAGTTGCTGCGGCATCTGCACCGCAGGATGCGCCGGCGGCGGACGAGCCGATGCCGCCGGGGACCTTTGTTGAGTCGCCGATGGTCGGAACCTTCTACCGCGCGGCGGGCCCGGATCAGAAGGTGTTCATCGAGGTCGGGCAGTCGGTGTCCAAGGGCGATACCTTGTGCATCATCGAGGCGATGAAGATCATGAATCGAATCGAGTCCGAGGTCAGTGGAACTGTGCGTGCCATTCTTGTCGAGGATGGTCGCCCTGTCGAGTACGGTGAGCCGCTGGTTGTAATAGATTGATCGGAGACGCCGTCAAGTGAGCACGCCTGCCGTCACACCAATCTCAAAGATCCTGATTGCCAACCGCGGCGAAATCGCGTTGCGCATTATGCGCTGCTGCCGCGATCTGGGTATCCAGACGGTTGCTGTCTACTCAACAGCGGACCGCGATCTCAAGCATGTACGACTTGCTGATGAGGCAGTCTGCATTGGCCCGCCGTCATCAACTGACAGCTACCTCAACATTCCAGCCATTATCGCAGCAGCTGAGATAACGCGTGCCGACGCGATTCATCCGGGCTATGGCTTTCTTGCCGAGAACGCCGATTTTGCCGAGCGAGTGGAGTCCAGCGGCTTCAAGTTCATTGGCCCGACAGCGGATGTGATCCGCCTGATGGGCGACAAGGTCAGTGCCATCGCCGAAATGACCGCCGCGGGTGTTCCCTGTGTGCCGGGCTCGGATGGGCCGCTCGACGGCGACGCCGAGCGCAACCGCGAGCTTGCCAACCGCATCGGCTATCCGATCATCATCAAGGCAGCCGGTGGTGGCGGCGGGCGTGGTATGCGCGTGGTGCGCTCCGATGAAGAGCTATCCGAGGCGGTGGAGATGACTGCCAATGAAGCGCGTGTGGCATTTGGCAACCCGATTGTGTACATGGAGAAGTACCTGGAGACGCCGCGGCATATCGAGTTTCAAGTGATGGCCGATGAGCACGGCAACGTTATCCATCTGGGTGAGCGTGATTGCTCGATGCAGCGTCGTCATCAGAAGGTTGTCGAGGAAGCGCCAGCCCCCGGTATCGATGAGGCCACGCGCGCCGACATGGGAGCGCGTTGTGTAGCCGCGTGCAAGCGTATTGGTTATCGCGGGGCCGGCACCTTTGAGTTTTTGTATGAAAACGGCAGCTTCTATTTCATCGAGATGAACACTCGGGTGCAAGTAGAGCACCCGGTAACAGAAATGGTCACAGGCGTTGACATAATCAAGGAGCAGATTTTCTCTGCAGAAGGGCGCGTGTTGCGTTGGCAGCAGGAAGACATTCGTATTACTGGTCACGCCTTCGAGTGTCGGATCAATGCCGAAGACCCTGTAACCTTCATGCCGTCTCCGGGAGTTATCCATCAATTTCACCCACCGGGTGGGTTGGGAGTGCGCATCGAGACGCACATCTACAACGGGTACCGTGTACCGCCGTATTACGACTCCATGATTGCCAAGCTGGTCGTTGCCGCCAATCAGCGAGAGTCGGCGATTGCACGCATGCGAGGAGCGTTGTCCGAAGCCTTCATTGACGGCATCAAGACCAACATTCCGCTGCACATCGATATCTTCAACGATGAAGCTTTTATCAAGGGCGGAACCAATATCCACTACCTTGAAGCCAAGCTTGATCTGGACTAGGCACCTTGAGCCCTTCCGGCAAGGAGCCTGGCGACAGCATCGGTGATAGCAGGGCTGTCGATGGTTCATCGAGCGATGCAGTCTGGCCCGAGGTGCATGTTCTAGTACCGGAGCTGTCGGATGCTGTTCAACATGAATTAGCGATAGAGCGCATCGAGGATTGGCTGCTGACGGCGGGTGCTCTGGCGGTAACGCTTCTCGACAGTGACAACGCACCTGCTGAATCCGGCGCGGCGGTGCTGGAGCCAGCACCGGGCGAGACTCGTCTTTGGCGGCGCGTGACACTAGTGGGGCTCTATCCGCAAGGGCAGGGCTTGCAAAACCTGACCGAGCAACTGAGTGAGGCCTTGCTGTCATCTGACCTTGATGCCATGCCGGCATGGTCGTTGGTGGGGCTGCCAGATGCGGTGTGGGAGCGCGAGTGGTTGCGCGACTTCGGGCCCATGAGGTTTGGCCCGCGTTTTTGCGTTGTGCCCACAGCCTACGAATCAGACACGTACCGAGTGCACAAGGGCAGCACGTCCCCGTCACTTGATGATCAGGCTGATATGAGTCTGCGCCTCGATCCAGGGCTTGCCTTCGGCACGGGTACTCACCCAACCACCGCGCTCTGCCTCTCTTGGTTGGGCGCCCACACCGAGCACACATGCAGGCCTTTTGAGGGTCTTGATGTCATTGACTATGGCTGCGGGTCAGGCATTCTCGCGATCGCTGCCTTGCTGCTTGGCGCCGCAGGAGCGGATGCCGTGGACATTGACCCGCAGGCACTGATTGCCTCGCGAGACAATGCCCATATCAATGGCGTGCTTGAGCGTATGCGCATTGGCCAACCGGCACTGCTTGACCAAAGATTGACGCAGGACGTGCCTGAGCTCTGCGATGTGCTGCTAGCCAACATATTGCATGGTCCCTTGATGGAGTTGGGGGAGCGTTTTGCCAGCCTGATAAAGCCAGGTGGTCGTCTGGTGTTGTCGGGATTGCTTGAATCGCAAAGCGAGTCTCTGCACCTGCGCTACACTCCGTGGTTCGAATTCGAGCCGGATGTCATGCGTGACGGCTGGGTGGTGTTGACCGCGATCCGGCGTGCCTGAGTGTTTGCGCCGTTGAGCGGTTGGTATCACATGCCCGGAAATGCCTGACGACCTGCGACCCGCAAACGTTCATGGCCACATCCAGCGCCTCCACATCGGTTGATTCAGCGCCCGTCGAAACCGGGGTAGCTGCCAGCGCGCAGACCTGTTGTGCCACCTGTCGCACGGTGTTCGAGGTCGCTGCCGAGCTGCTTGCCTCGACAGATACGCGCGTGCGCTGCGGTGAGTGCTTCGCGATATTCGATGCTGCTGCCAATCTGGTCAAGGATGGCAGTTCTTCCCCTGCGGACCTTGGCGCGAGCGCTGCGGCGACAAGTGCCGGGGGCAAAGCCGAGGGTGGGGCAACAAGGGCAGACACTGCAGTGGGGTCTGCCACACCGTCGGGCGGTGATGACGGACTGGCGGATTCAAGCGATAACAACACTCAGCTTGATGTGACGTATTCCGACTTCGATCTGTTCTCCGAAGACGCTGAATTGCCCGAGATTGCCTACTTTGATCAGACCCGCGACACCCCCGAGTTCGACTTCGACTCAGTGGCGCTGGAAAATGACGAGACCTTCAGCGAGACGTTGTTCGTACACGATGTGACCGTTGACGCCGGGACGCTGACGGGTCGTTCAGCGGTACCAGACACAGCGCTGTTGCACGATGAAACACCGCATGAGCCGCTGGTGTTTCGGTACCGTGACCCTGAGCCAGATCCGGACGACTCGGCCAACAAGGCGCCCGAGGCAGGGCATGCGGCGATTCCTATCTTGATGGACGAGCGTGAGCAATCCAGGCCGGCTCAGCACTTGCCCGCAGAGGCGTCGACGCTACTGGCGTCGGTCGGAACACCCGAAGCGACGGCAGAATCCGCACCCGTATCGTCGTTGCCATCGTCTGCAGATGGGACGCCTGAGTCGGTGGTTGAGATGGATGTGCTGGATATCGATCCGCCGGAAGCCAAGGGTGAGCATTCTTTCGGGTTGTTGTCCGGGCTCGCCCTGTGCCTCGCTTTTCTGCTCACCGGCTTGTACGGTTGGCGCGACCGGGATTCCTTGCACAATCAATCGTACACACGGCCGGTATACGAGATGTACTGTCGTGTAACCGGTTGCCAGGTGCCCTCCAGAGTGTCCCTCAGGGATCTCAGGCTGGTCAGGCGCAACCTGTACTCGCACCCGGAAATCGACGATTCTCTGGCGCTTGACGTGACCTTTCGCAACGAGGCCGAGTTTGACCAGCGCTATCCGGTGCTCGTCCTGCTGTTCTCTAATTCGAGCGGGCGTCTGATGGCACGCCATACCTTCCTGCCGGAAGAGTACCTGTCCGCCTGGCAAGCTACCGACACGATAGCTGCCGGCAGTCAGCGGGATATCAGCCTCGACATCACAGACCCTGGCGATGCGGCGTCCTCGTTCGAGGTGGAGTTTCAGGAGACTCCGTGGGTGGGCGGCAGCTAAACGCATTGCGTTGCGCTCTTTTTGCGGCGCTTTACTGTGTCCGGATGTCTCTGGCTGAGCTAGGATAGCGGGCCGCCCGGATGAGCACTCCAGCTTCATTGCATGATTGAGATTGGTCCGCATTGCCTGCCCGGCAGGGCACTGTTAGCCCCCATGGCGGGTATCACAGACAGACCCTTTCGGTCGTTGTGTATGCGTTATGGTGCCGTGCACGGCCCTTCGGAAATGATTTCCAGTGACACCTTGCTGCATGCGACCGCCAAGACCAGTCATCGCATTGTGCGAGCCAGTGGCAGCCGCGTCCATGCGGTACAAATTGCCGGGTCTGACCCACAACAGATGGCCGAGGCGGCTGTGCTCAATGTGTCGCACGGCGCTGAAATCATCGACATCAACATGGGGTGTCCTGCCAAGAAGGTCTGCAACCGCGCGGCTGGCTCTGCACTGTTGTCGGAGCCTGCACTGGTGGAACGCATTCTCGAGAGCGTGGTTGCAGCGGTCGATGTGCCGATAACACTGAAGATTCGTACCGGTCCGGATCGTGGCAACCGTAACGGCGTGGACATTGCCCGGATTGCCGAACGGGCCGGTATTGCTTGTCTCGCGGTGCACGGTCGAACACGCGCAGACCGATTTGCAGGAGACGCCGAATACGACACGATCGCCGCCATCGTGGACGCGGTGAGCATTCCTGTCATCGCCAATGGAGACATTCGAACGGGTGCGGACGCTCGTGCTGTACTGGCGTCCACTGGAGCCGCGGGAGTGATGGTTGGTCGGGCAGCTCAGGGCAACCCGTTCATCTTTGCCGAGATCAACGCTGCTCTGCTGGGTAACGATGCACCGCCACCTCCCGGCATCGAACAGGTGCACGCAGCTTTGATCGAGCAAGTCAGCGGCTGTCATGATCTCTATGGCGAGTATCGTGGACTGCGCATAGCACGCAAGCATATTGCCTGGTACTGCCGTGGACTCAGACATGCAACGCGATTTCGTGAAGCGATCAATCAGGTCACTGAGGCATCGGTGCAGCTGCAGATGGTGGATCGCTTCTTTGAGCGTCCCGCCGCCTTTGCCGAGGTGGCCTGAGCATGACTACTGGTACCGATGATCGCGCGGCGCGTGGACGAAAAGACGCAACGGCAATTGAGAGCTGCATACAAAAAGAGCTCGAACGCTACTTTGCCTTGCTTGAAGGGCAGCCCCCGGCTGATCTCTATCGTCTGGTGATGCGTCAGGCTGAGGGTGCAGTCATTCGGGCAGTGCTGGCCGAATGCGATGGTAACCAGAGTCGGGCAGCGAACTGGCTGGGCATCAGCCGAGGCACATTGCGCGGCAAGCTGGCCGAACAATCCAAATCCGAATAAGTTCTCAATCGAGCACCGATATCATGACCGACGCAACGCGTGCGGCACTTCTGAGTGTGTCTGACAAACGCGGCATTGCCGACCTTGCGCGCGCACTCGCCGCATCCGGTCACCTGTTGTTATCAACTGGAGGTACGGCTGCGGCTTTGCGTGATGCCGGGCTGGAGGTCGTCGATGTGTCCACGCATACCAGTGCCGAGGAGATGATGGGTGGGCGGGTCAAGACTCTGCATCCGAAGATCCATGGTGGCATTCTTGGGCGCCGTGGTATCGATGAGGATGTGATGCAGGCTCGTGGCATCCTGCCCATCGACTATGTCGTGGTGAATCTCTATCCGTTCGAGCAAACAGTTGCCAGAGCAGATGCCAGCTTTGACGATGCGATTGAGAATATCGATATCGGAGGGCCAGCGATGGTTCGCTCTGCTGCCAAGAATCATGCCTCGGTAGCTGTAGTGACCGACCCGGACGACTACGCACGCGTCGCTGCAAGCCTTGAGGCGGATGAGTCTGAACGCGTCCAGTTGCGCTTTGAACTGGCGCGCAAGGCCTTTGCTCATACCGCGGCATATGACGGCGCCATCGCCAACTATCTAAGCAAACTACCCACACCTGAGTCGCAAGCCTCGGCGTTTCCCGAGACCCTGAATCGACAGTTCGGCCTTATCGAGACCTTGCGTTACGGCGAGAATCCGCATCAGTCTGCGGCCTTTTATCGTGACCCTTCGCTGTCTGCCAATGGGACACTGGCGGCAGCCGAGATGCGTCAGGGCAAGAGCCTGTCGTACAACAACGTCGTGGATGCCGATGCAGCACTTGCGTGTGTACGCGCCTTTGATGAGTGCAGTTGTGTGATCGTCAAGCATGCCAATCCCTGCGGGGTTGGCAGTGCCAGCACAGCTATGGAAGCCTATGAAAAGGCCTATCTCACTGATCCAACGTCAGCCTTCGGTGGCATCATCGCCTTTAACAGGCCCCTGGATGCCAAAACTGCTGAACTCATCGTGGAACGCCAATTTGTTGAAGTGATCCTCGCGCCGGCCATCGAAGATGCCGCTCTGCAAGCTTTTGCTGCCAAGCCAAACGTTCGTGTACTGGTCACCGGAGAGGGCAGTGTTGCACCTTTCTTACGCTATCAGTCTGTATCTGGCGGGTTGTTGGTTCAGGATGATGATCAACACAGACTCGACCTGTCTGATGTACAAACGGTGACAGCACGAGCGCCGTCGACATCCGAGTTGCACGATCTCGCCTTTGCCTGGCGTGTTGCCAATTTCGTCAAATCAAATGCGATTGTGTACTGCCGGGACGGCGCGACCATTGGGGTAGGAGCGGGTCAGATGAGCCGCGTGTATTCAGCGCGCATTGCCGCCATCAAGGCGCAGGATGCGGGACTTGATGTATCGGGGTCAGTAATGGCGTCCGATGCCTTTTTCCCTTTTCGCGATGGTCTTGACAATGCCGCCGAGGTGGGTGTGCGCGCGGTCATTCAGCCGGGTGGTTCACGCAACGATGATGAGGTGATTCGTGCCGCGGACGAGCATGACATCGCGATGGTTTTTACCGGAGTGAGGCACTTTCGCCACTGAGGTGCATTCGTCGCTGGCCTGTTCGCTTGATTGGTCCGCTGTTGCCAGCACCAGTGTGTAGTGATGGCGGGGTCGGGCTTGTTTTAGAGAGCAAACAAACACAAGAAGCCAGCGTTATAGAACCCATGTAGAAGAATGCAGGGCAGCACGTGTCTGTAGCGTTCATAGACATAGCCGAATACCAACGAGGGAAACAATACCAGTGCAGCCTGAGTCGCAGATTGGTTGATCAGGTGACTGGCTGCAAACACCACTGATGTGGCGAGATTGGCAAGGCTTACAGGACCAATGCGTTTTTGCATTGCAGCGCGTTCAAGCAGCATCGCTTGCATAAAGCCGCGGAAGACAATTTCCTCCAGAGCAGGGTAGAGCAGCACGCCGTACACCAAGGTGCTGACCGAGGGCCACCCGTCAGGTCGGTCTACACCGAGTGCCACCAGCAGTATCCAGGCAATCGGTCCGGCGGCAACACAGAGCCACCACGCGCGATCGCTGAGCAATCTGGTCACTCGCCTGCGCCCGTTAGCGGGTTGGCAGGCGGTGGTGTTCAAAACCGTTTCTCGATGATCTCGATACGGTTGTTATCGGCACGGCCGGTTGGCGTATCGTTGCTGTAGAGCGGACGAGCGCCTCCAAAGGAGCGCAAGGTCAATCGGTTTGCGCTGACGCCACGCCCAACCAAATAGGTGCCAACGGTTTTCAGGCGAGCACGGGTGATAATCGCCTGCTCACGTGCGCTGCCGGTATCGTCGCTGTGTGCGTGCATCTCTATTCGTGCCCCCGGGTATTGCGTGAGTACATCGGCAAGAAAATCGAGCTGTTTCGTTGCGCCGGATACCAGGTCGGCTGTTCCATTGGTAAAGCGCACACCGGTCAGTACGCCGTCGAGCAGCGCGCATCCATTGTCCTGCACGGGAAACCCGCGTGTAGATCCCGGACACGCATCGCGTGTGTCGGTGATGCCGTCGTCATCACGGTCGTTCGCTACGGATGCCCTTGTGGTTGGCGCAGCCAATTGCTCGGCAGGGCGTGTGTCGTTTGTGCTGGTCTTGTTCTCCGTGATCTGGTCGGCCACCTGATCGTCAGCATTCACAGCCGGACTGTTGGGCACGGTTTCCGAGATCGACTCGGTTGGCGTTGCGGGCGGGGCGGGCGGCTCGGTAGGCGGCTCAGCTGGCGTCTCGGAAGTGAGTGCGGCAGGCGGCTCGCTAGGGGCTGGCCGTGGCGTCTGTGCTGGCACTGAGGATTCGTCTTGCCGCCCGAAGCGGCCGACCAATGAAAGCGAGCCTGCCACCGCATCCTCATCGAGATAAAGACCCTCAGCGCGGACTGCAAGCTTGTGGCTAACGTAAAACTCGATACCCGCACCAAGGCCAAACCACAGTGGCTCATCATCTTCGAGATCAAGATCGCTGTCGCGGTCCATGAAACCGAGTCCAAAGCGTGCGTACAGTGCCATACCCTTTTCGCCGCGTCCTGCATGGTTGCGCGAGTCAAGTACGCGGTAGAGGACGGAGCCATCAACGCCGGTATAGCTGGCTGAGTTGTTGCCGGGCTCGGTGGTGCTTGGCTCGTAGTTGACCTCCACCAGCCCGTGGAGTTGCAGCTGCACGCTGAGCCGCTTGTTGACGTCGTGGCCAAGAAATACGGTTGGACCAAAGACCAGATCCTCTTCGGCATCGACGCCGGATTCGGTGTTAGGGCTCAGCTGGTTTGATGCGCCACCGATGCCAACGTACCAGTCGTCAGCATGAGCCTGTGACGGGGCGCTGACGGCTCCCGTCGCAAGCAGCAGGCAGGAGAGCAGGAGCTGGAGATTTGCCCTAGGCCGCAGGGCGGCAGTGCGTACGTTGTGGGTCATGGTCAGTCAGGTAGGTGAAGCGCCCGGACACGCGCCTCCAAAGAGCATAGTTGGCCGTGACCGGAAGGTCGATCTGCCTGCTGCACCTTGCCCGTCACTTACCGCCCGGCCAGCGCTTGTCGGTTGCACCGTATGCCAGCCTCGTCATCCATCTCTAAGCCAACGGGCCACATCACTGGCGTAGTATGTCAACACGCCATCGCAGCCTGCCCGTCGAAACGAGAGCATGCTCTCCATCACCACGGCGCGTTCGTCTATCCAGCCCGCTGCCGAGGCAGCTTTGGTCATCGCGTATTCTCCGCTCACGTGGTACGCGAAAGTGGGTACCGCAAAAGTCTCCTTGACGCGTCTGACGATATCCAGGTAAGGCAGCCCGGGTTTGACCATCACCAGATCAGCGCCTTCCTGAAGGTCTGCTGCGACTTCGTGCAAGGCCTCGTCGCTGTTGGCAGGGTCCATTTGGTAGGACTTCTTGTTGCTTTTGCCGAAGGCTGCCGCAGCGCCCACTGCTTCTTTGAAGGGGCCGTAAAAGCTGGAGGCGTATTTGGCTGCGTAAGACATGATCATCACGTTGCGATGCTCGCCCGCTTCCAGCGCTTCGCGAATCGCTCCCACGCGCCCATCCATCATGTCAGAGGGCCCGAGTACGTCTGCACCTGCCTCGGCGTGACACAGGGCCTGCCGGACCAGCGCATCAACGGTTTCATCGTTAGTGATGTAACCGTGCTCATCCATCAAACCGTCGTGACCGTGTGGCGAATATGGGTCCAACGCGATGTCAGTGATAACGCCAAGTGAGGGGACTGCCTGTTTCAGAGCGCGGATGGCGCGTGGTGCCAGGCCCTCGGGGTCCCAGGCACCCGCGCAATCGTCGGTCTTGGCTTCGTCGCGCGTGACTGGAAACAGCACAATCGCCGGTACACCGAGTTCATGTGCCTGGCCAGCAGCGTCCACCAGACGATCTATGCCAAGGCGTGAGACCCCGGGCATGGCCGCCACTGGCTGCGCCTCGTCGCCATCGATGACAAAAAACGGCTGAATCAATTGATCAGCCGTAACAGTGTTCTCGGCGACTAGCCGGCGCACGAAGTCGGCGCTTCTCTGACGCCTTTGGCGAGTTCCGGGGAAAGGGGCGCGCAGGCCTGGTATCGGGTTCACGTTTATGCAATCGGTTGGCGGCGATGCCGCGGTTATCTGACAATGCCACATCCTGATTCGATAGACTCGCGCGCTTGGCAAGTCGAACCGTCAAGGGCGCTCGTAGGAACCTCCTATGTCAGCGCTCCAGCCGGAAGCCAACGGGTATCGGAGTCACCCTGATGCTGCCCGTGATCGTAGCGGCGGCTCATCATCGAAGGAGCGTCAACACAGGACCCAAAGCGGAACACACCAGTGATCAATGCCTATACCGTGATCGGACAGCCGATTGCACACAGTTTGTCGCCAATGATCCACACGTTGTTTGGCGATCTGACACAGCGGCGCATCAGTTACACACGGACCGAGGGTACACCTGAGACCTTCGCCGAACAGGTTCTGCAGTGGCAAGCATCAGGGGGACGTGGTTGTAATATTACGGCGCCGTTCAAGGAACAGGCAGTCGGCGTGTGTACTCACTTGGCGCTCAGTGCCGAACGAGCAGAATCAGTTAACACAATCCACATGCATGCTGATGGCAGGCTTGTGGGCCATAGCACTGATGGCGCGGGCATGCTTCAGGACATCGAACACAACATTCGCTTTCGCGTTGCGGGTCGTCGTGTGCTCATGCTTGGGGCCGGAGGCGCGGCACGCGGCGTGTTGGGTCCTTTACTGGACGCACAACCGGCTGCCATCCACATAGCCAACCGTACCGTAGCGCGAGCCGAGGGGATCATTGAGGCGTTTAAAGATGACCCGGCAGCGACCTTGCCCATCAGCGCCTCATCCTACGAGGCGCTGGCTGAAGAGCAAGCGTTTGATCTGATTGTCAATGCCACCAGCTTGAGTCTTGCGGGTAGTTTGCCGACTCTGCCAGAAGGTCTGTTTGCCAGCGAGGCTCTGGCCTACGACATGATGTACAGTCGTCATGACACAGTGTTCATGGGCTGGGCACGTGAGCAGGGTGCGGTTGTCTCCGACGGATTCGGTATGCTGGTAGAGCAGGCAGCAGAGGCCTTTCTGGTGTGGGAAGGCGTGCGACCCAAAACACGTATGGCGTGGCCGCGACTGTTCGAACTGCTTAACAGCAAATAATCTGACAGCAGGTAAGGCTATGGCAGTTGAAACCGGCAGACCTTGCGCTTGTGTACAGAACGCGGGAGCGCGCGGTCTTGGTCAACATCGCGGTGCGCGGCGTCGTACTCTCGGAGCGCTTGCAACGGGCGCTCTACTGTTCGTGTCGGGCGCTGTGGTATCTGCAGATGATCAGGGGCAACCTCGGTTGCCGACAATCGTGTTGAGTGTGGGTGAGCATGAGCTGATAGTTGAGGTTGCCAGCACGTCGCAGCAGCGCTACGACGGGCTAAGTTTTCGAACTCAGCTGGGTGATGATGAAGGTATGTTGTTTGTCTACCGGCAACCGCGCATGCTGACGTTCACCATGCGCAACACGCTGCTGCCATTATCTATTGCCTACATAGACGCAGACCTTGTGATCAACGAAATCCTCGACATGGACGTGGGCCCGGGGCAGTTGTTTCCCTCACAAGGACTGGTCCAGTACGCTCTGGAAGTCAGGAAAGGCTGGTTCGAGGAGCGCGGAATTACTGCGGGAACAAAAGTCAGCTTGCGCTAGCACTGACGCCGCTGCGCGCACCATTGCCCGCGTGGTCTTGTACCTATGAGTCAATAAGCAATGCAATACAGGGATCTTGGACGTAGCGGTATATCTGTCAGCAGCCTGTGTCTTGGCAGTATGACCTGGGGTACACAAAACAGCTATGAGGAAGGGGCTGAGCAGATTGTTCAAGCACTGGATGCGGGTGTCAATTTCATTGATACCGCAGAGATGTACCCAACGACGCCTCTGACAGCGACAACCTTTGGCGACACCGAGCGTATTATTGGCCGTTGGCTCAAGAACAGTGGCAGGCGAGCCGAGCTTGTCATTGCCAGCAAGGTTCTCGGTAATGGCCGTGTGGATCTTGATGGTGGTGGAGATATCACTTCAGCCAAGTTTGCAAAATCGCTTGATGCAAGCCTTGCGCGGTTGGGAGTGGACTGTATTGATCTTTACCAGCTGCACTGGCCTGATCGCGGTAGCTATCACTTTCGCCAACATTGGAATTACGACCCCTCAGGTCAATCGAGCGAGCACGTGGATGCCAGCATCCTGGAAGTTCTCGAAGCCGCTTCCCATGCCATCGAGGCAGGCAAGATCCGTGCGTTGGGCCTGTCCAATGAAACCGCATGGGGTACCCAGCGCTTTGCCCAACTGGCCGAGACAAATGGACTGCCTCGCGTGGTCAGCGTTCAGAATGAATACAGTCTTTTGTGTCGCTACTTTGATCTTGATCTGGCCGAAGTGTCTCATCACGAAGATATCGGACTGCTGGCCTTCTCACCGCTTGCAGCCGGCATGCTCACCGGCAAATATGATGACGGGAACGTGCCTGCAGGTTCCAGGAAGTCACTTGACGACACGCTCGGTGGTCGCTGGGACCGGCACAGTGCAGCGGCTGCAAAACGCTACAACGACCTGGCTCGGGATCATGGGCTTGAGCCCGCAGCCATGGCAGTCGCCTTCTGTCAGCAGCGCGCCTTCATGACATCCGTGATCATCGGGGCAACTACGCCAGCACAGCTGGCGCTCAGCCTTTCAGCCGCGGATCTGGTTCTGGGTAACGACATTCTTGATGACATACACAAGATCCGGCGTGAACATCCGATGCCCATGTAGAGCTCCTCGGGACACGCGCATCAGATGTCGACGTAGCGAGTCCAATCGGTGTAGTCGCCGCGTTTGTCAAACAGGCCACCACCGATGCTCTTGTCAACCGGGTGGTCACGCGGGGTTAGCATGATCGCGCCAAGCAGACGTTCGATTCTTGCCATGCCGAGATGATCAAAGGTGTCAGGTTCACGCAGTGAACCTCCGCTTGACCAATAGCTGTCCCAGCCCTCGGCTTGTGCCATTAACATCAGATTCTGTACAGCCGCACCTGCTGCAGCTACGATCTCGATGTTGGCAAGAGAAAATTCTGTGCCGCCGGTAGTGCTCCGTGTATCGTCCGCCGCTGGGTCCGCCGCCGGCAACCAGGTCACTAGAACGGCTGCTCCCGCTGCGCTCAACAGCGCAGGTATCTTGGAAGCCCAGGCGCGGGGCCATGGCTCGATACCTGATGCTGCTTGTTGCTCAAGCCAGTCAACCAAACGTGTACAGGCGCCTCGTTCCACGACGTGAAATCGCCACGGAACCGGTGATGACAGCGTAGCGCTGCAATGGATCTTTGCAGCCGGTTTGTGAAAAGGGGCCTGCCCGGCGATGCGCAACATACGCTTGAGAGTGGCACTTTCCGCCTCAGACAACGAGGCCGCCTGTATATGCCGTTGCTCAGGTGCTACAAATCGCTTGGTGGTACGCCGCTCGCCAATGACGCTGGCGACGGTGTCTGCCACCTGTTGTGATGGCGTGTCCGATTCAAGTGTGCTCATGTTGTCGAGTGTGCCTAGCTGCAGTGCACTTGTCATGGGTGCTGGTCTGATATTGTGCCGGCTGTCGACGCTCCAACGGTACCCGACGGGCGCTTCATCTTTGATTCGAGGACAGACCATGACCATAGCCGATTCAACCACTGCAGAATCCACAAGGGCGGACTTGCCGGCCCGTGCTCGAGTGGTTGTCATCGGGGGCGGGGCCGTAGGGGCGAGTGTTCTCTACCACCTGACATCAAGAGGGGAGACCGATGTAGTCCTGCTCGATATGAATGAGTTGACCTCCGGGTCGACATGGCATGCGGCGGGCAATATCCCTACCTATTCCAGCGATCGTGCGATGCTGCGTGTTCAGCACTACTCGACCGAGTTGTACACAAAACTCTCGGCCGATGATGCCTACCCCTTTGCCTACAACAAGACAGGTTCCATTCGCTTGGCGCGTACCGAGGAGCGCTGGCGCGAGTTCAAGCGAGTGACAGCCATGGCCAATGCACTTGACTATGGCTACGAGTTGATGAGCGCCGAACAAGCGCGTGATCGGTTTTATCCGCAACTGAACACTGACGATATCGTGGGCGTGTTGTGGGATCCGAATGATGGTGACGTTGATCCCAGTCAGATGACACAGGCTATGGCGAGTGCTGCAAGGCGCCATGGTGCGAAAGTGCTGCGGTTTTGCCCCGTTACAGCTATCGGCAAGACAAGTGATGGATGGCGAGTGACTTGCGCTCGTGGGAATATAGATGCAGAGGTTGTAGTTAATGCTGCCGGATACCGTGGCGCCGAAGTTGCCGACATGATTGGCGAGTTTCTACCGATGGTGGCGCTGGAACATCAATACCTGGTGACTGAGTCCGTGCCGGAATTGCAAGCTCTCGATGCCAAGATCCCGCTACTGCGGGATCCTGATGCCTCCTACTATCTACGGCAAGAAAAACACGGTCTCATTCTCGGGCCCTATGAGAAGGGCGCAACTCCCCGTTGGACCGATGGTGTATTGCCGGAAGATTTTGCCTATCAACTCTGGCCCGATGATCTCGATCGTCTCGAGTGGTACATCGAGGAAGCTTGCAATCGCATGCCTCTGTTGGGCACTGTTGGGGTGCAGCGCGTAATCAACGGACCGATACCCTACGCACCCGATGGATTTCCCTATGTCGGGCCAGCGGCCGGGCAGAGCAACTTCTATCACGCATGCGCATTCACCTTTGGCATCTGTCAGGCCGGCGGCTCTGGTCGTGTCATCGCTGAATGGATACTCGATGGCAAGCCGTCCTTTGATACCTGGTCCCTCGATCCGCGTCGCTACGATGCCTATGCAGATCAGGCTTATGTGGTTGAACGAGCGACAGAGACCTACGCCGATGAGTACGCCATTGCCTTCCCGGAAGAAGAAAAGCCCGCTGGACGGCCGCGTTTGACGACCCCGGTAACAGAGCGGATGCGTGCTCGAGGCGCCGTCCTCGGCGCACGTGGGGGGTGGGAGCGCGCCGTGTATTTTCGCCAGTCAGAGGATCAGACCAGCTCCGATGAGGGCACGTCCGTGACCTACGCTCGCAATACCTGGTTTGACAATGTGGCTGCTGAATGCCATGCGGTGCGTGATGCGGTCGGTCTGATCGAGATCTCGGGCTTTGCCCGCTGGCGAGTGACAGGCCCACAGGCAGCCCAGTGGCTTGATAGGCTCAGCGCGAGCAAATTGCCGTCGATTGGTCGCGTCGGTCTTGCTTACTTTTGTGCACCGCACGGTGGCATCGTGACTGAAACCAGCGTGACTCGACTGGCAGAGAACGACTTTTTATTGATTGGGGCAGCGGTTGCACGACGCCACGACAGAGATTGGTTGGATTCACATCTGCCATCCTCGGGTGTCACCATCGAGGATGTCACTGAAGCGACAACTGCCTTGGTGATTGCCGGGCCTAAAGCGCGTGATTTGCTTGCGCCGCTAACCGATTCGGATGTCAGTAACCAGGCTTTTCCGTGGCTTACGATGCAACACATTGGCGTCGCTGGCGTTGATGTCATGGCGCTGCGCGTCAATTACGTTGGTGAGCTCGGGTGGGAGCTACACGTCGGCGTTGAACACGCAGGCAAGCTCTATGATGCGCTTGCTGATGCCGGTGTCCAGTACGGTCTTGCCGATGTAGGGCAATACGCAGTGGGGTCACTGCGATTGGAGAAAGGCTATCGCGCCTGGAAAACCGACTTCGATCTCGATGTGACACCACTTGATGGTGGGCTGGCTCGCTTTGTTGACCTCGGCAAGAGCGACTTTGTGGGAAAGGAGGCCTTGCTGGCGCAGCGTGAAGCAGGCGTCAAGACCGGGTTTGTGCAGTTGTTGCTCGATGATGCTGACCCTTGTGAGGCCATGTTTGGAGCGCCGGTCATGTCTGACGGTGCTGTGGTGGGCATGGTCACCTCAGGTGGCTTTGGTCATCGTTTACAGCGCAGTGTTGCGCTTGCTCTGGTGAACATCGAGCTCACTGCTACTGGCACCGCTCTGGGCATTGACGTATTTGGTGTGTTGCGCCAGGCCGAGGTAGTGGCTGAACCTGCCTGGGATCCCGACAACGAACGACTGCGCTCCTGAGTGCTCGAAGAAAGCCTTGGCGTACTGGTTCTGGGCCTGTAGCGGGCCTGTTAGCGGACCTGTGAGCGGGCCGCTCGTCTGCAGCGTTCTGAGCAGTACACGATGCTTTCCCACAAACCGCGGGCTGCCCACTTCTTGCGGTTCTCGAACGCCAGCCCGCACACCGGGCAAATCTTGCTCTGGCGTACCGGTTTGTTGCGCCGTCGATCTGCCATCAATAGCCGACGCTCCCTTTTACCTGTTTCCAGAAGGCAAAGAAGCTGTTGAATGACTTGTCGGGCAAGGGGTAGAGCCACGCGCGCTCTGTGACCGTTCCAGGCCAGTCATTACAGGCAGGGTACTCGCGGCGGACGACCTCATGGTTTGCCAGTCGCTCTGTCAAGTGTTCGGTCGTGCCTGTTGCCAGCACCGCGCCACAGCGCTCTGCCCAGTGCTTGATGAATGTCCATCGGTTCTCTGACATCGGCCAGCGTTCGTGCAGCTCGCTATCAACAAATACGATGTGCTGTTCGATATCCCGTTGCCAGTGTGGATCCAGATTCCAGATGGAGTGAAGTGCCACTGGTGCACGGTCTGCAATGGAGAGATCCTGTATAGCCGTCAGGCTTGGTAGTGCAGCATACGTCGGTGCTGCTGGTTCAGCCAGCTTGGACGGTAGAGAGACCTCAGGCAATTGTTCATAGCTGAGGTCGAGCCATGTGCCAGCTTGCTCACTGTCGGAGTAGCGATTGATATTGTCCTGGTTGGCAAGATATCGTTTGTTGCTGAACGTTCCGGCAACCCATTGCCAGCTCAAGGTATTGCTGGCCAAATCCCCATCCAGAAGGTGATAGTGCAACCAGCGCGCAGGCTCCAACCAGCGGGTGTGCGCCATATTGCAGGCGATAGCGGCAACCCACATGCGAGCGTGGTTGTGCATGGTGCCGTACTTGGTCAAATGCTGGATGCAAGCGTCTACTGCGTTGATTCCCGTAATGCCTTGTATCAGACCGGCGGGTGGTAGCTCATGCCTGACGCCGTGCTGTGGGCCACGCAAGTCAGAGAAGATGGCGTCACCCCGGTGTTGCCAGGTGCGATGAAAAAACTCGCGCCAGCCCAGTTC
The DNA here is from genome assembly GCA_937922675.1 of uncultured Granulosicoccaceae bacterium. Taxonomy (GTDB): domain Bacteria; phylum Pseudomonadota; class Gammaproteobacteria; order Granulosicoccales; family Granulosicoccaceae; genus Granulosicoccus. Next base: position 82,040 of record CALAJN010000006.1, read on the forward strand.
AAACAGCAAGCGATAGCAGGCATCGTCGGTGTGCCGGCTGCGTACAGCCTTGGCTACATCGGTCGTGGAGATCACACCATGTGCCAGAAACGGACCCAACCAGGTGGTCGCCCCTGCAAGGTAGTTGCGTGTTTTGTCGTAGGCTACGGGGTCGATCGAATCAAGTCGCGCATGGATCTGTTCAAGCTCGACGCAAAAGTGATCTGGTCGAGGTGCAATGAGTGGGTTCATGCCTTTTTTACGATCTATTGAGCCTGCTTGTGATCTTTCCTGACGCCCTTTCGTAAGCTTGCCTTACGAGCTACTGTATGTCCGGCCAAAGTGTGTCCAGCCAGAGAGTGATGTTTGCGCATGTCGTGTGTAGCACTAGTGTTCCCGCATCAATTGTTCGAGTCATCACCGGCTGTGGATTCGTCCGTGGCAGCGGTGTGGATGGTCGAAGACAGCTTGTTTTTTGGGGACGCTCGCTACCCGCTTCGCTTTCACAAGCAAAAATTGGCTTACCACCGGGCCACGATGGGTGCGTGGAAGCAGGCGCGCGAGGCCGAGGGATATACCGTGCACCTGAAAGCTTATAGCACAGGTAAATCTGCACTCCCGGAGTTGTTCGAGCAGCTGGCTGCCGATGGCCATGAGTGTGTGCAGCTTGCTGATCCGCATGATTTCATCCTGACCAAGCGCTTGTCAGCGGCTGCGCAGTCTGCTGCGCTGCGTCTGCGCATTCTTGATACACCCGCCTTCATCAATAGCCCGAGCGACAATCGAGATTGGCGGAGCAGCCGCAAGCGGTGGGCCATGAAGGACTTTTATGCGTGGCAACGTCAGCGCCTGGATATTCTGATGGATGGATCGGAGCCTGTCGGAGGAAAGTACAGCTTTGATGAAGACAATCGGCGCAAGCTTCCCAAGAAGGAAAAGGCACACCTACCGGCGCTCCCCGCAGTCACCGTAAGCGCTGCGATCAGAACGGCCATGCAGAGCGTGGAGACCGAGTTTCCGGACAATCCAGGTTCCTTGACCCAGTGGTACCACCCGATCGATCGCAAGGGAGCTCTGGAGTGGTTGGATCGTTTCCTTGCTGAGCGCTTTGCTAAATTTGGTGCGTATGAGGATGCGATGGCATCCGGGGAGTCGTGGCTCTACCACGGTGTCTTGACGCCTATGCTCAACACCGGTCTGCTGACACCCTCGGAAGTTGTAACAAAAGCGCTGGCTGCCGCTGACTCAGAGCAGATCCCCCTGAACAGCCTTGAGGGCTTTATCCGGCAGATCATCGGCTGGCGCGAGTTCATGCGGGCGACCTATGATGATCTGGGGGTTGCCATGCGCACGACCAATCACTGGCAACACACCAGGCCGATGCCTGGCGCACTGTATGACGGCACGACGGGCATCAAACCCATAGACGAGACCATTGAACGCATTCTGCAAACCGGTTATTGCCATCACATAGAGCGTCTGATGATTCTGGGCGGTTTCATGTTTCTGTGTGAGATCGACCCAGACGCAATCTATGCCTGGTTCATGGAAATGTTTATCGATAGCTATGATTGGGTCATGGTGCCCAATGTCTACGCAATGAGTCAGCATGCCGACGGTGGGGCCATTACAACCAAGCCCTATTTTTCTGGATCCAACTATGTGCTCAAGATGAGCGACTATGTCAAGGGCGAGTGGTGTATTACCTGGGACGCGCTGTTTTGGCGGTGGGTCATCAACAACAGCGATGCCTTGGCAGGTAATCCACGATGGTCAATGATGGTTGCGAACGCGCGCCGCATGCCGGACGAGAAAAAGCACGCTCACATAGACAAGGCTGAGCAATTCCTGAGGTCATTGTAGGCCGCGGTGTGCAGGTATTCGGTCAATGGAGCATTGATAGTTTCTTGCATCGCGGTTACATAAACCCGCTTCGCCCAACGAGTAAACCCATCAGTATGAGGTGTTCGAAGGCCCAGCTAAGCAGCCTCCGATCTTATGCTGTGCTGTATTGTCGATTTCAGGAGACTTGACGATAGCCATTGACCCGTTGTTCCAGCCGTATAGCGACTGCTCTTCGTTAGCGCCACTTGACCAGGAATAGTGCCTGTATTTACTGGCTCAGGCTTGCAGTCTGCGCACAAACAGCTCGTTATACGCAGCCATGGCAGACGTTTGCAACAGATGTAGTTCATCGTGCAGAACAGGCAGTGAATCCTCGGGTCCTGCAAAGCCTGTGGATCGATGAACCGAGTCATACCAATGAGGTGCCCACACACCGTCGAAGGGTTTCGGGCCCTTTTGCCACTGAAGCATCTGTACATCAAACGGCAACCCGATTGATGCGCATAGGCAACGCAACATGCGTTCTGGGTGCTGCCGTATATCGTGTGAGTTGATGACGGGGCCCGGATATCGTTGGTACATCTCCCACTGCTGCAATACGCCGATATCCTGCATGCTGGGTTGTTGGCGTTTTAGTGCATAGCTTGCGATGACCCGTGCTGGATGACGAATGAGGTGTACGTGCACACAGTCATCGGCCCAGGTCATTGGAAAGCTCTCAAGCATATGAAAAACCATCAACTTGAGAAAGTACGGCTGGCGTAGAGCCGCAATGGTCCTCGCGACTGATTGAGGGTCAGTGTCTCCTTCTCTGAGCACTTCATCACGCATCGGGTGATCAAGCCTGGTTGCGGCGAGGTAGGCGGCGTAGAAGGGCTCATCGATTACCGATAGGTCAGCGCGACTGCCAAAACTGTACATCATGGCCGTGGACAGATTACGCGGGCCTGACCACATCGCGATCTTCATGAGATGCTCATGGGTGTGCCGCTATCAGATCCTTGTACAGGCCACGGATGCGGTGGGTAGTCGGTCCGGGTTCACCGTTACCAATCAGGCGCCCGTCAATACTGCCCACTGGGGTTTGTGCGCCAAAGGTGCCTGTCAGAAAAGCCTCATCAGCCCCGTAGGTATCCACAAGAGAGAAGTTTTTCTCGTACACGGGAATTGCATTGTTTCGGCAGAGATCGATAACCTTCCGCCGGGTTATGCCGTTCATGCAGTAGTCGCCTGTAGACGTCCAGACCTCGCCCTTGCGAACGATAAAAAAATTGCAGGCATTCGTTGTATTGACAAAGCCCTGTGCGTCCAGCATAAGCGCCTCATCAGCACCAGCTTTTTGTGCAGCAATACAAGCCAAAACACAATTCAGTTTTGAATGTGAGTTGAGTTTGGGGTCCTGAGTCATCGGCAGGCCGCGCAAATGCGGCACAGTTGCCAGAGCAATCGGGCGGGCGAGGCGGGGGCGTGAGTGCTCCATGATAATAACCATGGTCGGGCCCGACTGACTCAGTGAAGGGTGTTGGAAGGGGCGAGTTTTCACGCCACGTGTCACCATCAAGCGAGCATGTGCATCGGTCGTCATCTGGTTGGCAGCCTGTGTGTCGCGCAGGGCTTGCTCGACAAAAGCACGATCAAATCCCAACTGCAGGTCGATAGCCTTTGCCGCTTCAAACAAGCGATCAAGGTGCTCATCCATGAAGGTCCAGGTGCCGTCGTGCAAACGCAGGCCCTCCCAAACGCCATCGCCCAACATGAATCCGCTGTCGAAGACGTTAACGCATGCTTGCTCGCGCTGTTTTAGCTCGCCATTGACGTAGACCAGAACATTGGCGTTGCGCTTATCGACGTCTGCATCATGCGTCGTCGCTACATCACGTACTGTGCTCATCAATTTTTGACCTGGAAGCTGTGGCAAAAGCGCGCCAGTGATTGCATCTGCGCCGAGGCTCGCCATTCCGGACGCCGAACTCGATTTCCGCACCACTGAAATTCACTGAAGCACGGCAGGGGGAGAATCCTTGAGGTGTGTGTTTCGGTACGATACTCATTGACTGGTGGTGGTCATCACTGCCTGCATGAACCCAAACCCAGATGACTGACTCACAGCGGCAACAACAGGACAGCAGCACCGAAGTATATCGCCATCGCTGGGCTCCACCAGCGGGTGTGTCGGCTCGGTCCGGGGGTGTATATCTACTTCACGGAACCGGTGAACACGCGGGTCGCTACGAGCGTCTGGCGCAACGACTCGCGGCCAATGGGTGGACGGTCGGTGCTCACGATCACCCTGGGCATGGTCTATCGGGTGGGCCGCGCGGTCGGCTACCGGTTGCTGGAGCCTTGGCCACACGTGCAGCTATCGAATTTGCACGTTTCGAGCGTGAAATTGGAACACGGCCCTACCTGTTCGGGCATAGCCTTGGAGGGGTTGTCGCCTGTGAGCTGGTGTTGCTGCATCGCCTTCCGGTAGAAGGCTTGCTGTTGTCGGCGCCGGCAATCGTGCCGCGTCTGAGTCGTGGCAGTGCTTTCAAGCTAAAATTTTTTTCCCATTTGATGCCGCAAAAAGTGGTGGAGCTGCCGTATGACCCTGCGATCCTGACGCATGATCCAGAGCAACAACAGGCCGCGCTGTCTGATCCGATGGTCCATGGATTCAAGTCTGCCGAGTTTATCGGCTGGTTGATGCAGGCTGCGCAGCAGGTGTTGAGCGCAGCTGATCAGTTGAATGTACAAACGCTTCTGATGATTGCTGGCGAAGACGTCGTTATCGACACCGAATATACACATGAGTTTGCACAGCGAGCGCCGCAGTCCCTGTTGACTGTGAAAATCTATGAAGACTGTCATCACGAGTTGCTTAATGAGTGTTTGGAGCATCGAGAGCGTGTCAAGCGTGACATAGTGCGTTGGTTGCACGAGCGTTAGGTTTTGGTGGTACCGATCTTCGAACCACGGCTGGAGTGAAACCTGATCGAATACAGTCCGATTCAGTGTCTGAGTTGGTCGGCCAATTCGATAGATTGGCGGAGACGTGTTTTTTTCGGATTTTGTCGGGGGCTTGTTCAAGTCGATCAAGCGCGCTAGACTGTTTTTATGAACAGTTGTGAATCCATACAGTATTCAGAGGCGCGTGCGGTACCCGTCAAGCTGACCCGCAAACTCGCCATACTGGCGGATGCGGCCAAATACGATGCATCCTGCGCTTCCAGCGGCGCGCCGAGAAGAGACTCACTGGACGGGAAGGGTGTCGGCAGTAGCGAGGGCATGGGTATTTGTCATTCCTATACTCCTGACGGGCGATGTATCTCGCTACTCAAGGTCCTGCTGACCAACTTTTGCACTTTTGATTGCGTCTATTGCATCAACCGTGCATCCAGCAACGTGCCGCGTGCCCGCTTCGACGTCGACGAGCTGGTCAATCTGGTGCTGGCGTTCTACAAACGTAATTACATCGAGGGCCTGTTTCTCTCATCGGGAATCATTCAGACTCCTGACTACACGATGGAGCAGATCGTCGAGGTAGCCCGTCGATTGCGGGAGGTGCATGATTTTCGTGGCTACATTCACCTGAAAACCATTCCAGAGGCGTCGGCGGAGCTATTGCAGTCTGCTGGTCGTTATGCAGACCGCTTGTCCATCAACATCGAGTTGGCGCGGGATAGCAGCCTTACCGCCTTGGCGCCCGAGAAAGAGGCTGGTGGCATACGGCGTTCAATGGCAGCTATTCGGGTAAAGCTGGAAGAGAGTCGCGAGCGTTCGTTCCGTGGCCGCAAGTCAAACGACTTTACCGCCTCTGGCCAGAGTACCCAGATGATTGTTGGTGCAGACGATGCCAACGACAATGAGCTGTTGACATGTAGCACCTCACTTTATTCAGACTACCGTCTGAATCGCGTTTATTACTCGGCATTCAGCCCAATCCCCGATGCCAGCCCGGAGCTGCCGCCCGTGCCACCGGATCTAAATCGCGAGCACAGACTTTACCAGGCTGACTGGTTGTTGCGCTTCTATGGGTTCGATGTCGATGAGATCATCTCGGGCGGTACAGCAGGGATGCTTGATCCATCATTGGATCCAAAATTGGCCTGGGCCATTCGCCATCGCGAGTGTTTTCCTGTCGACATTAATCGTGCTGATCGCGAGACGCTTCTGCGAGTGCCGGGCTTGGGTACTCGTGGGGTCGAGAAGGTACTGATCAGCAGGGGAAACTACCGCCTGCGTCTTGAGGATCTTGCGCGGCTGTGCGGCTCGGTCAAGCGCATGAAACCCTTTGTGGTTACGCGCGACTGGACGCCTGGAGCCATGCTGGATGCCACAGCCTTGCGTTCCAGCTTTTTGCAGCGTGATGCGCAATTGCCCTTGTTCGACTAGACAATGAAAATCGTCAGACTCGACCGGCCGGATGATTTTGCAGGGTGGCGAGCAGCGGCTCGTGAACATGTCAGAGCAGGTACCCCTCCCGAAGATATCGTATGGCAACAGCCGTACGAACGGGATCTGTTTGCTGACAGCGAAGGTGAGACTTCGATAGGCCTGCCTGCGCGCTACCGCATACCGACGGTGCCGCGTTCCTTTGTCGATCTTGCCGAGCGAGTGGTCTGTCATCAGGCTACTGATCGGTTTGCACGGCTCTATCGTGTGCTGTGGCGGGTAGCGGTGGGAGGCGAGCAGGGCCTCTGGACGCGGTTTTCTGATCCTGACATGCACTATCTGCACACCTTGGGTAAGAACGTGGCTCGTGAGCGCCACAAAATGCATGCCTTCGTCAGATTTCGGCAAACCCCACCCGCAGGTCACGAGCATTTTCATGCCTGGTTTGAGCCGGAGCATCACACGTTGCGTTTGTCTGTGCCCTTTTTTGTCAGGCGCTTTGCCAACATGCATTGGTCAATCGTTACACCCGCCGAGAGCGCACATTGGGACGGCAGTAAGCTGGTCTTTGGCCCCGGGGGGCAGAGGTGTTCAGGGCCTGAGGATGATGCCTTTGAACCGCTGTGGCGTACCTATTTTTCCAGTATTTTTAACCCGGCAAGGCTCATGGTAGATGCCATGCAGTCCGAGATGCCAGTCAGGTACTGGAAAAACATGCCGGAAGGAGAGCTGATCCAGGCGCTCGTTGGCGATGCTGGTTCACGTACAGCATCCATGCTTGCTGCAGGACAGTCACCTGCAGCGCCGCAGCGCTCTGATCAATAGCCGCGGTAGTTTGGCGCTTTCAACCCGCGGCCGCTACAACTTCCAAGTGAGCCGAAGCATCGAGGAAGCGTGGCAGCAGCGATGACCGATTCAGACTGACGTTCGGATTGTTCTGCCAGGCTGCTGTTGTGTTCCGAGATTTCTCGGGCAGATCGCGCCACTTTTCATCCAGTTCAAGAATGGTCTCGTGGGACATGCCTTGCGCGTTCTGTGTCTCGACGGCTGCAACAACCACCGAGTTCTTTTCCCAGGTATCGCCAAGTGGCTTGATTTCGGCAACGAGGTCGGCTGGCAAGACGTCCGCCTGTGTCGTGCCAGCAAGGCTTGCGAGGAGGGTGGCTACAGCGCCTGCCAGGAGGTGCTTGGAGGGAGTTTTCATCGTCTGTCACTCTGTGTTGGCAGTGAATGGATGTCATCGTCCCGCCCAGCGAGTTGTTATCGAGCAATGTGGCGCTGGTGGTCTGGCCCTCTATCGCTAACGACGGCCTTTCGAGAGTCGCCAGCATCTGGTAACCCGCTGTTGCTGGCCTTTGGAGCATTCAACATGTGGCATCGCAAGCCCGATTAGAGGGCTGTCAGCGAGGGTTTCAGACTCTTTGCGGGGTAGGGTCACCTCCGCCTGCCAAGGTGTGCGCTGGGTCCGGGGTGCCAGTTGGATTTCGGGGGGGGGGGGGGGCTGGATAGCCAATTGCGGGCAATCAGCCTAAAGTCGAGTGGCGGTTGACCACGAAAATAACGTGCGTAATGGGGTACGTTCTACTTGCGGGTGGGCACATAGATAGCCGGAGCAAGAGCATGAAAAAAACAGGAAGTCTTGATACGGAAAAACTTGATCGGCTCGTGGCTACAGCCCGAAAGGATTACGCCTCACGTGAGGAGGGTTACCGCCAAAGGGCACTCAAGCAATATCCTTGGGTGTGTGGTCGATGCATGCGTGAGTTTGATCACAGCAACGTTCGCGAGCTCACCGTGCATCACCGTGATCATGACCACGACAACAACCCGGAGGACGGCAGCAACTGGGAGCTGCTGTGCGTGTTTTGCCATGACAATGAACACCAACGGTATGTTGAGCAACCGACTGACGGGGATGATCGATCGGTGAAAACTGCCACCCACAATCCGTTTGGAGATCTCAAGGACCTGCTGAACAGGCCATAGTCGATGTTGCCAGACTATCCGCAAGAAACCGGGTGAATTGGGGTAGCCTGCGAGGCCACATGCTTACACGCTCCACCATGACCGCCTACGGCTTTGAAGCGATCGACCTGGTTGCTCTTGTTTTTTTCTTCGCGACCTGGTGCATGTACTCCTGGATTGTCAACGGGTCACGTTGGCGCGTCCACACGATTTCATACCGCATGGAGGATTTTCGGCGTCAGTGGATGCGCAACATGGCCGCACGTGATATGCGCATGGTCGACGCTCTGATCCAGAACAATTTGCAACAGGGCGTGTTGTTTTTTGCATCAACCTCGATCCTGCTCATAGGCGGACTGCTGGCAGGCGTCGGGGCCGCTGACAAGGCCATGCAAGTGCTTGGTGACATCCCGCTTTCCAGTACCAACACACGGACCGAGTGGGAGGTCAAGGTTCTGCTGGTGGTGTTTATTCTCATGTTTGCCTTTTTCAAGTTTGCATGGGCTTATCGCCTGTTCAACTACGTGATCATCATGATCGGAGCAGCCCCGGAAGGACAGCGCCGTCAGGAGCACGTAGTGACCGATGAACAGGTGTCTGTCAGGGGTGTCGACGGTGCGTCCGCCGAGACAACAGACAGGCCGGCATCAGGCAAACAAGCAACTGGAGTTGGACAGAACCGCTATGCCGACAAGGTGGCGCAGCTGCATGCCATTGGCGCACGACATTTCACCTCTGGTCTGAGCGCCTATTTTTTCGCACTCAGCGCGTTGATGTGGTTTGTCAATGCGTGGGTATTCATTGTCGCCTCGGTGTGGGTGTCGCTGGTGCTGTATCGTCGTGCCTTCCGATCCAATTTCATGAAGATCCTGGAGGTATGAGCCGTTGATGTGCCTGCGTGCTACAACAACCTCAATTGTTGCCAATTGCAATAACTTCGCTGTTACGGTCACTTCGGCCCCACTGTTATAGCGAGGACTATTCCTCGGATATGAGTGAACACATGAAAGATTCCAGAAGGCGTACAACCTTGAAAACGCTGGCTGCCAGTGCCGTCGCGACAGGACTTCCTGCCATCGCTGCCGCGTCTGCAGAACTGATCAACTCTAGCGACAAGCCCGTTGTCGGATCCGCGGTTGGTGAAGCCGGCACGGATGCGTGTATCAGCGTTGTGTTCGGTACAAACGACGCTCGTGGCACACGCGTTGTCACCTTGAGCAACACCAGCAACACAGCCGTGGCCATCAAGCGTATCTACCCGGGGCTTGTGACCGTCGACGAGCAGGTGTACGACCTGAACAGCCTGTTCGACACGCGTCCGACAAACCTCGATCCTGGTCACTCTGTGCGTGTGCAACTGAGCGCTACCCAGTCTGCCAGCCCCGAGCGTCAGTGGCCAGCAGGAGTCGCTGCTAACCATACAGTGCGCGTCATGACCCCGTTTGCCACACTCGATGGGACAACCACGGTAGCGACCACGCGCGGTGTACTGACCTGAGGCTCCGGCCATCTTTTTGACGTAGTGCGCTTGTCCTGATGACATTGACGCGATCACTGACTGCTTGCCTGCTTGTGGCGTTGTTGGTCCTTGGCTGGCAGTGGCTATCGAGTGCGCGTCAAGCAACCAGGATCAGCATCCAGGCGCCGGATGCTGTAAGCGCATTGGAGGCGCCTGTTCCCGACTTGCTGTCGGAAGTCAACCTCGGCCTGAGCGTTGAGCTGGACTCGCTTGCCCGCGCTATCGATACGCTTGTGCCGCGTGAGTTCAGCGGGTTCGAGAATGACCCTGTCAGCGCTGCCGCACGCAGTCGTTTGACCTGGTCACTCGCCGTCGGGCCTGCAAGCCTTGGAGCGCAAGGCGGGGCGCTGACGTTTCGGATTCCCATCAGCGATGGTCTTGTTAATGTCGAAGGCCACATAGGCCCGCGAGTCAAGAACAAGGGGCCACTCGGTTGGCTCGAGCGTCTGTCCGGGTACTCGTTTGACAAAACCATTGGATTTGAAGGCGTCATCTCCGGGGTTGTTCGTCCACAGATGCGCTCCAACTGGACAATTGATCCCGGTTTGTCGGCACACGTCGATTTGTCAGAAGCGAATCTTGAGCTGTTCCGCGGTTTACTCACGTTCAGCTTTCGCGACGTAATTGAAAAGCGGATAGACACTGAGATTCGGCGTCAGGCAGAGCAGCTACGCAGTCGTCTGGCCGACGACGGGCGTATCGTCAGCGCTGTGCAACGGGCGTGGGATGCCATGCACGCCGTTGTTGAGCTCTCATCGAACCCGTCGGTGTGGATGACATGGCAGCCGGTGAGTCTGGCTGTCAGCCAGCCTCTTGCGGATGATGACCGGGTGGCAGTCACCTTGGGCACGATGGTGCGCGCCGCCATTGATGTCGTCCCTGAGACGCCATTGATTGCCAAACGTGATTTGCCGCGGCCCACGACGCCGCGTTTACAGGATGAGATTGTTTTGCGGGTGCCTGTAACCATGCGCCTGGATCGTTTTCAAAGCCTGCTGCCTGAGCAGATAGGACTGCCGCAAACGATGGAGTATTCAGGTGGGAGTGTCCTGTTTCGATCGCTGTCGATATTTGGCGTGGCAGATGAGCTCACTGTGGCTGTGGATGTCCTGATTGATATGGACTGGATGACGAGTCACGAAGCCACGCTGTACGTCACGGGTAAACCCGTTTTTGATCGACAAAGGAACAGACTCAGCCTTGCTGATGCCCGTTATGAAGTAGAAACACGCGATGCGCTGGTCACTTTCGCCGACTTCATGCTCGAGCCGTTCATACTTGATGAGATAAAGAAACGCAGCGTGTTCGAGATACTCGAGGCCGAGAGTGAATTGTTGCGCCGCGCGCGCGCCGAGGTAGAGGTGCTCGCGACATCTCTGCCCGCAGGAATCGATGCGCAGTTGCAGATAAACTCCGGCCAGGTCAGTACTGTACTTGCGAGGGACGGGTGGTTAGTAGCTGTCCTCGAGGTTACCGGCAGGGCGCGTGTTCAGGTCAGCGACTTGCAGCATTTTCTGGAACTGCCCGATACCAGTGCGGACCCGGATACGCAAGGCCGCAACTGAGCGTGCTTATCGGCACGGAGCCGTGTTCAAGCGGCTCGGCTTACCTCTGGGCTGAGTAACTCGCGACACAGGCGCGCCATCTGGCGCAAGCGAATTTCGCTAGTAACGATCAGTCGGCGGCTGTTGGCCAAAACAGGTCGGTTTACCGCATTGGCGTGGCTACGCATGTCGAGCAGGCAACCCACCGACTCGGCAATGGTGTTGAACATGGCGTCTGGCGCATACGACGAGTCCCATGCAGCGCGTGCAGCCCGACCGCGGTCTGCAGATTCGTCCGCGATCGCTGCGAGTCGCTCAGGAATGGTGTGGATCTGATCCTCACGTACCCGAACAGCAAAGCTCCAGTCGATATGCGGTGTGGGAACCCACTGGTCAGAAATAATGACCGGTGCGATACCGGCTTCAAGCGCTTCAAACAGACGCGCGGATGACGGGCCAAGGCCACGTGGGCAGAGTACAAACTGACTCTGCGCCATGTGTTCGGCAAACTTCCAGCCCTGAGCGTGCCGATCCTCATCGGTGCAATTCCATGCGTCAAACTGCGATGTGTCCTTAACGCCGTCGCACTGCTCGCCAAGGGCGAGAACCGCCTTGCGACATCTGTGGCTGCTTGAACCGACAAACGAGTAGAGCCAGCGCTTCTCGGCGTTCCAGGAGTGGATGTATTTGACGAAAGGATTGGGTGTGGTGATGTAAGGCGAAGCGATCTGCGTTCTGTGGTCAAAATGATTCGCCGACATACAGCAGTAAAGACCTGGCAGTACCGGCCACGGCGTATCCGCCTCGTTGTACATGAAGGTCTTTTCCGGGTACTGCAGCACGAGCTCGTGTGAGGCAAGGTCGTCGTACAGATAATCGCCAAACTGAGCGTTTTCCACAAACAGTATGGCGTCCGCCTCGTCGGGTGAAGACGTCAACTGGTGGCGTTGCGCGGAATCCTGGGGCGCACGCCTGATCAGCGCGTCAAGTGCGCTGTGTTCTTTGTAAGCTGAGGTCAGGTGGAGCTTCATGCGTTCACCAAAAGGGTTTGGCTGCGGATTCGGTGTATGACTGTTTTGTTACATCTGAGTTATATAGTATCGACAGCGGCAGAGTGCAACATGGCGACAGGTTGGTAAAAATGCAGTGTTCTCAGGATTTGAGAAGACTGTTCTTTGACAATGTGACTAGTTTCCAGACCGATCTGAATTTTTTTGTGATCCAGCTCACGCTCGGCAGGCGGCCATCGATCAATACGCCCAGTCGCGCGGCTGCAGGAAGTGATCGGTCAAGGCTGCCTCGGCTGAGCCAGGTTCAGCCGTCCAGCCGTACTCCCAACTGGCATGGGGTGGCATTGACATGAGAATCGACTCGGTGCGGCCGCCGCTTTGCAGTCCAAACAAGGTGCCTCGGTCCCAGACGAGGTTGAACTCGACATAGCGCCCTCGGCGATAGAGCTGAAAATCTCTCTCGCGCTGTCCATAGGGGGTGTCACGCCTGCGTTCCACGATTGGGTGGTAGGCGGGCAGGATATGTTCGGCAACGCTGCGCATCACCTCGAAGGCATGGGAAAAACCATTGCCGGAAAAGTCGTCAAAGAACAGGCCACCAATCCCGCGAGCTTCATTGCGGTGCTTCAGGTAGAAGTACCGGTCCGCCCAGGGTTTGAACTCGGCGTACAGCTCTGTGCCCACGGCGTCGCGCGCGGTCGCATGCCACTGCCGGCAATCCTCGTCAAAACCGTAGTAGGGGGTCAGGTCAAAGCCACCCCCAAACCACCAGACGTCCGGATCGCCAGCGGCATGGAAAAACCGTACATTGGCATGCATGGTCGGAACGTAAGGATTACTCGGGTGGAGCACCAGTGAGACGCCTGTGGCCTCCCAGCGCCTGCCCGCGAGTTCAGGACGATGGGCGGTAGCAGACGGCGGTAAGGTGTCCCCCGAGACGACTGATCGGGCCACGCCCGCCTTCTCGAATAGCGCACCGGTGTTGAGTACGCGAGTGATTCCACCGCCGCCCTCTGCACGAGTCCAGGCGTCAGAATCAAAGTGAGCCATGCCGTCCATCGCCTCCAGATCGGCACAAAACCGATCATGGAAGTCCTCAAGAAACGACCGTACGGCTGCTGGGTCGGGGGCGTCGGTAGGTGACACGAGAGGCAAACGTCAGTAGGTGTGTATGTCTGTCCGACTGTACACCGCAACGCGCACCACAGGATTCGGCTCAGCGCAGTCTGCGACCGGTCCTGACGTCCACGATGTCGCTGGGGCCGCGCCTGCCGCCCAACTCGCCTGCCACAATGCCGTCCAGCTGGTCTCCAAACACCCGAGCTATCGCTGTGGGCGTCTTCAGTGTCTTCTCGCCGCTGATATTGGCACTGGTTGAAACGATCGGTTCTCTCAGTGCTGTCGTCAGTGCCAGCAGCACCGGATGCGCACTTATGCGCACCGCCAGCGTTAGTCGCCCCCCGGTCAATTGTGGTGACACTGTGCGAGCCGCGGGTATGACAAACGTCACCGGGCCTGGCCAGCCATCCTGCAGCCGGGAACGCCAGGCAGGCTCAAGGGTCGCGAGTAGCGGTGTGACCTGGTGTATGTCCGCGCCGATCAGAATCAAACCCTTGCGCGCATCGCGGGCCTTCAGTGTGATGACGCGTTCAACGGCCTGCGGGTTTGAAGCGCAACAAGCCAGACCCCAAACACCTTCAGTCGGGCATGCCACAACGCCGCCATCCTGGAGTACCCGGACAGCGGCGTCCTGTTCAAGGATGACGGCCAAAAGTCAGCTCAAGCGCCGCGTTCAGGACTTTGCAACAACGACCTTGGTGGTCTCGCCATCCGCGCTTTTCCTTGCTGCGGCCTTCTTGCTCGCGGCAGAGGTCTTCTTCTTGGCGCGTGATTTGGCTTTTTTCTTGACCTTCTTCTTGGTGGCTTTCTTTTTACTCTCGGCAGTCTTTTTGGCGGTAGCTTTTTTCTTGCCTCGCTTGCGAGGTTCTGGCGCTTCCTCGATCATCTTTAGGCAGGTGGCAAGATCGTACTCGTGTGCTGTCTCGTGCTTGTCCTTCGGAATCTTTGCGTTTTTGTTGCCGTCAGTGATGTACGGCCCCCATCGCCCTTTGAGGATCTGTACTTGAACCTCTCCTTGCTCGTCCTTCCACTCCCGAATGATGCGATCAATGTCAGCCTGTTTTTTCTCGGCAACAACAACCAGCGCGCGCTCAGGAGTAATGGTGTAGGGATCATCACCCTCCTTGAGCGAGACATACTTGTCGCCGTAACGCACGTACGGGCCGAAGCGGCCGATGTTGGTACTCACCGCCTCGCCCTCCGGTGTCTCACCCAGTTTGCGGGGCAGCTCGAAGAGTTTGAGCACCTCCTCAAGGGTTACGGTGCTCATGCGCTGGCCGGGCCTGAGGCCCGCAAAACGCGGCTTTTCCTCATCGTCGCGATGACCGATCTGTGCCATCGGTCCGTAGCGCCCCAGTCTGACGACAATCGGCTTGCCGGTCTTGGGATCTGTGCCTAGAGACCGTTCTTCAACCGCCTCCTCGCGGGTCACATTCTCCATCTTGTCGTCGACACGTTGCTTGAACGAGTCCCAGAACTTATCGAGCAGTGGTACCCATTCCTTCTCGCCACGTGACACGGCATCAAGTTCATCTTCGAGTTGAGCGGTGAAGTCGTAATCGACGTAAGTGTCGAAGTGCTGCGACAGAAAACGACTCACAACACGTCCGGTATCAGTGGGAAAAAAACGCCGGCTCTCTATCTCTACGTACTCGCGGTTTTGCAAGGTCGAGATGATCGAGGCATAGGTGGAAGGGCGACCAATACCATACTCTTCAAGCGTCTTTACAAGACTCGCTTCGGAGAAACGCGGCGGCGGTTCAGTGAAATGCTGTTGCAAGAGGATGTCGGCAAGCGGTACACGATCCCCTTCCTTCAGCTCCGGCAGGACCTTCTCGTCATCGTCTCCCTTCTTCTTGTCATCCATGTCTTCCCGATAAACACGCATAAAGCCCGGGAAGTGGATCGTTGATCCGTTAGCACGGAAGGTGTTGCCCTCACCGCAGGCAAAATCCACCGCTACCTGATCAATGGTGGCGTAGATCATCTGGCTGGCTACAGTGCGTTTCCAGATCAGGTTGTAGAGCTTGTACTGATCCTCATTGAGGAATTTTTTCATCTCCTCAGGCGTACGCTTGACCGATGTTGGACGTATGCCCTCGTGCGCTTCCTGCGCGTTTTTGGATTTGTTTTTATAGGTGTTTGCAGCTTCTGGCAGATAGTCCTTTCCATAGCGCTCGGGAATGAGCTCGCGTAACTCGTCAAGGCAATCCTGCGACAGCGTGACCGAGTCGGTTCTCATATAGGTGATCAGGCCGACCTGCCCGTCACCGATGTCCACGCCCTCATACAGCCCTTGTGCGGTGCGCATGGTGCGCTGTGCGCCAAAGCCGAGTTTGCGCGAGGCTTCCTGTTGCATGGTTGAGGTCGTGAAGGGCGCAGTGGGGTTGCGCTTGCGTTGTTTCTTCTCCACCGTTTTGGCAACCAGAGTGCCGGCATCACCGACACCACCGCCCGTGGCAGCCTGTTCTTGAGCGCCTGCGAGTAGATGCGCCTTGGTGTCATCGGCAAGCTCTGATGAATTGACCGTGAACTGCTTGACCTTCTCGCCTCTGAGCATGGACAGGCGGGCAGTGAAGGGCTGGGTGTCTTTTTCGAGTGAGGCGTTGACGCTCCAGTATTCCTTGGGAACGAACGCCTCGATCTCATCCTCGCGCTCGCAGATCATGCGCAGTGCAGGCGTTTGCACACGCCCTGCAGACAGTCCCGCCTTGATCTTGCGCCATAACAGTGGCGACAAATTGAAGCCAACCAGGTAATCAAGTGCGCGTCTTGCTTGCTGAGCATTGACAAGGTCGTGCCCGAGCTCACGCGGATTGTCCACCGCATCCTGTACCGCGCGTTTGGTGATCTCGTGGAAGACGACGCGTTTGACCTCTTTTCCGTCAAGAGCGCCTGTCTCTCGCAACAACTCGACAAGGTGCCAACTGATGGCTTCCCCTTCGCGATCTGGGTCAGTCGCGAGCATCAGGGTGTCGGCTTTCTTGAGGGCGCGCTTTATCGCATTGACGTGTTTCTCATTGCGCTCGATGATCTGATACTTCATTGCAAAGTCGCGCTCGGTGTCGACCGCTCCCTCCTTTGGCAGAAGATCGCGCACGTGTCCGTAGCTGGCGAGGACGGTGAAATCCTTGCCGAGATACTTTTCAATGGTCTTGCCTTTCGCCGGTGACTCGACGATGACGAGGTTCTTGCTCATGAATCCGGGGCCTGGGTTCGAGCTGGGTCGATGCGGCGTGAGCCGGTCCCTGAGGGTGCCTGCTCGCCGCGCGTTAATCTAGTGGTAATCGAGCAAGGCGTCGAGTCTCGTGTGTAAACAGGGTCGGCTTGCTGCGAATATTCCTGCTGGACGATCTAACTCAAGCAACGGGCATACCCACCGCTGAAATGGCGCTCGGCATGCCCCGCCAGTTCCAGTCTGGAGAGCGCAGCCAGCACGCGGGCAGGGGGCAGGGCGCACCGCAGGCACAGCGAATCAACGTCGATGGCGTCCTCCTCGAGGCAGGCTAGAGCTCGCTCGGCATCATCGTCAAGTGGCTGATGTGGCGCCGATTTTTTGTCACCACGAGCAGGGCTCATCAAGCCAGCTGCCTCTGTATCGGTGGCAAGGTCGACATCGAGTGCAGGGGAGACCAGGGCGACTATCTGCGCTGTGTCCTCCACCAGGGCCGCGCCTTCGCGTATCAGGTCGTGCCCGCCGCTGCTTTGCGCCTGGGCGATGGACCCGGGTACTGGCATGACCGCCTTGCCAAGGTCCATGGCGTGGCGAGCAGTCGTCAATGTGCCGCTGCGGCGCGCGGCTTCGATCAAAACAACGCCATAGCTCAAGGCAGCGATCAAACGGTTGCGTTGAGGAAACCGCCAGCGATGCACACCGTCGCCACGCGGATATTCGGACACGATCGCGCCCCGCTCTGTGATCTGTCGAGCCAGGTCGTGATGTCGGGCAGGGTAGATCCGGTCAGGCCCCGTGGCGGCGACGGCAAGGGTGATACCACCGATATCGAGTGCACCTCGATGAGCGGCACCGTCTATGCCGATGGCAAGGCCAGACACCACAGAGAAGCCGTAGCCTGCTAGCTCGGACGCAAATCGCCTGGCCGTGGCAAGACCCAGGCGTGATGGGTGTCGTGAGCCGACCATGGCGATGCCCGGGCGGTCGAGTGCCGCAAGGTGGCCTGTGACAGCCAACATGGGCGGTGGGTCAGGCAAAGCCTGCAGGCCGGACGGGTAGGCGGCGTCAGTCGGGATCAGCAGATGCCTGTCGGCGGCCTGGTCAGCCCACCGGATCGTGGCCTCGGCTCTCTTGAGCGCGGCTGGATCGCGAATTCTGCGTATCAGCCGGCCCGTCAGTGGAGGCGGCCCCTCGTGCTCAGCTCGGGTGGTAAAAGCGTCATCTTCGCCATCGAGCAGGCGTGTCAGGCGCAGGCCAAGCTGGTCAAGATCGGGTTCGATCTCGCGCAGGCCTGCCAATACGGGAGAGTTTCCGGGGGCTGCATGTGCGAGGCGCAGCCAGGCGAGGCGTTGTTGCATAGGTCGTCGTCCGTGACGAAAATGAAGTCTTTTCGAGAGGCCCGCGTCTGGGCGGTCCTTCCTCTAGTCTGCCACGGGCCCCGCCTCCTGTGCGCGGGCCCGTTCAAAAACCGTGTCGATCAAATACCGGAAACGTAGTCCTTTTCCCGTATCGGGCGTTTGGATTCCATTACCAGCGCATAGCTGACCTTTTCAAACGACTGGAAAACCATGACCACGCCCGTTCGTGTGTTCGGCATCTTGATGCGCTGATGGCTGCGGCTACCACGCCGATCGATGAACGAATCACCGCGCGACTCGACCGCGAGCAGGTCACCGGCTTGCACACCACTGCGCTGGCCAAGGTTGAGCACAACAACCTGATTGCGACCGCTCTGAACCATGGCATCGATAAGCGAAACAATACGGCCGTCACCACGAATCTCCGGCATGCGTGGGACGAAATCGGCGACTGCCGCAGTGGAATTATGCGGTAGCAGAATGTCTCCTTCGATCGTTTCGAGATTGTTCTCGACGATTACAAGCGTTGAGGGATCACCTGCCTTGAGCAGTCTGGCGTTAGCCACATGCGTCACCTCATTACCGAGGTGCTCACCGGTAACCGGGTCTGTGAACGTGCCGCTGGGACGGTAGATGCCGTACTCGTTGACCGAAGGATCAATGTCGCCACGGGCATAGATCTCGTGGCCGGCTGCACTGATCAAGCGGCCTTCGTTATTGGCCACAACGTAGGGTGCCGCGTTGATTTGCGATGCTTCAACCACGCGAGGGTGAATCAGGAAGCTGCTGATCGACTCTGCCTCGATCACCGGAATGGCTTGCTCCAGAGACTCCTCGCGGATACGCGGTGACAAGCGCTCAACGCCGGGGGTGGCAGCGCCCAACAGTGGCTCACCATTGGGTCCTACCTGGCCGTTGGCAGCTCCCAAGCGTGGGACCGGCAGAGTTTGGCCGTTGCGTGAGAGCACCAGAGTAGGTCGGTTATCGACATACTCCAGGGCCAGCTCGTCACCTGGGTAGATCAAATGCGGGTTTGCGATCTCGGGGTTGTAACTCCAGATCGTGGTCCACATCCATGGCTGTTTCAGGAAGCGGTCCGAGATATCCCACAGTGTGTCGCCTTTGATGACCGTGTAGTGATCCGGTGCATCCGGATCGAGGTCGTCGGCGTTGATAAAGGCGCGCGGGACCACAGCGGTGTAGGAGACAGACTGCGTGTCGCTTGTGGCAACCGGTTGCGCTGGAGCTTCGGTTACCGTGGCAAAGCGCGGCATGGAGCAGGCACCGAGTGCCAGCGTGATTCCAGCAGCGATAGCCATCAGGGCGATCGGTCGCTTTGCCTTGACCTTCGCCGGGCTGGCGTGTGTCGACATGTTTGGGGCCATCTTGGGCGGGTTTCCCTCGGTTTGTTCCTGCATCTCGTGAGGAACCATCGGCGGTTTCTCGCAGGACTTGACCCGGTTCGCTATGCAATCGCAGTGCCTGCACGCGATCAGTGGTCGGGACCGGGACCGCGCAAGCGTCGTAGAATGGGGCAACGCCTGACCCGGGCTTGCCATGGTTCGTCAATGTGACGTCGCTATCGATTCTCCTGTTTCCAGATCCTTTGTTGCGACGCACTGCCGCACCCGTAGAAAACGTCGATGGGGCAGTTGTTGAACTGATCGACAAAATGCTCGACACCATGTACGCGGCGCCAGGTATTGGCCTGGCCGCCACCCAGGTCGATGTGCATCGACGAATCGTCGTGATTGATGTGTCCGATGAGAGCGACTCTCCGCTCGTGCTGGTCAACCCCGAGCTGGTGCTCGCAGAGGGCGAGGGAGAAATGCAGGAGGGCTGTTTGTCGATTCCCGGTGTCTACGAGACAATCAAACGCCCCAGTGAGGTCAGGGTGCGGGCCGTCAACCGCGAGGGCGAACCCTACGAACTGGACGCTGATGGTCTGTTGGCCGTGTGTATCCAGCACGAGATCGATCACCTCGATGGCAAGTTGTTTGTTGACTACCTCTCACCGCTCAAACGCAGCCGTATCCGGCGCAAGATGGAGAAGCTAATGCGCGATGGCGATGACGACGATGAGGCGCCGACCTGATCGCTATGTCGCCGAGGCTTGACTGCGATTGTTTGCGCGTGGTGTTTGCAGGGACGCCGGAGTTCGCCGCGGTCGCTCTGCAGGCGCTGTTGGACAGCAAGCACGATGTCGTGGGTGTTCTCAGTCAGCCGGATCGGCCATCAGGAAGAGGGCGCAAGCTCACTGCCAGCCCGGTCAAGTCCCTGGCTATCGCGCATGACGTGCCAGTGCAGCAGCCGTCGAGCCTGCGAGATGACACCGCTGTGGCAGAGCTTGCAGCCTTGGCACCGGATGTCATCGTGGTTGCCGCCTACGGCTTGTTGTTACCTGTGTCAGTGCTGGAGCTGCCACCGATGGGCTGCCTCAACATTCATGCGTCACTGTTACCGCGTTGGCGTGGAGCCGCGCCCATTCACCGTGCGCTGCTGGCGGGCGATGAACAGAGTGGTGTGTGCATCATGCAAATGGATGAGGGTCTTGATACAGGAGATGTGCTGCTTGAGCGCCGTGTGCCAATCGGCACCTCGGAGACCAGTGCAAGTTTGCATGACACGCTCGCAGCACTCGGTGCCAATGCGCTTGTCGATGCGCTCGAAGGCTTCTGCCTTGGTGAGTTGCAGCCCACGCCTCAGGCCACTCAAGGCGTGACCTACGCAGC
The DNA here is from genome assembly GCA_937922675.1 of uncultured Granulosicoccaceae bacterium. Lineage (GTDB taxonomy): Bacteria > Pseudomonadota > Gammaproteobacteria > Granulosicoccales > Granulosicoccaceae > Granulosicoccus. The sequence continues at coordinate 102,660 of CALAJN010000006.1, forward strand.
CAAGCTCGACAAGAGCGAGGCGCGTCTGGATTTTTCGGAGTCAGCCGTTGCGCTTGATCGTCGCATCAGGGCCTTCAATCCCTGGCCTGTGGCGGAGACCTTACTTGGCAAGCATCGCGTGCGCGTGTGGAACAGCAGTCTTGCGCCAGTCACCAGTACACACCGTGTCGCGACACCTGGCGACATCATCGCCATCAGCGGAGATAGCATCGATGTCGCCACGGGCGCAGGAACGCTGACCGTGCACGAGTTGCAACGCGATGGTGGCAAACGTGTCTCCGCTGCATCGCTAGTTCGATCGTTGAATGCTGTCGGGCACCGTTTCGGCGCATGAGCCGGTCACACGTCAGAGCGAGGTCGAGACCCAGAGGATCAAGCCGCCATCGCAGCTCGACTGATGGGGGTGGCGGCCCGCGCATAGCTGCCGTGCGGATCATGTGTGCGGTGGCTGATCAGCAGGGTTCGTTCAGAGATCGATTGCCACAGGCTCTGGCAGGACTCGAGCCCGCTGAACGTCCTCGCTGTCAGGCGTGGTGCTACGGACTGGCCCGTTATCACGTGGCGCTCTCGGCGCGCTTGCAGCAATTGATGCAAAAGCCGCTCAAAGCCCGTGACGCAGACCTTGCCTGGTTACTGCAACTCGGCTTGTATCAGCTTGAGCACAGTGATGTACCAGCGCCCCTGGTTGTCTCCGAAACCGTTGAAGCGGTTGAACAACTCGACAAGTCATGGGCACGGGGCTTCATCAACGCGGTGTTGCGCCGGGCGGTGCGCGAGCGCGAAGCGGGCGCAGAGCCAGAGCCTGCCACCGACGCACAACGCTATGCCTTTCCAGAATGGTTGTATCAGCGACTGCTCAGCGACTGGGGCGATCGAGCGCCCGATATTGCGCAGGCTAGCAATGAGCAGGCTGCCATGTGCCTGCGTGTTGCCGGCGGAGCCGCCAATCTTGAGACCGTTGAGGCAGAATTTGACGCCGCTGGTATGCCCACCCGGCGCGGCACCCGCGCAACGGCGGCCTTGTTACTGGAGACGGCGGTTGATGTGGAATCGCTACCAGGCTTTGCTGCGGGCGCTGTGTCCGTGCAAGACGAGTCTGCTCAGCTGGCAGTTGAGTTGCTGGCCGCTGTGACACCCGAAGGTGCCCGCTTGCTTGATGCCTGTGCCGCGCCCGGTGGCAAGACGGCTCATGCATTGGACAGCGGCCGCTTTGGTCCGATCGTGGCTCTTGATCAGTCTGCGTCCCGTTTGGCACGGGTGCAACAGACACTGGATCGCCTGGGGCGCAGTGATGCAGCGAGCCTTGTGGTGGCTGATGCCGCCGAGCTTGATGACTGGTGGGATGGTAAGTCCTTTACAGCGGTATTGCTGGATGCACCCTGTAGTGGCAGTGGCGTCATTCGGCGCCATCCGGATATCAAGTTGCTACGCGACGAGGAGGATGTCGAGGCGCTTGTGAAAACACAGGCGCGTTTGCTGGATGCTGCCTGGAAGGTACTCGCGCCCGGTGGTCACTTGTTGTACACGACTTGCTCGGTGTTCAAGTCTGAAAACGAGGATCAGGTGGCTTGCTTTATTGAGCGCCACCCGGATGCCCAGGTCTGCGCAATTGACTCCCTCGCTGGTCAAGCGCGCCCTGACTCGGGCCCGATACTTGGCCGTCAATGGATATCCGATAGCAGCCAGGCTGGCGATGGTTTTTGGTACTCGTTGCTGACACGTCTGGCCGACTGAGCGGCCGATGAGTCAAGTTGCCCCACGCATGAAGTTTTCAATTGCCGTACCACTCGTAGCATGTGCCATGCTTGCGTTGTTGTTTCTGGTGGCTGGCCTTGGTAGTGGTGATACGCGAGAATCTCCGGACATCATTTTCAATGACGCGCGCCTTGTGACCGAGGGCGAACGGCTGTACCTGGATGCACAGGCTGACATCGTACTACCGCAGGAGGTGCAACGTGGATTGGACAGTGGCGTACCGTTGGAGTTTGTGGTCAAGCTGACGCTATCCGAGCCGCGTTCATTGTGGCTAGACAAGCGAGTGCTCACCGAGCGCTGGCGTTACAGGCTGAACTACTACGAATTGACCCGGCATTATCGAATCAACGCGCTCGACGGGACCGGAAGTCGCAACTATCGGTCCTTGCGGCGCGCGCTGGATGGTCTTGGATCACTGCGTACGCCAGTCTCATCGCCGAGCACTGACAATACCATTGCGACCTTGCGGATACAGCTGGACAGCACACGTTTGCCACTACCACTGCGACCGATTCTCGGTAACCTGTTTGGCAGCCGTTTTGGTGGCAACTGGGCGGTGCGCGGTGAGCCTTATCGGTGGGCCATTGAGCTCGCCGAGTCATCCTCACAGGGGCGCAGCTGACAATGGCGCAGATAAAGGCGAAGAATACTGAAACATCCGGACGCGGTCCGGCTCGACTGCTAGCTCGGCGACCCACCAGCGCTGTGCTGATGGCCTTGTTCTTTATCGTACTGATTGTATCTTTGTATGTGCTCGGCACGATTGCGTTGCAGCTGGACCGGTTTGGTAACTACTACCACTGGTTGTTGATCGGTAACGGGCTTGCGCTCTCCTTTATCGCTTGCCTGGTAGTCGTCAATGGTGCGCGTCTGGTGCGCGAGTTTCGTGCCCGCGTGGCGGGCTCCAGGCTGACGCTCAAGTTGGTCGCGATCTCGGTAGTGCTCGCATTGGTGCCGGTAACCCTGGTCTATGGTTTTTCGGTTCGCTTTCTACGTGCAAATATCAACAGTTATTTTGATCTGGAGATCGAACAGACACTGGATGATGCGCTGGAGTTGAGCCGTGAGGCGTTGAGTCTCCAAATGCGAACGTTGCAGCGCGATACGATCAATATCGCGCTACAACTGACTGGTATCGATGATGACTATGCTGTACTCGCTCTTAACGAGTTGACCGCCGAGGGAGAGGCCAGTGAAATGACATTGGTCGGGCCAGATAATCGCATCGTCGCTTCAACCGGATTGCCCGGTAGTCTCAGTGTGCAACCGGATCGGCCTGATGATGATCTGGTAGCCAGAGCGCGTCTCGGTTTGTCCTACGTCGGTGTAGACCCGGTGGGTGAGGGCGAGCTTTATATTCGTGTTGTGACCCCGGTGCTGAGCGACAACCCGGCACGCGAAAATTCCGTACTACAAGCCTTGTACCCGGTGGCGCGTCGTTCCACTGATCTTGCCGAGAGTGTGCAAACGAGCTACCAGCAATACCGTCAACTGGTCTTTCTGCGTCAGCCTCTGATTCTTTCATCCATTCTGACGTTGTCACTCGCATTGCTGCTCTCGGTGATGATGGCAGTCTGGTTTGCCTTCTATGCCGCACGCCGGATGATGATGCCTGTGCACGATCTGGTAGAGGGGACCCGCGCTGTCGCTGACGGCAACTACTCGACACGAATCTACAAACGCAGCAAAAACGATGAGCTGGGTTTCCTGGTTCAATCATTCAATTACATGACGTTGCAACTGGATCAGGCGCAAAAAACTGCCGAGGACAGTCGCCGCGAGATTGAACAACAACGCGCCTGGTTGCAATCCGTGCTGACGCGTATCTCCTCCGGCGTAATAACGCTCGACGCACACAATCGCATCAAGACCTGTAATGTGGCAGCAGTTGACATACTTGCGCCTGTATCCCTTGAGTCTGAAAACACGGGTGCCCCGGATTGCTCTGGCCTGGAAGGTGAGTCACTGGTGCGGCCTGTCAGCGATGTCAGTGTGCTTGCACAGTTCGGCGATCGTCTGGTGCCGCTGCTGGAGCAGGCAGGTGATGAGGATTTTGCAACTGAAATCGAAGTCAGCGACGAAACCGGCAGACGTCTGTTGTTCTGTCGGGGTTCCCTGCCTCTTGATGTGGCTGCAGGTCCTGCCGGGCGCGTTATCGTCATCGACGATATGACAGCGGTTGTCAGTGCACAGCGTGATGCGGCCTGGAGTGAGGTGGCACGACGTCTGGCACACGAAATCAAGAATCCCTTGACACCGATCCAATTGTCGGCCGAAAGATTGCGTCACAAATTCTCTACGCGAGTGGAGGTCGAAGATCGTGAATTGCTGGGTCGACTCACACGCACGATCGAGAATCAGGTAGACGCCATGAAGTCCATGGTAAATGCCTTTGCAGACTACGCTGCCGCACCCACACTCACACTGGTGGAGGCTGATATCAACATGCTGGTGAGCGAAGTCGCCGAGCTGTATGGATCGGTGAGCAGCGGACGCCAGGTTGTGACCACCGAGCTAGCCTCGCCGTTACCCAAGCTTCCCGTTGATGTTGCACGGCTGCGACAATTGGTACATAACCTTGTCAAGAATGCACTGGAAGCTCAGCCCGGGCAGGAGCCGAGAGTGCACCTGCGTACGCTTCAGGTTGACGACAACCGAGGCGGCGCCGGATGTGTAGAGGTCATTTGCGAGGACCGTGGCCCGGGCTTTGCACCAGAGCTGCTCAACCGACTGTTTGAGCCCTATGTAAGCTCCAAACCCAGGGGTACGGGGCTTGGCCTTGCTATTGTCAAGAAGATTGTTGAAGAGCATGGCGGTACTATCCGGCTCGACAACTGTGGTGGCTCGGACCCATCGATGCCGGTAAGCGGCGCTCGGGTGACAGTCCGTCTGCCGTATCTTTCCACTCCGCCTGTCCGGGTAGGTGTCGTCTCTGACGCCCGCCAGGGCTCATCATCTCTGACCAGCACCCAGACACCTGTCGGGTTGGCTGCCGAGGTATCGACCAGGAATCGGGCATGAGCACTCGCTCCGTTCTCGTCGTTGACGACGAGCCAGACATACGCAGCCTGCTACAGGAAATCCTAGAAGACGAGGGCTACGCCGTGTCTGTTGCGGATACCGCTTCTGCCGCTCAACAAGCGATCGACGAGCAAAGCCCTGATCTGGTGCTGCTTGATATCTGGATGCCTGATATGGATGGCGTATCACTGCTCAAGAGCTGGAAACTGGGCGGTACTTTGGCCTTTCCGGTCATCATGATTTCGGGCCACGGCACCGTCGAGACAGCGGTTGAGGCGACCCGCCACGGTGCTGTGGATTTCATTGAAAAGCCGGTGTCGATGGCCAAGCTGCTTTTGACGGTAGAGCGAGCTTTTGCCGATGCCGGTCAAGCAGCTGCCAATGACCCTCAGGGTGTCCCTTCCGTGGCCCTACTGCCTCAGCTGCTCGGTGAGAGCAGTTTTGTCGTGAGCCTGCGTGAGCGCCTTGATGAGGTCTCTGTACGTAGCAACCCTGTGCTGTTGGTAGGGGAACAGGGCAGTGGTCGACTGCTGTTTGCCCAAAACGTGCACGAGCGCTCTACTGCACTTGATGGTCCATTCATACATTTGCGCTGCGATACCTTGTCGTCGGCCAACGCTCACCGTGAGCTGTATGGCGAGCAATCGGGCGATACTGTGCGCCCCGGATATCTGGAAGCAGCTTCTGGAGGGGCGCTCTGCCTGACTGATGTTGAGCTGTTACCGCCAAGCGCGCAGACCTGTCTGCGCCAGGCGATTGAACAGAAGGGATTTATGCGGGTGGGTGCCAATGTCAGGGTTCCACTACGCTGCCGCATGATGTCTACATCTCGTCAGGACTTGGCTGAGGTCGTCAAGCGCAATGCCTTTGATGCAACACTGGCACATCAGTTGGCTTCCGAGTTGATCACTATTGAGCCTCTGAGAAAGCATCCCGAAGACATACCTGCCCTGCTTGAAGGTTTTGTGGATTGGCATGTGGAGCACGAGGGCCTTCCATACCGGCATTTCACACTGGCCGCTCAGAACCGTTTGAGAAATCTTGAATGGGCGGGCAACTTGCTGGAGCTCAAGAATCTGGTGCAACGTGTGTTGCTATTAGGTGGTGCTGCCGAGATAGAGGTCACGGAGGTCGACAAGGCGCTCGGTAACCGCGATTCTCTGGATAACGCCGAGCAAGGGGCGATCGTGCTGCGCCATGATCTACCTCTACGTGAGGCGCGGGCTGATTTTGAACGACGTTACTTGTTGCGATGTCTGGCTGAGACACAAGGCAATATCGGTGATCTTGCCAAACACGTCGGTATGGAGCGTACTCATTTGTATCGCAAGCTACGTAGCCTCGATATTGATCTCGACAAGGTGCGCGACGCGTGAAGATCATTGTGTTGGGAGCAGGGCAGGTAGGCTCAACGGTAGCGCGAAGCCTCTCCCTTGAAGGCAATGACGTGACTGTTGTTGATATCGATCACGCTCGCTTGAAAGAGCTCGACGACACCAGTGATGTTCAAACCCTGGTGGGTCCTGCCTCCTACCCGGAGGTGTTGCGCGCGGCCGGGGCCGAGGACTGCGACATGCTCATCGCGGCAACCAACTCCGATGAGACCAACATCGTTGCCATTCAGATTGCCTACACCCTGTACAAGACGCCGGCCAAGATTGCTCGCATACGATCACGTGAGTACATGCGGGAGAAAAATCTGTTCAACAATGAGCACATCCCCATCGATGTGATCATCAGTCCGGAAGATCTGGTCACCGATCACATACGACGCATCATCGAGCATCCGGGAGCTATTCAGGTGGTCGATTTTGCGCGCGGCACGGTACGCATGATCGGTGTCGAGGTTCAGCGGGGCGCAACCATGGCCGGGCTTACCTTGGCGAAATTGCCTGACTTGCTGGGCGATATCGAAACCCGTGTCATGGCCGTTTATCGCGGTAAGGAGCCGATCATCCCGACGGGTACTACGCTGATTCGTGAAGAGGACACGGTGTTTTTTCTCAGTGAGCGTGAACATAGCGCAGTCGTGATGGCGCAATTTCACCATGAGGATGAGCCCTGCAAGCGGGTGATGATTGCTGGCGGCGGCAATATCGGGCGTTTGCTCGCACGCAAGCTGGAGCGTCACTATCGCGTCAAGCTGATAGAGGCCAACGAGGAGAGAACCAACGAGCTGGCAGCCGATTTGTCGAGTGCGATGGTGTTACAGGGAGATGTAGCCAACAAGAAACTGCTCACAGACGAAGGTGTTGATCAGACAGACGTGTTTTGTGCGCTTACCAATGATGACGAAGCCAACATTCTGTCGGCGATGCTCGCCAAAGACATAGGGGCGCGCAAGGTGATGTCCTTGATCGGTCGGCCAGAATACGTCGAGCTGGTTGAGCGCAACAACATTGATGTGGCCATCTCGCCTCAACAGATCACCATCGGCGCTTTGCTGACATTGATCAGACGTGGCGATGTGGTCGCTGTGCATTCGCTGCGCGGCGGTTCTGCCGAAGCACTTGAAGGCGTCGCCCACGGAGACCGCGAGACCTCAAAGCTGGTCGGGCGTAGCATCGGCAAAATCAAATTGCCCAAGAGCGCCAACATCGGCGTTGTTGTGCGTGGAGATCAAGTGCTGGTCGGTCACCATGACCTGATCATCGAGCCCGAGGATCACCTGATTGTGCTGATCACTGACAAGGAGCAGATTGCCGATGTCGAGAAGCTCTTTCAAGTCAGTGTGACTTTCATCTAGGACTGATCCTGTGCCTGTTCAGTTTCGCGTAGTACAGCGTGTTGTCGGACTATTGCTAGCGCTGTTCAGCATCACGATGCTGACACCGGTACTGGTCGGCCTGATCTATGGCGATGGCGCCATCGTGCCTTTTCTGGGTGGGTTTCTGGCAACGGTGCTAACCGGGCTGTTGTTGTACCTGCCGGTGCGCGACGTGCGGGCTCAGTTGAAGTTGCGCGACGGCTTTGTGGTGGTCGTTGCCTTCTGGGCGGTGCTCGGCATCTTCGGTGGCTTGCCGTTCTGGTTATACGACCCGCTGGATATGTCCATACCGGCAGCGATCTTCGAGTCCATGAGTGGTTTGACAACCACCGGGGCTACCGTGATCGTGGGGCTGGATCGCCTGCCACACTCGATTCTCTGGTATCGACAACAGATGCAATGGCTGGGTGGTATGGGCATTATCGTGCTCGCAATAGCGGTGTTACCCATGCTCGGCATTGGCGGCCAGCAGCTCTACCGGGCGGAGACGCCTGGTATCAACAAGGAGAAGTTGACGCCGCGCATAGCGGGGACTGCCAAGGCACTCTGGTACATCTATCTGGGACTGACCATTAGCTGTGCGCTCGCTTACTGGGCTGCAGGCATGTCAGGTTTTGACGCCATAGGGCATAGTTTTTCAACGGTGGCCATCGGCGGATTTTCTACCCATGATAATTCGATCGGGTATTTTGATTCTTACCTGGTAGAGCTGGTCGCTGTAGTGTTCATGCTTATCTCGGCCATGAACTTTGGCTTGCACTTTACCGCTGCACGCACGCGCAGCGTGCGGCACTACATTCGTGATGAGGAGTTCAGGGTTTTTATTGGCCTGCTATTGGCGCTGACTCTGATTACCTCGGTGTATCTTTGGCTGACCGACACCTTGATCGGGCAACATGCCTTTGTAGAGGGCTTGTTCCATGTGGTGTCCATCGGTACGACCACGGGGTTTACGTCGCAGGCCTACTTCGATTGGCCGGGGTTTCTGCCGATCCTGTTGTTGTTTGCCTCGTTTGCGGGAGGGTGTACCGGGTCCACTGGTGGCGGGATGAAAGTGATCCGGATTGTGCTCTTGTACAAGCAGGGGCTGCGTGAGCTCAAGCGTCTGCTGCACCCCAATGCCAAGATCGTTGTCAAGATCGGCAATCAGGCGCTGGATAACCGAATGATTGATGTGGTCTGGGGTTTTTTCTCCGCCTACGTGGTGCTGTTGATCCTGATGTTGTTGTTACTCATGGCTGCGGGCCTTGATCAGGAGAGTGCGTTTTCAGCAGTGGTTGCCTGTCTGAACAACCTCGGCCCAGGGTTGGGTATCGTGGCTGCCAACTATTCTTCTCTGGGGGATTTTTCCTACTCTGTGTTAAGCATTGCCATGTTGTTCGGGCGGCTTGAGATTTTTACCCTGCTGGTCTTGTTTACGCCCGCCTTCTGGCGTGTGTAGATGATCCATAGCAACGCGCTTGCCGCCGAGATGCGGCGAGCTTTGCGCCAGGGCTTGCCGTTGATGGCCGCTCAGGTGCTCTCCATTGTCAACGGTCTGGTCGATACGATTGTCGCTGGCAGGATCGGGCCGAACGCTCTCGGTGCAGTAGCTGTCGGTGCCGGCCTGATCTTCTTCATCACCATTGCAGGCATTGGCCTGATGGCGGCGTTGTCACCTACCATGGCGGCATTGCGCGGGCAGGGTCGTCGCAGCGATGTCGGCGTGGTGTTTCGTCAGGGTGTGTGGATGGCATTGGCTTTTGGCCTGGCAGGATTTCTTGTCGCCTGGTGGGCACGTCATCAGGTACAGCACTGGGGAATTGATCCGGCATTACTGCCTTCATTGCATGCCTACCTTGATGCCATCAAGTGGAGCCTGCCGCCAGCGATTCTGCTGCTCGCTGCCCGCAATGTGTGCGAGGCAACCGGCCGTAGCCGCCAAGTGCTACTCGTCCAGGTGGCAGGTGTTGCAGTCAATGCCACAGCCAATGTGGTGCTGGGTCTTGGCATTGGTTTGGGCAGGTTCGGTATTGAGCCACTCGGCATTGTAGGTGTCGCCTGGTCAACGGTGATCGTGCAGCTTTTTACCTGTGCTGTTCTCTATGTGATGCTACGTCGACCGACGTTTGTGCGCTTTGCCCTGTATCGCTCTTTTGAGCGTCCGGACCTGGTACGACTGCGGCAACTATTGAGGCTGTCAGCACCGATAGCTCTCACGCTGTTGGCCGAGGCAGGACTGTTTCTGGCAACGGCAATCCAGATGGCGCGCTTTGGTGTGGTGGAGGCTGGTGCTCACAATATCGCTATCACCATGACGGCTGTGTTCTACATGCTGCCGCTGGGCTTGTCTTTCGCGTTGACGGCTCGTGCAGGTACCGCCTTTGGTCGTGGTTGGTGGCCGGGCGTAAGGCTGAGGGCCATGGCAGGCTTGTTTTTGGCTGTTGGTGTATCCATTGTCAGCGCGACCATTCTGGTGGTGTTTCGCGAGCCGATCACTGGTTTGTTTACGTCGGATGCCGAGGTCGCTACCCTGGCTACTCGTTTGATGTTATTGGCAGCCGTTTTTCAGATCTCTGATGGCTTGCAAGCGAGCCTGCTCGGACTGCTGAGAGGCCTGCAAGATACCCGACTACCCATGTTGATCAACCTCTTCAGTTACTGGGGCATCGGTTTTGGGGTTGGATGGACTGCAGCAAATGTTCTCGGCTTTGGTCCGGCCGGGTTGTGGTTTGGGCTGATCTCAGGGCTGAGTGTGTCAGCCGTGCTGCAAGGGTGGCGCTTGTGGAGACATATCACCGAGTGAAGGTCACCCCCTCAGGGCAGTACCAGGTTGTCACATTCGCCCAATGGCCTCTTTGGGCAGTAGAACCCTATGCTCGCGACGGATGAGATCGTCTACCTCGTCGTCAAGAGAGTTTGGGTGATTTGCCAACAGTGAGGCCAATCGCTTGCGTGCAGTGCATATCAGCTCTGGCCGATCCTGTTCCAGCCATTCCTTTGGGCTGGTGCGATCCCCGACATCGGGATATACGTAGTCCTTTTGCATCCTCTCAAGCGTTTGCGGGTGGCCAAGGTAGTGGGAAGGCCCACCAATGCAAGTGTCACGCATGGCATCCAGTGACAGTGTGTCCTCGTTGATCTCGATACCTCTGACCGTGCGGTTGATGGCGCCGAGCATATCGTTGTCTATCACCATCGACTCATAGCAGCAGCCCAGCAGAGACGCATGCATACCCGCAGACTCATACACAAGATTGGCACCCGAGTGAGCTGCCAGGGTCAAGGTATAGGCTTTTTCGTAGCCCGACTGAGCATCCGGAAGTTTGGCATCTGCCATGCCGGCAGGGATGCCAGTTGGCAAGTCATAGTGTCTGCCCATCTGGCCGCAGGCCGCAGCGAGAATTGCTTGTTCTCCACTGCCGCCACTCATCGAACCCGTACGTAGGTCGGACACAAAGGGCCACGTGCCAAACATGGCCGGGTGACCGGGTACCAACAGGTTCACGTACACAAGACCGGCAAGTACCTCGGCCACGGCCTGTACGACTGAACCCGCCAGAGACGCCGGGCTGGTTGCACCGGCTTGCCCGGCTGATAGCAGCAGTACGGGCATGCCACCGTGGACCGCTACTTCCATGCAATGACAAGCGTCTTCGGCAAAACGCAAGGGAGGAACTACAAAACAATTTGACATGCTGACAAAGGGACGCTCACGCCACTTCGCCTCGGAGCCTGCAATAGTGTGCAACATCTTGAGCGACTCACGCACATGATCTGGCTCTACCCAACTGGAGCCGATATGTTTGGTGGTGCCTCGCACTGCTGCGTAACAGGTGTTGAAATCCATGTCGGCGGGTTCTGCCATATCGCGCGCCACAACGCACCGCTGGAAATAGTGAATGTTGTCCAGTCCGTCCACCACTCGGGCAAGGTCATAGACATCTTGCAGTGTCGATTCGCGATACTCGCGAGAGTCGATGTCAACGATGTGGACAGCGGCGCCGGCGGTGCCGAAGTACACGCGTGACCCGGAGATTTCCAGGTCATGGCGCGGGTCACGTCCAAACAGGGTAACGCTGCGATTGGCGTTTGCAATGGTGTCCTCGACCAGAGCCCTTGGGAAATGCAGCCGACCGTTTTCGTAGCGTCCGCCCGCGCGGGTGACTGTCTCTACGCAGGTCGGGATGGCCTGGGCAAGCCCGATAGTCTCAAGCGTCTCGAGCACCGCCTCGTGTATCCGGGCGATCTCGGGTTTGGTCAAGGGTTGATAGCGACCACCGGAAAGACCCGGGCGAATCGGTTGATCCGCATCGGCCAAGGGCGCTGCGCGCAAGGCATGCATGGCGGCGCGGGCACCTCGGCGGCGGCGTCCTCGGGTCGGTTCGGTCATTGCGCTATGTCCTCACACTCTTTATGAGCGACTATAGAGCCTGATTTCACTGATCATGATTCCATGAGCGACACGCTTCGGGCAAAGTGGGACGCGCGCTATGCCTATTCGGGTGACTCGGTACCGCCGCCTGCAGAGGTGCTGTCGCGCTACGCCGCTGCGCTTCCGGATCCGAGACAAATCGGGGGACGGCTGCGCGCGCGTGCGCTCGATCTGGCCTGTGGGCGTGCGGGTAATGGCGAGTGGCTGGCGCGGCGCGGGTTCGACGTCAGCGCCTGGGATATCTCCCGCGTCGTGATCGACAGTCTGCGTGCGCGCTCTGATACAGGCATCGCGCACCTTGCGGTGCGCGATGTCATCAAGCACCCACCGGAGGCGGACAGTTTCGAGGTCATCGTTGTGACGCGCTTTCTCGAGCGTCGCCTGTGTGCAGCGATTGCGCAAGCGCTGACCCCAGGAGGCGCGCTGTTCTACCAGACCTTTACGCACGGGCTCGACAACCCAGACTATCTGCTGCGTGAGGGCGAGCTCCCAGCGCTCTTCCCGATGCTCAAGGTCGAGCACTACTCAACGCAACAGCCGAACGCTGATGGGCGTGCCGAGGCCATGCTCGTGGCGCGCGCCGCCTCTGACGCATAGACTCCACCAATGGGTACAGACACCGACCGGATTGCGAGTTTCAAGGCCATGCTGCAACGCGGGCAGGACAGCGAGATGCTGCGCTACACGCTCGGCAGCGCCTGCCTCGATGCCGGCCAGCTCACCGAAGCGATTGAGCATCTGACGCAGGCTGTAACGCTCAAGCCGGACTACACCGCGGCATGGAAGCTACTGGGGCGGGCACATGTGGCAGCGGGTGACCCAACAGCGGCGATCAAGGCTTTTGATCGTGGGTTGGTCGCCGGTGACGCCAACGGTGACAAGCAGGGTGTCAAGGAGATAGAGGTGTTTCGAAAACGCGCGCTCAAGGCGCTGTCGGAATAAGGCTATGCACCTGTCAGTCATTTTCAGCACCTACCAGTCTCCTGCGTGGCTGGAGAAGACCTTTTGGGGTTTTCTGGAGCAGAGCCACAAGGAGTTTGAGATCATCGTTGCCGATGATGGCTCAGGTGATGAAACACATGCGCTCGTGGATCGCTATCGCGAACATTTTGCATCCATAGGTGTTTCGTTGCGGCATGAGTGGCAGAGCGACGAGGGTTTTCGAAAGTGCCGCATCCTCAACAGAGCCATAGTGGCAGCAGCCAGCGAGTACCTGGTCTTCACCGATGGGGATTGTATTTGTCGTCGCGACTTTCTGGCCACGCACGCTGCGCGCGCCGAGCGCGGGTATTACTTGTCTGGCAGCTATTTCAAATTGCCCATGCAAACCAGCCTTGCCATCACCCGCGAGGATGTCGCCGAGCAACAGTGTTTTGACTGGAACTGGCTGCGCATCAATGGCCTGCCGGCAAGTGCCAAACGCAGCAAGATTGCAACGCGCCCGCGCATTGCCAAGTGGATGAATCGTTTGACGCCAACAGCGTGTAATCTCAAGGGCTCCAATGCCTCCGCGTGGCGTGATGATCTACTCGCTGCGGGTGGTTTTGATGAACGCATGCAGTGGGGAGGTCTGGATCGAGAGCTTGGTGTTCGCCTGCAGAACGCGGGGATTCGTGCCCGTCATGTGCGCTATGACGCGATCTGCGTGCATCTGGATCATGCGCGTGGTTACAAGGATCCGGAGATGGTTCGTCGCAACAGGGAGTTGCGTGTGAACGTAGCAAAATCGCGCACCAGACGCACTGAACACGGTATTCAAGCTGAGCATGTCTGACACACTAGCCCACGACGTCGAAGCGGCTTTCGTCGCGCGTTATCCATGGGGGCATTTTGCCCCTACCGGCGCCGCAGCGGTTACGCTTGGCCTGTGCGCAGGTCTGGCCACATCAACGGGTGTGTTGTACTCGTTGAACAAGCTGATCCGTGGGCCGCTCAAGAACGCCAGCCCACGCGTGTTTGATGTGCAGCGCTTCGGGCTGGATCTACGCCTGTTGACACGTGGAAACTACTGCGAGACAACGGCCTTGTTCGCGCCTGGTGTCTACGATGTACCCGAGCGCAAGTGGATTGCTGCAAACCTGCCCGCGGGCGGGACCTTTCTCGATATCGGCGGCAATGTCGGGCTGTACAGTCTCACCACAGCGTGCGCCGTTGCCAATGCGCGCGTGATCAGCGTAGAACCCGACCCAAGGCTTGCAGCAAGAATGTACTTCAACGCGAGTACCAATGGATTGGCAGTTGAGCATCATGAAGTGGCCTTGGGTGATGAAGAGGGCCGGGCCAGCTTGTTAAGGTCAGGGTATCAAAGCGGAGCCAATCGACTTGCCGGTGCTGATGACACCGGTGGTGAGCGCATTGATGTGCGCCTGTTGCCGCTGATGTCCTTGTGCAAAGAGAACGCCATTGATCACATCGACGTGATGAAGATTGACATCGAAGGGTATGAGAAAACCGTGCTTGATCACTTCTTTGCGCATGCACCGCAGGCGCTCTGGCCTGCAGGGATTGTTATCGAGCACTCCCACGATATGTCAGGCCTTGTCGATCAACTGGCGCAACAGCAGGGCTACAGGATCGATGCGAGGACGTCGCGCAATGTAGCGCTAAAGCGCGACTAGGCCGTTTTTTGGTAGCTCTTTAGTGAGTTTGTCAGTGCAGCGTCGCTATTTACGTGTTGCCGAAGCGTCGCCAGCTGTCCTGCCATGCGCGCACCTGTCGGCGTAGCGAGGTCACAGGCCCGTGCTCTGCATAGCGACCTTTCTGCACATGCTGAACCCGGCACACGCCATCGACCTCGACCGGTACGCCCTGGGTGCCCAGTAACCAGCGAAACATGCGATCCTCATCCGCCTTCTGCCATCGCGCTTGTGGCTGCTGGTAGTAGGGGACCGCATTGCAGTAGCCGACGGATCGGGCGACATCGCCATGCGTGATTTGCAGTGGACCTGTGGCCCGCGTGACCTGATGCTCGATGAAGTCCTCGGGTGCTACTCGCAGTAATTCCGGGGTCTTGAGGACATTGGGTTGTTCTGCATCCTCCTGGGCATAGGCATCGGTCTTTGACTCGGTTTGCGGATATACAAGTGCATCGCGGCGTCCTTGCAGGACTGCATTCAGACTGTCAAGGCAGTCGGTTTGGAAGGTCATGTCGCAGTCGGTAAACCAGAGCCAGTCGGCACTGGACTCCAGCGCTGCGAGGTTACGTCCGATGGAGCGTCGAAAGAGTTGCTGTGGTGGCAGTACACGCCAGTTCCACTCAAGGTTGTTGATACGGTGCTCCTTGATGAAGGCCAGCAGATTGACTGTCGCTGTGTCCTCCTTGCCATGGAATACGGTCATGCGCACGCGCGCATCGCTTATCGGATGGTCGATCAGAGATGTGAGCTGATAGGCAAGCAGGCGCGAATAGCCCCAGCAGTGCGAGACAATCTCGATAGACAAGGGCCCCTCGCGCGCGACGCGCTCGGACTCCTTTGGTGGGCTCGGGTACCACCAGTTTGCGGGTAGTGGAGAGCCTGCCAACAGTTTTAGCGCGCGACGACCTAGCACAGTGTCTCCTTGGGTAGCGTGGCTTCAGGGTAGTTTGACCGGGCAAGATAGCCACGATCAGGCGTCCCTGAGCCACGCCTCGCAATCGAAATGATACCGCGGCCCGCGCGCGTGCAGATGCTGGTAATCTGCTCGGCTGTAGCGTTTATCACCCCGTGCACCTTCGTGCAGTGGTCCGCGATCATGATCTCGTATTGAAAGAGACCCTATCCTGATGAGTACCACCAACGACAGCGCCCGTGTAGAGGTCAAGGCGAGCGAGCTGCCGATTCACTGCCCGACGCCTGACGCGCCTTTGTGGAACAGTCATCCGCGGGTGTACATTCCCCTGGAGGACGCGCCTGACGGGGTCGCTACCTGCAGCTATTGCGGGACCGAGTTTGTGCTCGTGCGTGAGCAAGCCGCAGCCGCCGACTGAGGTCCGTATGGCCGGTGCCGGCATAGTCACCTGTCACTCTCCGGACAAGCCACAACAAACCTGGCGTTACCGCGAGTCGTCAAGCCCGGGTTTTGATCCGGTCGTGTTTGATGCCAGCGCCTTGCGCGCGCGTGGGCTCATAACCGGTGTGGCGTCTGCCGGGCGGGGCGGCACGATTTTCTTCGAGCTTGATGGCAGGCCTTTGGTGCTGCGCGAATTCAGGCGAGGTGGGATGGTGCGGCACATCAGCACCCACTCGTATCTTCAAATGGGTCTTGAACGGAGCCGCGCCATGCGCGAATTCAACCTGCTTATGGAGCTGGAAGCGCTCGGTCTTCCTTCTCCGCAGGTGTTCGCTGCCTGCAGAACGCGCCGTGGATTGCTCGAGACCGGCGAGTTGGTGACGCATCTGTTGCCCGGAGCCAGCTTCGCCGAGCACGCTGCCGAGTCAGTTGCGGCGCGGGGGGAGCTCTCATCATCTCTTGCCGTGTCTGTCGGTCGATGTATAGCGCGCTTTCATGCCGCCGGGATCGAGCACGCTGACCTCAACGCTCACAATATTCTGGTTGACAAGACCGGCGGCACCATATCGCTACTGGACTTTGACGGCGGACGCAGACACGTCGGTGCGTCGGTCACAGCCACGACACCCTGGGCGGCTCGCAATCTGTCGCGTCTGGCGCGCTCGCTTGAGCGCCTTGACGCCTCATCAGTGTTTTCCGAGCTGGAGCAAGCCTGGCGCGCAGCGCTTCAGGAGTCAACTCCGAGCGCGTCCAGATAGCGCTGCAACACATCGGAGTCAGCCATTGCCACTCGATGCGCTCGTGCGCCTCTCTCGCCGCGCTCTGCATCGTCAAGCGACAATAGCCACTGTACAGCTGCATCGGCACTGACAACTTGTTGCAGAGCCTTGGCGTTGCCAAGAGCGATGACAGTCTCAGTGAAGTTCTCGGTATGCATGCCAGTGACAATGGCTCGCGCAGCGCGGGCGGGCTCCATCAGATTGTGACCGCCGCGCGGTATCAGCGACCCGCCGACAAAGACAGCTTGGGCGTGCGCGTACCAGAGATTGAGTTCCCCGAGCGTATCGGCAAGGTAAATCTTGTCAGCGCTGCTGGCGGACTCACCGCGTGAGCGTCGACGTATGCGATGTCCTGTCAGTGAAGACAGGGTATGTGCAAGCCTGTCGCCTCGCTCAGGGTGGCGCGGAGCGATAACCAGAAGCCCTGTTGCCTCGCGTTTCAACCAGGCGGTAGCGAGCTGTGTTTCCTCGTCATCATGTGTTGATGCTGCCAGCATGTAGGGGCGGTCAAGCGGGGCGGCTGCCGTGTGTGCATCCAGAGCGGGGACCTGCTTGAGGTCACCGATTGTCGTGGCGTTGATGGAGCTCGAGCGTGCAAGACTACGGTACCTTTCGGCATCAACGTCACTCCTTGCGAGTACTCTGACACCGCGCAGGGCCTGCGCGTAGACAGGCGCCAATCCACGCTGAGCGCCCTGTAGAGTGCGCTCGGACAGACGCGCGTTGACGATGCTCAGTGGTAGCCCTTGCTGGCGGGCGATTGCAAAGAGCCAGGGCCATATTTCAGTTTCAACAATCCATCCGCAACGCGGTTTTGCCGCGGCCAGAAAGCGAGCAACGGCAGCGCGTCGATCAACAGGGAGGTAGCAGTGAGCGACATCAGGTGCGTGTTGTGCGAGTACGGCGGCTCCTGTTGCTGTGGCTGTGGTGACCAGCAATCCCTCAGGGTGAACAGCCTGTATCAGAGGTAGCGCGGTCAGCACTTCTCCTACCGAGGCTGCATGTATCCAGCGTCGTCGCTGCAGGGATGAGTCGACAATTGTGTGATAACCGAGCCTGTGCAGCACAAAGCGTTTCGCATCCTTGCGAGGTCGTGCCTGCCGCCAGGCAATCACAACAACCCAGGCAAACAGCAGCGGCGTGAGCAGGCGGATGCCAACCCGGTAGCGTAGGGGCGGGCCGGATTGGCGTGATGAAGATTCCGCTTTAGCTATCGGGCTTGTCACCGAATACCTGCATAGGGGTCCGGAAACTCTGCTGACGGCGGCTTGAACCGCTTGTGCGACCACAGATATTGCTCGGGCTGTTGGCGTACCTGTGCCTCAAGATGATCATTGACGGCCTGAGTCGCAGACGTGGTGTCGGTGGTATCCAGCTCAAGTGGCCGGTCAAAGCGGACGGCATAGCGGCTGCCGTCACTACTGCGCGACGGGATCATCGGAACTATCACGGCCCCGGTCATGGCCACAATGCGAGCTGTGCCGCTGGAGGTCAAGACGTCTTGACCGAAATAGCGGGTAGGTATGCCGCCGTGGCGAGCATTGACGGCCTGATCCGGTGAGAACCAGACGATCTCACCGCGCTTGAGCCGACGCACCATGTCGCGAATATCCCGATTGGGGATGACGGCGCTTAGCGAGCGCCTTCGAAAGCGCGCCTGCAATTCAGCAAACAGGGGGTTCTTGGGAGGATCGTATACAGCCGATGCGGTATAACGCTCGCCGACAAAGGCGCTACACAGATCGATCAGCGTGAAGTGTGCCTGCAGCAAAATGACGCCGCGACCGGTTGCCAAGGCGGCATCAAGATGTTCTCTACCTTCGAGACGTAGTCGATCATCAAAGGCACGTGCACCACGAAACCACAGCCATGCGGTCTCAAGCACAGCCATGCCGGCGTGTTGATGTGACAGCGACGCGATGCGGTCATGGTCCTCATGCGGGAGTGCCAGCGCAAGGTTCATCTCGGCGATTGCACTGCGGCCAGGGATCAGGCGCATGGCAACCGGCCCCAGTCGCCGGCCGATGGCTAGCACCGTGCTTAGCGACGGCCTGGTCAGCAGCCAGAGAAAGGCGATCCCGCACCAGGTTGGCCAGTACTGTACTGCGGTCCAGTCACGCCAGGGAAAAGGATCCTGCGCCGGGGTGTTCACTACTGGATAGAGACGAGGAAGCGATTGATGTTAACCAGATCAGACTCGTCCAGAATTCCAGCAGCAGATTTCAGCTGGAATGAATTGAGAATGTAGTCATAGCGAGCATTGGCATAGTCAGCGCGTGCGCTGAAAACATCACGCAAGGCATTGAGCACTTCAACCGAGGTACGTGTACCTGCTCTAAATCCTGCTTCAACGGCATCAGCAGATTGTTGTGTGGACACCAGCGCCTGATTCAGCGCACGTGCTCGCGCAATCGATGCCACCACTCCGCGATAGCCGTCTCGCGCTTGCTGCACAGCAGCGCGCTCCTGAGCTTCAAGATCCGCTGTAGCAGACATCCAGTCGGCTTGCGCCTGCGCAATTTGGGCCTTTATCCGGCCACCGGTAAAAATGGGAAGTGTTGCAACCAGTCCTATCTCGCCGGATTCAGACATGCTGTCACGCAAGTTCTGTTCTGTGTCCAGACGACTGGCGCTGGCGGTCAGCGCTACTGTTGGGTAACGCTGACCGCGTTCTACAGAGATGCCGGCACGGGCGCTGTCGGTGGTCAATCTGGCCAGCACCAACGCAAGGTTTTGCTCCTTGGCAAGATCTACCCAATCATCAATGTCTGCAGGATCTGGTCGATTCAGGGGCAAGTCGTCGGTGAGTCGTGAGAGCAGCTCTGCGTCAACGCCCGAGATCACGCGCAGGGCTTCCTGAGCCGTTTGCAATTGATTGGAAGCGGCAATTTCCTGCGCGATAGCGAGGTCATACAAGGCCTGCGCGGTACGCACATCGGTTACCGGGATCAGCCCGACATCAAAGCGACGCTCGGCCTGCTCACGCTGACGAGCGATGGCCTGCAATTCAGACTGGCTGAACTCCACATTGGCATCTGCACGCAGCACATCAAAGTAGGCAGTGGCCACGCGCAGAATCAGGTCCTGGCTTTGTGAGGCATACAGTGCCTCGGCCTGCATCACGCCAATTTGGGCTTGATCGACAAGTGCCGCAAATTCGCGGTTGAACAAGGTTTGCGATAACTCGATGCGCAGGCCACTATTGAAGTAGGTGTCGCTTTGATCCGAGTTGAAGTCATTCAGGCCCGCAGAGCCGCTGAAGTTCAGCTGCGGCAGGAATGAAGACCGTGCAATGGGTACATTGAGCCTGGCCGACTCAAGGTCATGAAATGCTCCTTTTATCGCTGCGTCGTAGTTGCGTGACTGCTCGTAGATCTCGACCAGATTGGCAGCGTTGGCACTGGCAAGGCTGCCAAACAGGCAAGCGGCAGCAATAGCCGCCCTGGTCGCCGCGGTACTAGCCAAGTTGTGCAGCCGAGTCTGCAGCCGGCGGCAAGGTTGGCAACGCTTGAGTGCGTTTCTCATGGGCAATTGGAAAACGGGGTCGGGTCAGAAAACAAAACGAGGGGCTTGCGGCGCTCCGCTGTTCAGCGGCGGTAGGCAGGTTTCAAACAGGCTTTCGGTCAACCATTCGGTCTCGGTGACTCGGACAAGGCGAATCGCCTCCATCGTGGGCCTGGTTGTAGTCCCTACCACTGCAAGCAATCGGCCACCAATCGCGAGTTTGTTTTTGTAGTAGTCCGGAACTGATGCCACCGAGCCACCGATCAGGATGGCATCGTAGGCGTCACGTGCGTCCCAACTGGCCTCGGCGTCCTGAACGAGCACGCAAGCGTTGGCAACCCCATGCTCTGCCAGGCGGGCTGAAGCACGTTCTGCCAGCTCAGGTATGATTTCAAGCGCCTCGACGCGTTGCGCCAAACGGGCGATGCAGGCGGTTACATAGCCGCTACCGGCACCAATCTCGAGCACACTGTCGGTATTTGCAAGCTGAAGCGATTGCAACAAACGGCCTTCTACAACCGGTTTGAACATGCGCTGACCGTGACCAATGGGCAGTTCGTAGTCGCTATAGGCGAGCTGTCGATGCTCTTCGGCAACGAAGGCGTCACGGGGCATTTCGGCGAGCACATCCAGCACGCGTTGATCGAGTACGTCCCAGGGGCGTACCTGCTGTTCGATCATGTTGCTACGGGCTTGCTGGAGGTTCATTGCGCTTGACTGGAGTTGGGTTGGACAGCAATCGTGATCGCTGAAAGAGTATAGAAGTGACTGTCAATCACTGGTACCTCCAGACCCTGTCTCTTGTGACGGAGTGTCTGAAGCGGAGCCAGCACCAGCGGATTTGCCGCCGCGCCTGCGCCGACGGCGACGCTTGCGCGGCGCGTCGGTGGCGGCACCATCGACCGCGGTAGGGATGGCCGACCCTGACCCTGCTGCCTGCTCACCTGGTGTGGTCGGGGCGCTGCGTTTGGGGCGGCCTTCACCGCGCGGCGGACGCTTGCCGCCGGGCTTGGGCCCTCGACCGGCGCTTCGTCCCGAGCCCTTGCGCTCACCGTGTTTCTCCACGCGGTCGCGCTCTATCTTCGCCGGGCGTTTGGGATCGACCAACAGCTCATCGGTGATGGGTTCGAGCGGAATGCTCTGACCGATGTAGTCCTGGATTTCGGGTAACGAGAACGAATAGTTTTCGCAGGCAAAGCTGACAGCCACACCTTCAGTGCCGGCTCGCGCTGTGCGGCCGATGCGGTGCACGTAGTCTTCGGCGTTTTGCGGCAGGTCGTAGTTGAATACATGACTGACATCGTCGATGTGCAGTCCGCGTGCTGCCACGTCGGTGGCGATGAGTACCGGTATGTTCCCGCCGGTAAACTCCGACAAGATCCTTTGACGCTTGTTCTGGCGTACATCGCCGGACAGTAGCCCGCAGGTAATGCCATTGCCCACCAGATAACTCTCGATTCGTTCGGCTGCGCGTTTGGTGTTGACAAAGACCATCGAACGCTGAGGCTCCATATCTCGGATGAGCCCCAGCAGTAGCGGAATCTTTTCATCTGATGCCGGGTGATAAAGCGATTGGCGCACGCCGTCTGCTGTGACCTGAGTGGTTTCGGTCTTGAGCTCTTCAGGCTTGTCCATGTGCTCGTACGCAAGCTCCATGACCCGGTGCGACAAGGTGGCCGAGAACAGCATGCTCGTGCGCTCTCCCGGCGGCGGCATGCGGCGCAGCAAAAAGCGGATGTCGGCAATGAAACCGAGATCGAACATCCGGTCGGCCTCATCCAGCACAACGATTTCAAGCGCCTTGAGGTTGAATACCTTCTGCTTGAAGTAGTCGATCAATCGGCCGGGTGTGCCGATCAGTACGTCTATGCCGCCCGCTACCTGATCTCGTTGCTTCTCGTAGTCAATGCCGCCGTAAACCACAGCCGTTTTCAGCTTGGCGTGCTTGCCGAGCGAGTCTGCGTCCTTGCCGATCTGGATAGCCAACTCACGCGTGGGGGCGATTACCAGCATGCGAGGCTGATCCGCTCTGCGTTCACCCGGTTCGGTGGTCAGAAGACGCGAGAAGCTGCCGAGCAAAAAGGCTGCGGTCTTGCCAGTACCGGTCTGAGCCTGGGCTGCCACGTCACGGCCGGCGGCAATGACGGGCAGGGTGAGCGCCTGAATTTCGGTGCTGAACTCGAAGCCGAGTTCATCGGTTGCCTGCAACAGGGGGGCCGGTAATCCGAAGTCACGGAAGGCCGGCGTATTGGCCTCGTCAGAAGATGTCATTCGGTCTGGTAGAGTAGCGACCGCGCAGCGGCGGTGCAGAATCGGCAGCTCCATCCGGAGCCGGCAGGTGTACATCTGTTGCGTCGGGCGCGTTTCCGAGCGCCCATCCGAGCGCCAGGGGCCAGCCGCAACGCGAAGTGCTGGATGTTGAACAACAAGACAAACAACGGGTCAAAAGGCAAGTTGGACCGCTCATCAGTCAATGCCGAGCGCCGTTTTTGCCAACAGTTTTTTCGTGACAGCTGTAGCCCGGGCACAGCCCAGGTTGGCTTGCAGGGGCCACGCACGTCCATATCATCTGCCGGGCAACGTGAGTTGCCGACGGTCCGTACACACACTCGAGAGATACCATGAGCGAACATGTTACCGCGATTACCGACGACACCTTCGAACAGGAGGTATTGAAGTCTGATACCCCGGTGCTCGTTGATTACTGGGCCGAGTGGTGCGGGCCCTGCAAGGCCGTCGGACCCGTGCTGGAGGACGTGGCCCCGGGATATTCGGGCAAGGTCAAGATCGTCAAGCTGAACATTGACGAAAACCCCAATACGCCGCCCAAGTACGGTATTCGCAGCATTCCGACCTTGATGCTCTTCAAGAATGGCTCGGTGGAGTCCACTCAGGTCGGCGCCCTGTCCAAGGCACAGCTTACCGAGTTTCTCGACCAGAACGCCTGATATCGTCTGCGCGGCGGCGCGCCAGACCTTGGCGCGTTGCTTGCACGGCTCTCGGCACCTTTCCCGGCACACTTGCTGGCATATCACCATCACCTATACTGGACGCGGGCGCCAGTGCGTGCTAACTTATGCTAGATCAAGTGAGGTGCACCTTCGGCGGTGCGCGACGCCGATCCAAGGCTTGGCAAACCTCTCGGTAACGATTTCGGCCATATTTTCGACAGGCCACCCCCCCCCTGCAGATTGTTCTACGCTGCCGGCACCCCTCAATTTTTGATGCTCGCGCAATCTGCGCCTCGTCACGACACACTTGTCCAACTCTGCTTGCAAGGCGCTATGGCGCCTTGGCAAACAACGCATTGTCTGACCCTTGGTCTCATAACGGCCGCCCCCTTGTTATACGCGTATGAACCTGACGGACCTGAAGAAGAAAAACGCAACCGAGCTTGTTGAGGTTGCTCAATCCATCGGCATTGAGAATGTGGCGCGCCAGCGCAAACAGGACATGATTTTTTCGATCCTGAAAGCGCATTCCAAACAAGGCGAACACATTCACGGTGGGGGCGTGCTCGAACTGCTCCAGGACGGGTACGGTTTTTTGCGCTCCGCAGACAGCTCCTTTCTAGCTGGCCCTGACGATATCTATGTCTCGCCCAGCCAGATCAGACGCTTTGCACTGCGTACAGGCGACACCGTATTTGGACGCATCCGCCCACCCAAGGAGGGTGAGCGCTACTTTGCTCTGGTCAAGCTTGACGAGATCAACTTCAGTGCGCCGCAGACCGGACGCAACAAGGTCCTGTTCGAAAACCTGACGCCGCTGCACCCCAAGGAGCGTCTGGACATGGAGCGTGGTAATGGCAGCACAGAAGACATCACCGCACGCATCATCGATTTTGCAGCGCCTATCGGCAAGGGCCAGCGTGGCCTGATCGTGTCGCCGCCGAAAGCAGGCAAGACCATGATCCTGCAAAACATCGCGCAGAGCATCGCGGCCAACAATCCGGATGCGCATCTTCTGGTATTGCTGATAGACGAGCGTCCGGAAGAGGTGACCGAAATGCAGCGAATGGTGCAGGGTGAAGTGATCTCCAGCACCTTTGACGAGCCTGCCAGCAGACACGTCCAGGTAGCGGAGATGGTCATCGAAAAGGCCAAGCGCCTGGTTGAGCACAAGAAGGATGTGATCATACTGCTCGACTCGATCACCCGGCTGGCACGCGCCTACAACACCGTTGTGCCAAGCTCAGGCAAAGTACTCACTGGTGGTGTGGATGCGAATGCCTTGCATCGACCCAAGCGTTTCTTTGGTGCTGCGCGCAACATTGAGGAGGGCGGTAGCCTGACGATCATTGCCACAGCCCTGGTAGAAACAGGCTCCAAGATGGATGAAGTCATCTACGAAGAATTCAAAGGCACCGGCAACATGGAGTTGCACCTCGAGCGCCGCATCTCTGAAAAACGGGTCTTCCCGGCGATCAACATCAGTCGCTCCGGCACGCGCCGCGAAGAATTGATGATGAGCGATGATGAGCTGCAAAAAACCTGGATCATTCGCAAGTTCGTCCACTCCATGGACGAGATCGAAGCGATTGAATTCTTGATTGGCAGACTCCAGCAAACCAAGACCAACAACGAATTCTTTGATTCGATGAAGCGTTGAGGAAAGGCTTACCCGCCAATACCAGCTGGCATCAGCGGGTATGCTCTGCTAGAACTCGTCCCAGGTATCCTGACTACCAACCGCACGGTTTCGGTTAAGTGGGCTGCGGATCGTACTGTCGTTAGCCTGATTGGCGTGCAGGTTTACGGGTACCGGTACGCTTTGCGCCAAGGTGTCCGGTACCGCAAGCCGCTCTACGGGTTGATCAATCAAGCTTGTGTTTGAAGCGGCGGTTCGGGGTGTTGCATTTTGCTTCTCCATGGATTGATCGACGTCTTCCGCACCGCGATGCATAGATGGTGTTCCGGCAGTGAATCCGTCGTGACGAAGCGCTTTGCTGTTGTCATCGCTGGTGAAGTAGCCAATGTGTGTTGACAGCTCGCGAGCTTGCTCGGTCATCTCGCGGCTGGTGTCGGCGGCTACTCGTACCATGGCAGCGTTTTGGTGCGTCATGCTGTCCATCTGCACCAGCGACTGATTGATTTGCTCGATGCCTGCGGCCTGCTCGTCGCTGGCGATAGTGATTTGCCCAACCAGGTCGGTTAGTTCACTCACCGATTGCGCAATCAGTTTGAGCTCATCGCCTGAAGCGGTAACAAGTTGGGTGCCGTCGCGTACCTTGCTCACGCTATCTTCGATCAGGTCCTTGATCTCCTTGGCAGCTGTTGCGCTGCGTCCGGCCAACTGACGAACCTCACTAGCGACCACCGCAAATCCTCGCCCTTGATCGCCAGCTCGGGCGGCCTCTACTGCTGCGTTGAGTGCCAACAAGTTGGTCTGGAAGGCGATCTCGTCGATGACACCGATGATGTCGGCGATCTTTTCGCTGGCCGAAGTGATCTCCTCCATGGCACCAATGGCTTGACTGGCGACGTCGCCCCCCGAGGTTGCTCGCTCACGTGTACCGATGGCAAGTGAGTTGGCCTGCTTGGCGTTCTCTGCATTCATCTTGACCGTACTGGTCAGCTCCTCGGTGCTCGAGCCTGTCTCCTCCAGATTGGAGGCCTGTTGCTCGGTACGTTCACTGAGACCAGCATTCCCTTCAGAGAGCTTGGTGGCCCCGTCGCGCACGCGTTTTGCCACGCTATCAGCTTCGATCAATACCGAGCGCAGCTTCGATCGCATGTGCACCAGATTGGCGTACGCACCGGTGCGGGCTGAGTCGCCGGCACTGTCCTCAAGGTTACCCTCGGCGATACGATCGGCGATCTGTACGATTTCACGCGGGTCGCCACCGAGCGTTCGGTACAAGCGCTTGCCGAGGAGGTAGGCAAATATCGCTACGGCGATGACTGAGATGGCAGCGACCAACAAGGTCGTCTTGATCAGCTCGTTCACCGAGGAGAGCGCCTCCTTGGCCTCGATACGGCTGATCAACGCCCAGCTCAATTCACTGCTTGTTACCGGTGCATACGCGGATATGTAGTCAGTGCCGTTTTCCACCTTGTGTACAAATCCAGTCTCACCTGCCAATGCCTTTGACGTGACGTCTGACTCAATCCGTTTGCGCAGGATCGTGGGTTCTTCGGTGTGGCGCGACTGCGATCTCATATACCCGTCTCCAGCCACGATCATGGTCTCGGCAGACTCGCCAAGGGCTTCGCTGTCCGAGGCAATCGAGTTGATAAGATCAACCGGCATCTGAAAGGCCAGCACGCCCACCAGCTCTTCGCCCTTGTAGATCGGTGAGGCGATGAATGACGCAGGTGCCCCATAGGAAGGTGTGTAGTTGCTGAAATCGACAATGGCATGCTGGCCTGGTTGTAGCTCCACAGCACGCCGCGTGACTTCGGCAAGGCCTGAATCTCTGTACGGACCATTGAACAAGCTGGTGCCGTAGTCAGCTTCCTTGTACACCGAGTACACAATGGTGCCGTCCTCAGGCTCTATCAGAAAGACGTCGTAGTAATCAAAGCGTTGCTGGAAAGCCCACAAATCCGGATGGCGCGCTTTGTGTACGCGTGCGTAGGCGGTTGTGCCCCCGGCATCTACCAATTGATCTTTTTCACCAACGGCGTTCTTGTTGTCAGCGATATACATCGTCTGTGCCATGATGCCGGCGTCAGTGCCAGGCAGCAAGTTATCAGCAGTCGCTGTGACACTGGCATCTGCACGCGGTAGAAATTCTCTGGTGTAGTACTGGCGTACACGTGACTTCATGTCAGCGATATCGCTTGGCGATACCGCGGGCCATCCGCCTGTCAGGTTTTTGAAGGCGCTTGAGAACTCGCTCATGGCCTTGACGATTGCATCGTCTGCTGCCATCACTTCATTCTGAGATTCAATGACACTCAGGTAATTCTCGAGAAAGGCCTTGCGCAGCTTGATGTCATTCATCAGTGCGGTAGCCGCCTTGTCCTCCAGCGCAGTGGTTGCCTCTTGCGATACCACCAGGCTCGATATGACCATGGGGGTGAGTCCCGCAATGAGCATACTCACCAAAATCAATGTCCTGAATTTCATCTTGCCCAACATATATTTCTCCTGAGAACTCGAGGGGTATCGGCGGGGTACCCGATTTCGTACACGGCTCTGGGGTCAGGCACGGGGTTACACGAGGTAATTTTCTCTACAGCAGATGCGTAACGGTTACTTCTGTTGGACAAACACTGTCAGGAAGAGGCGTTGCTGTCGATACGCACCTCAGGACCACGCAACTGACTACCCAAACACATGAAAGTCATGATCGTCGATGACAGCAGCTCGATGCGCATGATCGTTAAGCGCACTCTTAAACAAGCGGGATATGACATGGAGTTCACCGAGGCCGAGGACGGCCAAATTGCCTATGACACCATCACAGCCAATGATCCCGAACTGGTGCTCTGCGACTGGAACATGCCCAACATGAATGGGATTGAGTTCTTGCGCAAGATTCGTGCGGAGGGCAACACCGTCAAATTTGGCTTTGTCACCACGGAATCCACGGGTCCGATGCGAGCCGAGGCCAAAGATGCCGGTGCGCAGTTTCTGGTCGCCAAACCCTTCACTGCCGAGAGTTTCGAGGCAGCCCTGCGACCGGTCATTGGTGCACCATGAACTATTGCAAACCTGTACCCGATCGTCTCAAGGCCATGCTGTCGATGTTGACCGGTGAAGACGTCACAGCCGACAACCAGGATGCTCCCGTTGAAGGCGGCAAGTACCACGGTGTGTTTATCGACGCCGAGGACAAGGTGGTGGCACTTGCAAGTTGCAACATGGCTGCTGCCGCCTCGCTCGGATGCTCGCTGACGATGATACCGCCAGGGGGGGCGGAGGCCATGGTCGAGGACGGTGAGTTGACCAAGAATGCCACCGACAACCTCTATGAGGTCATGAATGTGCTTTCCAGTCTGTTCATGGATGACGCTTCAGCACATTTGAAGCTTGTACGGGTCGATGTCGGTGACGCGCCAGCGATCGATGTGGCCAAGACCGAAACAACCACCATGGGAGTTGAGCTTGGCCGATACGGCAAGCTTGAAATCGACTTCGTCGCTTCCTGATTGGACTCCCACCACTGCAACGTAATTGTATAGCCCCCGTATGGATGACGACGATCTCGAGGAACTGAAACACGTCTTCCTGGATGAGTGTCAGGAGAACATTGAGCTGCTCGAAGGTGGCTTGATGCGCATGAGCGACGGAGAAGACGACGCTGATACGTTGAACGAGGTGTTTCGCGCGGCGCATTCCATAAAAGGAGGCGCGGCAACCTTCGGCTACATGCCGATGTCTGAGCTGACCCATTACATGGAGACGCTTCTTGACGAGATGCGCTCAGGACGTCGTGGTGTTTCCGAGTCGGACAGTGACTTGCTGTTTACCGGGTTGGATATCCTGCAGTCCTTGCTGGCCGACTCAGCTGAGTCGGCTGATGCGGATCACCCCGAGCGCCTTGGCGTGCAGACCAGGATGCAGAACTCTGTTGAGGCGGGTGCCGGAGCCGAGGCGGAGCCCGGCAGCGATCCTGGCTCGGAGATGTCTGCTGGCGCTCAAGGGGACGGCTCGGACGACGCTGCGGCCGGCCCCGTCATGCAGCGCTTTGAAATACAGTTCGCCCCCAATTCAGACTTTCTTGCCCGGGGTCATGAGCCTCTTCTGATACTCAATGAATTGGCACGATTGGGTGAGTGCAAAACCACACTGGACACCTCGCAGCTGCCTTTGGCTGACGACTTTGATCGCAAGCTGAGTTATCTGCAGTGGCATATCATCCTCGATACAGACGCAGGCGAGGAGGCCGTCAACGACATCTTCGGATGGGTTGATACCGACTGTCAGCTAGACATCGCGGTGGTGGCTGCCGAAAACGGTACTGCCGCTGATATCAATGCTGAGGCAGACAATGCCGAAGTGCAGGCAGGGCAGGGCGCTGCTGAACCCGTTGCAACCCCTGATGCTCTATCGAGCACTAAACCTGTCGCAGTACCGGCAGCCGATGGCAAGGCCGCGGCCAAGCCTGCTGGCAAACCTGCTGGCAAAGCTGGTGGCAAGAAGAGCGGTGGTGACAATGCCTCCATACGTATAGCGACTGAAAAGATTGATCAGCTGATTGACCTTGTTGGTGAGCTGGTCATCACACAGTCAATGCTCAGCCGTGTCAGTGAATCTGAAGACGGTGTAGACATCAATGAACTGCGCGAGCGTGTAGCAGACCTTGAGCAGCACACACGCGAACTGCAAGAGAGCGTCATGCAGGTCAGGATGCTTCCTTTGTCTTCGGCCTTTGGGCGTCTGCCGCGACTTGTACGAGATCTGTCCAAGAAACTGGGCAAGGAAGTTGAGCTGGTGATCGAGGGCGGTTCCACCGAATTGGACAAGACCGTTCTGGAGCGAATGATTGATCCTCTGGTGCATCTGGTGCGCAATGCGCTCGATCATGGACTGGAGAAGCCGGACGTCAGACTTGCCGCGGGCAAGAAATCCTGCGGTACGCTCAGTCTGTCTGCTCGGCAGGAGAGCGGTAGTGTCGTGATTCTGATTGGTGATGACGGGGGCGGTATCAACTGCCCGGTTGTCTTGAACATCGCGCGTGAGAAAGGCATTGTGGCACCCGATGAGCAGCTGACGGATGAACAGATCAATCAATTGATCTTTGCGCCCGGTTTCTCAACCGCTGCTGAAGTCACCGACGTATCAGGTCGCGGTGTGGGTATGGACGTGGTACGTCGAAACATTGTTGATCTGGGTGGTCGAGTGCAAGTGCATTCAAAGAAGAACGAGGGCACCACTATCGAGATTCGTCTACCCCTGTCACTTGCCATCATGGACGGACAGTTGGTACGCATCGGTGATCAGGTGTTCGTCATCCCGATTCTCAGCATCATAGAGACCCTGGAAATGGAGGACACTCCCATTACCAATGTCCCTGAAGTGGGTGAGATCTGTCAGTTCCGTGGAGAGTACCTGCAAGTTCTGCGTATGGCCGACTTCTTTGGTATCGGTGGCGACCCGACTGATCGGCTTATTGTTGTTGTCGATACCCATGGCTCGCGTATGGGACTTGCCATAGACGCTGTTCTGGGTCAACAACAAGTTGTCATCAAGCCGCTCGAGAAAAACTACCGCAATCTCGACGGACTCGCGGGCGCAACCATCATGAGTGATGGCTCGGTTGCGCTGATTCTCGATCCTGCTGCTTTTGGCAAAGCAGATGAAGTGGCTGAAGCAGCCTGAACTGGATAAATCTATGCAAATTCAAACTCAAGGCGCCGAAGATCCGGTGCTGTTTGGTGACCAGTATCTGACCTTCATGCTTGGTGGTGAAGAGTACGGAATTGAAATACTGGATGTTCAGGAGATCAAGAACTGGGGGCCGATCACGCCGCTACCGCGATCTGACAAACACATGCTCGGTGTGATCAATCTACGCGGCGCTATCGTTCCTGTGCTTGATCTTCGTGTGCGCTTTAGCCTGCCTGAGCCCAGTTACGGCTCCACCACATCGGTCGTGATCGTGCGCTGCAATGGCAGCAACGGGGCTCGAATTGTGGGGCTTGTTGTGGATCGAGTCTCGGAGGTTTATCACCTCGATCCCAGTGACATCCAGGAGACCAGCGGTTTGATCGCCACTGAACGCGATACCTTCATTCGCGGTTTTGGGCAGATTGATGAGAAGACGGTGATCTTGCTCGACCTTGAGCCGATCATAGCCACCAGTCTTGATCTTGACGAAGCCCCCAGCGCTGATGAGCTTGCAGCATGAGTGAGAAGACTGATTCGAAAACCGTCTTGTTGCCTGCCTCGTTTACTGAAAAGACCATCGACGGCGTGCTCGAGGCGGTCAATGAATGCTCCGCTGCAGGTCTTGCCTTCACGATCGATGGTAGCGAAGTTGAACGCGTGGATTCTGCAGCTTTGCAGGCACTGGTATTTTGTTTGATGCCTGTCGATACCGAGGCTGCCGAGGCATGCGAGTTTGTTGCAAGTGATCTTCTGGCCATGGCATGCCAGACTGCTGGTGTGGCAGGAGCGCGACCTGCGTGAGTCTAGCCAAGCGCGAGATTGGGCAGAGCAGCTCTGAGAGCGCACTTGACGATGCTCTGTTCAATGCCTTCAGGGAATTGACTCTGGAGACTACGGGCATACAGTTGGCCGCGTCCAAGAAGGCAATGCTGGTGACTCGGCTTAGCAAGCGTCTCAATGCGCTGGGAATGACGAGTTTCAAGGACTACCTTGCGCTTGTATCAAGGACCGATGAGCCTGAGCGTCGAGCCTTTATTGACGCGGTTACCACCAACTTGACCTATTTTTTTCGCGAGCCACATCACTTTGAAGTCTTGCAGAGCTTGTTGCGTAAACGCGAGGCCGAATCATCAACGCTACCGATACGCATCTGGTCTGCCGGATGCAGCAGTGGCCAGGAGCCATATTCACTCGCGATCTCGGTAGAGGAGTCTGGCATCCTGAAAACTCGTCAAGTGCGCATTCTCTGCACGGATATCCACTCCGACATGGCCCGTCGGACATCACGTGGCTCCTTCGATGAGTCTGGTATGCGAGGCTTGTCCGATGAACGTCGCAAACGCTGGTTCAAGCAAGGTCTGGATGGGCGCTGGGATGCGGATGAGTCGCTACGCTCACTACTGATCTGTAAACCACTCAATCTGTTTGACTCCTGGCCTATCAAGCCGGGTGTTGACTATATTTTTTGTCGCAACACCTTGATCTACTTCGATGAACACCGCACGCAATCGGTGCTGCGAGGATTCGCCAGTCGGCAAAATCCAGGAGGGCATTTGTTCATCGGCCATTCAGAACGCATTGATGGCGTTGGTGACCTTTATCGCCGTGTGGATAACACGGCATTCGAACGCTGCTGACGCCTTTCATTGATTGTATGAAAGCACCACTGTCATCATTGTTGTCTACAGGAAAGATCCAATGTCTACCGCTGCACCTTTATCGAGTGCTTTAGACAGTTCAGTGCGTTCACCGGTCAGAGTCCTCATTGTGGATGACTCGGTGGCACTGGGACAATTTCTCACCCGTATATTCGAGTCGGTGCCGGATATCGATGTGGTGGGCCATGCTCTGGATCCGTATCAGGCGCGTGACATGATCAAGGAGCTGGATCCTGACGTGCTCACTCTGGATGTCGAGATGCCACGCATGGATGGTCTGACGTTTCTGCGCAATCTCATGCGGCTGCGCCCCATGCCCGTTGTCATGTTGTCGATGCTTACCGAGAAAGGCGCTTCGGTCACTCTGGATGCTCTTGAGGCTGGAGCAGTCGACTTCATGGTAAAGCGGTCCCCGAACGACTCCAGCTGTATGCAGGTCTATGCGGCGGGCATCGTGGAGCGAGTTCGAAATGCCGCTGCCATGACAGTTCAGCCTGTACGGGATGTGTCTGTCGCGTCCTATGCACACGGTGTAGAGCAGGGTGTGCCTGAAGTTACTGCATGCCGCCAGCGGCTTGAGTTGACACGCCCTGTGTCTTCTCGGCTCAAAAGTGTTATCTGCGTGGGCTCTTCCACTGGAGGCCCCGAGGCGCTGAGGCAGATGCTGTCATCGCTTGAGGCTCCAGACTGCGCTCTACTGTTTGCCCAGCACATGCCAGAGCGATTCATGCCTCCATTTGCCGAGCGCCTCGACCGCTTGTCGACACACGAGATTCGTATTGCAGAACAAGGCGAGCCGATTGTTGCTGGACGTGGCTATGTGGCGCCTGGAGATTGTCATCTTGAGGTGGGTGGCGCACCCGGGGCCCCCACTTGTCTGATTCGGGATACCGACAAGGTAGCGGGCCATCGTCCTTCGGTTGATGTGCTGTTCAACAGTGCATCGTCCAGCTTGAAGTCCAGCGCGATCGGGGTGCTACTAACCGGCATGGGTGAAGACGGCTCCCAGGGTTTGAAGTCGATGCACGAGTCGGGGGCGCTTACCCTGATACAAGACCAGCAGAGCAGTGCGGTATGGGGAATGCCCGGTCGCGCACATGAGCTCGGTGCCGCTGATGCTGTTCTACCACTGCGCAAGATCGGCCCTGTCATCGGTCACTTGATGAAGAGCTAGGCGTTACAGCAAGGCTCTATGCCCGATGTCACGACGATAGCGCGCGCCATCAAAATGTACTTTGGCAGCCGCTGTGTCGGCCGTATTCTTGGCTGACGCCAGATCGATCCCGGTAGCCGTCACACAGAGTATGCGACCGCCGTTGGTCACCAGTTGGCCGTCCCGCTCGGCAGTTCCAGCATGGAAAATCACACACTCTTGTGCGTCGATCTGGTCAAGTCCGGATAGGGGTGCCCCGCGACTTGAACCAGCCGGATAATCCCCGGCGGCCAACACGATCCCGATCGCCGTATCACGTGACCAGTCGGCCGACACACTGGCGAGGTTGCCCGCAGCGGTTGCCTCGAGTAGATCGACCAGATCGCTGTCCAGTCGCATGAGCAGGGGCTGAGTTTCAGGGTCGCCCAGACGCACGTTGTACTCAATCACACGCGGCTCGCCGACTTCGTCAATCATCAAGCCTATGTAGAGAAATCCTCGGTAGTCGATGCCGTCTTCTCTGAGCCCGCGAAGTGACGGCTCTAGAATCTTCTTGACCACACGCTCATGCACGGCGTCGGTCACCACGGGTGCGGGTGAATAGGCACCCATGCCGCCGGTGTTTGGACCGGTGTCACCCTCGTCGCGTGCCTTGTGGTCCTGGCTTGTGGCAAAGGGCAGGGCGGTGTTGCCATCGATCAGCGCAATGAAGCTGGCTTCCTCGCCGGGGAGGAAGGATTCGATGACAACCCGGTGTCCGGCCTGGCCGTGGCGTGCTCCGCTGAGCATGTCGCGTACTGCCGCACGGGCATCGTGCATGTCATGCGCGACCACAACGCCCTTGCCGGCTGCGAGGCCATCTGCCTTGATCACAATCGGTACGCCCTCGGACTCGATCATCGCGAGTGCCTCTTCCTCTGAGGTAAAGCTCCCATAGGCCGCCGTCGGGATGGCATGGCGTGACATGAAGTCTTTCGCGTGGGCCTTGCTGCCCTCCAGAGCGGCTCCGTCTGCCCCCGGTCCCACAGTCGGTATGCCGACATTGCGCAAGGCGTCCGCGAGCCCTGCCACCAAAGGCGCTTCGGGGCCGATCACCGCAAGGGCCACCTGTTGGTCACGCGCAAAGGCGGTTACCGCGTCAATATCGGTGACATCCAGTGTGATGTTGGTGGTCTTTGGCTCCCTGGCAGTACCGGGGTTACCCGGCGCGACGGAGAGGCGCGTCAGACGTGATGAGTGAGCGAGTTTCCACGCGATCGCGTGTTCACGCCCGCCATTGCCGATAAGAAGAATATGCATTTGCCTATTGTACGGCCAGCAGTTCCGGATGACGCTCTTGACACGAACAGCGCGTTGGTACCAGATGCAAACTTATTCCAGTCGGTGAACCCGGTTGAGCGGTATGCTGCAGCACCGGGCTGTGTGATCGTGGCTGTGCTTCTGTCCAACAAACTGGTACCTCGCGGTGCCTTGTACATGCCCGCCTCCTCGGAACGGATGCTTTGCAAGGGGCCCGCCCTGGGCGCGGACGCCATCATCATCGACCTTGAGGATTCCGTAGCGCCAGAATGCAAGCGGGATGCGCGTGCAGCCGCTGTCAGGGCTCTGACCTCGCTGGACTATGGCAGCTCTCTGCGGGTGCTGCGGCTCAACGCTGACAACACGGATGCGCAGGAGCAGGATATCGCTGCAGCGGTTGCGGCCGTACCGGATGCGGTGGTGCTGCCCAAGGGCGAGAATGGTGAACAGATTGCCGGTTTCATCGAGCGTCTCGAGACTGCCGGACTGCCCACACATGTTGCTCTATGGGTGATGCTTGAATCACCCGCGGCCGTTCTCGCAGCGCCCTCGATAGCCGCATGTGCACGCAACCACGCGCGTTTTACGACCATAGTCGTCGGTAATAACGACCTGTCACTGGCCGCTGGAATGGTCGTACCTGCACCACGCACACTGCTGCAACCGTGGCTGATGACCTTCGTCGCTACCGCGCGTGCCGGAGAGATTGCCATCCTTGATGGTGTCTACAACGACTTCCGTGATGAGAGAGGCTTTGTTGATGACTGCGCGGCGTCCGCCGCCTGCGGCATGGATGGACGAACACTCATTCATCCCAGTCAGATCGCTCAGGCCCATACGAGTTTTTCACCCGATGGCGCAGCGATCGAAGACGCACGTGCGGTTGTCGCAGCCTTCGCCGATCCTGTCAATGCCGGGCGTGGCGCTGTATCACTTGACGGGCGCATGCTGGAGCTGTTGCATCTTTCGCGTGCGCAGAAGACGCTGGCGCGCGCCGCGAGGTGTGATGACACATGACCGCTGAGCGCAAAGCTGCCATTGCGCCAGAGATGAAGCTCGGTGCTGTCTTGCTCGTCCTGCTCACGGCCATCTCTGCAGTCGGGCCACTCGCAATGAACGGTGTCCTGCCCGCGACTACGGCGGTTATGGCGGAGTTTTCGGCAGGCTATGGCGCGACACAGCTGGTCCTGACGGTGTTTCTTGTTGCGATTCTGATCGCGCAGGTGATCATCGGGCGAGCATCGGATGTACTTGGCCGACGACCCGTCATGGTGTCCTGTTTGGTCGTGTTTTCGGTCGGTAGTTCACTGTGTGCCATCGCACCCACGCTCGAATGGTTACTTGTTGCTCGATTCATTCAAGGCTTTGGAGCTTCTGCCTGCATGGTCCTTCCGAGAACCATCGTACGGGACATCTATAATCAGAACGAGGCCGCCAGTGTTATCGGGTACATGACCACAGCGATGATGGTTGCACCACTTTTTGGCCCGGCACTCGGTGGCTGGATTACATCGCATCATGACTGGCGCATGATGTATACCGGGCTTGCAATGTTGGGCGCAATAGTGACAACACTTGCGGTGCTCGCGCAGCGCGAAACTCGTGAGCAGGTGGTGTCAGATGCGGTGAGTGTTCCCTTGTCCAGCACGCAACAGTTGTTCGCGGAGCGAAGCTTTGTCTCTACTGTCGTTTTGTTCACAGGCTCCGTGGGGGTTTACTTCACCTTCCTTGCCGGCGCACCAGGTGTCGCTATGCAAAGCCGTGGCATGAATCCCTCGGAGTATGGGATATGGTTTGCGCTGGTCGGTACGGGTTATCTGGCAGGTAATCTGGTTGCGGGACGTTTTTCATCACGCATCGGTACACACCGTATGATTCGCCTCGGGTTGATACCTCTGGCAATTGGGCACGTATTGTTCTGGCTCTTGTCCGGAATATCGCATCCCATTGCGCTGTTTTTGCCGATGCAGTTCTGCGCCTTCAGCAACGGCATGTCCTTGCCCAACCTGATGTCAACGATCATGAGCGTCAA
This sequence comes from uncultured Granulosicoccaceae bacterium, assembly GCA_937922675.1. Lineage (GTDB taxonomy): Bacteria > Pseudomonadota > Gammaproteobacteria > Granulosicoccales > Granulosicoccaceae > Granulosicoccus. The sequence continues at coordinate 139,313 of CALAJN010000006.1, forward strand.
GCCGTCATTGGCGGGAACCGCATCTGGCCTTGCCGGCACAGTACAGATGAGTGTTGGTGTGCTGCTGACCGTAGCCGTTGGTTATCTATTGCCGGCCAGTGATCTCTGGTTTTTTGTACTGCTGAGCGCCTGTGGCCTGTGTGCAGCGGTGGGGGCTCGTATGATGTTCAGCGGGCAACGCGCGAGCGCCTAGCGCTGCCCGCCATTGATCTCGAGCACTTGTCCTGTGATGTATCCGGACAGAGCGCCAGAGGCGAGAAACAGATAACTCGCAGCGCAGTCCTCGGGTGTGCCAAGGCGCTGCAAGGGGATGGCTGTGCGCGTTTTTTCAAGTTTCTCAGGGCTCGAGTACCGCGCGTGGAAGTCGGTGTCTATTACGCCGGGAGATACCGCATTTGCGCGAATATTCATCGGCGCGAGTTCTCTTGCCAGTGAGCGAGTCCATGTCGAGATAAAACCCTTGCTCGCGGAGTAGATAGACGAGCCCGGACTTCCGCCAGTAGTCGCAGAGATGGACACAGTGCTAACGATTGCCGCTGTACCGTTAGTAGCTGCCGTCTTCTCGAGCGCCGGCAACAGTGCACGCGTAATGCGTACTGGAGCGCTTTGATTGAGCTCCACAATCAGGTCGTAGTCGGTGTCACCGAGATCACCAGCCGGGAAACGCCCGACCATGGTGCCAGCGTTGTGGATCAGCACATCAATGCGATCGGTCAGCTTCAGAATCTCGCTGGCAAACCGATCCTGTTCATCGCGAGAGGTAAAGTCAGCAGCCAGAGGGTCTTGGCGGCTACTGGATTTTCCGTGTGCGCTCGCTCGTCCGGCCTCTCGTCCAGGGTGGGCCAGGACGGTGGCGCCGCAGCCAGCAAGCGCATCAGCGACGCACTTGCCGATGCCGCGGCCGGCTCCTGTGACGACTGCCGTGCAGCCGCTGAACAGTGTTCGTGAAAACGCGGTGGTTATTGACAAATTCTGGGGCGCTTTGCTGGCTGATTTATCGTCGCTCATGCAACGAGTCTAAACGAGCTCCATGCGCTAGATGGCTTGTCAGACCGACTTGGCAGGCTCAGTTAGCCGGTAAGGGGTACAGAATTTTCTGTCCTTCCAGGATGTTGGAGCCGGAGATACCGTTGATTTCACGCAGGGTGTTTACATCGGTGCCAAACTTCCTGGCGATCGAGTAGAGGTAGTCCCCCCACCGAACCTCGTAGGTGCCATAGACGCTCTGAGACTCGATGGACGTCGTTGCCTCGAAGCCGAGTATTGACTCACCCACTACAGGTTGACCTTGGGCGCTGGCCGGGACTTCGACGATCTCAAGGGTCGCTGCACTCAGGTCAGAGCGATCGCTTACTGATCTGTAGGCAACCGGCGTAGCTACCGCTGCTGTGACAGCGAGTGCTGGCGATTGCTGGGCAAGCGGCAGTGCTGGCTGAGTGTTGGCGTGCCACCGATACACCCCGATCGCGAGGGCGCTGGCCGAGATTACGAGGATGACGAGATCTGATCGAGCAATCATTCGAACTGCGTCCGTGTCAAAAGATGAGCGGTACTATAACGACTCGCGGCGGTCTGAAACCCGGTAAACGGCCCTACGTATCACTAGTTTGCGAACGACTCCCCGATCTTGAGAACCCGCTGTGCCGAAGCGTGAAGTGGCCACAATGCACGTCACATTTACTGACATGGCCGGGCACCGATCTCTGGCTTCACGGCCATGCACGAGGGGCGCTTTCAAGGGCCTGCTAAACGAGCAAGCCGGTAGATCCGGCGTCCGGGTATTCCTAGAGCAGGTCACAGGCTGCAGCGCCGCCCATCGCGGCTGCCAATAACCAGGGCCGCACGCGAGGGCCGCCTGGAAATCTGCCGACGTCGATTTGCTCGAGCATGTCCAAATCTTCACGATTACCGATGATGGCTCGGGCCAGCGCGCTGCCACACGCGACAGACAGCGCTACGCCATGCCCGGAGTAACCAGCGGCTGCCAGCAATCCTGGGCGAAGCTCTCTTGCGAAGGGCATACGCGATGGCGTGATAGCGAGCGTGCCGCCCCACACGTGACTCAAACGCGTGGTGGCCAGGTCCGGGAACACCCGCCCGAGAGACCGACGCACGCGATCCTCTGGCTGTTGCGGGAAACGGTAGCGATAACCCTCGCCACCGCCATATATCAACCGTCCGTCTCGCGAACGTCTGAAGTAGCCAACAACGAAACGCGTATCTGCGATCGCAGCATCGCTCGGCAATAGGGTCGCGGCACGTTCGCCAAGCGGTTTTGTCGCCACCACAAAGCTGTTGACAGGCATCACGTGTGCGGAGAGTTCAGGTAGTAGATCGTCGTGATAACCGTTGGTAGCGAACACGAGATGGGGGGCTGTGACACTGCCACTCGGCGTTACAGCACGCCAATACCCATTCCTTGTGTCGATTCTGATTGCTGGAGAGTGCTCGTACAGGCGCACACCGTTTGCAAGCGCGGCGTCGGTCATACCCAGAGCAAGCTTCAGAGGGTTGATATGGCCCGCTCCGTGATCAATGAGACCACCGTGGTAGAAATCCGAGGCGATATGTTCCTGGATCCCGGCGCGGTCCAGTGTCTGGCTTTGTGCATAGTCGAAGTGCTGCTGCGCGCCTTCAACGTAAGCCTGTAGCGCGGCTACGTGCCTACGCCGATGTGCGGCGATAACGATGCCCGGTACATACTCGAGATCAAAGCCGTAACGTTTGCCTACCGAATGTACGCTGATCTTGGCAGATTCTGCGAAGCGCCATAGCGCCTGAGCCTGCGCGAGGCCATAGCTTGCCACCAGGTCGTTGGGGCCGATGTTGTATCCACTGCCCAGTTGACCCCCATTGCGACCTGAGGCACCCCAACCAGCACGATGTGCCTCGAGCAAGACGACATCTTTGCCGGTCTCTGCCAGATGCAGCGCAGCTGACAAACCCGTGAAGCCAGCACCGACCACCACAACATCGGCGTCAAGTTGTGTGTGCAGCGTTGCTGCGCGATGGCGACCTTGTGCCGCTGTCTCATCGGTATACAGACTAGGGGCGTATTTACCCTGTACGTCGTTGTCATGGAGCAGACGCATACTGTTGTTCAGGCCCACGCTGTCGCTCAGACATTGAGCAGCAGGTGTTCGCGCTCCCAAGGCGAGATCACTTGCAGGAAGGCTTCGGTCTCGTGACGTTTCAGAGCGCTGTACAGGTGGCAGAACTCACTGCCTAGCAGCTCCTTGATGGCGCTGTTGCGTTCAAACAAGGACAGTGCCGCCAGCAGGTCGCGTGGCAAGGCATGGGGCAAGTCGTAGGCATCGCCTTCGACCTTTGCTCGAGGTACGGCGCCTGCCAGCATGCCAAGCAGGCCGGACGCAAGGCTTGCGGCAATGGCAAGGTAGGGGTTGCAGTCCATCCCGACCACCCGATTCTCAATCCGTCTGCTTGCCGGTGCGGCAATCGGCACGCGCAGTCCAGTCGTTCGATTATCCACACCCCATTCCAGATTGATCGGCGCGGCATCGTCCTTGACAAAACGCCGATAAGAATTGACATAGGGTGCGAGCATGCAGACCGCAGAAGGCAGATGCTGTTGTTGGCCTGCCAGAAAACCATGGAAGAGAGCCGTGGGCGTGTCTTGATCATCATTGAAGATGTTGTGTCCATGCTGCGCGCAAACAACGCTCTGGTGTATGTGCATCGCACTCCCCGGTTGCTCTTGCATGGGCTTGGCCATGAAGGTCGCAAAGCACCCGTTCTTCAGTGCAGCTTCGCGTATAGAGCGCTTGAAAAAAAATACCTGGTCCGCAAGCGTCAGCGGATCCCCGTGTTGCAGGTTGATCTCGATCTGCCCGGCGCCGCCTTCCTGAATGATGGTGTCGATCTCAAAACCTTGCGCATCGGCATAGTCGTAGATGTCATCGATGACTCGTCCGTACTCCTCTACCGCACTCATGCTGTAGGCCTGTCGAGCAACGCCTTGTCTTCCGGTGCGCCCAATGGGGGGTTCTATCGGATAGCGCGGATCGGGGTTGGGTTTGGTCAGATAGAACTCGAGCTCCGGCGCCACAACCGGTCGCCAGCCCTGATCGGCATAGGCTGCGAGCACACGTTTGAGTACATTGCGTGGCGCGTAGGGCACAGGCGTTCCATCCTGCTGCTCGACATCGTGCACGACTTGTAGTGTGACATCGTCTGACCACGGCACCGCCACCGCCGCATTGAAGTCTGGCGTCAGTACCACATCGGACTCCGTCCACTGATTGGGGATGTCCTCGATGTCGACATACTCACCAGTAATAGTCTGGAAGTAGATCGAGATCGGCAGGTATTGCTTGTCGGCGCGGGCAAACTTGCGTGCGGTCATTGCCTTGCCGCGTGAGGTGCCCGCGATATCAGTGACAATGCACTCGACCTCTTCAACCAGACGTCCATTGCACCATTGGTGGAACGCGTGCGGGAGGGCATCTGTCCACCGTGCGCCGTCAGTTTTCATGAGTCAGTCGGCACAGAGCCAGTATTTTTTTTCGCGATACCGTCGAGCAGGAAGCGTTGCATGGCCTTTGCTACTGCGTCCCGCTTGAGCGGTGCATCAAGGGAGTTGGAAGCTGCCTGTATCAGATCCTGCGGCACGTTCTTGCCGCGTACGCGAATCAGTCCCTGGACAAACTCTGGATTGAATTCGGGGTGCGGTTGTACAGTGAAGGTTGAATCGCCGTAGAGCAGAGCGGCGTGCTGACAGAAATCACTCTCGGCAACGGTGCGAGCGTCAGCTGGCGGTTCTACTACCTGATCCTGATGCCAGGCCATCAAGGGTAGGTCGGCATCCGGGGGTAGGTCTATCGAGCTATCGCCATGCCATCGATACCGGGCGCGGCCAACGCTCCAGCCACCGGAGAATTTCTCTACCTTGCCACCCAGGGCCTGGGCAATCAGCTGATGCCCGAAGCAGATCCCAAGCATGGGGATTTGATCGCGCTGCACGCGGCGCACAAAATCCTCCAGAGGGGTAATCCATGCGTGGTCTTCATAGGCACCGTGGCGCGAGCCTGTCACCAGCCAGGCATCGGCCTCTGTGGTGGTCTCGGGCAACACGTTATCGAGTGCCCGCCAGGTACGAAACGAGAAGTTCTCGACGCCCAGCAGCGCATGAAACAGGGTGTCGTAGTCACCCAGCGACTCAAGCCCTTCGGGCGCCTCGCCACATTGCAGAATGCCTACGAGTGGTTTTTCCGAGCGTGTCATTTGCTATCTCTGGTCAGCGAGCGTTGGATCAGTGGCCCTGACTGATGACTCAGTATCCGAGCGCGTCTCTCAGACCGTACCACCACGAGCCAACTGTCGAATAGGGAGCACGGAATCGCTGCCCACCCGGGAAGCGATACCAGGGCAAGGCGGCAAAGCGCGCAAAGCGCGCTGGCTCGCCGGTAATGGCCTCTGACAACAAGCGTCCAAATAGGTGCGACCCGGTCACTCCGTGTCCGCTATAGCCCATGGCGTGATAGGCATTTGGCCCGAGTTGCCCAAGCTGCGGGACACGCGAAAACGACAAGGCAAAGTTGCCACTCCATGCGTAGTCAAGCCCGATCCCCTTGAGGGCGGGAAATACCTTCTCGAGGTTGGGGCGCAGACGTGCCTCGATGTCATTGGGCGTGGTGCCGCCGTAAATGGACCCACCACCAAAGAGCAAACGTCTGTCGGCAGACAAGCGAAAGTAGTCGAGGATGTAACGGCAGTCCTCTACGCAGGCATCGCTTGGCAATAGTTCAGAGGCTATTGACTCACCAAGCACTTCGCTGGCAACGATCTGCGTAGAGCAGGGCAGTACGCGCGGCGCAAGTTCGGGTACCGCATTGCCAAGGTAGGCGTTTCCGCACAACACCAGCGTGGCGGCACGAATACGCCCGCCCTCGGTCAGCACTATGGGCTCGCCGCCGATATCGGTGATGCCCTGCACGCGACAATTCTCGTAGATGACGCCACCGAGACGCTCGAGAGCAGCCGCTTCTCCCAGTGCCAGGTTCAAAGGATGCAGGTGCCCGCCCGAGCGATCCAGCATGCCACCACAGTAACGTTCCGACCGAACATGGGCTCGTAATGCCTCCCGGTCCAGTAGCTCGTGATCGTGCATTCCATGACGGCTCCAGAGCGCCTGCTTGGACTCAAGAGCACTCATGTGTCGAGCGTTCAGTGCGGTGTAGACGTTAAACGGTTTGAGATCACATTGGATGTTGTGATCGGCGATGAAGCCGCGAATGATGCCGGCCCCCTCCTGCAGCATGCTGCCGACAAAAGCCGCGGTCTCTGCACCATAGCGTTTCTCAATCGTGTCAAGACCTGCGTTCAGGCCGTTGACGATCTGCCCCCCGTTGCGCCCCGAGGCCCCCCACCCCACACGGGCGGCCTCAAGCAGGGCAACCCTGCGACCCGAAGCGGCCAGATGCAAGGCTGCCGACAGACCGGTAAAACCCGCCCCGACGATGCAGACATCCACGTCTTGATCCTTGTCGACCGGAGGGCGCTCAGGAGAGGGGTGCGCGGTGGCCGCGTAGTAGCTGGGCGCGTGTGCGGTGCTCAAGATGCCGGTGATAGTTGGAGGTTGAGACGGGCAGCATAGCTCGCCAGAGCCGTGGATGAAGCTGTGATGTCTGGCGATTCAATGTTCAAGCGCGGGCACCCCGATATACTGCGCGAATGACTTCTCAACCTCTGTTACCGGTTGCCCTGCATGAGCTGGCAACCCTCGACCGCGCTGCCCGAGATGCCTTGATCGTCCGGGTGGAGGAGGATCTTGATCACTACCTCGAGGGTGCACAGCCGATCATTGATGCGGTGCGTCTGGACGGTGATGAGGCGCTGGCACGGTTTGGGCGAGAATTTGATGGTGCAAGCTGCTTGTCGGCAACCTCCATACGCGCCACAGCAGAAGACTTTGACAGGGCTTTTGATGCGCTTGATCCCGCCTTGATCGAAACCATGGAACTCGCCGCTGAGCATATTCGGCGTTTCCATCAAGCGCAGCTCCCCAAGGACATGTGGATGACCGAGATTCGGCCGGGCGTGGTGGTCGGTGAACGCTCAACGCCGATTGATTCGGTGGCCTGCTATTCGCCGCGCGGCAAGGGCAGCTTTCCGGTAGTGACCTTGATGACCGCAATACCTGCGGTAGTCGCCGGTGTTCCCGCGCCGATCATATTGACGCCGCCCGGTGCTGATGGTGAGGTGGATACTGCCACCCTCGTGGCAGCGCGTATCGCGGGCATCGATACCGTATGCAAGGCAGGCGGTGCTCAGGCCGTGGCTGCCGCGGCCTTTGGTACCGCGAGCGTGCCGCGCTGCCACAAAATCGTGGGTCCGGGCTCCCCGTGGCTAGTAGCAGCAAAGCGCTTGTTGTCCGGTCGGATTGATCCGGGTCTACCTGCCGGTCCAAGCGAGACGATCCTGCTTGCCGACCCCGGTGCAAACGCTCATATTGCCGCTCTGGACCTGTGCATCGAGTCGGAACACGGTCCGGATTCCGGTGCATTTCTGGTGACCTGGGATCGCGGCCTGGCAGAGCGCGTGCGTGAGCTGGTACCTCGCTACTGGGCGCGCATGGGGGACACGCTTGCGCATTACTCATCGACAGTGCTCTCCGGTACACGCGGAGGTGTGGTGTTGGCAGCCAACGCGCAAGAGGCCTACGACTTCGTCAACGACTATGCGCCTGAACATTGTCAGGTACTGTCAAAAACACCTTTTGAGCATTTGGCGCACTTGCGCAATGCATCGGAAATACTGTTGGGCGAACATGCAGCGGGTTCTCTTGCCAACTATCTGATGGGCCCTAACTGCGTGTTGCCCACCGCGGCTGGCGCGCGGACTCATTCACCTCTTGGTGTACCCGATTTCATGAAGACCTGCTCCATCGGGCACGTCACCGAAACCGGCTATCAAGCGTTGGCGCCACACACTCATCGTTTTGCCTGCTACGAAGGCTTTGATGGTCACGCCAATGCCGTGTCTGTACTGCGTGAACAAGCACATGCAGGCAAGGAGCCCGGCCCGGGTGGTGTGGGTGATTCAATCGATGGGGTGACCCATTCATGAGATCACTTGACCAACCCGGACGTTCTCCGGTTCACTCCATGCACGGCATGGTGTGTACCTCGCAAACGCTTGCCAGCGATGTGGGCCTGGATGTGCTCAAGGCGGATGGCAACGCGATGGATGCAGCGATTGCTGCCTGCGCCATGCAATGTGTTGTGGAGCCGGGGATGACCGGTATTGGCGGTGACTGCTTTGCAATGTTCTCTCCAGGGTCAGGTACGCCTGTGGCCTTCAATGGCTCTGGTCGCGCGCCCAGCGCAGCTACTGTTGAGGCACTTGCCGTACGCGGTGTAACCGCCCTTGAGCGCGCCTCACCCCATTCGGTAGTGGTGCCTGGTTCCATAGACGCGTGGACGCGCCTGCATGCTGATCATGGACGCATGCCGTTCTCCGAGTTGTTAGCGCCTGCGATCCGCACAGCGCGCGAGGGCTATCCAATATCGTCAAGGATCGCCTGGGACACGAGCAAGCAGGTCGACTTTCTCAAACAGCATCATCCCCGTGCGGCGGACATCTATCTGGACAAGGGCGAGGCGCCTGCGGTTGGCAGCGTGCGCGTGTTGCCGGAGCTTGCACAGGCGCTTGAGGCAATCGCACAGGAAGGGCGCGATGCCTTCTACCGTGGCACATTGGCACAAGACATGGTCGATGAGCTGCAAGATCTCGGCGGGCTGCACACACTGGCGGATTTCGAGCGTGCCTCTGGCGACTATGTAGACCCGATTGCGATTCCCTATCGCGGCAAGACCATCTGGGAGTGCCCGCCGAACGGTCAGGGTTTGATTGCGTTACTGCTGTTACGACTGGCAGATCGACTGGATGCGGCCACGTGCAGCCCTCTTGATGTAGATCGAATTCACGCAGAGATTGAAGCCTGTCGTCAGGCATATCGTGTCAGAGATGACAGGCTTGCAGATCTTGATCAGGCGGATGTGCCTGTTGATCGTATCCTCTCAGACGAGCATGCCGATGCACTGGTGGCAGCCATTGATCCCCATCGCGCCACCGTACCGCCTGTGGCGCTGGGCTTGCCTGATCACCGCGACACGGTCTACATCAGTGTGGTCGACAAGGATCGCAACTGCGTAAGCTTTATCAATACCCTGTTCGACATGTTTGGCAGTGGCATCACTACACGTAGTGGCGTGACCCTTACCAATCGTGCGCAAGCTTTCTCGCTGGATCCGAAAAGCCCGAATGTGATCGCGCCACACAAGCGACCTCTGCATACCATCATTCCTGCACTTGCCACCCGCGGCGATGATCATCAGGTAGACCTGGTTTTTGGTGTCATGGGCGGGCAATATCAGGCGATGGGGCATTTGCAGTTTCTGTCGCGCTATCTGACAGACGGTATGGACTTGCAGGAAGCCATGGATGTGCCACGCTTCATGCCTGATCCCACTACTGGCGTTGTTGAGGTAGAGAGTGGTATTGATGCCCAGGTTCGTGTGGCCTTGAGTGAGAGAGGTCACCAAATCATGCTGGCCGAGACGCCGATTGGTGGGGCGCAGGCTATCGCGATTTCCCCAGACAGACGCGTGTTGACCGGCGCGTCGGATCCGCGCAAGGACGGGTGCGCGTCAGGCTATTGAGCATGACATGACCATGAAAGTCGATACGGACCCGGAAGGCTATCTGCGCGAGCGCAGCAACTGGACACGCGCTTTGGCAGAGCAGATGGCAGCAGCGGATGATATCGAGCTCAGTGAGGCTCACTGGGAAGTGATTGAGTTCTTGCAGGAGTACTACACGCAGTACGAGATTGCTCCCGCGATTCGTATTCTGACCAAGCAGATTGGCAAGCGCTTTGGCAAGGAAAAGGGCAACAGTCGTTATCTGTATGAGCTCTTTCCACGCGGGCCTGCCAAGCAGGCCTGTCGTTACGCGGGCCTTCCGAAACCCACAGGCTGTGTTTGAAGCGAGTAACTCAGTAACGGTTCCCGCGGTTATGTATGCCGTGGGTTTCGCGCTTGCTTCTTACGTCATGCTTGCAGCCCTTGCGTGGCGGATGTGGCGTTGGTATCACATTGCGCAGCCCTTGCCCATCCCGCTCACTCCAGCGCCGCGCAGTAGAATTGGTGTGGTGTTGCGTCTGGCAAGAGAGGTCCTGTTTTTCAGAACCTTGCTCAGGGCAAGTCCTGTTACCTGGCTCGGCTGTATGTTGATGCACTATGGTTTTTTGTTGGTATTGCTGCTGCACTTGCGTTTCCTGTTGCCAGAGTTGCCCCTCTGGCTCGTTCCCTTGATTGCATGGGGCAATATCGCCAATCTGGCTTTACTCGCAGGACTGGTGCTGCTCCTGTGTCGGCGGGTGTTTGTGGCACGCATTCGCTATGTGTCTATCCCCAGTGACTTCGGGTGGTTGGGTTTGCTGTTGATCATTGTCATCAGCGGCATGGCCCTGAAACGCACGGGTGCTGCAGACCCGTATGCAGTGGGGCGATTTCTGCGTTCCGCCTTGCAGCTCGATATGTTGCCGCTGGTGGGCAGTGCGGTCATGTGGCTGCATCTACTTGGTGTTTTGGCCTTGCTCGCGTTGTTCCCCTTCGGAAAATTGCTGCACGCGCCGGGTATTCTGTTCGCACCTACACTGAACACGCGAGCGAGATGACGCGCAGCTACCCGATCATCCCGCTGGTATCCGAGTCGAGCACTAGTGAGGCGCTCGGGTATCCAGGCGAGCTGGTCGATGATTGGCAGCAAATCGCTATCGTGCGCTTGGGTGAGCTGGTCAATGGCAACCGTGCGCTGGCGGTGTTCATGGATACCTGCACGCGTTGCGGTGCTTGTGCAGACAAGTGCCACTTTGGTATCGGCACCAAGGACCCCAGGAACATGCCGGTGGCGCGTCAGGAACTCCTGCGTTCAGTCTGGCGTCGTTACCACACCTTCTTTGGTCGTCACCTACCATGGCTGGTTGGTGCACGTGATCTTGACCGAGCCATGCTTGACGACTGGTACAGCTATTTTCATCAGTGCAGTGAGTGCAGGCGATGTGCGGTGTTCTGCCCCAAAGGTATCGACACCACTGAAGTGACCATGGCTGGGCGCGAGATACTCGCAACAGTCGGCCTTGGTCAACGCTATTCCCAGACCATCGTCGAGAAGGCAGGGCGACTTGGCAACAATCTGGGTATGAAGCCAGCAGCGATTGCCAACGTGCTCGAAAACCTCGAAGAGGATCTGGCCGACGAGCTGGACGAACACGAGTGGGGTGGTCCTGTTCGGCTACCGCTTGATGACTCATCAGCAGATGTACTGCTGGTTGTCCCGTCGGCTGATTTTTTTGCAGAGCCGCACGTTGATGGCTTGTTGGGTCTGGCCAAGGTGCTGCACGCAGCGGGTGTTCGATGGACCTTGTCCAGCGAGGCCTCGGAGGCTGCCAACTTTGGTCTGTTTGCAGGCAACACGAAGCATGAACGCGAACTCGCCAGCCGTCTCGTATCCGCGGCGCTTGCACTTGGTACGCGACGTTTGGTGATTGGCGAGTGCGGTCACGCCTGGCGTGTTGCAGGTGCAAGACTTGCAGCGCTTATGGCACAGATGCCCGAGCACAAGGGCATCACGCTCCACGATGTACTTGACGCAGGTAGAGCCGAGCATGTCTGCGAACTCTCGCATGAGCTACTGGTGTCAGGACGGATTGCACTGGATGCCACGCGCAATTCAGGTAAGGTTGTGAGCTACCACGATTCCTGCAATATCGCTCGAGGTGCGGCGATGGGCCAGACAGTAGACGGTGCCTTTGAGCTACCGCGTGCGTTGCTGCGCGCCAGTGTCGAGAGCTTCGTGGAGATGCCACGCGGTACCACTCACCGCGAGACGTATTGTTGTGGCGGTGGTGGTGGCATGTTGGCTGATGATCTTGTGAATGTCCGAATCAATGGTGCTTCTCCACGCGCACACGCCTTGGCAGAGGTCGTGAAGTCGCATCAAGTAACCCATCTGGCAGCGATTTGCGCAATCTGCAAGACGCAGTTGTCTACAGTCCTGCCCTTGGCTGAGGTCGGTTTTGATCTTGTCAAGATCGACGTTGTCAGTCTGCATGCGCTGGTAGGCGATGCGCTTGTCCCACCTCATCCCGGAGAGTCATGACATCTGACTGGTCGTGGTTGCGCGCTGATGACTGGCGCGGCTGTGTTGCAGATCCTGCGGTCTTGCCATTGCGCATACGTGCGCACCTTGAGGCCGAAAACAACCGCTGTGCAGACTGGTTTGCCGAACATGCCGAGCTGTTGAAGACTCTGGAGGCTGAGCTTCACGGGCGCATCGAGCCCTGCGAGGACTCGTTGCACGATCTTGATGGCCCCTGGGCTTATTTCACGCGCTACCGTGAAGGTGATGATTATGGTCAGTGTCTGCGCCGTCCACGGGAGGGTGGCGATGAGGTGGTGATACTTGATGTCGAGCACGAGGCTATCGGACATGACTACTTTGATGAAGGCGACGTTGAGCACTCGCCTGATCATCGCTACCTTGCCTGGGCGTCGGACACCACAGGTGATGAACGCTACACCCTGCGCGTGCGCGATATGCACACAGATGAGGATGTGTTGACTGTCGAGGATGTTTTTGAAGTGACCTGGGGCACTTCGGATACCCTGTTCTTTACCCGCGTCAATGACGAGCTGCGTGCCAGCCGTGTCTTTCGTCTCACGCTCGGGCAAGAACCAGACCTCATTTTCGAGGAGCATGATCCGCGCTTCTCGGTGTCAATAGGCACAACGCTATCAGGCGCCTATGTTCTGATCGAATCCGAGATGACTGACTGTAATGAGCTGCTGATTGTCCCGACGGGCAGCATCAATGCAGCTCCTCTGGTGGTTGAGCCACGCACAGCTGGCCTTGAGTACTGGATCGAGCATCAACAGGATCGCTTCGTCATTCTGACCAATGCCGACGGTGCTGCTGACTACAAGCTGGTAGAAGCACCGATCGAGTCCCCGGGTCGACAGTATTGGCAGGAGATTGAGCCTTGCGTAGAGGCTCGCCCCTTGCTGGATGTCAGTGCGCTGGGGGACTGGTTGATCATTCTGGAACGTCATCGGGCCTTGCCGCAGGTACGCCTGGTGCACCGTGATGGACGGGAACGTGTTCTGCAGTTTGGTGAGCAGGCCTACGCGCTCGGTGTTGACGCAGGACTTGAGTTTGATGCTGATCGTTTTCGTATCACCTACACCTCACCGACGACACCTGACTGTATTTACGAAGAGGTTCTGGAGACAGGTGTACGCACGCTCGTCAAGCAGCAGCGCATACCGTCGGGACATGATTCATCGAACTATTGTTGCAAGCGTATCTGGGTGGAGTCGCATGATGGCATCGACATCCCTGTAACCGTGTTGCACCTCCGTGACACCATGCTGGACGGCACTGCCGCCGCCTTGATCTATGGGTATGGGGCCTATGGTTCATCAACGCCTGCGAGTTTTTCATCCAGTGTGTTGTCACTGGTGGACCGGGGGATGGTCTACGCGATCGCCCATGTGCGTGGAGGCCAGGAGCTGGGGCGCAGCTGGTATGAGTCAGGACGTCTGCAACACAAGCTCAACTCCTTTGAAGATTGCTATGCCATTGCGCAACACCTTGTGCAGCACGGATTTGCAGCGCGAGGACGCCTTGCGTTGCAAGGCGGATCGGCCGGTGGTTTGTTGGTGGCAGCGACTACCGACATGGCAGTACGCCGTGACCCCGGCCTCGTTGCAGCTACCGTGGCTGAGGTGCCTTTTGTAGACGTCCTGAGCACCATGAGCGATGCTGAGCTTCCGTTGACGCCCGGTGAATGGAGCGAATGGGGTAACCCGATAGACGACGCGACAGTACGCCAGTACATGGCTGACTACTCACCCGTTGATCGGGTCGGGCACTACGCGTATCCGGCTATGTACACTACCGCCGGGATCAGCGACCCACGTGTGACCTGGTGGGAGCCTGCGCGCTGGGTGGCGCGCCTACGAGAATCGCGCAGCAACGAGGAGCCCTTGCTACTGAGCACCAACATGGAGTCAGGACACTTCGGTGATACGGGTCGTTACGGTGAGCTGGCTGAAACCGCTCGCGAGCTTGCCTTCATACTGGTCGCCACGGGACAGTCCTGACTAGGAGCCCTGCAAGGTGACCTGTGTCGGATTCTCCGATTTGATGGTTTGGTACGCGTGCATGCTCAGCTGCTCAATCGTGAGTGCGATCCAGCCGCTGATCAACATGTCATACCAGGGTTGTACTCCGCTACAGGCCACCACAATGTCGCCATAGACAAACGTGCCCATGTACAGCACGTCGTCTTCTTGCAGAGATGCCGGGTGCACCAGTTGCTGATAGATATTGGGCGAACGGTGGCGCCAGGCCTGCCGCGCCTTCTGGCGCGCAAGTTTGTCGTAGGGCTTGTCCCATTGCTCAGGCGTGCCGAGCGAACGTTCGTGTAGTAACGCCTCCTCAAAACTCGCCTCCCAGGGCTTGAGGCGCGGGTTCATGACGACGATGTGGAGCTCTTGTCTGACGGTACGCTCAAACAAGCGTTCGATGGAGGGTCGTACAAGCTCGATCGCGTCGACGACCAGTTCCACTTGAGGTTCCACGCACTCTCTCTCGACGGTTATCCGGGGTGCGGTGGATAGTACCCGAGGTTGCAGTCTGGGTCAGACACGTGCCGGAAGTTTGAATCTGGAAACGTCCGCTGCCAGTTGGTCAGCCCCATCGCGTACCGACTGCGTGTTCGATGCAGTTCTGTCAACCAGCTCCACGTTCTTTTGCGCCATGCTTTCCAGCGTGGACAGGGTCTGGTTCATTTGCCCAACGCCGCTGCTTTGTTCCTCGGTAGCGATGCTGACTTCCTCAAGCAGCTGGTCCACATTTCTCGATACCTCGACGATGTTTTCGATTGTGGTACAGGCGCTCTCGACGATCTGTGATCCACCGTCAACCTGGCTGACGCTTTCGCCCACAATAATCTTGACCTGACGTGCCGCATCAGCACTGCGTTGTGCAAGCGCACCGACTTCACTTGCAACGACTGCAAAGCCGCGACCGGACTCACCGGCGCGTGCTGCTTCTACCGATGCGTTCAAGGCGAGTAGATTGGTTTGAAAGGCAATGCCATCGATGGTGCTGATGATTTCACCGATCCGTGCTGACGACGCCTTGATCTGGTCCATGGTCTCGACAATATCGCGCATGGCATGCCCGCCTTCAGCGGCCACTTCAGCATTCTTGCGTGCCACACTCGATGCCTTGCTGGTGTTTTCGCTGGAGCGTTTTGCCGTGGTGCTGATCTGCTCCATGGCCGCTGCCGACGTCTCTATTTCTCGCGAGGAGGTCTCGGTTCTGTCGGAGAGATCGGTAACACCCTGAACGATGTGGGTGACATCGCCAATCATGCTGTGGCTCGAATCCTGAACACGGCTCAATATGTCAATCAAGGACTGCTGCATTTCGTTCAGACCCTTCATCAGGCCGGCGGTCTCATCGCGGCCATTCGGCGTGATGTGATGAGTCAGGTTGCCGGTTGCAACTTCCTGCATGTGCCAGGAGACCGTGCGCAAACCCTGTCGCATCGCCTGGTAAAAGCTGAGAAACCCATAGAGGGTGATCGTGGATACCACAAGTGCAAGCAGCCCGTTACGATACAGCGCCGAGTTAGCCTGCGCGGCTACGTCATCGACAAACACATCGGATCCCACAACCCAATCCCACGGTTGGAATCCCTGTGCGTAAGCAATTTTGTCAACGGCTGCGTCCCGCCCTGGCTTGGACCACTGGTAGGAGACAAAGCCTCCGCCATTCCCGGTGGCAGCAGCGACTAGCTCCTGAAACAGGTAGACACCCTTTGGATCCTGAATGGATCGTGTGCTGGTGCCGTTCAGTGAAGGCGTGGTCGGGTGCATGATCATGTTCATGCCTCGATCCATAATCCAGAAGTGACCGGAGTCCCCAAAGTGCATTTTCTCAATGGCCTCTGCCGCCATTTTTTGCGCTGCGTCCTTGTCGAGTACATCTCGGGATGATTGCTGATGCGCCCATCGGATGACCGAGTGGGCGGTCTCCACGCTCTGTTGAACAGCAGCCTTGCGAGACTCAAGCGCCACATCTGCTTGCTGTTGAATGCTGGACACATTCAGCCACAACAGCGGCAGCATGCTCAGCAACGCAAGGGCCAGACACTTGGTCGCAAGGTTCATCTGGCGCCACAGTGATGCACCGGGCAAAACGAATCCGTCTTGTTCACCGGGTGAAGTTGACGAATTCGAGGCTAAATGCGACATGGCGTTTGTATCGTGTTCCAAAGCAGCCGACGCTGCCTCTGATTCGGTATGGTGCTCCACAGGTTGGCGGCGCTATGTGACGTGTCCTTGATAGGGGAGGGGTTACGCGGGTAAGACGCTTGTTTCGGTGCGATGTCAGGTGCAATTACCCCTGCCCGGCGGGCCAGCCGGATTAGACTGGCGCAATGGCTACACGACACACACGAACAGCACGACCGGCCGTAGGTTTCTGTGCGGCCCTTCTGGCCATCACGGTGGCAGCAGGCTGTTCAGGCTCCGGCGAGCCAACGGCTGGCGAAACGGACACCGAACTGGAGGGCGAGTCGCTGGATGACAGCGCTTCTGTGGAAGATCCCCTCGCGCCCTACGATGTCCAGATCCAGTTCGACATCACCGTGCCAGCCTATAGCTCCGAAGAGCTGCAGCTCAGCGTGGCGCTCGGTGATGAACAGGTGCTCGCGAGCTGGGTGGGGGACGAGTTCTGGTCGGCATCGCTGGCGTTTCCTGCTGCCACTGAAGCTGAGCTGTCCGTGGCTTTCAGCGATCAGAACGGGCACGTGGTGCTGGGCACCTATCGTGTTGATTACCAAACCGGCACCAACACGGTCGAATCTGTCGTGATTGCAGCGGGGCTGTTCAACACTCAAGATCTGGACAGTGATGGTGACGGCATCAGCAATCTGGATGAAGTGATTGCCGGCTCCGATCCGCTCCCCAATCTGCGAGTCTTGCTGTTCACTGAAACGCAAGACTTTCGGCACGAGTCAACAGAGGATGCACTGCAAGCGCTCGAAGAACTCGCTGCCGCCGCGGGTATTGCCACCGTCCGCGCAGATGACTCAGTTGGCGTGTTTACTGATGACAATCTTGCGAACTATGCGGCAGTCGTGTGGGTGATGACTTCCGGTGATGTGCTCGTCAACGATGAGCAGGCAGCCTTTGAGCGATTCATCCGTGCCGGTGGGGGTTATGCGGGGATTCATGCTGCAAGCTTTACCGAGTACGAGTGGCCTTGGTATGGCGCTCTGGTGGGTGCGTACTTCGCGAGTCATCCTGAGGTGCAGTCAGCCACACAGACTGTCGAAGATCAAACTCATCCGTCAACTACCCACCTGAATTCAACATGGACGCGAATAGACGAGTGGTACGATTACAACCGAAACCCGCGCGGTGAAGTCAACGTGTTGCTAAGCCTTGACGAGACTACCTACACCGGGGGCACCATGCCTGTCGATCACCCGAGCGCCTGGTATCACGAGTTTGATGGCGGCCGGTCCTGGTATACCGGTGGTGGGCATACCAGCGAGAGTTACCTTGAACCCGATTTCCGTGCGCACTTGCTCGGTGGGCTGAGTTATGCGGCAGGCCTCGGCAACTAGCGACAGGGCCATGAGTTCATGCTGACTAGAGCAGCGTCATTTGTTTCAGCCCGTTGCCCTCGGTCGCTATGTCGAAGGTCTGATTATCGTGCCGAGCTGATCGGCAAAGCGTGCAGCAGCCACCGGCTATCCGCTCAACGGTGACCTTTTTATGCGAGCCGCGTACCGGCCGCGAATGGGCCTGTGTCATTGATCTTGGTGACAGGCACATCCGTTGATCCACCCCTTGAAGCGAATCCGTTGCTTGTTGCATAGAGGAGAAAGCGCCGCTTGAGTGCAGCCATGGAAGATTGCTCTATTGGTCAAGCCAGGCCTGGGCGCACAACGATGTGTATCCAGTCGTTTTCTATCGTCACATCATGGGTGAGCAGATTTTGCTCGGCCGGTGGGTCGAGCACGGCTCCGCTGCTCACGCAGAATCGACTTCCGTGCAAAGGGCAGCGCACCACGTGACCGTCAAATGCGCCGAGCGATAGTGAGACATCCTCATGGGGGCAGTTGTCATCAATCGCGAATACTGAGTCTCCCCTACGGCAGAGTAGTATCGCGTGTCCGTTGATGACCACTTGCCGAGTGCTCCCATCCGGTAAGTCGGACAGTGTGCATACGCGCGTCATGCTGGGGTGAACCAGCGCAAGGATGCATGCAAGCTGACCACAGTGCCTATGATGATCAGTGTGGGTGCTGTGACACCACGTTGCGCGACGCGCTCGGCAATGTTTGACAGGCTTCCCGTCACCACGATCTGCTCACTACGCGTACCACGTGCTATCAGGGCCACAGGGTGAGACTCGGATAGCCCGTGTTCGATCAGCTTGTGCATGATGTTGGCAAGACCCAATAACCCCATGTAGATCACTACGGTCTGGTTGGTTTGCGCGAGTTGCTGCCAGTTGAGGTTGATCCTGCCGTCGCGTCGGTTACCTGTAGCGAACAGACAGGTCTGTGCATGCTCTCGATGGGTGAGTGGAATGCCTGCATAGCTGGCACAGCCTGAGGCAGCTGTTATGCCCGGAATGACTTCAAACACAATGCCTTCATGGGCCAGTGACTCGATCTCCTCTCCACCTCTGCCGAATATGAACGGATCCCCACCCTTGAGTCGCAGGACGCGCTTACCCTCTTTGGCGAGCCTTACAAGTAGAGCATTGATGCCGTCCTGCGGCACCGAATGCTGATCGCGACGTTTTCCGACGTAGAGACATTCGGCATCGGGGTGTACAAGAGCCATGATGTCATCGGACACCAGAGCATCGTGTAACACGACATCAGCTTCTTGCATCCGTCGTAGTGCTCGCAGGGTCAGTAGCTCAGGATCTCCAGGGCCAGCTCCCACCAACCAGACCTCACCTCCGGTTGATGCGCGTTTTGCACGTGGGAAGAGGGTGGTTGCGATAGTCTGCATGTCCCCAAGGATACCGAGTTCCAGCGCATGCAGACTGAAGAATCCGGCTTGATGCGCAGCGTTGTGCAGCGCATCGCCACGGGTCCGACCATGAGTAAGAATCTCACGTGCGATGAAGCGCGTGCTGCCATGCGTCTTGTGCTCGAAGGCAAGGCTGACGAAGTACAGGCCGGAATATTCCTCATCGCACTGCGCATGAAGCGAGAAACCGATGAGGAGTTGGCTGGTGTTCTCGCGGCAGTCCGTGAGGGCATGCCCTCACGGGCGCTCGATATTGATGAGCTGGTGTGCCTCTCTGACCCCTACGACGGATGCCTGCGAGGCACACCGGTATCGGCTTTTCTACCGGCGGTGCTGGCAGCCTGTGGCTTGCGGGTGATGTCTCACGGCGTTGAGGCCATGGGCCCCAAATACGGTGCCACTCATGCCAAGGTATTGCGCGCAGCCGGGGTGTATACCGAAGACTCTCTGGAAACAAGTGCGGCGCGCCTGCACAACCACGAGTGTGGCTGGAGCTACCTTGATCAGAGCGAACTGGCCCCGGAGCTCGCAGCACTGACAGATCTGCGCTCACGTATTGTCAAGCGCCCCTGTCTGACCACGGTTGAAGCTGCGCTGTGCCCGTTTACGGTGCGTGAGTCGTTACATCTGGTGACAGGTTTTGTACACACAGGCTATCCAGAGATCTACGCACGTCTGGCGCAGTTCGCTGGATTCAACCAGTCGATACTAGTGCGCGGTGTTGAAGGTAGTGTGGTGCCCTCTCTTGCCCAGGCGGCACGCTACGTCACCAGTGCTGATGGTCAGACGCTCAAGGTCACCGATATCGACCCACAAGAGCTCGATGTGGCACACGCTGATCGCGCCTTGCCCTTGCCGCCTCTGCCCGAGCCTGTTAGTCAAGGCGCGCGTTCAATAGCCTATGCCGACAATCCCGGTGTGGTCCTCAT
Source organism: uncultured Granulosicoccaceae bacterium (assembly GCA_937922675.1). Lineage (GTDB taxonomy): Bacteria > Pseudomonadota > Gammaproteobacteria > Granulosicoccales > Granulosicoccaceae > Granulosicoccus. The sequence continues at coordinate 159,396 of CALAJN010000006.1, forward strand.
TGCCGAGGAGGGCGCTGAGCGAGGTCTTGAGGCATTGGAGGGCAAGCGCGGTATGGCGCACGATGCCCTGAGCTATGCCGGAGCGATCGTGTTGTATGCCACTGGCAAATCAGACTCGCTTGAGGGCGGAGTAGATGCGGTGAAGGGTGTGTTGAATAACGGTAGTGCACTAGCTCGTTTCAAAGGTTAGCGTGTGCGTGCAAATCGCAAGACTTCCTGCAACGGTTCGGCCGCCGATGCAACTCTACCTGTGCTTCATGCGAGTACTTAGATAGGTTCATTGGTTTTGAGGGTGAATTGCTGGATATCACCAAACGACCAACCCTTTACTGCCTGAGCTGCTGTAGTCTGCACATGATGCATACCGAGCTTGCGCATCACCGCTCTCGAGGCCTCGTTGCCGACAACGTGTATCGCATCAATACGGCGTAAGCGCAGCGTTGCAAAACCGTATTCGATAAGCTCTTGTGCAGCTTCGGTAGCGATCCCTTGCCCCCAGTAAGTTGTACCCGTCCAGTAGCCTAGCCAACCACGTTGCTCTTGCACTCGTACGCGTAGATCAATGGCACCCACAAGCAGATCTTCTTGCACGACGGCAAAGTGCAGATGTGAGCCATCCTTCGCGCCAGCTGCGTGACTCGCTATCCACTCGACTGCTGTCGCCAACTCATACGGCCAGGGAATGGCAGGATTGGTTTCTGACATGCGCCTGTCACTGAGCAACTCGTGCACACGTGGTGCATCGCTCGCGATGAAAGGGCGCAGCTGCAATCGCGCTGTAGTGAGAACAGGCTCAGACACCAATAGCTACTACCATTTCAGAAGTACTGAAACCCCAATGAACAGACGCCGGTTCTGGCCCATGCCAGTCTCTGTCTCCGAGCGCTAAGGAGACGCTATTGTGGGCCCTGATCCAGGCTATGAACTCAGAGGAGCTAATTGTCTGGCTGGCATCGATTTCTGGCTCACCCTGTCTTGCGATAGTGATTTGCATGAAATCCGAATACTGTACCCCCTTTGTAACGTGGCAGGCATCAGTGTCTTGTCGCAAATGGGGGGTGCATAGCCCTTGTTGATCACGGCAGGAACAGGATCTTGCTGCGATGTGCGGCCTCGACAGCCGCTGAGCCCGAGATGCCTGCGAGCAGCATGGAGACAGCGACGTTAACTTGTCCAGACCCGCCAGGCTCTAGCCTGTGAGTACGCGGGCGAATTCGATCAGTCATGCGAGTAATGACTACTCGATCCGGTATCTGATCGGCATAGTGACGCTGTAGGGCTGCGTCGACAGTGAAGGCGGCAATGCTGGCATGGGTGCCGCATCCATCAGTAACTGGATAGCGGCCATGTCTAAAGCCGCCACGCCGCTGCCCTGCAGAATGGCGTGGCTCAACAACCGCCCATCGGCAGCAATGCTGAACCGCACTTGTACTTCGCCTTCGACACCTTGGCGCCGAAGTCTTGACGGGTACTTCTTGTGGCGCTTCAGCCAGGCCAGCAGTTCATCTTGATAGGTTGTGCGGATCGCATCTGCTGATCGCACTGCAAGTACAGACTGTTGCAGCGATTCTGTTGCTCTTAAAGATTGCTCCGCAGGCGCGTTTTTGGATTCGGGCACCGCGAGGTCCAGATTGAAGTTGCGCTCAGGTTCAGGTTCAGGTTCAGGTTCAGGTTCAGGTTCAGGTTCAGGTTCTGGTTCTGGTTCTGGTTCTGGTTCTGGTTCTGGTTCTGGTTCTGGTTCTGGTTCTGGTTCTGGTTCTGGTTCTGGTTCTGGTTCTGGTTCTGGTTCAGGTTCAGGTTCAGGTTCTGGCGCGGGTTCTGGTTCAGGTTCTGGCGCGGGTTCTGGCGCGGGTTCTGGCGCGGGTTCTGGCGCGGGTTCTGGCGCGGGTTCTGGCGCGGGTTCTGGCGCGGGTTCTTCGTGTTGGGCTACAGACACCTTTATCTCGACGTCGCCTTGCGCAACTTCAGGCTGAGAACTGGTGCGCCATAGCTGCACGAGTGGGCCAGCCAACAAGGCATGCAATGCGATAGACAGGGCAAAGGCCCATCCGACGTACCTGTTGTTCACTTTAGGTCGGTGTCTGGCGTACGGCTGTGTAGCGTGCATCGGAAACCGCTTCTTTTGTCGAGGCGGATTGATTGACAGCTTAGCCGCTTCGAGATTCGTATCCAGCCTTCATTGTCAGCGTGTACCACGGCCTGCTATCTCCACAGCGATCTCGCCTGCGAGTTGCGCATTGCCCTTGATAAGCGCCTTGTTGCACTCGAGACTGCGGCCATCGGTCAGTTCTACAATACGTGCAAGCAGCCAAGGCGTGACGTTCTTGCCGTTAATCCTGGCGTGCTCTGCCTGCGTAAGAGCTTCTTCAATATGAGCTTGCATTTGCTCACGAGGAATCTCGTATTCGCTGGCAACGGGGTTAGCCACCAAAAGGCCGCCGACGATGCCCAGTGTTTTTCGTGCCTCGAGAAAGGCTGCAATGTCTGCTGTGCTATCAGCTCGTAGAGGCGCTTTCAAACCGCTGTCTCGACTCCAGAATGCGGGCAAGGCGTCTTGTTGATAAGCCATGACTGGCACTCCCAGTGTTTCCAACACCTCAAGTGTCTTGGGGATATCGAGTATGGCCTTGGGACCTGCGGCGACCACCGTAACACCAGTGCGTGCCAGCTCTTGAAGATCGGCAGACACATCGAAGCTCAACTCGGCGCCCCGGTGCACGCCTCCAATGCCACCGGTGGCAAACACCTCTATACCTGCAAGTTGTGCTGCGATCATGGTGGCGGCGACGGTAGTGGAACCGGTAACACCACGAGACAGAGCGATAGCGAAATCCGCACGTGAAAGTTTCAGGGTGTCTGTGGCTTGCGCCAGTGATTCAAGGGTTTTGGCATCTAGACCGACCCGCAACATGCCGTCGATAACGGCAATGGTTGCAGGTACGGCACCTGTCGCACGTACGGCCGCTTCAACCGCCTTGGCTGTTTCAAGGTTCTGAGGCCAGGGCATGCCGTGAGTGACGATCGTGCTTTCAAGTGCCACAACGGCCTGGCCCGCATCGAGCGCATCGCGCACCTCTGGGTCAACAAGCAAAGCAGATCTCATGTCGGTCAAGTCTGTGTCAGAGCGTGGCGAGCAGCAGTGAGCCCTGCGTTGGCAACAGCCGATACCAGCGTCTCGCCTGCGTGGCAGGCTGCAATAGTGGCCCCAGCGAGCGCATCACCGGCACCATGGGCATTGCCCGACACAGTCAGCTTGAGTGATTCAACGGCAACGGGCGAACGGGAACCCGCGTCAACGACCAGAATGTCAGCAGCGCCATCGGTCAAGACATGAGTGTTGAATCCGCAATCAACGAGCGCTTTGGAGAGCGTAGGCAGCGGCTCATCTGCAGGCAGGCCGGTGATTGACGCAGCTTCGAGTCGATTGCAGAACAGGGTATCCACCAGCTTGGCCAGTGTCATTAATTTACGTGCCTTGTGCGGTGACACTGCGAGGGCATAGCGCGCTATAGGCAGCGAGCTGAGCAAGGTCTCCATCGTGCGGGTAGACAGGTTGGCGTCGACGACCATGCTGCGTGCGGATGCCGGGCATTCGTTCATCAGCGATACAGCGTCTGCAGAGTCGCAGGCGCTGGTATCCGCATAGCCGTTTATGACCTCACCGTCTGTGTCAACGATAGCAACGTAGCGACCAGCCTGAGCGCCCGGGACCGGCACAGGGCAGATATCAATTCCCTCGAATCCCGATGTGGCTACATCGGGTGCAAGGCCAGTGGAGCCGGCGGGTGCGACCAGCCTGAGGGTCTGAACGTGTCCTGAGCGGATGGCAGCACGGGCTGCGTTAGCGCCTACCCCACCTGAGCTGAGTGCAAAGTTGACCGGGTTTGAGGCCCCCTCTTGATGCGGTGACTGAAGGGTTGCGACGAGGTCGCGATGCAAAGCGCCGAAGATGACGAGATCGGGTTCCACTGTATTTGACACTGCCGAGTTCCGGGCGCTCCACTATACGTACTGGATGGACTTTTCAGAACTGTTTGAACGCCTGCCGCAGGTCGCCGCGGGGTACGCGGTGAATCTGCTGGCAGCCATTGCCATCTTTGTGGTGGGGAAGTGGGTGTCGCGCCGGGCGGTGAGCCTGGGCGAGCAGCTGATGGAGCGCCGTGGCTTTGATGCCACGGTGGTGGGGTTCATTGCCAATATCGCGTTCGTACTGCTCCTGACCTTGGTGATCATCGCAGCGCTTGGGCAACTGGGTGTTCCGACCGCGCAATTCGTTGCGATCATCGGAGCGGCCGGTCTGGCAATCGGTCTTGCGCTGCAAGGCTCTTTGTCCAATTTTGCCTCGGGTGTGCTGTTGGTGAGTTTTCGGCCGGCGCGTGTGGGTGACTATATCGAGGCTGCCGGTGTGGCCGGCACCGTTGAGGACATCAGTGTGTTCTCCACAACCTTGCTGACACCCGACAGGCGGACAATCACGGTGCCAAACGCCAAGCTGCTCGATGGCCCCATCGTAAATTTCTCGGCCTCCGAGACACGTCGTCTGGACTTGACAGTGTCCATCGCCTACGAGGCTGATGTAGTAAAGGCCAAAGAGATACTGACACGTCTGGTCGAAGAGGATCCACGTGTGCTCAAGGAGCCGACACCACGCATTGGCGTTCTCGAGCTTGCCGACTCCTCGGTACAGATCGCCCTCCGGCCGTGGGTCAGAAACGAGGACTACTTGCCGGTCAGATTCGATATGCTGGAGGCGGTAAAGAGGGAGTTGGATCGGGCTGGTATCAACATCCCCTATCCTCAAATGGATGTGCATTTACCGGCTGCGAGTTGAGGTGTGTCCCTAATGTTTGAACGAATTGCCGTGATCGGGGCTGGCACGATGGGTTCCGGTATTGCGGCCCAGGTCGCCAATGCCGGTCTTGATGTGCTGTTGCTTGACATGCCAGCACCGCAAGGTGAGGTATCGCCCGCAGAGCGCGCGCTGGAAAAGCTTGAGAACTCGGAACCTCCGGCACTTGTGGAGCCCGATGCCCTGAAGCGTATCCGCATCGGCAATATCCGTGACGATTTCTCGGAGCTTGCTGATTGCGACTGGGTAGTGGAGGCCATCGTCGAGCGGCTGGATATCAAACGTGACCTCTATCAGCGGCTTGCCGCGACCGTTGGAGAGCACTGTGTGGTTACTTCCAACACGTCCACCATTCCCATTGCTCTGCTGACCGAGGGCATGTCCGAGACCCTGCGCAAACGCTTTGCCATTACCCATTTTTTCAACCCTGTCCGCTATATGCGCTTGCTGGAGCTGGTCTCCGGGGTGGAGACAGACCCCGTCGTGATTGATCGTCTGGCGGACTTTTGTGATCGCGAGTTGGGCAAGGGCGTGGTGCGTTGCGCTGACACACCAGGATTTCTCGGTAATCGTGTGGGTGTATTTGCGTTGCAGGTTGGCATCGATGAAGCCCGCCGAACCGGTGTGTCGATAGAAACCGCCGATGCGCTGATGGGGCGGCCGATGGGTATCCCCAAAACCGGTGTGTTTGGCCTCTATGATCTTATCGGAATCGATTTGATGGCAGACGTGGTGCGCTCGCTGGTGAACATACTGCCCGCGGATGATGCCTTTCATGCTGTGGCTGACAACAGCATGGTGGACGCCATGGTCGCTGAAGGAATAACCGGCAACAAGGGCGGTGCTGGCTTTTATCGCATGGATACAAACGGCGCTCGCCTGGCTCGGCACCTCGACACTGGCACTTATCAAGCGGTAGCGCCTTTGCTGCCAGCCAGAGCCGTGGCTGCTGCTGCGGACATTGCTGCCGGGCGCGAGGCCTTGACGGCGCTGGTTGAAGGGGATGACGCTGAAGCGCAATTCTGCCGTGGTGTGCTCGCTCGCGTACTCGCCTATGCGGCCAGCTTGTTGGGAGATGTGACCGAGTCCCCCCAGGCGGTCGATGATGCAATGAAGCTCGGATTCAACTGGGTACGCGGGCCGTTCGAGATGATCGATGCGCTGGGCCTTGCGCAAGTCAGGGATTTGCTTGGCGAAGCAGGTCTTGAGCAGCCAGCCTGCCTGACCGGGAGTACGCCCTTCTACAACGTCGGAGAGGGTCAAGTACAGGTGCGTCGCGCTAGTGGGGTCATAGCGCCTGTCGATCTGCCAGCAGGTGTTGTGCGCTGGCAATTGGCTCGACGGGCACATACGCCAATCGTGCAAAACAGCGCGGCGAGCTTATACGCCATCGAGAGCGACCTGCGACTTATCGAGTTCCACTCCAAGGCAAACGCGCTGACGGATGAATCAATGGCCATTGTCGCTGCCGCCGCCGAGGATCATGGTGCGGGAATCCTCGTGCACAATGATGCTCAGCACTACTCTGCCGGTGTCGACCTGAACGCCTTCCTGGCCTTCATCCAGGCAGAAGACTTTGCGGGTATCGATGCGTTTCTCGCTCGCTTCCAGCGGGCGGTAAAGGCCTTGAAATATGCTCCGGTGCCGGTGGTCGGGGCACCATCCGGGCTCGCCCTGGGGGGTGGCTTTGAAGTGCTGATGCACTGCGATGCCCTGGTGGTACACGTCAATTCTGTGCTCGGACTGGTTGAATCCGGAGTGGGTTTGTTACCCTCCGGGGGCGGAGTGAAAGAGACCTATCTGCGCTGGTGTGAGTCACAGCCAGACGTCGAGACCGGTGCCTGGAAGGCATGGATGAATCTCGGCTATGGCGCCACAGGCTCAAGCCCTGCGCTTGCCAGGCGGCACCGCTACTTTGACGACTCGCGAGACACGGCTGTCATCAACCGTGACCGCTTGTACCTTGAAGGAGTCAAGCGTCTACGTGAGCTCGCTATCGGTTATCAAGCGCCCTCGGTGCCGGAATTCACGCTTGCCGGTGGCGACATCCGTGAACGCATGCAGTCCTTCATGGATGCAGGGGTTGAACGCGGCGACTTCACGCCCCACAACCGACGCGTTGCACTGACCATCGGTCAGGTGATCACCGGTGACGATGGCAAGTCCCGTTCAGCCAGTGAGGATGAACTGTTTCAGCGTGAGCGCGAAGGGTTCGTGGCACTTGCGCAAACCTCCGAGACAAAAAAAGCCATCGAGGCCGTGCTGGGCATCAGCTCCAGAACTCACTAGTGTGTAGTGCCGGGACCACGGGTATTGGCTCGTCGTGTGGCTATATGAGACGTTGCGCGTTCAGCACGACTACCTTCTCGGGTAGTGGCAGGTTGCGTGATGTTGCCGGAGTTGGTGGTGAGGTCAGGCGTTTTGTCAGATTGGGCCGGCGGCTCGGGGGGGCTTCTCAGCAGCGGTTCCAACTGGCCACGCACATCGGCAAACGCGCGCTTGTCGATATGCGGTGCCGACTCGACGGTATCAACTCCTGGAGTGGATCGAATCATCACGTGACCGTCCACCACAAATCGACGTGCCGCAATCTCGTCTGGCACATACCGCTCGGTAACCTCGCCGACGCGCGTCACCCATGCCAAGGCCGTATTGACTGCCGTATCAATATCATTGGCTAAAGCCAGCGGCCGTCGTTCGCCCAAGGTCAGTCCGTCGCCGCGTGTCATCAGCGTCAGGCGTTGGCCGTTGCTGATATCGCAATTGATGAGTGTGCGGGCCCCGGCATCATCCATGTCTACGTCGATGGAGGTGACCCCGACATGCTCGGCGCTGCCGATTGACAAGCGGCAGGAGTTGTCGGCATACCACGAGGCGTAGACGCCGATCCGCTGCCCAGCTTCCTCGTCATCACCATCAGTGCCAATGGTGAGGTCAGACGCCAGCAGAGTATTGGCAAGGAGGCTCGATGCGATGAGCAGAGCGATGGCGCACAGGCGGGAGGAGCTGGGGTGAGGTGTTGAGGCGCTCATGCCAGCGGTATCGTATTGTCTGACTTCCCGCGCTGATAGGTGTCAGAAAGTGCAGCGTAGCGGGCAGCCAGGCGATCTGCGTGCGATAGCAGCGCGTCACGCTCTTCACTCGCAAACTCGCGTGCGGCATCGCGTATCGAGGCCGCTTCAAAGAAGGCATTGTCGCGTCGATATGCCCCTGGATCTACGTCAAACACTTCTTTGAGAATTCTCAGATCGTGTGGGATGTCAAAGCTGTCTCGGGAGTCTTCATGGGTGAACAGGTAGCGAATGCTGTCAAAACCGGCCCAGGCAATGGCGGACAAGCACATGCTACAGGGTTCGTGAGTAGACAAGAAAATGAGTCTGTCAGGGGCAGGTCGTTCGGCTTCCGGGCACTCATGGTACTTTTTCAAGAGGTGCATTTCCCCGTGGTGGAGGGGACTGACCATCTCGTTGTTGGTCTCCGCGAGCACGGTGCTCAGATCTGATCGGTCAATCAAAGCAGCGCCAAAGACCTTGTTCCCGGCTTTCACACCTGACTCGGTTAGCGGCAGGATGTCATGCTCGATTGAGTCCAACAGGCGAGCAACAACTTTTGGGGTGTTCTGTACCTTGGGCATTGCAATGACTGAGGCTGCGCGTTAATCATGATCATTCATAATCGTAACTTGCCTAGCAGCCGCACGTCGCTTGCAACGGTAATTTAGTGTGCCTGGCCGCCATACGCTGCATTCAGGCGGCGACACACTGCCTTGGCAAAGCGCGGGGTGCCGTGGTCAGCGCGCGGCGCCGGCCTTCCATGGCCCCAAATGGGCCCGGGCCAAGCCGGATCGCCCTCCGTGCGCGCCACGATATGCACATGCAGCTGGCGCACGATATTGCCAATGGCTGCCACATTCACCTTCAGGCACGCGGTCTCGGCCTTGAGTGTCTCGGACACGATCGCAATCTCCTCGATTAACTGCTTGCGATCTGCCGGTAGCAACTCGTGCAGCTCCGATATCCCCTCGCGCCGCGGAACCAGAATGACCCACGGCCAGCGCGAATCGCGGGCAAGCAGAATGCGTGAGAGGCTGGTGTCGCCCAGTGGCAAGGTATCGCGACTCAGGCGCTCGTCCAGTGAGGGATCGTCAGGTGTGTGAGCCGCTGTATCCATGAGTGCGAGTTTACCGGGTCACAGCTTGGTGGCGCTCGCATGCTATTCTCGCCGCCCTTTTGTGCCTGTGCCAACATCCATGAACACCATCAAGGCGGTGCTCGAGTCAGACTCCTACGACGGCGAGGACTACCTGATGATCCACATCGACGGAAAGCCGCTGGACGCGTTGCTGGCCGAGTCAAGCCCGGAGGATCAGCTCGACGGGCTGGTACCGACGCTCCTCGGTTGGATGGAAGATGATGAGGATCGCGCCATCGTCTGGAGCCGTTTCCTGCCGCATGACGAGACACGGATCCGCGTCCCGGTCCTGATGTGCCCGGAACACCGTGATCTGATGTGTACCACGATTGTTGCCGAAGTCATGGTCCTGGGCGACAAGGTGGAGTGGCGGCGGATTGGTATCGACGATACTCCCGAGGAGGATCTACCCGCCTTGGTAGGTCAGGATGTTTTTTGGCTGCAGGGTGTCGGACCGTTTGAGTTTGATAGGCGCGAGTATGTTGCTGTGATGACGGCGTTTCGCGAGGGCTCGGTACACTCGGATACCTTGCACTGAGCGACGCACAAACCGAAAGTCGACGCGCAGACGTCGGTGCGTTTTCCGTACTGCTGCGCACAACGGGCGGCATTGTCAGCGTGGCAGCCGAGCGAGCTTGGCCCATACTGTAGGGCCACGATAAGCCTGTGCCCAAGTCGATGAAGTCCAACTCACTTTCTACCCTGATCGCGCTTCTACTGAGTGCCATGCTTGCCGCCTGTGGAGGTGGTAGCGACGGTGGATCAGACGCTGATGAAATGATCTCGGGTGGTACAGACGGGGAGGCTGGCGGCGACGCCGTGACTCGGTCTGCGGCGGGTGTGTGGCAAGGCACGTCGACCAGTGGCAGAACCGTTGGAGGCGTGGTGTTTGATGACGGCTCGTTCTGGTTTACCTACACCGCACAGCAATCAACACTGGGTGCCGGTGTGGTGACAGGGCAGGCCACGGTCGATACGGATGGCAAACTGACCGGTGTTGGCACTGATTACAACCTCGATGGTATGGGCTCTCGCAACGCTGTGCTAACGGGGGTAGTAATGACGCGTCAGTCGCTTTCTGTCGATGTTCAGGTGGACGGCTCCAGCGTGATCCAGTTTGAGAGTGACTACGCGCTGCAAGCTGAGCAGCCAGCGGATCTGGCCGGGGTGCTTGGCTCCTATCTCGGTACGTCTAGCTCAGTGCTTGGCGCGGAGACAAGCGAGGTGATTGTCGGTGGCACCGGGATGCTCGCAGGCGTTTCCGACTTTGGTTGCAACTTTGCGGGATCGGTATCTCCGCGCTCTGATATCAATGTGTTTGATGTGTCGTTTTCGTTCAGTGGTCAGCCCTGTGAGTTTGTTGATCAATCAGCGCTTGGCGTTGCCTGGGTCACCGAACAGCAGACACTCACGGCTGTGGTGCTCATTGGCACCGACAGTCGTTCTGCACTGCTTTTTAGTGGTGTGATCAGTACCGAATAGGGGCTCAGTGATGCGCTGATGCTCAGTCGATTGACGCAAGGGCAGACAGTGAACGCCCGGTCTGCGACTGTAACAGCGTGTCTATGAGGGCATGGTTTGGGTTGCTCACCGGACTCATGGGGTCGCTTGCGTAAATGCCGGCATGCTCACCGCGATAGCTCCATAGTCCGTAGCCACTCGTGTTGTCTTCGATTTCTGACAAGAGGTCAGTCAACCACAATTCGCCGCCACGACCAGCAGTGCCGAAGGCGGATCCTGCGATGCCTGTTTCGAGTACGGAAACAGGAACTGCATGAAGATGGGCAAATTGCGTCATGGACTCCAGCGTATGGGTAATGTATTCCCGATTGCGTGCATGGAATACCGGCACCTCGGATGTCTCGTGTGGCGCATAGAAGTTCAGCTCAAAGCCTGCCTGAGCGACTGACGCACCACTGATGTAGCGGACGTTGTCACCACGCATGGCACCTTCGATACGATAGGCATTGCCAGGGGTTACGCGAAACCAGTTGTCGCGGTTGCTCCAGCCGGCGATGGTGTTGAGGCCAGTGCCACGCATGAGTAGAGACAGGCTTGCAGAATCATTGGCGCCTGATTCACTGATGCGGTCTGCGGTCAATATGCTGCCGGCTGTCTTGCTTTGCCAATCGTGCCAAGCCGCAATCGTTGTGGCGTTGATCGGGTCACTGATGATTTCGCGCTCCACCCCCGCTGAGTCGCGTTCAAAGACGTGAATATCGTCAAAGAACACAACACCGCTTATCGCACCGTTGATCGCTGCCTGGGGTGCGGCAGCAACCAGTTTCTTGCCTTCCGGCTCAACCCAGGGGCTGCTGTACCGACGCCACTCAGTCGTGCCCGGTTCGACTCGCTCGGAGCTGATTCGCGCCTCTGTATCCAGCATGTGCACACCGGTTGGGATCAAGGCGTTCTCGTCCGGGTAGGAGCCTGTGTTGCTGGCATGCGATGTTTGCCAATTCGCACCAGTCTGAGCATGGTGAGTGGGATCGTGGATATGCGAGTCATACAGAACGTTGTCATCCCCGATCAGGAATCGTGTCGGTAGCCCACGTGTACCGTAGCGTCCACTCACCCCGTTGAGTCGTTCGACAATGATCAAGTGATTGGGATCGAACTCCCTGATCGCTGTGGTCAGGCTTGTCGCAAACGCTTGCCATTGGCTGCCATCTTCATCCGTTGTTACCGGCTCGTTCAGAAGCGCGTAAGCGGCGACAACGGGCTCGTCTCGATACCGCTCGGCGATCGCCTGCCACATGGCCGCGTTGCGTGCCTGCAGGGCAGCGTCGTCCCACAGCGAAAAGTCAAGATCCTCGCTCAACGGGTCAAGCCAGAATCCACCAATCGGTACGTGAAGACTGAGAATCAAACGCAGATTGCGTGCTCTGGCGGATTCGATGTTCTCATCCAGCCACGCAAAGAAACCGAATCGATCGCGTTCAAACCAGTGTCCATTGAAGGCAAAGCGAATCGTGTTGAATCCGAGGCGGTGTACACGCTCGAAATCTACATCTGTATGGTGACGCCCTGCGGCCAGCTCATGACTTGGCTCACGATAGCCGTTGGAGAAGTTAACAGCTCTGAACCCGAACTCCCGACCATCGACAAATAGGTTTGAGCCATGTGCTGTGACAAAAGCACTCGTGGGCGCGGGCGCACTTGGCTGAGGCTTGTTCTCTACCGGTGCTTGGGACGGGCCAGTTACACAGCCGAGCAGCAAACTGCTGGCAAGCACGGTGATTCGCGCAGCGCTGAAAACTTCGGTAGAGCTGAAAGCCATCTATGACGCCTCGGCGCAATTGTCAAAAAATGACAATGCGAAGTTCATGCCCACCGATGTCCTGCGGCTGGCAAAATCACGGCAAACCATTCTGGATAGCGATAGTGGCGCGACACACCCCGATGTTCAGCCCGGATGAGAGAGCAGCTCTGATTGTTCAGATCCGTAGCTGGTTTGACGACAACCTGGATCAGGAGCTAGGGCAGTTTCAGGCAGAGTTCCTGCTCGACTTCTTCACCGACAAGGTCGGCGTCTTTTACTACAACCAGGGCTTGCTGGATGCAAGAGGCTTGTTTGAGACAAAAGTCGAATTGATTGGTGAGTCGATCATGGAACTCGAGAAGCAAACACCGTTTTTTCGCTGAGTGCCTGCAACATCAAGTCGAATCAGTTCAAGCGTTAGTGAAGGCGTGTACCCAGGCAAGGATGGCGTCGCTGTGAGCGGCGTTCATGTGCGCGATGATGTCGCGCTGGGTTTACGGATCGAAGAAGCTCACGATGGTCGACAAGGTGATTCTTGAACGACCTCGGGGTGTTAGCGCGCCGTATTTTCCGGGCGGCGCGAGCTGGCTCGCCCGGGCTTCTTTCTTTTCGGTGGCTTTGACCCACCGGCGTCATTTGCCACGACGCCATCGCGTGACATGTCCAGCCGACGGCCCAGCACCCAGGCTTTTCTGAGATCACGCAATATGGGTTTGGGCATACCGATCGGCAGCTCGACTGTGCTGTGATCGTCATGGATCTGAATCTTGCCGATAAAGGCTGAGTCCATGTCCGCCTCGTTGGCTATTGCGCCGACCAGGTGCGTCGCCTTGACACCATGCTGGCTGCCGATCTCCACCCGGAATCGCTCCGTGGGGTGCGTCGTCGATTGGGGCTTTCGTTCCTTGCGCGAGGCGTGTTCCGGTCGCGATGGGCGTTTCGGGTCTGATGATCGTTCAGGGCGCGCCGCCTTCTCGGTGTGCGCCTTCGGTGTGTAGGCCTCTTCGCGGCGTGGCTTCTCTTTCGGCTTCTTGCCGCGTGAGTCAGGCTTGAGAAAGAGTGGTTGCTCGCCGAGAGTTTGTTGCGCAAGCGCTGCGGCAATTCTTGCCATTGGAACGTCGTTGGCCTCTGCATGCTGCTCGAGCACAGTCTCCAGTCGCCCGAGATGTGCTGTCTCTATCGTTGCATCGATTGAGGCGAGAAAGCGCTGCACACGCCGCTTGTTGATCGTATCGACATCGGGGAGTTGCATAGGCTCGATGCGCGTTTTGGTAACGCGTTCGATCATGCTGACAAGCCGTCGTTCACGGGGAGCGACAAACAGGATTGCTTCGCCACGTCGGCCAGCCCGGCCTGTTCTACCGATGCGGTGTACGTAGGCTTCGGCGTCAAAGGGTACGTCGAAGTTTACGACGTGGGTTATACGCTCGACGTCGAGGCCCCGAGCTACCACGTCTGTTGCTACCAGAATGTTTATCGCGCCACGCTTGAGCTTTTCGACCGTGCGTTCACGCTCGGCCTGGACCATGTCGCCGTTGATGGCAGCGGCGGCAAGTCCGCGTGTTTCAAGCGCGTCTGCGGTTTCCTGGGTTGCCGCACGCGTACGCACGAACACCAGTACGCCGTCGGTATCCTCAGCCTCGAGAATGCGTGTGAGCGCTTCCAGTTTGGACATGCCGCTGACTTGCCAGACCCGCTGACGAATGTCTTTGGCACGCTCTGCCTCTCGTTGAATATTGATCTCTTCAGGATTGTCCAGATGCTTTCGAGCAATCCTTCGAATGACTGACGGCATGGTGGCTGAAAACAGGGCCGTTTGGCGCGTGTCGGGTGTTTGCTCGAGAATCCATTCAACATCGTCGATAAAACCCATGCGCAGCATCTCGTCGGCTTCATCGAGCACCAAGGTGCGCAGCGTGTCCAGTTTCAGATTGCCACGCTTGAGGTGATCCATCACCCGACCGGGAGTGCCGACGACAACCTGAGCCCCACGTTGCAGTGCGCGAATTTGTCGACTGTATTCCTGCCCCCCATATACCGCCAGAACGTGTACGCGTTTGAGGTCAGTTGCGAAGCCAGACAGGGCCTCGGCCACCTGAATGGCGAGTTCCCGAGTGGGGGTCAGGATGATGGCCTGCACGCCACGCATGTCCGGGTCGACCCTGGCCAGAAGAGCCAAACCGAAGGCCGCCGTCTTGCCCGTACCTGTCGGGGCGTGCCCAACGAGATCACGACCATCGAGCAGCACAGGCAGAGCCGCCTGTTGTATGGGTGTGGGCTCGGTGTAGCCGAGCGCTCCTACCGTACGGGCCAGTACCTCGGGTACGCCCAAATCGGCAAATGTCGGGGATTGTTCAGTCATGGGCTGCTCGTGAAGTCAAAGGGCGAGCCCTCGTCTGGCCGCGGAGGATACCGCGCCAAGGGATTCAGCGTCTGAGGATTAGCGCCCAGCGAGCGATGTTGACCACTTCAGCCAGCGCAGTTGCGACGTATGTCAAAGCGGCGGCGCGCAATACCTGGTGCACGGCCGGCAGATCTTCATCGGACACGTATTCACCTTCGGCGAGCACAGGCAAGGCCTTGGCAAAACTGGCGTCCCACTCCTCAGGCAACACGATCATGTAGGCCATAACCCCCGCCAGCTGCAACAACAAACTCAGCCCGATGATGGCGCCTACAGCGGCCGGTGAACGGGTCAGGAGGCCGAGCACCGGGAGCATCGTAAGCAGAAGGATACCGGCGCGTTTTAGCTGCATGGCAAGAGGAATCCAGTGTTTTCGCAGGCGCGAAATCGTCTCGTCACGCCCAAACTGAATCGCATGGCCGACCTCGTGAGCGGCGACCGCTACCGCGGCAATCGAGCGCCCGTCGTAGTGGCTTGGTGAGAGTCGAATAGCACGCGCCTGGGGGTCATAGTGATCGCGGCCGGGGTCTGTTTTCTCGACCGTCACCCCGTTGCCGGGGCCGTCAAGCTCAAAGCGTTTGAGCAGGTGTCGCGCGAGTTCTGCACCGGTGCCGGGGAGGTCGGAACGCTCTTGTCCGTGACGACGCAGCACATGCTTTATCCATATGCTGGGCGCGAACGCGAGGGCTGTGATGAGCACTCCTGCGACAACGAGCGCAATCATTGTTTGGGCAGCGCCCCGGTGCCAATCGAGGTCAAGGCCTCGTGCGGGGCAGCCGGGCCGCTGTGCATCGTGAACGCTCCTATCGCCAGTGAGACCCAACCGACAACGAGCAACACGCCTCCGATGGGAGTCACGGCACCTAGCCAGGTCATTCCCGTGAACGCCATGAGGTAGAGGCTGCCGGAGAAAATCACGGTGCCGGTGAGCAGAGCGAGGCCCGCTACGCGCAACGCTCGCCGTGCGCGGACAGTGACGTAACCCAAGG
Organism: uncultured Granulosicoccaceae bacterium; assembly: GCA_937922675.1. Taxonomy (GTDB): domain Bacteria; phylum Pseudomonadota; class Gammaproteobacteria; order Granulosicoccales; family Granulosicoccaceae; genus Granulosicoccus. The sequence continues at coordinate 175,091 of CALAJN010000006.1, forward strand.
CGTCGCCGAGGCCAGCGATCAGCCCGCATATGAGCAAGGCGATGGCGTGGCGAGCGTGATACGTCACGGCAGTGTTATGCCAGCCGAGAGCACGCTCGCTTAGCGTACTTTGCAAGGCGTGAGCGGCAAAGGCACCACTGACGACGGACAAGGCGCCCAACAAAGCGCCCGAGACCAACAAGAATCGATTCATGACTTCAGGATACGCAGGAATGTCTTGTTAGCCTGCGATGACTGTAAATATGATGCCAATCACTACAAGTCCAATGCGTGTCAGATCCCGCCGGGTGGGGCGTCCGCTGAAGATCAGCCACGAAGTCAACACGGCGAGGACCAGCTCAATTGAACCTGCAGCCGTGAAGTAGGCAGCGCTGGCGAGGGTAAACCTGGAGCCAGTGGGTTGCTACAGGCAGACTGAAATTCCACCGTCAACGAACAAGGTGTGTCCGTTGACGAAACTTGCAGACTCCGAGGACAGAAAGATGCAGGCACCCACAAGCTCTGGCAATTGACCCCAACGCCTTGCCGGTGTTCGTTTTTCCAGCCAGGCGCTGAACTCGGGGTCTGCCACCAATGCAGCATTCAATGGCGTGTCGAAATAGCCCGGGGCTATGGCGTTGCATTGCAGGCCATGTGGGCCCCAGTCAGTTGCCATGCCCTTGGTCAAATTGGCTACAGCGCCCTTGGTGGCCGTGTAGGGGGCAATGCCGGGGCGAGCAAGCGCCGTCTGCACCGATGCAATATTGATGATCTTGCCTGCACGGCGGACGATCATGTGCCGCGCGCAGGCTTGCCCTGCAATGAATACCGAGGAGATGTTGGTCTTGAGCAGTCGCTCGAACATCTCGGGGTCAAAGTCCTCAAGCGGTGTGCGGTGTTGCATGCCGGCATTGTTGACGAGAATATCGATCGGCCCTGTATCAGACTCGAATCCGTCAATGGCGGCAGCGGCCGCGCTGGCGTCGGTCACATCGAAGGCGAGCGCGTGCACGGTGGCTCCTGTATCGCGCAGTTTGGCGGCAGCACTGTCGAGCTTTGTGGTATCGCGCCCGTTCAACACAATGGCGGCTCCAGCACTTGCCAGGCCGTAGGCCAGTGCTTCACCTATACCCTGTGAGGAGCCGGTGATGAGGGCCGTTCGGCCGGAGAGGTCAAAAAGTTGGGTGGCATTGAACACGGTTGGTATGATTGTGAACGTTAACAGTGGGTGGTAATCATACCCCCTCATCAATCAAAGGTCTGATCGAAGGCGATTGTTCGCTCTGGCCATTGCTCCAACCACTCACTAAAAGGAGAACCCGATGCGCGCGGTAGTCATTCATGAGGCACTGGATCTACGGCTCGAGGATCGACCGGTGGACAAACCGGGGCCCGGACAGGTTCAGGTGCGTATTGCCAGTGGCGGGGTCTGCGGGTCAGACCTGCATTATTATCAGCACGGAGGCTTTGGACCGATCCAGGTCCGCGCCCCGATGATTCTCGGTCACGAAGTGTCAGGGCATGTATGCGCGCTGGGTGAGGGTGTTGACGCACTGTCAGTCGGTGACCTTGTCGCCGTATCCCCGTCGCGCCCCTGTGGTGACTGTCGCTACTGTGCTGAAGGTCTGCGTAATCACTGTCTGAACATGCGTTTTTACGGCTCGGCAATGCCCTGGCCACATATCGATGGTGCCTTTCGCGAAGTGCTCAACGCTGAAGTAGCCCAGTGCGTCCCGGCGCCTGGCATCTCGAGTGGAGAAGCAGCAATGGCGGAACCCTTTGCGGTGACACTGCATGCGACCGGGCAGGCTGGATCCATGCTTGGCAAACGCGTCCTGGTCACTGGTTGTGGCCCTATCGGCGTCTTGTCCATCATCGCAGCGCGACGCGCAGGCGCTATAGAGATAGTGGCGACAGACCTTTCAGATAATGCGCTCGCTCACGCAGCAGCATCCGGTGCTGATCGCGCCTTCAACACGGCAAAAGAACCGGACGCTCTCGCGCACTACGGGTCAGACAAGGGTTACTTTGATGTGCTGTATGAGTGCTCGGGAGCGGCGCCTGCTCTGGTTGCAGGTATTGGCGCCTTGCGTCCTCGGGGGCATATCCTGCAGCTCGGACTCGGTGGTGACATGACGCTCCCGATGATGCAGATTACTGGCAAGGAGCTGCGCCTGTCCGGCTCGTTCCGCTTTCATGAGGAATTTGCAACGGCCGTACAATTGATGGTGAGCGGTCTGGTTGATCTCAAGCCTTTGATAACCCATACATTTGCGTTGGACGAGGCGGAGCAGGCTTTTACCCTTGCAGCGGATCGCTCGCAGGCGATGAAGACGCAGATCGCCTTCTCGTGAGAATCCATGGCGTAAGGATATGGGAGCATTGTTGCCAATCCTTTTTGATTGCTGCGTCCGGCTACAATGGCTACCGAACCATCTCTCATTCAATGAGCTAGCGAGGACACAAGGGTGCAAGAAGCTTGGACCGTATACCTTTCAGGCGAGATTCACACAGACTGGCGTGATCGCATCATGAGTGCGTCGAAGGAACGTGGCTTGCCGGTGCGCTTCGTGTCGGCTGTGACCAATCACCCGGCATCCGACGCAGCAGGTGATTGTCTCGGGCGCGACGAAACCGGCTTTTGGCGTGATCACACCTCCTCAGGTGTCAACGCAATGCGCACGACGACGATGATCCGCAATTGCGACCTGGCGGTCATCCGCTTTGGTAGTGAGTACAAGCAATGGAACGCTGCATTTGATGCAGGTCAGTGCGCGGCGCTTGGTAAGCCTTATGTCACGCTTCACGATGCGGATATCATCCACCCGCTAAAAGAAGTGGATGGTCAGGCGATGGGTTGGGCGCAGACACCTGAGCAGGTCGTGGAAGTGCTGGCCTACGTGACCGGACCGGTGGATGCGTCGGCTTGATCGTCTGCACGGGTCACATCGAATTACCTTGAGTGACCCCGCTGGTTGATCTCCAGACCGCTATGGGGTTTTATCGGAAATAGCGGTCAGCAAAGTCGATGATGGATTCGGTTGAATCATCACCGACGATGTACAGCAACTCCACTGTGTCACTGAAATCCAGCTTGCACGTCTCTGTAATTACACCGCAGCTGGGTGGCAGGTATGCAAACGCTGCGTTCCAGGCAATCTGATCCCGGCTTGCACGGGCACGAGAAACAAATTCACTGGATTGCATTCTCAAGTCGGCACTGCCGTTGGCAATATTACCGTTGGGCACGTTTACATAGCTTGTGGTGTCGCGTACAAAAGCGATGTTCTCGGTTTGCCCTTCGTTGAAGCGCTCACTGTGTTGAACAACGTGTACACGCTTGAGATTCAGACCGGGAAAGCGAGAAGAGAGCCCGCGTAGAACAGCAGTGGTGAAGTCAGAAGGCCCACCTTCAGCCACCCAGACATCACCGCCATTCGCGAGTGTCTGGGCCCAGCGGTTGATGCTGGTTTCAACCGCTGACGCATTGTTGTTGTAGGCATCGAGTACCTGATCACTGAAAATGGTCTGGGCCAGGCCAACGCTTTCTTGCTGAAAGCGATTCAACAGGTCGTGACCGCAGGTTCCGTTGACAACAAGCGGTTCGGCCAAATCGAGAGTACGTACGACCGACAGTGCGGCGGCCATGGCCTGACCGTCGTCCGGATCCGGACAGTTGTCGTAGTGCAAGACCAGAAGATCATCCCTACCGAGCCTGCCCACAGCGGCCTCTGTGTTGACGTCTGGTTCACTTGTATCCGTTGGTTCGTTAGTCGCCGTGTGTGCGTTGGGAGCTGTCGGTTCGCTGGTAGTAGTGGGTCCGTCGGTTTGTATTGTGCTTGAGCCAAATTCAATAGCGTTGGCCGAAACGGTAACGGAATTTGATATTTCGACAGCAGGCGCCGACGTACCGATAACCCCGGAGCTGCAGAGCCATCCGTCGGCGACGGGATCACAATCGCGTCTTGTGTAGCTACCACAGTGCTGCTCGAACAGCCGTCGAGCCTGTTTCAGGCTGCTCGCTGTGGGCGAATAGCAAAGACCTTCAGACGTCGCGGTCAACGGGCCAACTCGCGCGACTGCGGGGGCGCCCGCTCCTAATACACCCGCAGAGCACGTCCAGGCCTCGTCTATCAAATCACAGTCGCTTCGGGTGTCTCCCGGGCACTGTTCGGCGAATTGGTTCTTCGCTTCGCTGAGAGAAACGCCGGTCTCAACCCTGACAGCACAGGCTGTTTCCTGCGCTTGCGCTGAACTGAACTGGGGCAACCATGCGGCTGCAAGCAGAAGGAGTCCAGACAGGTTTGCATGCATTGTGGCCATGTGCTTCCGGGATGCGTGGCGTGGTGAGGGATTTCTGTGTTCGTTCTGCGCTAGTGGTGTAACCGCTACGTTCACCAGCACACAGAGCGATGCGCGGGAGTCGCAGGCGTCAATATATCGGCTTTGGAGACGCTCCGCTGAATGCCGCAGTGCTCGGATGTAACGCCGATTTCAGTTGATGGCCTGTGCTGCCGATATCGCGAGTGCAACCAGAGGACAGGTAACAAGTTAATGTTGGGAAGAACCATAGCGAGGCTAGCGTGGGCTGCCTGTGCCTCCAGTATGTTGTGGAATGTGGGTCACACCTTTGCGGCTGAAGTTCGTCAAACCGACGACTACGTAGCAGTCATTGTCGAGGCTGAAGAATTCGACGACAAGGATGATCGATGGGTGCTCACCGGACCCAGTACCCCGGCACAGGAACTGGACCCTGATCCCAACCATTCGGCAACCGCTGTCGGGCAGTTCTATCTTGAATTGCTACCCGATTCCCGAGTGACACACGAGGATCCCTTTCCCACCGAGCCTGAGTTACGCAGCTTTTGGGGAGAGGGGCAAGTAGCCCCTCGCATCAACTACACCGTAAATTTCCCGGAAGCGGGTCGCTACCATGTACATGTACGAGGCTTGTCGACCGGCACTGAGGACAATGGATTGCATATCGGCCTGAACGGCACTTTTCCAGACTCCGGACAGAAGGTGCAACTGTGTTCTGCTGGAAGAGGCTGGTGGTGGACCAGCAGGCAACGTGAGTCCGGCGGTGCCGGGTCCTGTGGCACAGATTTTACGGTGTGGATCGATGTCGAGAACCCAGGCCTCCAGACGCTGAATGTTTCCCCGCGTGAAGACGGATTCGAGCTGGATCGTCTCATGCTGATCAAGGATACTTCAGCGGGAACGAGGCGGTGCAATGCGACCGGAGAAGACTCGATCAGGTGCGTCAACGGTGCGATCCCGTCAGCCGACGGCGATGTCAATATCGTTACCGAGTTGAGCGCAAGCGCTGAAGGGATTGCTCTCGGTGACAGTGTGATCCTTGATGTGTCTGTGCGAAACGAGGACAACTTTGACACGGCAACCGGTGTAGAGCTGACACTGGGCGATTTTCTCGAGACTGATTGGGCGCTCGTGAATGCAGATGAACGGTGCACCTACGATGACTCAGCGTTGACGTGTGACCTGGGTGACATGGAGCCCTCCGAGTCTGGGCATTCCGTTGATCTCTCCTTCGAGCTCCAGAGTCTCACCGAAGGCCTGACCGAGTTCACAGTCGTTGTCGGGACCAATGAGGTGGATACTGATCCGACTGGCGCAAGCGATGCGGCACGTGTCGACGTGCGAGACCCTGCCACGCAACTCGACGTCCAGGGTGACGAACTGTTCGCGCTCGACTTCGGCGAATCTGCCGTCATGAGCTTCCTTGTTTCCAATATCGGGGATGACGATGCCGCGGATGTGGTGGTCAATCTCGATCTTGCCGACGCGCTAGAGCTGATAACGCTGCCTGCAGCCTGCTCGCAAGATCAACAAACGCTCGTGTGTGAGTTTGACAATGTCAGGGTGGGGCGCAGTGCTGAGCTGGCAGTGACGGTCAATGCGGCCGCGAGTGGCGTCGATGTTTCAAGTTTCAGTGCCTCGGCGGCGAATGCGGCCGAAGTGCAGTCCACGCTGACCTCAATCATTGCCGCTGAGCCTGAACCTGAGCCAGAAGTGGCGCCAGAGCCGGATGCACAAAATCCGGAAGACGGCGTTGACAGCGTTGACAGCGTTGACAGTGTTGAGACGCCAGCGGCCAAGCGCTCAGGCTCCGGTGCTATCGGCGGTATGCTTGTGGCGCTTCTCGGCGGTGCGTTGCTGCGCCGCCGGAGGACGCCGGCGACCGTGACGCCATAGCGGCGAGGGCAGCAGAGGGGTAGGGAATGGGCCCGGCAGGACTCGAACCTGCGACCAAGGGATTATGAGTCCCCTGCTCTAACCAACTGAGCTACAGGCCCCTGCCCGAGAAGTCTACCGCAAAGCAGTTGCTTGGGCGATTGTGGATCGTGAGCGCGCTTTGTCGGTATCCAACCTGCCAGATACAAGTCATTCGACCTTTGGGCACCAACGGGCTTTACCCTTGAGGATGACAGCTCAATTCGGCCAGCTCGTTCTCACTTGACCGCAGTACACGACCGTAGCAAGGCAACAACGCTCGTCTGCGTGTCGATCGCCGCCGGAACCTGTCAACATCAATACAGAGTGCACGTATCGGTTCAATAAGAGTAGGGGTGCATCTTGGAGAACCCATCAGAAGCTCTAAGTATCCCGGAGGGGCTTATCCATATCCTCTTTTCGTGTGTGGCATTCAAAAAACGAATCATGTTCTCTCTGCCTCCTGCCGGACGACCATGCAATATTCTCACTGGCCCTTCCAGGCCGGTAGAGTTTGACATTCTCAAGTGATACTCAACCGGCAGGATAAGAGCGTTTACCGATGAGTTCCATAACAAGCCTCTGAATTCGGATTGATCGCTATAGTTCTTCCAAACTAGATGAAGTTCGCGCTGAATGCCCGATAGCAAGCGATCTTCCCACTCAGCTAGAAACCCTTTTTCGACCGCCGATCTGGAGTATCCGACGACGCCTGTATTTATCCTTGGAACTGCTATGTCTTTTTTCAGCTCATTGACGGGCTTGCATCCAATCGATGACGGAATTTTTGTGGGTGCATACCCGACGAGAACGTCGTACTTGTTCAGCAGGTGAAACACGTCGTTTATTGGATGTCCAATAATCGTGTCCGAGTCAAGAAAAAGTGTGCGGTCATAAGGGGATAGCGAGAGCGCTTTCACCTTGAATAAAAAGCCTTGCATCTTGGGTGCGTGGTCTACTGCATCGGCAAGAATGTTACTGATCTCCGAGTCAGTTTTTTCCTTGAGCAAGGCGTTGAGGTCCACACGCGTAACGGTGTCGTAGAACGCGTCCGGAACAACTGTATTGTTATCTGTGATCAGGGATACGCCTACAGTTGGCATAATCTTCCTTATCGACTGGACAAGTACTTTGCTTTCTTCGATGTACTTCTGTCCGTAGGCAGCCAAGAGGATGCCGAAGTTCTGCTTTGGCCTCATTTGAATCTCGCACTAGAATGCGCAACAGCGCTTCAGTGATAGTTTTTTCTTACGTGTTGTTCCTGAACCATATGCAAGTATCAAGAGGCTGGTAGGCGGTTGCGGTCTACCTGGTTAATTGCCTGCTCTCTTGCTGCTCGGGCTTCGTTGGTTAGTGCGATCGAGCCCTGAAAATCAGCCTGCTGGCAACGGATCCTGCCGCTTTGGGTGTGCTGATCTAGCAAGTTGGGTGCCTCTCTTGCCTGCTGGGTGTCGCTTGCCGGTCAATGTGGCCGAATAACCTACGGGTATCCCCGGCTAGCCAGCCCTCGTGTAGCGCAACACCACCAGTGGCATAGCGATTGCTGCTTGAGCGCACACAGTAATGCAACAATCCAATATCAATGAATGATATCCACTGCGTCGTGAATGCACATCGCGAGGGACGCATTGTTCACGCGACGATAGCCAGTGTAAAGCGCGCCGTATCGTACGCTGAGAGAGTGGGGCTGTCGTGTTCGGTACTTGTCGTTCTTGATCGACCCAGTCGTGAGACCGAGAAAGTGGTTGAGCGAGAGTGCGAAGGTTTTGCTGATGTAGCCACGGTTGATTTCGGAGATCTGTCGCACTCCCGGAACTATGCCGTATCAAGATCACAGGCGAAGTACACCGCGTTTGTTGATGGCGATGACTTGTGGGGTGAAAACTGGCTTGTGGAATGCTATACGACCGCGAATCGCTCGAAAAAAAGAATCGTGTTGCATCCGGAGTTCAATATTTTCTTTGATAGTGAGTTTTGCCATGTGTTTAACCACGTTGATATGGAAGATCATGATTTTGAGATGGAATCCTTGTATCGCATGAATTACTGGACTGCGCTATCGTTCGCTGAAACTTCTGTGTATGCAACGCATCCATTCCGCAAGAACGTGATTCTGGAAGGGTTTGGATATGAGGACTGGACTTGGAACTTTGAAACTATTCAGGCAGGTATTGTTCACAAGATAGCTGCTGGTACAGTTCACTTTGTAAGGAAAGGAGTTGCTCACGATTCATTGCTTGCTCAAACAAACAAGCTAAATGCTTTGCCACGGGTGCTGAAAATATACCGTAACGATTTAGATCAGCACGACACCGTTACCAGTCCTGAGAAGAGCGCGAGCGCGCCCTTTCCGCGCAAGGCCGCCTGAACATTTACACGGGCCCTTGAAGATGGCTACTGAAGAAAATTCCGGAACTGAAACCCGCGGTCATATTGATGGCGTTTTTAACCACCAATTGACTGGATGGTTTTTCCAAAGGGGGCTTGCGAAAACAAATCTGACACTGTCCGTTGATGGGCATGCTTGCATGACGGTGGATTCTCAACTGCCGCGCCCTGATGTTGCCAGCAGGCTTGGGTGTGAAGAGCAAACTGGGTTTTGTTTTGACTTGAGCAGACTCGATCTGGATGAAGATCCAAGTCGGATAGTGGAGCTCACAATTCGGCACGACGTGAGTGGTTTCAGTTTCAATGAGGCAAGGCTAAGCTACTGTCGAGACATCTCGATCTGGTTCGAACAGATTCGCGAAATATTTCGTCCAGAGTATTACATTTGTAAAAATGAGCTCTTTCACCTGAGCGGGGATCTTGCGCTCCAGCATTTTCTGACTCAGGGCATCTTCGAGCTGAAAGATCCGTGTCCGTGGTTTTCCAATGCGTTTTACTCACAGCAATACCCTGATCTTGATGCCCGGACACGACTGCCGCTTATTGATTATCTAGAGCAGGAGCCGACGCTGTCTCGGCGCCCGTCGAGTTTGTTTGATCCTCGCTACTACAGAGACAGATACGAAGATCTGTCTGGTATGAACAACTTGTTGTCGCACTTTTCCAGGTACGGCAACACCGAGGGAAGAGCGGGAGTCGAGAGAGCGCTGCCCAATCACATTCGGCGTGAGTTCAATGAAGTCATAAGGCTTGATCCGAAGGTTGCTACTGCAGCCAATGGTCTTGGTGAGATCGTTCGATATCCTCAGATATCACCTGCGACATACTTGGCCAAGTTGATTCATGGGCGGTTTGGCGATCGAATAAAAGCAATAATATGCGTGCCATTTATCAGCCGTGGTGGAGCAGACTTGATCTCTACTTATCTGTTTCGTGCCTATCAGCAGGCATTTGGTAAGGAACACGTACTCATGATAGTCACAGATCGGCCGTCGATAGATGTGCCAGGCTGGCTTGATGATGGCTCACAGGTCATTTGTGTTGACGATGAATCGACATTCTCCGACAACGAAGAAAAGCTGGTTGCGCTGCATGGCTGTATTGGCCAGCTGTCCCCAGAAAAAATCATCAACGTTAATTCGCATCTGACCTGGCAGCTGTTTGAGCGCTATGGACCGCAGCTCTCGTCGGTAGCTGATCTTTTTGCATACCTTTTCTGCTTTGACTATGACGTGAATCGCAACAAGGTTGGATACATAACTGACTATCTCCCTCAGACGATCAGATACTTGAAGAGTGTTTACTTTGACAACAAGGCAATTGTTGAAACCCTCAGTGTCTTGTACGGTTTTCCTGATGAGCACGCGAACAAGCTGCATACAGTGTATGTGCCAGCAGCTGAAGGATTGAAGCCCACAGTCTATGAAAATGGAGTGACACGGGAGACCATTCTGTGGGTAGGTCGGCTTTCGTTGCAGAAGAGACCTGATGTCCTGGTAGAAATAGCTCGCTCTATGCCTGGGCAGATGTTTGACGTCTATGGTCCGGCCGGCAATGCAGAATGCTCCGGTGACATTATCGCCGGCAACTATCCGAACATTCGGTATCAAGGCACGTACGATTCTCTTGAGGAGGTTAATTTAGACCAGTACCTGTGCTTCTTGAATACATCGGAGTGGGATGGGCTGCCCACAATCATCATCCAGATGATGGCGTTGGGTTTGCCAGTTGTTACGTCGCCTGTTTGTGGAATACCGGAGTTGGTCGATGAGAGAACAGGATGGCTTGTCGAGAATTTCGACGCCGCTCCGGAATACATTGCCGAGTTGCGCAAGGTGGAAATCAACAGTCAGCTTTCTTTGGAGAAAGTTGCGGAGGCGTTGTCAGTTGTCAAGTCGAGGCATATCTGGACGAGATTTCATACGCGGCTAGAGTCACTTGGGGCGTTTGCGGCCCATACAAGCTCGACGCGTGTCAATGCATTTTTCGAGGACAGGCGGAAAAGCGCGTGATTCATTTTCAATGGTTTATGTTTAAGCGTTCAAGTTCCGCACGTAAGGGAAATCGAATTGATGTTTAAGACGCCAATCTTTATCAGTGGTATTGGCCGCTCGGGTACAAGCGCTGTCATTAAAGCCATAGCCGAGCATGCCGACGTCGTCTCGCCAGAAAGAGTGGGTGAGGCACCTTTTGTCGGACGGTTTATCAGTTTTTTGCGTGAGTATGAGGACAGCTCTCCAGCTCGCGACTATCACCTGAAAAACTATCAGCTTGACGGATTGGAACGGGCAGAGCAGTTTTCAAGGTTGCTTGCCATGCTGCAGTATGGTGTGGATATCAGCAGGGATGAAGTGGCTGGTAAGCACTGGGTGGCGAAGGTGTCTCTCTGCGAGGAAGATTTTGACAAGGCCTGTCAAATCTTTGGTGAGCTGCGGTGTATCTATGTCATGCGCAACGGCATAGAAGTTGTCAATTCAGCCAGGTCATTTTCTGGGTTCGCTGATCTTAGCTTTGAGCAGTTGTGCCAGCGCTGGGTAAATAACCTCGCGCAGTGCAAGTACGTTGGTCACCGATCAAACTGTGCGGTGGTCAGGCATGATGAGCTTGTTGTGAATCCCGATATGGTGTTTGAACGAGTGTTTGCAAAACTGGGGCTTGCCCAGGATTCTGCCCCCGCCACGTTTATCGGTACGAATGTGTTCAATTCGTCGTTTGTCAAAACAGCCGAATTGGAGAAGACGTCTACCGTGTTTAACGATCGCTTGCAGTGTTGGAAGGAATGGAGTGCTGCAGAGAAAGATACCTTTGTATCGATCTGTGGAGCGGCCATGTGCGAATATGGCTTTGAACGACCGTATGCGGATGAAGGTCGCACGCGGCCAAGCGCTAAAAAAGCAGACTCTACTTCCCCAAGGCCAGTTCAGATTGTGGGTAGCGAGCGCGACGAAGCACTCGCGTTGACTGAAGAACAAGCGCATGAGTTGGCTTCAGTGAAGGCGGCCATTGGCGAATGCATGAACGAACGCCTGCTCAATTATCATGCAAACCCGTCTGCCCGTTTTCCCTATTGCTTTATGGAGAATCCGAAGGTTGCCTCCACGACTTTGTTGACCGAATTGCATCGGCAGGAGCTCGGATCAACTGATCAACCGTTGGCAAATGTCCATGAAAGACGATTGTCACCTCTGCCGAAACTGTCTGCCCTCGGGGCCAAGGAGCAGTGGCGGATGCTTCTGTCAGACGAGATATTTCGTTTTACATTCGTTCGTAACCCGTACAGCCGTCTCTTGTCTGCGTATCTGTCCAAGATCGATAAATCTCTGCGTCCGAAAGCTCAGATACTGGCGGCGCTGTCTGGCAAGGCAGAAGACGAGATCGCTGATCTGACACATGTTGTCAGTTTTGCGGAGTTCGTTGAGGTTGTGTGTTCTCTGAAGCCCGAGGCCATGAATTCTCACTGGAAGCCACAGGTCATGCAGACGCTGTATAACGCGGTGGACTTTCACTTCATCGGTCAGTTCGAGCGTCTGAACGATGATTTTTCTGCAGTGAGAAAGCGGCTGTTTGGAATTGAAGTTGGAGAGCTACCTTATTCAAAGAACAAAACAGCGTCGTCTGCAAAAGTCGAGTCATATTACACCCCTGGTCTTCAGGCCAAGGTAGCGCAAAAGTTCGAGAGCGATTTCGCTGCGTTTGGGTATAGCGATGATCTGATGCGAGTACTTGAGCCTGGCGAAGCACGAGTGTCGAAACTGCAGGCTACGGGTTAGCCTGCATGCATCGCAAAGGAGGCACTCACGTCGATCTTTAAAGGGTCTCGGAACTTACTCCTGATTATCCAGAAAGCTCCGCAACTGTTCCGACCGAGTAGGGTGGCGCAGCTTTCTTAGAGCCTTCGCTTCAATCTGGCGAATACGCTCGCGCGTCACGTCAAACTGCTTGCCGACTTCCTCAAGCGTGTGATCGGTGTTCATGTCGATACCAAAGCGCATGCGCAGCACCTTGGCCTCACGCGGGGTCAGGCTTGCAAGTACTTCATGCGTGGTTTCGCCAAGGCCAAGCCCTGTGGCAGTCTCCACCGGTGACAGGATGTTCTGATCCTCAATGAAGTCCCCGAGGTGGCTGTCTTCGTCATCGCCGATAGGTGTCTCCATGGAGATTGGCTCCTTGGCGATCTTGAGTACCTTGCGGATCTTGTCCTCGGGCATCTCCATCTTCTCGGCAAGCTCTTCAGGCGTCGCCTCGCGACCCATCACCTGCAGCATCTGCCGGCTGATGCGATTGAGCTTGTTGATGGTCTCGATCATGTGCACCGGAATTCGGATGGTGCGCGCCTGATCCGCAATGGAGCGGGTGATGGCCTGGCGAATCCACCAAGTGGCGTAGGTCGAGAATTTGTAACCGCGGCGGTATTCAAATTTGTCGACCGCTTTCATCAGGCCTATGTTGCCTTCCTGGATGAGATCGAGAAATTGCAGGCCGCGGTTGGTGTACTTCTTGGCAATGGAGATCACCAGGCGAAGGTTGGCTTCGACCATTTCCTTCTTCGCACGGCGGGCAGAGACCTCGCCGATATTCATCTTGCGGTTGATCTCCTTGATATCGGTGATCGTCAGCTGGCTGGACACACAAATCTGCTGAATGCGCGTTTGGAGCATTTCAATCTCGGTGCGGTGTTCCTTGAGCTTGGCCACCCAGGGCTTGCGCTGGCGGCACATGGAGTCCAGCCACTCCTCGTCTGTTTCGTGGCCGGGAAAACTCTTGATGAACACGTCGCGAGGCATCTTGCAGGTCTTGATGCAGATATCGCGAATCTGGCGCTCAAGCGAGCGTATGCGCTCGACCTGGCCGCGCAGCCCGGACATGAGGATCGCAACAAAATTGGGGTGGTACTTGAATTCCAGAAAGATCTTGTCGACCTTGGCCATCTCGGTCTTGGCATCGTCGTCCAGGATGCCACCGGCGGCGTCGATGGCCTTCAGTGCCTTGGCGTATGCGCGCTGCAGCGCTGCCATGCGCTTCTTGACTTCTTCGATGTCCGGGCCGACGGGGCCCTTTTCTTCTTCCTCGTCATCGTCCTTCTTGTCGGCCGGCGTCTTGGCAACGTTGATCTCGTCGGTCAGCTCGCGGAAGTTGACGATGAAGTCCGACAGCCGCATCTTCTCTTCGACGTGCGACTGCCAGCGTTCGAGCAGAAGGTTGATGGTCTCAGGGTAGGTGCCGAGTGCTGTGAGCACCTGCAGGAGGCCTTCCTCGATGCGCTTGGCAATGTCGATCTCATCTTGGCGCGTGAGCAGCTCCACGGTGCCCATCTCGCGCATGTACATGCGCACAGGATCAGTGGTTCGACCAAATTCCCCGTCTACCGTCGCCAGCACGGCCGCAGCCTCATCAGCTGCATCTTCATCGGTCTTGCGATCATCGTCAGAGATGATCAGGGAATCCGCCTCAGGAGGGGTCTCGCCAACGCTGATGCCCATGTCGGCGATCATGGCGATGATCTCTTCCACCTGCTCAGGATCTACGATACCCTCGGGCAGGTGATCGTTGACCTCGGCGTAGGTCAGGTAGCCTTGCTCCTTGCCCTTGGCGATAAGCTCCTTGAGGTTGGACTGTTGGGTCTTGTCCATTGCCATGCGCGTAGTCATCAGGTGGGGCCGTAGCCGTGATTTGGCGAACTCTCTAGTATACCGGGCTGACAGCTTTCTGTATAGCGCCGCGTCCCAACCCGGGGAGTTGAGAGTAGGGGCTTCTGCTTGAAATGAAAGCTCCCGACCGCAGCTTCCGGCTCGCCTATAATGGGCGGCCGCTACCAACGCGGGCCAACAGGGTTGGATCGCCGAAGCGCTTGACGTTTCGGGCGGCCTTGCTCTCCCCCATCCATGATCGCGTCAGCGATCACTCTCAATCAACTGAAATATCGCATGGCGAATCTGTCCTCGGGTCCCAACGCGTCGCCAACCGCGACGAGCGACCCGGAATCTCGCGCTCGGGCCAACGCGGTCCGTGCTCTATCCATGGATGCCGTGCAACGAGCTAACTCGGGCCACCCGGGTGCCCCAATGGGCATGGCTGATATTGCCGACGTACTCTGGAACGATTTTTTGTCGCATAACCCGGGCAACCCCGAGTGGGCCAATCGCGACCGGTTTGTGCTCTCCAACGGGCACGCCTCGATGCTGCTGTACTCGTTGCTGCATCTGTCGGGCTATGACCTGTCGCTCGAGGAGCTGAAGAATTTTCGGCAGCTGCATTCCAAGACCCCCGGACACCCTGAATACGGCTACGCGCCCGGGGTGGAAACCACCACCGGCCCCTTGGGTCAAGGTGTGGCAAACGCGGTTGGCTTTGCGATCGCCGAGAAGACGCTCGCGGCGCAGTTCAATCGCCCTGGACACAACATCATTGACCATCGCACCTGGGTCTTTCTCGGTGACGGCTGCCTGATGGAAGGTATCTCGCATGAGGCCTGTTCGCTGGCCGGCACGCTCGGTTTGGGCAAACTTGTCGCCGTTTACGACGACAACGGTATCTCGATTGATGGCGGAGTCGAGGGCTGGTTTACCGACGACACTCCCGCCCGCTTCGAGGCTTATGGCTGGCAGGTGGTACGTGACGTTGATGGTCATGATGCCGTTGCCTTACGCGCTGCGATCGAAGAGGCGATAGCCGAGTCGTCAAAACCTACTCTCATCTGTGCACGCACCACCATAGGTTTTGGCTCGCCGAACAAAGGCGGCAAGGAGTCCAGTCACGGCGCACCGTTGGGTGATGACGAGATCAGGCTTGCACGTGAGGCTCTGGGTTGGTCGCATGGCCCGTTCGAGATTCCCGAAGCCATTCGTGCCGAGTGGAATGCGCGCGCAGCCGGTGCCGAGCGTGAAGCGGCCTGGAACACCAGGTTGGATGCCTACAGCGATGAGCACCCGGAGCTTTCAGCAGAGTTGGCTCGACGTCTGGAGGGTGAGTTTCCCGCCACCTGGGCCAAAGACGCCGATGCCTTTATTGCCGCGACGGATGCAGCAGCCGAAAAGCTAGCCACGCGCAAGTCATCCCAGAACGCGATTGAGGCCTATGCCTCGGTACTGCCAGAGCTACTGGGTGGCTCTGCAGACCTTGCCGGGTCCAACAACACCCTTTGGTCGGGTTCTGTGGGAATTCAGGACGATGCCGCAGGCAACTACATCTACTACGGCGTGCGTGAATTTGCGATGGCGGCAATTGCCAATGGCATAACACTGCACGGTGGCTTCAAGGTTTACGTGGCGACGTTCTTGATGTTTTCAGAGTACGCCCGCAACGCCTTGCGCATGGCAGCCTTGATGAAGTTGCCGAACATATACGTGTTCACACACGATTCCATTGGCCTTGGCGAAGACGGTCCAACCCACCAGCCGGTTGAGCAGACAGCGACCTTGCGCCTGATGCCGCGCATGTCGGTATGGCGTCCCTGCGATGCCGTGGAGACTGCGGTTGCCTGGCGGCAGGCGATTGATCGCGATGACGGCCCCACGAGTTTGATTCTTACGCGTCAAGGTCTTGAACCTCAGACTCGTGATGCCGAGCAGATCACGAGCATCTCACGTGGTGGTTATGTGCTGCAGAACTCTCCCGGGACACCGGATGTGATCTTGATTGCCACCGGTTCTGAAGTGGCTTTGGCCATGGAGGCAGCCTCGATCCTTGGTGGCGAGAAGCTCGCCGTGAGGGTGGTGTCAATGCCGAGCACGGACCGTTTTGATGCACAGTCAGAGCAGTGGCAGGAGTCCGTTTTGCCTTCCTCGGTATCCTGTCGGATTGCCGTTGAAGCCGGATCAACCGATCTGTGGCGCAAATACGTGGGTCTTCGAGGCGCTGTTCTGGGTATAGACACCTTTGGGGAGTCTGGTCCAGCTCAAGCCGTTTTTGATCACTTCGGACTAACCGTCGATGCTCTGGTCGACCTTGCTCGCACTACCTATAAATCACTAACCTGACACCTGTCGGCGGTGAAAAACACACATCAAGAGTATTCATAAATGACAATAAAAATTGCTATCAATGGCTACGGGCGTATCGGGCGTAACGTCCTGCGTGCCATTTTTGAACAGGGTCGTACCGACGAGTTCGATATTGTTGCCATCAACGACCTGGGTGATCCGGCAACCAATGCTCACTTGACTCAGTACGACACGGCGCATGGTCGTTTTGGGCACAAGGTATCGGTCGATGGTGACCATCTGGTGGTGGGTAAGGATCGCTTTCAGGTGTTTGCCGAGCGTGATCCTTCCAAGCTTCCCTGGAAGGAGCTCGGGGTCGATGTCGTCATGGAATGTACCGGTCTGTTCACGGACAAGACCAAGGCAGGTATGCATCTGAATGCGGGTGCAGGCAAGGTGCTGATCTCGGCACCGGGCAAATCTGACATTGATGCGACCGTTGTGTACGGCGTCAATCACGACACCTTGAAGGCTTCAGATCGCATCATCTCCAATGCGTCGTGTACCACCAATTGCCTGGCACCTGTTGCCAAGGCCCTGCATGAATCCGTTGGTATTGAAGGTGGCTTGATGACAACGATTCATGCCTACACCAATGATCAGGTGTTGACCGACGTCTACCACAAGGATTTGCGCCGAGCTCGTTCTGCTACGCAGTCCATGATTCCGACAACCACGGGTGCGGCCAAGGCCGTTGGTCTTGTGTTGCCGTCGCTCGCGGGCAAACTGGATGGGTTTGCCATGCGCGTGCCCACCATCAATGTTTCAATAGTCGATCTGACATTTACCGCCGGCCGTGACACGAGCGATACCGAGATCAATGACATCCTCAAGTCAGCAGCCGATGGCAAAATCCTTGACTACAGCGATGAACCTCTGGTGTCCACCGACTACAACCACACATCGGCATCGTCAACGGTTGATGCTGATCTGACACGCGTGCTGGATGGTCGCCTGGTCAAGGTCTGTTCCTGGTATGACAACGAGTGGGGTTTCTCCAACCGCATGCTGGACACCGCGATCGCTGCCATGAAGGCGTCCTGAATCATGGGTATGGCGCTCATGACCGAGCTCCCGTTAGCGGGGCAGCGTGTTTTGATCCGCCAGGATCTAAACGTGCCGCTTGATGGCGAAGGTAAGGTCAGCTCTGACAAGCGTATTCGTGCGTCGGTGCCGACCTTGCAATATGCGCTCAAGGCCGGCGCCCGTGTCATGGTCATGTCGCACTTGGGTAGGCCAACGGAAGGCCAGGCTGACTCGGCTGCCTCGCTGAAGCCTGTTGCCGAGCGTTTGTCCGAGTTGCTCGGCCAAAATGTGCGTCTGGTCAGTGATTACCTTGAGACACCACCCGTGCTTGAAGAGGGTGAGGTCGTGCTGCTCGAGAACGTCCGCTTCAATATTGGCGAGAAGGCGGACGATGAAGCACTGGCGCGGCGCTATGCAGCACTGTGCGACGTTTATGCGATGGACGCCTTCGGAACCGCGCATCGGGCACAAGCGTCTACGCACGGTGCCGGGCGGTTTGCGCCAGTTGCCTGTGCGGGTCCGCTACTGGCTGCCGAGCTCGATGCCTTGGCCAAGGCCCTGGATAATCCAGCCAGGCCGTTGATCGCGATCGTTGGGGGCTCGAAGGTATCAACCAAGTTGACGGTGCTGGATGCGCTGGTCGACAAGGTAGACCAGTTGATTGTCGGTGGTGGCATTGCCAATACGTTTATTGCCGCAGCGGGTCATGAGGTGGGTGCGTCTCTGCACGAAGCGGATCTGGTTGCCGAGGCGCAGCGTCTGATGCGCACAGCTGAGGCAAGAGGTGCGGCGATTCCGGTGCCAAGCGATGTTGTCTGTGCTTCTGAATTCTCTGCCGATGCGCCAGCGACTACCAGGCAGGTAGCGGATGTCATGCCTGACGAATTGATACTGGATATTGGGCCGTCAACTGCTGAAGACTATGCCCGAATGATCAACGAGGCCGGGACGATATTGTGGAACGGCCCGGTGGGTGTATTTGAATTTGATGCCTTCAGTGGCGGTACACGACGATTGGCGCAGGCTATTGCAGCATCCGATGCTTTCTCGATTGCAGGTGGTGGCGATACTCTGGCGGCCGTCGATGCCTACGATATTTCCGAGCAGGTGTCCTATATTTCGACCGGTGGGGGGGCTTTTCTTGAATTCATTGAAGGGCGGGCGTTACCCGCGGTAAGCATGTTGCAAGAGCGGCACCGCTCGGCCTAGCAGGGTGGTCGGCAGAGCAGGTAAATGCGCAGCAGATTGCTAAAGGACATGATTCTTGCTTGAGGGAGGGTCAACCATGGACCCTGATCCAACAATCTGACCGGGCACACAGCCTGGTCTCGAGGGCGTGACGAATGAGCGATACCGTAGACCTTTTAGGAGACGACGCTGAGTTTTTGCTGGAACACACCTGTGAGGGGATCCCGCAAAAATTGTTGCACCTGCCAGGTGAAGATTATGTTGAGCGCGTCATTGGTGTCAGTGATCGTGGCCCGGGGACCATGCGGGCGATGCAACAGATCTTCAATACCGGTCGACTTGGCGGCACGGGCTACGTGTCGATGTTGCCAGTTGACCAGGGTATTGAGCACTCTGGTGGTGCCTCTTTCGCTCCCAATCCAATCTACTTTGATCCGTCCAATATCGTTGAGCTCGCGATAGAGGGCGGCTGTAACTGCGTAGCCTCCACACTCGGTGTGCTCGGCGCTGTTTCGCGTAAATATGCGCATCGGATACCTTTTATGGTCAAACTCAATCACAACGAGACCTTGACCCTACCTGCCATGTACGAGCAAACCTTGTTTGCTCAAGTCGAGCAGGCATTCGATCTTGGCGCCATGTCCGTGGGCGCGACCATCTACTTTGGCTCCGAGGGCTCTCGCCAGCAGATAACCGAGATATCCGAGGCGTTTCACCGAGCCCATCAGCTGGGTATGGTGACGGTGCTGTGGGCCTACCTTCGCAACCCTGAATTCAAGAAGGATGGCAAGGATTATCACGTATCTGCCGACCTGACCGGTCAGGCTAACCACATTGCTGCAACCATTCAGGCCGATATTGTCAAGCAGAAACAAGCCGAGAACAACGGCGGATATCCGGCGGTTGGTTTTGGCAATACACACGACAAGGTCTACAGCGACCTGACGACCGACCATCCTATAGACCTGGTGCGCTACCAAGTGGCTAATTGCTACATGGGACGCGCAGGGTTGATCAACTCGGGTGGTGGCTCGGGCGGCGATGATCTTGCTCAGGCGGTGCGTACTGCGGTGATCAACAAGCGTGCCGGTGGTATGGGGCTGATCAGCGGGCGCAAGGCTTTCCAGAAGCCCATGAACGAAGGGGTGGAGCTGCTGAATGCCATTCAGGATGCGTATCTGGACAAGCGTGTGACAATCGCCTAAGGATCAGTCGTATCAGTGTCAGCGGTGAGTCGCGCGACGGCCTCCCGGTAGCGCTCTATCGTTCCGTCAACTATGGAGTCGGGCAAGAGCGGCCCTGGAGGGCTCTTGTCCCAGTCTTGCTGTTCGAGCCAGTCGCGCAAGTACTGCTTGTCGTAACTCGCAGGACTTGTTCCGGGTGTCCAGGTCTCGGCCTCCCAGTAACGTGAGGAGTCCGGTGTGAGTATTTCGTCCATGAGCACCAGCTCACCGTTCGCGTCGGTGCCAAACTCGAACTTGGTGTCAGCGAGAATGATGCCGCGCTGTTTCGCATAGCCATGTGCATCGGTGTAGATCTCTCGACTGACACGTTCGATCTGTGTTGCACGTTGCCTACCTACGATGGCGATCATTTGATCGAGTGTGATGTTCTCGTCGTGGTCACCCAGTTCGGCCTTTGTAGCAGGCGTGAACACGGGCTCTGACAACGCGTCAGCCAGCTGTAAGCCGCTTGGCAAGGTATAGCCGCAGACCGCTCCTGTGCTCACGTAGTCCTTCCAGCCGGATCCTGCGATGTAGCCTCTGACAACCGCTTCAACCGGCAGGGGAGCAAGTCGCTTCACGATCATCGAGCGTCCGCGTGCATAGTCGCGTTCCGCCGGGTCGCTCAGCACATCGTCAAGGGGTATCGCGGCTAGGTGATTGGGCACGAGCTCGCGATATCGCTCGAACCAGAAAAGCGCCAGCGAGGTAAGCAGTTTGCCCTTTCCCGGGATGGGCGTTGGCAGAATCACATCGAATGCCGAGGCTCGATCGGTAGCAACGATCAACCAGTGCTTGTCGTCGATGGCGTGGACGTCCCGCACCTTGCCGCGGTACACCATCGGCAGCGAGGTGATCGGGGAGTCCTGCATGGCTGCAGAAAGCCTCCCGGCTTTCTGCAGGCGTACGGATTCGGAGGATGACTGCTCGTTCATGCTGTTCACGCCACGAGTATACTCGCAGGTCATTTCACGGCAGTTCGATCATGACAACAGACACAGGAGAGCTTCGCGTCGGCGTCGTCATGGGCAGCTCGTCTGACTGGCCGACGATGTCCGCTGCGGCAAAGACCCTTACGCATTTCTCGATCGGGCATGAGTGCCGCGTCGTGTCAGCGCATCGCATGCCTGATGAGCTGTTCAGCTATGCCGAGTCTGCGCAAGCGCGTGGCCTGCGCGCGATCATTGCCGGTGCGGGTGGGGCGGCACACTTGCCAGGCATGCTGGCGGCCAAGACACCAGTGCCGGTGCTTGGCGTGCCTGTGGCCTCGCGCCATCTGTCAGGTCTCGATTCCTTGTACTCGATTGTGCAGATGCCAAAGGGTATTCCGGTCGCAACCTTCGCCATCGGCGAGGCGGGTGCGGCCAATGCCGCGCTATTTGCCGTGGCCATGCTCGCCTCGGATAACCCGACACTAGCAACGCAGCTCGAGGTCTATCGTGATGAGCAGCGCAAGCATGCGCAAGCCATGACCTTGCCGCCCAGCGAGGATGAGGCATGAGCCCAAAGCCTCGCTCAAAGATTGATACCTTGGCCCCCGGTGCTGCTTTGGGGGTAGTCGGGGGAGGGCAGCTCGGGCGCTACTTTGTCATGGCTGCTCGTCAACTCGGATACGTGTCCTGGGTACTCGATCCGGATGCCAATGCGCCTGCGATGCAGTTGGCCGAGCACCCTGTGGTGGCAGCCTACGACGATAGTGAGGCATTGCAGCGCTTTGGCACTGCGTGTGATGCGGTAACCATCGAGTTCGAGAATGTGCCTGCAGCCAGCCTTGAGCAGTTGTCGTCTTTGACACGACTCTCGCCAAGGCCTGCCAGCGTTGCGCTAAGTCAGGATCGCCTTGCCGAAAAGAGTGCGGCTGTACGGTGTGGGCTTGAGCCGGTGGCGCATGCGGCCATACGCTCTGCTGGCGATGTAAAGTCAGCAGTAGCGGTGACCGGTTTGCCTGCGATCCTGAAAACGGCTCGTCTGGGATATGACGGCAAAGGTCAAGCTCGCGTTGCTACAGAAGATGAAGTGCTGACAGCCTGGAAGAATGCCGGTGAGGTCGATTGCGTGCTTGAACAACGCGTGTCGCTCGCGGCAGAGTTGTCAGTTATTGTCGTGCGCGCGTTTGATGGCCAGTCGGTGACGTACCCGGTTGCTTGCAACGAGCATGTCGGTGGCATTTTGCATCTGTCTACCGTGCCATCCGGTCTGGGTGATGCGCTGGAGGCGCAAGCCGTTGCCAAAGCGGTATCACTCGCCGATGGTCTGGATCATGTCGGTGTATTGGCGGTGGAATTTTTCGTTGGCGATCAGGGGCAACTCTGGTTTAACGAGATGGCCCCACGTCCGCACAACAGTGGTCACTACTCTCTGGATGCCACTTCGTGTTCGCAGTTTGAACAGCAGTTACGTGCGCTCAGTGCCTTGCCCTTTGGTGACACTCAGTTGATCAGACCCGTATCGATGCTCAATTTGCTCGGTGATGTGTGGGCAAATGGGCCGCCGTCTTTGGCCCTCGATACGCTGTCCTGTGCCGGCGCCTGTCTGCATCTGTATGGCAAGAGCCAAGCGAGGGCCGGTCGCAAGATGGGGCATGTCAATGTTCTAGCGGATAGCGCCAGTACAGCCAGAGAATTGGCTCAAAGCATGCACTCTCGCCTGTCTACTTGAGCGGACTGTTCAAAGGCTGCTGCTGTTGAGGGCCGATCGGGTACATCCTGTGCATTAACGTGGGTCTGTTATGAGAGCCCGACTGCATGAACGCACCCACCAGCACAGCATCCCCGCGGCCTGACATCTTCATCACCGGCGTGATGAAAGGCGGGACGACCATCCTGCACGATTACATTTGCACACACTCGCAGGTTGTATCGGGATCGCTCAAGGAAATTCACTATTTTTCGCTGAATTACGACAAGGGCCGCGATTGGTATCACGAGCATTTTCGGGATGTGCCAGCGGGCAAGCGCACCATTGATGCCAGCCCCACCTATTTCGATGTCGCCAACACGGCGTTGTTGCCAAAGCTGATCAGAGGCTACATCGCAGATCCGCGCGTCATTCTGATCACGCGTGACCCGATTGAAAGAGCAATTTCGCACTTCACGCATCTGCAGAAGGTCAACAAGGTCGACTGTCTGGAAGGGATGCAGGCAGACGAATTTTTCTCTCGCTCATTCGGGCAGGCCTATGGCCAGACAGATGACGTATTGATGTATTTGAATCTGGTTCTGAGCTTCAGTTTTTACTACCGGCGCTTTGTGACGTACCGGCAGCAATTCGAGGCGAGCCAGTTCCTGGTGCTTGATAACAACAACCTTCGTACAGATCCCAAGGCAGTTATGGGGCGTGTGTTTGATTTCCTCAATCTGGACTATCAGCACCACAAATCGTTTGGAGTAGTCAGTTATTCCAACGGCAGCAGCTTGGGCAATATTTCATCACAGACCTACCATCGACTGGCTGAGCTGTTCTACCCCGACTACGAAAAGTACTGCCATCAGGCAAGTATCAAGTTTGTCGAGGCGGGTCCGGTTTCACGCGCAGCGTGAAGCAAATTGGTCCGAATCTGGCATTGATCGAGGCTCCGGGGATGTATCCCGGCGTCGCAAGGGCATCAATTTTCAACCCATGAACACCGCTCTCCAGAAAAAGCAATTCTCCGATCCATCATCAGAGTTTGTCGAGATCGCGATTGAATCGCTGTTGACACAAAGCAGCGCACTCGCGTCTGTTGCTGAGCAGGTCGGCGCAGAAGTGGATGAAGCGGTGCGTCTGATCTTGTCCTGCAAGGGCCGGGTGATTGTGTCGGGGATGGGCAAGTCCGGCATTGTCGGGAAGAAGATCGCAGCGACGCTGTCATCCACTGGCACACCCAGTTTGTATCTACACCCGGGCGAGGCGTTGCACGGTGACCTTGGCATGATTACCGCCGAAGACGTGATACTGCTCATCTCTCACAGCGGCCACACCGAAGAGATCATGCGCCTGATTCCTTCGCTTGAGTATTTTGGCAATCGAATCATCTCGATAGTGGGATGTTCAGACACTCCATTGGCACATCACTCTCACGTGACGCTGCGCGCCGATATCGAACGGGAAGTCTGCCCCAATAATTTGGCACCCACGACCTCGGCCCTGGCCGTCATGGCTCTGGGTGACGCGCTGGCCGTGTGCCTGATCCGCGCGCGGGACTTCAAGCCACAGGATTTTGCCCAGTTTCATCCGGGCGGTATCCTGGGCCGGCGTTTGCTGTCGACAGTGGCTGACACGATGATCACTGATAACCTGCCACTGATATCACCGGACGAGACAGTGCGCGAGTCGATCTTCTGCATGACTTCAGGCCGATTGGGTCTTGCGATCATCACACGTGAACGCAGACTGTTAGGCATTCTCACTGACGGTGACCTGCGCCGAGCGTTGGTCATGGATCCGACCATGCTGGACAAGCCGGTACGTGATTTCATGACCCCGGTACCGGTCACTATCCGCCGCGATGCGATGGTCAGTGATGCAGAGATGCTCATGCAGCGATACAAGATCCGCGCTTTGATTGTCACGGGTACCGAGCCGGGTGAAGAAGACAAGATCTGCGGGCTGATCGAAATATTTGCCAACCGTGAGCAATGATTCACTGCTTCCCTGAAGGCTTGCGCTCTTGCGCGCGATGGCTATTCATTGGCCTGTGCTCGCTCGTGATGACAGCCTGCGCATCTCCGGCGGTGCCGCGTACCGCTGAGAATCCACCTGTCGAGCTTGCGGTCAAAAACACCGAGCAGATTTTGCTGGGACGTATCGCTAACCTGCGCACACTGGAGTCGATTGAGTTCAACAGCAGTAGCCTCGGCTCCGGACGTTTCCGTCTTGTAGACGTCTACACCTCTGCAAGTGGCAAGAATTGTCGCCGGATTGAACGCGAGACAGATGGGCTGCGGCGTGTTGTCTGTCAACAGAGCGGTGGGACTTGGTCAGCTACGCGGCGGTTGAGTCGCGCGGTAGAGCCGTCTGATCGCAGCATCACTTCTACATACCAAGGTGCCGTTGATGCATCTGCTGATAGCACCCCGATCCTGACTGGCGGCTGAGGTAGCGCTGATGAACTTTGGAGCCTTGGATAGTCAGCCTGCACTCTTCTGGCATCGAATTGCGCTGACAATCGCTACCTTTGGGGCTGCCGCTGCGACACAGTGCAGGGTACTCAACGCACTCATCCTGCGCGAAACCAAGACTCGCTACGGCAATCACAAGATCGGTTTTCTGTGGGCCTTGATCGAGCCATCGGTAACGGTTGCCGTATTCGCAGTGATCTTCTCCGCGATGCGGCAAGACAATCCCAGTGGTATGCCACTCGTGCCGTTCATGTTGGTTGGGTTTGTGTGTTTTTCAATGTTTCGCGACCCGATGAATCAAATGCAAGATGCCATTGGGCAGTCGCGGCAGCTTTTGACCTTCCCGCAAGTGACGACCTTCGATGTGATCCTCGGGCGTGGATTGTTGAGCGTAGCCATTAGTTTCTTCATTTTCGTTTTTCTTTTTTTCATGGTTTTTTTGCTCGGATATGAAGTGCGAGTAGAAAGGCCGCTCGGCGTTTTGTTGGCGTGTCTACTGTTGTCGGTCATTGGACTCGGAGCAGGATTCTTGTTCGCCAGCCTTATTCCACTCGTCCCGTCTCTCAAACAGATATCAGCTCAGATTCTGGGCAGACCGCTTTTCTTCAGCTCCGGTCTGTTTTTTACCGTGGACACACTGCCGGTGGAAATCCGTAACGTTCTACTCTGGAATCCGATTCTGCATTGCATTGAATTGGCCCGCAGTGAGTTCTTTTATGGTTTTGATACGCGATATGGCAGTTGGCTCTACGCGTGCGGCTGGGCGTTTGGACTTCTGTCCATGGGGCTGCTGACGCATCAGGCGATGCGTCGCCGCGCTACCTCTGCAAACTAGGCAAGTCCCGTGATTCGATTGCAGAACGTCAACAAGCGCTACCGTACGCAAAATGGCTTCAAGACCGTTCTTGACAACGTTAGTGTCGAGTTCCCGGTCGGGGCCAGCGTTGGAATCCTGGGCTTGAACGGGGCGGGCAAGTCCACCTTGATCCGGATCATTGGCGCGGCGGAGCCACCCGATTCTGGCTCTGTGACCTGTGATCAACGTGTTTCCTGGCCGCTGGGTTATTCCGGTGGCTTTCAAGGCACGTTGACAGCGCGAGAGAATGCGCGATTTGTTGCTCGAATCTACGGTGAGGATCCGCGCTATATCGAAGCCTTCACCCAGGAGTTCTCCGAGCTCGGTGACTATTTTGACGAACCGTTGAAGTCTTACTCGGCCGGCATGCGTGGGCGCTTTGCCTTTTCGGTCAGCCTTGCCTGCAATTTCGAGTACTACCTTGTGGATGAGGCGCTGGAGACCGGTGACGCGCGCTACAGGGAGAAATTTCGTATGGCGTTTGAAGAACGACGTGCGAGCGCGTCCGTGATTCTTGTGTCGCACAACGAGCAGACAATTCGCCGCAACTGTGACATGGCTGCGATCTTGCACGAAGGGAGTCTGGTGCTGTACGAAGACCTCAAGGCAGCACTACACGAGTACAACCGCCTGCAGAACGCGCCACGGTAAACACTATGAAAGCGGTACTCAGGACGTTGGCAACGGTTGTTGGAATACCGACGCTGGTTGCTGTCATATATTTTGGGCTCATCGCTTCAGATATTTATGTATCTGAAGCCAAGTTCTCTGTTCGATCAGCTCAGGGCTCGTCCAACATCAGCGGTTTGGGTGCACTACTGGGGTCACCGTCTCTGACGTCCAGTGGCCAGGATTCCACTGTGGTTGTTGAGTATTCGCGATCCTTCGATATGCTCGATAAACTGATCGAGCAAATTGATCTGATTGCACATTTCAGCGATGAGGATGTTGATTGGTTGTCTCGACTATCGAAGAATGCAGATCGTGAGGAGACGCTGCGTTACTTCAACAAGCATGTGCGTATCGATCACGATTCGACCACTGATGTCATGACGGTTCAAGTACGCGCGTTCGATGCGCAAACTGCGCAACACATCAATGAGTTGGTCATATCGCTCAATGAAACATTGGTCAATGATCTGTCCTCTCGTATCGAAGATGATGCGATGCAAACAGCACGCAACGAGCTGGAAATTGCGGTAAACAGGATTCGGTCTACAGCGCAGGATATCAATCGATTTCAGACCGACAATGATTCGATTAGCCCGGCAGACGAGTCTACGGCCTTGTTCGGCCGGATTTCATCGCTTGAAGCTCGGCTATCAGAAACACAGGCAGAGCTCACTGAACTGCTCGCCTACATGCGCGAAGACGCCGCTGATGTAGTCTTTTTAAAAAACCGTATCACGGCATTGCGCAAGCAGTTGGCTCTGGAGAAGGGGCGGGTAACCGGTGGCGTTGACGGAAGTCTTGGGAAGCTGGTTGAGTCCTATCAACCCCTGGCGCTGGAGCAGCAGATCGCACAGCAGCAATATGCTGCGGCGCTCGCTGCCATGGAGACTGCCCGCGCAGATGCACAGCGCCAGAAGCTCTATTTGGTGACATTTGTTGCTCCGAATACCCCGGATTCCTCAACTGAGCCGCGCAGGCTGACCAAGATATTGACGGTCATGATCTTCTCCTTTCTGACTTATCTGATCGGAGGTTTGCTGTGGTCGGCTTTGAGAGATCATCTCGGGCATTGAGTCCACGTTGGACGCCGGTCTGACTGGCGCTTCAGGTCTGTCCGTATCGGGAAAGCAGCAAGCGCGGTAGTTGCTTCTCGCGGCATGAATCTTGATGCCTCTATGCAACCTGAACCCTGACGGAACACGTTTCTTGTCAACTCTCCGACACATCCGAGCCCTGGCATTACTCGCACTCGTGCTCACTGGCTATCAAATGCCAGTGTATGCACAATCGTTTGCGGATCTTGGCCTTGATCCACAGGCCCCCGAGTCTTCAGCTGAGGCATTACTTGGGCGTGATGAAGAGTCAAGCAGCGCCTCGCGCTCGACCACCACGGCATCGCAAAGCAGCTCGTCATCACCACAACCGTTTGGTGCCAATCTGTTTAGTGGTGGTTTCAGTAACGATCGTGAGGATGGTCTTAACCCGGAATATGTGATCCAGCCAGGCGATCGCATCGTTGTGCGCATCTGGGGTGCTACAGAATTCGATCAGGAATTGACTGTGGACGCACGCGGCAATATTTTCATCCCACGTGTTGGTCCAGTGACCGTCGGCGGTGCTTTGAATGCTGATCTTGATGCGCGTGTGAATGCGTCAGTGCGCTCGGTATTCACCGACAACGTTCGCGTATACACAAGCTTGCAAGGCGCCCAGCCTGTTGCAGTGTTTGTTACCGGGTTTGTACCTCTGCCTGGACGATTTGGTGGCATACCATCAAACTCGGCCTTGCATTTCATAGATCGGGCGGGCGGTATTGACGCCGAGAAAGGAAGCTATCGAAATATCACGATCATGCGTGATCGGCAGGTGTTTGAGCGTATCGATCTCTATGACTTCCTGCTCGATGGCAGGCAGCCTGATGTGCAATTTCAGGACGGCGATACGATCGTTGTTGGCGCACGTGGAGGAGTAGTGACTGTTGATGGTGATGTCGCTAACGCCGCTGCATTTGAATTGCTGGAACACTCAATTGTCGGAGCGGAACTGCTGCGTGCAGCCCATGGTGGTGTGAAAATCAGCCATGCTGGTGTGTCCGGTGTGCGAGATGGTACGACCTTTTCTGACTATTTGCCCATCGAACGTTTTGAGCAATTTGAGCTTGAACAGGGCGATACGGTGTACTTCCGAAATGATCTTCAGGACCAGGAAATCGTGGTCGAGGTTGAAGGGTCTTATCTCGGGCCGTCTCGATACGCGGTATCGCGTGATACTCGGTTGCACGACTTGCTCGACTACATTGAAGTTGATCGCGAGCTGGCGGATATCTCGGCGATATCTGTGCGCCGGGAAGGTATCAAGATGCGGCAAAAAGCCTCACTTGATCAAAGCCTTCAACGTCTCGAATCACAGTATCTGACTGCGTCATCGCAAACTGATGTTGAGGCTCGCATTCGCACACAGGAAGCGGAGCTTATCCGTACCTTCGTTGAGCGTGCACGCAACGTAGAGCCTAATGGTCGTCTGGTTATTGCCTCTGAGGGTGTGGTTGCCAATGTGCTGCTTGAAGCTGGCGACATCATAACGATCCCTCGTCGCAGTGAATCGGTGTTGCTCAGTGGCGAGGTTCTGGTGGGGCAGGCCATGCTCTATCGAGAGGGATTTCGTGCGCTGGATTACATAGAGCTTTCCGGCGGTTTCAGCCAGCGCGCAGAGCGTGATCGGATTGTAGTCGTCCGCTCCAATGGGGAAGTCGTCACACAAAAGAATCCTGCTATTGGACCTGGTGATGAGTTAATTGTCCTGCCGCAAGTACCCGTCAAGAATCTACAGCTCGTGGCGACGATTGTTGACATTCTCTACAAGGTGGCTATCGCTGCTTCTGTCGCGATAAGCCTTTAGCAAAAGGAACAAATACTGCCTTGGGTATATTAATGGACGTACCGCCAAACAAGAAAGTGGCTGACCTTCTCATGCCGCTTTACACACGCCTGTCGTCCGAGTCGATCCGTGTATCTGAAGTGCTGGCCCTGGTTAGGCGCAGTGGTTCGCGTGCCGGTACTCTGGATGCAGTACGCGCGCTGGAGGCACCTGATGACTGGTTTGGCATGACGCTGCCGTCTCGCTGGATGAGTCGTACATCGGCACGTAAGCGAGTGCGTCGTGAGTTGAGAGGCCAGTTGACCTTGTTCCGTTCGCGATTGAATGATTTGCATGCAAGGATTGCGGCGGTTTCCGATAGCAACCAGGACGCATATGCAGCAATCGTCGCAGCGCTTGAGACCTACAGTCTGGCCTTGCATGCAGCGGTTCGTATCGTGGGCCCCATGACTTACGGTCGCGGCCGTGCCAGCGCTCCTTATCAGGCTTTGCAGCTGGTCAGCGAGGCGTCTCTACGAGTCGGTCAGATACAGGCAATACCGATAGAAGTCGTACGCCAGTTCAAGGAAGACTCCTACCTTGAACTCAATGCTGATGTTGAGCTTGCCGTCGCTGCAGGTGCTTATGCTTCGGGGTTGGAACACTTTTGTACCCAGGGAATCCGAGAGTCCAGTGAAAGTGGACGCTCTGGTCATGGTGTAGATCTGAGCCTGTTGCATCGTTTACACCTGAATGATCCGGCCATGTACGCCGAGCTCGATGAGATGGTATCTGTCATCACACAATCGGGAGTGTTTGATGCATTTCACTACGCTGGGTCTCGGGGAGAACAAGCCAACCCCATAGCCGATTATTGCCTGCGGGGCCATCTTGAGGGTCACGAGCCCTGTGCAGCCTTTCACTCAGAGTGGTATCGAGCCACGTATTCGGAAGTGGCAGCACTCGGTATTCCGCCGCTATACCACTACCTGACTGTCGGTGAAGCAAACGGGCACAAGCCAGTTGAATGGTTTGACCCGAATTGGTATGCAAAACAACATGGTCTCAGTGGGGATCGAGCACCGGCGTTTGAGCACTACGTCAACGTTGGACGTGCGCGCAAGCTCTCGCCCAATGCGGTGTTGGACGTACGCTATTACTTACGAGAAAACCCCGATGTAGCATCTGCTGATGTTGATCCGGTGGAACATTTTTTCAACATGGGCTGGCGTGAGGATCGTGACCCCAGTTCCGGGTTCAGCATGAGTGCCTATCGTGCCAAGGCTACAGATCTGAGTGAGTCGGACAATCCCGTGCTGCACTTTCTCCGAGCGTGTGAGAACAAGGGTGTCGACAGTCAGGCACGGCTTCGCAGTGAAGGCGATATGGTGTCAACGCCAATACCCAGCCAGACGACGTTGGCAAAGGAGATTCGTCGATTTGCCAACGCGGGGGAAGGGTTCGAGCAAGGGGGCGCGGCGAGTGAGCTCGCCGCCCGAGCGCGCACGATCGCCTTCTACCTGCCGCAGTTCCACGCGTTCGAGCAAAACG
>CALAJN010000007.1 GCA_937922675.1 uncultured Granulosicoccaceae bacterium
TCAAGACATCGCTCTTTTGACAACTTCTTAGGAAACTTAATTGCTGGCTTAACAGCTTATTCATTTTTAGACAAGAAACCAAGCATTAAAATTCAGCACTTTTTACCTAATATTGGTGTAAATTAGATCGAACTCACGTTACTTAGCTAAATATAAATATTTTGCTTTTATCTTTTCCATTATAAACGCCAAATTTTGTATTTAGCGGACTTCATTAATATGTACCAATTTTTCGATTAAGCACAAACTCCCTATGTTTTTTATATATTGTTATGCATAGACTTTTCTATCCTCAAAGTAAAAATATTCCAAGATAAATCAATATTTTCATCATTAGAGACTTTTTTTGTTTCGAAACTTATTTTGCCATAAAAATGTTTCGAAATTTGCATAGCATTGTATAATCCCATTCCTGTGCCTTCTTTTGAATCCTTATTGACACTTGACCTGAAACCCCTTGAGAACAAGTATGGTTGTTCTGTTTTAGGTATTGATTTACCATATGAGTGTACACTAATGTTCAGTCTTTTTTTTGTTTCTTCAAATTCTACTTTTGGACCAATTCGTTTTGGAAATTGAGAGTACTTTAGAGCATTTTCTACTAGAATTTTAATTAATATTTCAAAGTATTCTTTATCTCCAGAAATTTTAATTCCTGAACTTCCTGTAAACTCAATATCAGCTCTTCCTTTCTTAAAATCATTCCTGTAAATTTTAACAATCTTGCTTACTGACCGATGTGCTACAAAGAATTTTGAGTAATCTAATTTTAAGTTTTCAAAAAAATTTGGTTGAAAGAATTTAATGTTGTCTAAAATGAACTTAATCAGTCTACTTCCAACATATATTTTTTTAACACTTTCTGTTTGTTCATCAAATTTGGATTCCCATTCTTCTTCTTTTTCAATTTTCATAATCCGGTCAATATTTCCCGAAATTTTAGAGTTTAGACCTCTTAACTCGTGTAAGTTTTGAGTTACAATATCGATAGGGATAAATTCTTTAAAATTGACCAAGTCATATTCGAATTTTATTTGCTTTTTTAAATACTCAATATCAAATTTATTCAAAGGATATTTTTTACTTAAATTGTTATATTTACCTCTGTCAGATTTATTGGTAATTAAGCCTATATAGCAAATAAAATCTAAGTTTAAAAAAGTAAAGCCTAACGGATCAATACCTATAATTACATCTTGAGAAGTACTTTCAGATAATATTTTAGTAAAAAAAGATTTTAATAATACTTGATTAGTTTGCTTTAAATATTCTTTTGGTAAACAACAAAGTCTTCCATTATTGAAGGAGATTTGATTGTCGTGGTTCTTTGCAAAAGGGTAACTAAATTCTATCATACTAACAAAGAAGTTATATTACCAACAATAGATAGAAAGTTATCTGCTATTTCCAAGACTTCTTTATTGTTTGTTATTTTCAATAGTTCTTTTTTAGTTGATTCTTTATTTCCACCATAAGTATCAATTACACTTTTTATTTGTTCAATAGTACTCGTGTTTGAAATTTCTTTAAGCATTTTTTTTCGTTCAATCTCAAAATGGTAAGAAGGAGAAAAAGCTTTTTTAATTCCATCATCTAGCTTTGATTTGAAGTCCAAAAATTCTAAATCTTTACCAATAAAGTCATCTGCTTTTTCAGCTTCCTGTTTATATTTAGTTATAGACCATTCAGCACCAGTAAACATTATAACAACAAGATTTGGGTTTGCATTTTTTAAATATTTTAGTATTCCCCAACCTTCTGATTTAGGAGATAATTTTTGCCCAATACCTTGGATATCTAATACAACTACATTGTATTTTTTTCTCAAAAAATCGTCAATATTATCTATATCATCAAATTGAGTAATATTATATCCATCATCTTGTAATCTTTCAACGTGAGAAATTTCTTCATCGTCAATAAATGCAATTCGAGCTTTAAATTTAGCCTCTTCAAGTTCTTCCGATGTAAGTTCCTTTATTGGTGATTTCGGTGTAGGTTTATCTTTTTTTGAAAATAATGATGCGAACATTTTGGTTAGTTTTATTATCAATTTATATTATTTTCAGTTTATGCATAACGTAGGAATATAGTTACCATGGTAACTATATTTCCATTATATAATTCACAAATCTAACAGATTTCAATCAAAAACAAAGTCTTATATGTTGTTTAAATGTTATTTAATCAGATTTTTATAGATATATAGAGCATGTCGTGAGATGAACTATCAGACTCTGGATACACCCATAATTATAGAAAATCATTTGTAAACACTTATAAACGACTACAAGTACAACAAGTACCTCAATGGAGATCTACTAATTTATGGGTTTTGCGTCATTGTATAGTAGCCGTGACACCCTACGACCAGAAATACAGAAAACCAAAGGCCGGCTGCCGACGGCAACGGTGGCACAGTCACCCAGGCAATTGCTGTGACGGTGACCAACGTCAATGAAGACCCGACGATCACCTCGGCCAATACGGCGAGTGTCGCAGAGAATCAGACGGCGGCTTTGACGGTAACCGCCAGTGATGTCGATGGAGATGTGCCGACCTTCTCGCTAGTGGGCGGGGCAGATCAGTCTCAGTTTTTACTTAACGGCGCGTCGGGTGAACTGACGTTCGCTTCGGCACCGGACTTCGACACTGCTGGCGATGCCAACGGTGACAATGTCTATGAAGTGACTGTGCAGGCGGCCGACGGCAACGGTGGCGTAGTCACCCAGGCCATTGCAGTGACGGTGACCAACGTCAATGAAGACCCGAATATCACCTCGGCCAACACGGCGAGTGTGGCGGAGAATCAAACAACTGTACTGACCGTGACGGCCAGTGATGTCGACGGAGATGTGTCGACCTTCTCGATAGTGGGCGGGGCGGATCAGTCGGCCTTTGCGATAGACAGTGTATCGGGTGCACTGACGTTCGCTTCGGCACCGGACTTCGACACCGCTGGCGATGCCAACGGTGACAATATCTATGAAGTGACCGT
Organism: uncultured Granulosicoccaceae bacterium; assembly: GCA_937922675.1. Classification (GTDB taxonomy): domain Bacteria; phylum Pseudomonadota; class Gammaproteobacteria; order Granulosicoccales; family Granulosicoccaceae; genus Granulosicoccus. Next base: position 2,999 of record CALAJN010000007.1, read on the forward strand.
ACAGGCTGCCGACGGCAACGGTGGCGCAGTCACCCAGGCAATTGCTGTGACGGTGACCAACGTCAATGAATATCCGACGATCACCTCGGCCAATACGGCGAGTGTGGCGGAGAATCAGACGGCGGCTTTGACGGTAACCGCCAGTGATGTCGATGGAGATGTGCCGACCTTCTCGCTAGTCGGCGGGGCCGATCAGTCGGCTTTTGCGATAGACAGTGTATCGGGTGAGCTGACGTTCTCTACTGCACCAGACTTTGACACCGCTGGCGATGCCAACGGTGACAATGTCTATGAGGTGACCGTACAAGCGGCCGACGGCAACGGTGGCGCAGTCACCCAGGCTATTGCAGTGACGGTGACCAACGTCAATGAAGACCCGACGATCACCTCGGCCAATACGGCGAGTGTGGCGGAGAATCAGGCGACTGTACTGACCGTGACGGCCAGCGATCTTGACGGTGACGTCCCAAGGTTTTCAATCGTTGGAGGTTCTGATCAGTCTAAGTTCTCTATCAATGGTGAACTTGGTACGTTGACGTTCAACGTGGAACCAAATTTCGAAAACCCCACTGATGCTGAAGGTGATGGTAATTACCAAGTCATTGTTCAGGCTGTTGATGGCAGAGGCGGCAGTGATCAACAATCGATTTCAGTATCAGTAATCGATGTCAATGAAGCACCGGTTGTTGTCAACGAAGGTCTTGTTGACTCAGGTGGCGAAGTTGACCCGGAAAACCCGATAGCCACAGAAACATACGACGTTCTCGAAAATCAGGTTGCCAATATCACGGTAATGGCAACAGACGAGGATGCTAACAACGACCTTGTCTACTCAATTGTTGGCGGAGCGGATGCTGATGCCTTCATCGTTGATCCGCTCACGGGTGTTATTGATTTCATCGCCACACCCAATCACGAGGAAAAAGCTCTGTACGCCGTACAAGTAGCGGTGACTGATGGTGACGGTCTTACGGCTTTTAAAAATTTAATTGTGAATGTGGAGGATGTGAACGAGCTGCCTACGGCAGTAGAAGATACTTTGGACGCAAGTGAAAACCAGGTACTCACTATTGATCCTGTGGCCTCGTTGCTCGCGAACGATTCAGATCCTGAGCAGGGCGTGCTAGAAGTAGTTGACTTTACGCAGCCTTTGAATGGTGCTCTGAGTGTGAATGCCGAAGGTGACTTGGTATACACACCAGATGTTGGCTTTAGAGGTGCCGATCGTTTTGAATATGTGATTCAGGATGAGGGTGGGCTGCGAGTGCGAGCGATAGTTTGGCTCGATGTCAGATCCTTGGGCGTGCCGCAGCTGTCTGAAGCCAATGAGGCAAGCAATGAGCATGCTGGGTTTGACCACTCAACACCGGAGCACCCTGATACCAAGCACCCGAATCAGGACGTTGATAGTCACGATGTCGTTACGCCGGTAGAGTCAGAGTCAACTACTGGCATTGGCGGGAGCACCGATGCCAATGGTGCTGACAACGAGGTCAACGCCTTGTCAAGCGAGGTGTCGTCCTCGAATATGCGTACACCGTCGTTCAAAACACTATCGGTGGACACTACCGCACAAGTGCCCTTTCATCATCAGACATCCAGAGTGACTGTAAATCTGTTAGCTCAGCTGCTTGAGTACGAATTATCAAGCTTGGATATTGATTTCGAGTTAGTGGATTACACACAAACGGTTTCACCGGAATTTCAACAAGCCCTGGATTCGCTACGTGAGGTGATAGACCAGATGATGGATCAATCCGACCAGTCGAGTCCATTGTCTGTACTTGCACCGAGTGTTGTCGGTGCGTCGTTGACAGCTGGGATTGTCACTTGGATTCTGCGCTCCGGACTCTTGCTGTCCGCAACACTGACCACAAGCCCATTATGGAGGCCACTGGATCCAGTACCGATTCTAATAGGCGCTGCCAAAGACGATCCTTGGTATGGGGATACAGACGAAGGCGGGCAAGACAAGCCTGTATCTGGCAACGCTGGACACAATGAAAAGGGTGTCGGACATGGATAGATCATTGATGTTTACAGGCAGTATCAAGGCACATGTGCAGTCAATGAAGCGCCCGTTTTTTCTTGCGTCAAGTTTGGTGCTGCTAAGTTTGTCTGTGTTGTTCATGGCAGATTTGTTTGGACTGAAGACCAGCTCCATGGACAACTCAAAAGAGACTCGCAAAGTAGTAGCTGAAGCACTGGCGATACAGCTGTCGACATTGGCTAGCCAGGGTGAGGTTGCTGAGGTTCAATCCACCATTTCGCATTTTGTATTGCGCAACAACGATGTGCATGCTGCCGCCATGATTCGTGATACGGGCGTCGTCGTGGCTCAAATCGGAGATATGAGTCAGTTTGACGAGAGTGTGTCCGGATCTACTCCAACACAGCTACGAATACCAATATACCAAGGCAGTGCGTCTTGGGGAGAGGTGCACGTGGTCTTTGAAGCTGTAGCTAGTCGGTGGCGTGAGGCGGTTGCTTACGTTTTCATCGCGTTTTTCTCACTGGTGTCGTTTACTGCGTTTTTAGGGCGTGCGCTCGTTCAGCTTGACCCTGGAAAAGCCGTTCCGGGGCGCGTTGACTCCGCGATGAATCTGTTTAACGCAGGAGTCGTTGTGCTCGATGGCAATCTTCGCATCGTGATGGCGAACAAATCAGCTGAGTTGATGGCTGAAAGTGACAGTAAAGATCTTATAGGAGATACACTGGATAGCTGGTCTTGGAAACGTGACACAGACTGGGAGGCGTTGTGGAAGAGTACGCTCGAGACAGGTGTCTCTGTATCTGATCATCATATGACACTGGAGACACGGACCGGAGAGGAGCGGTCTGTATTGGTCAGTTGTGTGTTTGTCGGCGATAACGACAGTGAAGCCAAAGGTGTTTTGGTTACGCTGGATGATGTTACGACTCTGGAAAATCAGAATCGCAGTCTGACAACAATGGTCGAACGTCTACGGGAGTCTCAGCTTGTTATTGAAGAAAAAAATCGAGACTTGAAACTACTGGCAACAACTGATGGATTGACAGGAATTGATAACCGTCGATCATTGATGCTATCGCTCGAAGAGCTGTATTCTGCGGCGATTATTCATGAGGCCCCGCTGTCGTGCATCATGACAGACATCGATTTTTTCAAGCAAGTGAACGACACTTATGGCCATAAGGTAGGCGACGATGTCATTGTTGCGTGTGCGGGTGTTCTGAAAAGTCTCGCGCGAGAGCAGGATGTTGTCGGTCGATACGGCGGCGAGGAGTTTGTCATGGTTCTTCCCGGACTGAATGCTGCTGCTGCTGCAGAGGTTGCAGAGCGCGCACGTGTTGCAACGCTGGCTCTGGCGTATGGCGATGAACTTCCGCTTGAGAGTCTGTCGTCGAGTTATGGTGTTGCCGACTTGACAAGTGGTGTTGCCAATAGCCCGGCGTTAGTCGACGCCGCTGATTCATGTCTTTATCTCGCCAAGGAGCAAGGGCGGAATCGTGTCGTGGTGTTTGATCCTCAAGGAATGGAGTCGGTAGCTTCAATCGAGCCTGTTTTGCCAAGCCCAACCGTTGCCGTTGTGCCAAGTTCAACCTCGGATCACTATCAGGCACGTATGCTCGAGCTACAGAAAATGATAGAGCAGCGCGATGATCAGTTGAATCGAATGAATGAGTACGATGCGAACACGGGCATTCCTCTTCGTAAGGTATTTTTGCAACGTGCAGAGGCCGAGTTAGTGAGCTCGGCTCGTAGCGATGCTCTTGTTGGAATCATATCTTTTGGTTTTCGAGATATGGATCGATTGATTTCCAAGTTCGGCTATGTACTGTGTCAGGAGTTGCTCAACGAAGTGATTGAGCGTTTGCAGAATGATCTTAGGTCAACAGACCTTGTGTCCATGCTATCGGAGGAGCATTCACTGTCCCGTCTCACGCTCAATGAATACGCCGTTCTGTTGTCTTCCTTAAGTGATGCAACTAGTGCCATGATCATTGTGACTCGGCTTAAACGTATGTTGGCAAAGCCGTTTTTTGTTTCTGGCGAAAAAGTCTACATTGGTGCTTCTATTGGCATCGCCGTATCAGAAAGTGGTGAACAAGATGCTGACAGCTTGCTAAGCGAGGCCAACGAAGCTAGATCTTCAGCGCATGCGATGCCTGATAAAATATCCCACGTATTCTCGCAGAAGCGGCTACAGGAAGCCTCGGTTGATTACATACAACTGGAGTCAGATCTTTATGATGCGCTTGATAACGACGATATCGAAACCTGGTTCCAGCCCAAATATGACTTGAGCAACGAATGTGTAGTGGGGATGGAGGCGCTTTTGCGATGGAAGCACCAAACACGTGGCTTTGTATCACCGGAAGTGTTTGTTGCTGTCGCAGAGGCTAACGGTCTGATCGACAGATTGACGCACAAAGTACTGTCCGCTTCCTTGCGGCAAATCATCGTCTGGCGAGCCATGGGCTTTGACCAGCTCAAAGTGTCCGTCAATATGTCGCCGATGCAACTACGAGCCCACACCTTGGTCGATGAAACTCTGCAGCAGTTGCGCTCAGCAGGCGTTGACGGGTGTCAGCTTGAGATCGAATTGACTGAGACATCAGTTCTGGAGAACGTTGAGAATGCGAGGAAAGATCTTGCCCGTTTGCGTGATGCAGGTGTAGGTATAGCTATCGATGATTTTGGAACCGGTTACACCTCCTTGTCTCTTCTTGCAGAGCTTCCTCTGGATGTGGTGAAGATAGATCGATCATTCATCAGTGCTATCGATACGGGCGTTCGCACACGAGCCGTGGTGGGTTCGGTGATTGGCATGTCCCACGCGCTCGGTCTGCGAGTGGTTGCCGAGGGAGTGGAGTGCATGGGTCAAATGGAACTGTTGCGTCAATTGGGTTGTGATGAAGTGCAGGGCTATTTTGTGAGTCGGCCATTGCCAGCTGACGAAATCACAGCCTTTCTTGTCAATCAACAATTTGGTGAGCTAAAACAGAGTGCCTGATACAGTCGAAATGCAAGCGCCGCGTGATGTACTCATCGATCGCGAGCCAATCGAGTTATACAAAGTACTGAAATTTGAGGGTTTGGTAGCTAGTGGTGGTGAGGCCAAGAGCGTTATAGATGACGGTCTGGTTAGCGTTAATGGCGACGTTGAACACCGCAGGCGTCGCAAGCTTTTGGTGGGTGATGTGGTTGTATTTTCTGGTGCCGCACTGTGCCTGGTGAGAGCGTAATTCTAGTACGTTTTTGACAGTTGTTGATATCGTTTCGTCCATATTATCCACTGCGCTGAGCAAGCTTTTACCGCTTGCCGGTAGTGTCTTGATTGCGACCGGACTGTTTCGTTTTTGCTTCCTGTCATCGGGTGAGTATGCGCACTTGTTCCGCCTCAGGAGGTGGCAAACGCATTGGGCCTACGCGCATCGTTCAACAAGGCATCGACATCCAGACTCTCAGCCAGAGCATCGGCCAGGTTGTCCAATTCTCGCTCGACGGTCGATTCGTAGTTGAGGCCTGCTGAGCTACCGGCCCGTATTGCGTTCAACCACCAGCTACGAAAGTCGTCATTGCCGAACAAACCGTGCAGGTAGGTGCCCTCGACATTGCCTTGAATATTGATTGCACCATCGGAGCGATGGTCGAGGCGTGTCATTGGTCTGTTGGTGTCCGAGCCATCGGTGAAGCCCACATGAATCTCATAGCCGGTAACCGATAAGCCGCTACGCGTGCATACACCTTGTGTCACATGCGTTCGCTTTTCTGGCCGCATGTGGGTATGCACATTCAGGAGTCCGAGTGCCTCGGTGCTGCCGGGTGATCCATCGATGCCTTCAGGATCGTGAATGTGGGTGCCCAGCAATTGGTAGCCGCCGCAGATGCCAGTCACGCGTCCACCGTTGCGTGCGAAGGCTTTGATGTCATGATCCCACCCCTGGCGTCGCAAAAATTCGAGATCACCCAGTGTTGACTTGGTTCCCGGCAAAACGATCGCGTCAGCATCTTGCGGAATATGATGACCGGGCGGGATAAAGCGCAGGTCCACTCCAGGCTCCATACGCAATGGGTCCAGATCATCGAAGTTCGCGATGCGGGAGAGCATCGGTACTGCTATGTGAACAAGGCTCGAGCTTGCGGGCCGTTGCAAATTGCCGGTATCAAGAACGACCGCATCCTCCTGCGGCAAGCGCAACGCGGCGGGTACCCACGGCACAACACCTCGGCAGGGCCAGCCCGTGTGCTCTTCAATGGCGGTCACGCCCTCTTGGAAAAGAGTCGGGTCGCCACGAAAGCGATTGATGATGAAACTCGAGATCAACTGCGCGTCGGCCGGATCCAACACCGTTTTGGTACCGACAATCGATGCGATAACACCTCCACGGTCTATGTCACCGATCAAGCACACGGGAGCGTTTACGCGCCGTGCAAAACCCATGTTGGCAAGATCCCGCTCACGCAGATTGACCTCTGAAGCGCTGCCCGCACCCTCGACTAATACCAGGTCATAGTGCTGCGTCAGACGAGAGAAGCTGTCGACCACAGCGTCCATGAGGTTGGCGCGCTTGTCGTTCATGTACTCGCGCGCGCTGAAGGTGTTTAGCACACGCCCCTTCAATACCACTTGTGCAGTCATATCGCTTTGCGGTTTGAGTAGTACAGGGTTGAGATCGACGTGCAAATCGATACCGGCGGCACGCGCTTGCAAGGCCTGGGCGCGTCCAATCTCGCCGCCATCGGGGCAGACGGCGGCGTTGTTGGACATGTTCTGCGGTTTGAACGGCGCAACCGTCAGGCCACGTCGTCTGGCAAGGCGACACAGGCCCGCCACGAGTGTGGATTTGCCAACATCAGAGCCTGTGCCCTGAAACATCAAGACACGAGCTTGACCAGGTGAAGCCATGCGTCAGGTGTGCTCGCGTGGCTTCTCGCAAACCGCCCTATAACGCAACACCGACCCCTTGAGACCATGTTCGAGTGCGTCCGCCGTGATCGCATGACCGATGGACACCTCGGCTACAAATGGGATGGCGTCGAGCAAGTGGCCAAGGTTATCAACGGTGAGGTCGTGCCCGGCATTGACGCCCATGCCAGCTGCACGTGCCGCCTCTGCTGTCGCGGCGAGTTTCGCAATCTCGCGTTGTGCTGCTTGCGTGTCGGCGTAGGTTGCCCCGTAGGGCCCGGTGTACAGCTCCACCCGATCACAGCCTGTGTCGCGTGCCAGGGACATCAGCTCAGGATCAGCATCAGTGAACAGGGCAACCCGATGGCCCCCGGCCTTCAGACGCGCAACAATCGGTTTGAGGTAGTTGCTTTTGCTGGCAAAGTCCCAGCCGTGATCCGACGTCGCTTGTGCGGGATCATCAGGCACCAGCGTGATCTGGTCAGGTGATGCGCTCTCTGCAAGCGCCAGGAACGCATCGGTCGGATAGCCCTCGATGTTGTACTCCCGATCGGGAAACTCTTCGTTGATCAGGCGCTGAAGCTCCGGCACGTCACTGAAGCGGATGTGGCGTTGATCCGGGCGCGGGTGAATGGTCAGCCCGACTGCACCGGCGTTCAGGGCAATTCGCCCGAAGTCGGTGACACTCGGCCAAGGCAGATCGCGGCGGTTTCTGAGTTGTGCGATGGCATTCAGGTTGACTGACAAGCCTGTTGTCGATCCACTTATCGATGTAGTCATGTGGCGATGGTAGCGGGCTCCAGACGCAATCGGTAGCTCAGGGCGATCAACACCATCGCCAAAATGCACAGACCGGCCATTGCAAGATAGGCGGAGCCACCAAACAGCTCATACAATTTACCCGAGAGTAGTGTGGTCATCGCCATCACGGCTGTGCCCAGAGCGGCATTCATCGCCTGTGCGCCTGCAGCTCTGGAATCAGGGGTGCGCCTGGCAATGAAATTGACCACGGCGAGAAAGGTCAGGCCGAAGCTGATGGCGTGCAAGGACTGCAAGATCAGCAACACCGGCAGCGCAGGGTCCTGGGCTGTGACGGCCCATCGGAAGGCGCTGCAGGCCGCGGCCAACAGCAAGCAAAACCGTGCACTGAAGCGCCGTGCAATAGCTGCAAAGCGCCACATCAAGACGATCTCGAACACCACTCCGACGGTAAACAGCGCAGACCCGAGCTGTGTACTGATGCCAACCGATTTCCAGTGCAGCAAACCGAAGGTATAGAAGGTTGCATGCGAGGCATTGATCAATGCTGCACCTACCAGTACCGCAAGGAAGCCGGGCGCGGGTGGCTGCGTGAGACCCTGTGCGGCGCCCCGTGCCGCAGACAATTGAGTAACGCGTGGCAGCCGATGTGCCAGCAGGGCACGCAGCAGCACGCAAGTGGAGAGTACGGTCAAAAATACATCGGGACCCTGGGCATCGAACAGGGCACCGCAAGCAATCACCGCCAGAATGTAGCCGAACGAGCCCAGGCCGCGCACCCGCCCGAAGTCGAGCTCGCCGCGCTTGGCAACGCTGAGGCTTGCAGCATCTGTGATCGGTGAGGTACCGAGTGTCAGTGTGCCGACTATGACCCAGACCAGAGCGATAGCCAGTGAGTCGGTCGAAAACCACCACCAACTCAGGGCTAACAGCGTTGCCCAGTTACACATAATGATGCTCTGGCGCCAGCTGCCCAGACGGTCCGCCCAGATTCCAAGCAGCGGTGTGGTGACCAGAGAGACCAGAGAAGGCGCTGCGACGACCGCACCGATCCATCCAGCGGAGGCACCGCGGCTGTCGAGCCATAAGGCGATATAAGGCACCGACACGCCGATCACGGCAAAGGAGGCAAGGTAATAGGCGCCGATCGATAGCTCGATCGGGTTCATGGGAAGGCGCATGAGGATCTCTTGTGTGCGCGAGGTGACGCACGAGCTGGAGCATAGTGCGTGATGTGATCTGTGGCTGCCGTCGTCGGTCCTGTCATACGCTAGAATCGGCGACCCCCCCGTTTACCCCGTGCTGCACCCGATGATCGAGATCAACCCCTACGTCACGCACATCGAGGACCTTCGGCAGAGGGCCGATTCCCTCAGGGGGTATCTTTGACTATGACGCCAAGAAAGAAGAACTCGAGGAGATCCTGAGAGAGCTCGAGGACCCGACTGTCTGGAACGACCCTGAGCGCGCTCAAAAGCTCGGTCAGCAGCGCGCCTCGCTTCAGGAAACCGTGGACACCTTCGTGGCCCTTGATGACGGTCTCGGAGATGCCAGGGACCTGCTTGAGATGGCGCGCGAGGAAGATGACCAGGAAACCGTCGATTCTGTCGCGACCGACCTGGCCTCGCTCGAGGAGCGCGTTGCCAGGCTTGAGTTCAGGCGCATGTTCTCCGGTGAGCAGGATGCGGCTCCGGCCTTTGTCGATATTCAGGCGGGCTCGGGTGGCACCGAGGCTCAGGATTGGGCGGAGATGCTCTTGCGTATGTTTCTGCGCTGGGGTGAGCGTCAGGGCTTTAAGACCGAGCTGATCGAGGCATCACCGGGTGAGGTTGCCGGTATCAAATCGGCCACCATTCGCTTTGAAGGTGATCATGCTTTTGGTTGGCTGCGCACCGAGACTGGCGTGCATCGTCTGGTGCGCAAAAGCCCCTTTGATTCGGGTAATCGTCGCCACACCAGTTTTGCGGCAGTTTTTGTTGCGCCCGAGGTTGATGATGACATCGACATCGAGATCAATCCTGCTGACCTGCGCATCGATGTGTACCGTGCCAGCGGCGCTGGTGGGCAGCACGTCAACCGCACCGAGTCCGCTGTGCGTATCACCCATGAGCCTTCCGGCATTGTCGTGCAGTGTCAGAACGATCGCTCGCAGCACAAGAACAAGGCGACAGCGATGAAACAGTTGAAGTCCAAGCTGTATGAGGCTGAGCTCATGCGCCGACGTGGTGACCAGCAGGTCACCGAGGATGCCAAGTCGGACATTGGCTGGGGTAGTCAGATTCGCTCCTATGTTCTGGATCAATCACGTATCAAGGATCTACGCACAGGGCATGAGACCAGCAACACCCAAGCGGTGCTGGATGGTGACCTGACTCCTTTTCTGCAGGAAAGCCTCAAGGCTGGCCTCGAGTAGTTTCCTTTCTGAAAACCCAACGAGTATGAGTGACGACAGCAATACGCTGATTCAACAGCGCCGCGACAAGCTTGCTCAGCGTCGTGACGCCGGTGGCGCGTTTCCCAATGACTTTCGCCCGGATGCACAGGCCGCGGCCTTGCACTTGGCGCATGATGACACCGAAAAAGAGGCGCTTGCAGCACAGGCACTCGCGGTGGCTGTTGGTGGGCGCGTCATGACGCGGCGTGTCATGGGCAAGGCCAGTTTTGCCACGCTGCGCGATTCAACTGGCGATATCCAGATATTCGTGCAGCAGGCGGCCGTGGGTGAAGAGGCCTATGCGGCGTTCAAGGATCTTGACATCGGTGACATAGTGGCCGTCAAGGGTGAGCTGTTCAAGACCAAGACTGATGAGTTGTCGGTACGTGTGGCCGATGTGCGCTTGATGGTCAAGTCTTTGCGCCCCTTGCCGGAAAAATTTCATGGTTTGTCGGATCAGGAGACGCGTTACCGGCAGCGCTACGTGGATTTGATGACCAGTGAACAGACGCGCAACACCTTTCGCATGCGCAGTCAGATCGTTGCGTATGTTCGTCGCTTTTTTGAGTCACGGGAATTTCTGGAAGTCGAGACACCCATGATGCAACCGATTCCCGGTGGTGCGGCTGCAAAGCCTTTCATCACTCACCACAATGCATTGGACATGCAGCTGTATCTGCGCATTGCACCGGAGTTGTATCTCAAGCGTCTGGTTGTTGGCGGATTTGAGCGCGTATTCGAGATCAACCGCAACTTCCGCAACGAAGGCTTGTCGACACGTCACAATCCCGAGTTCACGATGCTCGAGTTCTACCAGGCCTGGGCAACCTATGAAGACCTGATGGACCTGACTGAGGAGCTGATGCGCGGTATTGCAAGCGATGTGGTTGGCAGTCATTCCATTGCATCTGAGGACGGTAGTTCGTTTTATGATTTTGGCAAGCCATTCACCCGTATGAGTCTGTTTGACGCGGTATTGCAATACAACTCTGAACTCGATGCGTCGCGTCTGTCGACTCTCGAAGGTGCGCGTGCTGCCCTGGAAGCGGCGGGTGGCAAGGTAGAAGCTGCCTGGGGGCTTGGCAAGATACAGACCGAGTTGTTCGAGGCAACGGTTGAGGAAAAGCTGATGGACCCAACGTTCATAACGTTATATCCCACCGAGGTATCGCCGCTATCGCGCCGCAATGATGCTGACCCTTCGGTCACGGATCGCTTTGAGCTCTTTGTAGGCGGGCGTGAGATCGCCAACGGCTTCTCGGAGCTTAACGATGCTGAGGATCAGGCTGAGCGGTTTCGCGAGCAGGTCGCAGGCAAGGAAGCAGGCGATGAGGAAGCGATGCACTTTGATGCCGACTATGTTCGTGCGCTTGAGTACGGCATGCCGCCCACAGCAGGTGAGGGCATCGGTATTGACCGATTGGTCATGCTGATGACTGGCGCCTCTAGTATTCGAGACGTAGTGCTGTTTCCTCACATGCGCCCGGAGGCGTGAGGTGCTGAGCCTCGACCGTGACTGATGGGCTGCAATCGCTGAGTCGTGCGAGGCAGTGTTTCGCGCAGATCGTTAGTTCTGCACTTGCCACACCACCTCTTCGTCACGGTAGCCATTGATCCAGGTGGTTTGCTTGATCTCCATCGCGCCCTGCGTTGTGGGCCGAGCCATCAGGTCAACCTCAACGAGCACGACGCCGCTGTTTGTAGCGGAGGCCGTATCGGTGCTAGTCATCAAGGATGCACCTCTGCGATGAAATCGCCAGTTGGTTGTGAGCGTCTTGCCATCTGCGTCCAGCGTCCAGCTTTGACGTGGCGGCAGCTCAATCACGGTGCTAATCGTCTTCGTGGTCAGGCGGTCGCTACTCGGCTCTGACACTATCGTGTGTTGGTCTTCTCTGGCATGTAGATGCTCGGTTCCGGAGGGCGCTGAGCGACGTTGGATGTCGTCGAGGTCAAAGTGAACCGTCACCGTGCGTCTCTCGTCGCCGGCGCCAAAGCAGGTGACGCGATACCCTTTGCCGGTCAGGTGCGCGCGGATGCTGACTGGTGACCAGGATGAATCGAGAACAGAGGCCGGACCACGTGCTGTAGGAACGGGGCTGTCAGGATCGCCGTCGGTGGCGGCGAGGGGGCGGTAGTAATCGTCACCTTGCTCAACCAAACGGGGGGATTCAGTACCGCACTCGCTTGAGGTCAGGGTTGCCGGGGCCGTACCCATGCAGAACAAGGCGATGAGCCCCGCCATCGAAAGTGCGCTGGCAATCGAGCTGGTGCTGGCCATCCGGCTCCGGCGTGCAATTGAGCTTGTTGGCATCGTGCAGTTCCTGGTGCCCCTGAAGAATCGCTGCAGACCTTGCAGACCACGGGCTCACGCTGTTCCTGTGCCAAGCCCGAAACGCCGCACAGGTATGATCGTGCAAGTCCGTAGTGACGCACGAAGTGATGAGCAACAGGAAGGTAGCAGTGGATAAGACATCAGGCGAGGAATCTGGCATCAAATCCGGGGAGAAGTCTGACGGCGCATCGGTTGAGACTCCGGATGCAAAGCCCGACAGGGCGTCGTCCGATTCCTCTTTCGGGGTGTCATCCGAGCGAGAGGCAATGCCAAGGCTCAAGCGTCGCGACTACCGACGCCAAAAACAGGACCTACAGGTCGAGTTGCTCAAGGTACAGCGCTGGGTCAGAGACCGGCGGGAGAAGATCTGTGTGTTGTTCGAGGGGCGTGACGCCGCCGGCAAGGGAGGTGCCATCAGACCGTTCACCGAGAAGCTCAATCCACGCAGCACACGACTTGTTGCTTTGCAAAAACCGACTGAGTACGAGCTTGGTCAGTGGTATTTCCAGCGCTACATCAGCGAGTTGCCCTCAGCAGGCGAAATCCGCCTGTTTGATCGCTCCTGGTACAACCGTGCTGGCATCGAGCATGTGATGGGGTTTTGTACGCCTGCCGAGTATTTGGAGTTCATGCGCCAGACGCCGGAGATCGAGCGCATGCTGGTGCGCTCTGGCATGCACCTGTTTAAATACTGGTTTTCGATCAGTCAGCGCGTACAACTGGAGCGCTTTGATGCGAGCACCGAGGACCCACTGAGAAGATGGAATCTATCGTCGCTGGATCATGCGGCAATCAAGCGCTGGGACAAGTACACCGAGGCGCGCGATGCGATGTTTTTTCACACGCATACCGCAGATGCTCCTTGGGTGGTGATCCAGGCACAAGACAAGCGCCGGGCACGTATCCACTGCTTGCAGCATTTTCTGTTTCATCTTGACTACCCCGGCAAGAACCACGCGGTTGTGACCGGCCCTGACCCTGAGGTTGTGGGCGCTCCGTTAGCGCAGCTGCACTGCTGACTGCATTTGGGCTCGTCGAGGGTTCGCCACGCCAAAGGCTGGCCTTGAGGGCTTATGCAACTCGCATTGGAGTCACTGAGGGCTGCTCAGTCCTTGATGCGCCAGACAAGATCCTCACTCTGATAGCCGTTGACCCAAGTGGTCTGGTTGATTTCCAGGCCGCCGTTCAGTGTACGCCGGGCGAGCAAAGCCACCTCGATCAGGGTGGCGGTCTGGTCAGTTTGTCGAAAGTCAGCGGCGTTGTCGCGCCGAAAACGCCGGATGTGCTCCAGTGTTCTTCCGTCTTCAGCGAGTGTCCACAGCGGCCGCGGTGGCAGCTCGATTGTTTCCAGCGAAACAATGCCATCGACGCGTCTGTCTTGCGATGGCGCTTTGACCGTATGGCGATCCTCATAGGCGCGTAGGTACTCCAGGCCGGACAGGGCAGACTGGCGCTCGATCTCTTCGAGATCAAAATAGGTCTTGATAGAGCGCAGCTCATCGCCTCTGCCAAGGCAGGTGATGCGGAAGCCTTCGCCCGTTAGCCTTGCGCGTTCACTGATCGGAGACCATTGGCCGTCGAGTATTGACGCTGAATGACGATCAGAGCGGCGGGTATGTTCGACACGCTCGAAATTCTTATCAGAATAGTCACCGCGCTCGTAGTGATCGGCGTCGTAGTAATCATTACCCTGTGCTGCAAACCTGGGCGAAAGACTCCCGCAACCGCTGGCAGGGGTTGACGTAGCAATAGTTGCATTGCTTGCGGCGACGCTTGCCGCGGTGCTTGGACGTGCGTCAAACAGAGCCAGACTCAGAGCCGCAGGCACAAGGATCGCGCTCAGCACATTTGCCCGAATCTTTGTGCGAGCGCATTTATGGCCGGCTGAATTGTGAAGGTATCTGGTCATGTTGTGAGCGTATGCGGTCAGCCAATTTCTCACTGCCGATATGCTCACATTTCCCATGTCGCTACTATCGAGCGAGGCAGGTATGATCACGCCAAGCGGAAGCAGCTCACATCACCATGGCGAACAAATCACAGAATTTACAGACTTGGTGGGTCGATACCGCGCTCTCGGTAACAGCGGTGACTCAACACGGTTTTCACCGCATCGTCATGAGTCGGGTTCTGGGTTCCTGATGATGCGTATCCTCGTTCTTGCGCGTGCTGAGGTGCAGCGCTTTGTAGGTTCGCGTCGCGGTTTGGTATCGCTGCTAGCTTTCTGTTTGCTCTGGTATGCAGCGCTGACCTGGTTTGTCTTACCGGCAGGTCGCCTGGCTAGCGGCGGTGCCGGGGCCGGCATTGACGTGCTACTGGATGAATACCTCAGCCTCGGCAACCTTTTGCGATGGCCAGCTCAGGAGTACGCGGCCTGGTGGGTAGCAGCGTTGTACCTTCTACCTTTTGTATCAGTGGTCGCATCCGCTGATCAGATTGCCTCTGATCGTGCTCGAGGTACCTTGCGCTACCTGATCCTGCGCGCATCGCGGCTTGAGATCCTTGCGGGCAGATTCCTCGGGCAAGCCTTGATCATGGCAGTGGCCACACTCGTGACCATGCTTAGCACTCTGGCTCTGGTCTGGTATCAACACCAAAGCCTTGTTCCTAATACACGGTGGGCAGGCGAAGATGGGGTAGTGCCGATCGTCGGGCTAGCTGCGTTAGCGCTATGGATGACCTTGTTGCCATGGATTTCCTTGATGGCACTGGTCTCGGCACTGGCACGTACACCGTCGCAGGCCACGCGCTATGCACTGATCATCTGGATCGTGTTGTCGATAGCCGCTGCCTGGCTGTCATCACGATGGGGTAGCAACGTGGTGCTCGATCATCTGTTGCCGGGCTCTCCAGTGCGTACCTTGTTGTCGCGTATCGGTAGCGAAGCGATGGTGCCTGCCTCCATTGGCTTGCTGCATGCTGCAGTGTTTCTGGTAGCTGCAGCGCTTGTCATGTGCCGGCGAGATCTCTGATGGTGAATACGTCCTTGCTCTCGTGTAAAGCGCTGGTGCGTCGCTATGGAAGAACGCGTGCGCTCGATGGCGTTGACCTTGAACTGGCCGGGGGCGCACCTATCGCCCTGGTGGGGCCGAACGGTGCGGGTAAGACCACGCTATTCTCGGTTTTGTGCGGTTTTGTACGCCCAACCTCAGGTGAGGTGCGTGTGCTTGGGCACCGACCGGGTAGCTCAGCACTGCGTGGACAACTGGGTGCTCTGCCGCAGGATGCCTTGTTGGCGCCACGTCGCACGGTCGGGGCGCAGCTTGAGGACTTTGCGCGATTACAGGGTATGACGCGGGCGGTTGCACGTAGCGAACGTGAACGCGTGCTTGATGTTGTGGATCTTGCTGGCGTGGCGCGCCAACTACCCGATTCACTCAGCCACGGTATGGGCAAGCGTGTGGCCTTTGCACAGTCGTTGATCGGCTCGCCACGTCTGGTGCTTCTCGATGAACCCACCGCTGGTGTTGATCCACCCAATGTGCGTGTCATTCACGGGCTGATACGTGAGATGGCAGGTCAGATCGACTTCATGATCAGTAGCCACAACCTCGACGAGTTGGAACGCCTGACAGACCGCGTGGTGTACCTGGACAGCGGGCGAGTATCCGCACGTGGCGCCATCGCAAACGATGATAGTGCGAGCAGTCAAATTGGCAGGCTCACCATCACGCTTGAGACTATCCAGGCAAGTGCTGCTGAACAGGCAGCTTTTGCCTTGACGCAGCTTGAGTCAATCAGCGCCTGCAGAGCTACGCCGCGTGGTGATCTTGTGGCAGAGGTGGTGAACGAAGATCTGGCGGCTCGTGACGTTATTGAGTGGTGTGCAGCTCATAATGTGAGCTGGCGACGACTGGCACGTGGGCGTTCACTTGAGGCACGCCTGTACGATGATTGATGTGCTACACGCGTGCTATCCGGCGCTACGCTCAGTAGCGTCTGGTGCACCGTAGTCGCTTCCAGTAGATCAGTCGTTCTTTTCGGGGTGTGGTCGAGACCGTGCTCATGCTGATGCGACCTGGGCGCGCCGTGCCCACTGTCTTTTGGCCCTTTGCAACAACAATACAGGCAGTTAGCAGACTATGGATTCACAGAAAAAAAGCGGTACGGGATTCTGGTCTGTCGTGCAGAGCGTTCTGGCGGCGGCAATCGGCGTTCAATCCAAGGCAAATAAGGAGCGCGATTTCAAACACGGCAACCCCATACACTTTATTGTGGGCGGACTGATCGGAACCATTATTTTTGTGGTCGCCGTGTGGTTATTTGTGCAGTATCTTATTCATTCATCGTCGTAGTTGTAACGCTACTTCGATAGCCCCCGCGCGTACCTGGCCAAGCAAAGAGTCAATCGCCCGCAAGCTGCGTACGGATCTCGATATCGCCCACGAGCGTCCGGTGCACGGGGCACTTGTCAGCGATCTCGAGCAGGCGTTCACGACTTGCAGTATCAAGATTCCCTGTCAACTTGACTTCTCGTGTCAGCACGTCAATTTTCTTTGGTGATTGCTCGCAACCATCGCAATCGGTTTGATGTTCACGGTCGTGGTGCAGGATGACAGAAACGTCATGGAGAGCAAGACCCTTTCGTTCGGCATACATGCGCAAGGTCATGGCAGTGCAGGTGCCGAGTGCGGAGAGCAGCTGCTCATAGGGGTCGGGCCCGCTGTTGCGACCTCCAAGTATTTTCGGTTCGTCAGCAATCCATTGGTGATCGTCGCTGAAGACATCGAGCGCGAAACGGTGATCGCGTTCGTCGACCTGGACGATGCCCTTTTCAAGCTTCGGGCGAGTAGGTGCTCGCGTGGTGTCAGTAAGACGGCTGGCCCAGCCTGAAATCATGGAGGCAACGAATTCGGCATCGTGAGCCTTGCTCAGAAGATGGTCCGCACCGTTGAGATCAACAAAGCTCTTGGGGTGTTTGGCCGCCTTGTATATCCGTTCTGCATGCGAGACATCAACAATGGTGTCTGTGGGCGAGTGCATGACAAGCAAGGCGCGTTTGAGGTTTGCGATATGGTCCACATCGGTCTTGCGGATATCGTCCAGGAAGCTCTGGCGGATCGTGAAGCTCCTGCCGCCGAGTTTTACTTCTGCCTCTCCTTGAGACTCGATGCGCTCGATATCGCAGGCAAACTGCTTGGACACGTGTTGTGCATCTGCGGGCGACCCGATAGTGACAACGCCTCGGCACTCAGGGATGTCGTGGGCTGCGTTGAGAACCGCCGTGCCACCTAGGCTATGGCCGATGAGCAACTGCGGGGCACGATCCTTGTCACGCAGGTATGCAGCTGCAGCAATCAGGTCCCCGACGTTGGAGGAGAAATGTGTGTTGGCAAAGTCGCCGTCGCTATTGCCAAGCCCGGTGAAGTCGAAGCGCATAACGGCGTAGCCGCGTGCAACCAGAGCCCGTGCGATCCGTGAGGCCGCGGCGATGTCCTTGCCGCAGGTAAAGCAATGCGCAAACAGCGCCGTGCCCAGCGGTGCGGTATCAGGTGTTTCGAGCAAACCCGCAAGTGTGCTGCCGTCTTGACCGGGGAATTCAATTTTCTGGCGTTGTGGCATGGCAGGCTATTGATGTGTTGGTTGTATGCAGACGAGCGCCCCCGGGCGCCGTCACAATGCGGTGGCTCGCTCGAGTGCTTGCTCGATCACTGGTAGTGCATGTTCCAGTAGCAGAGGCTGAGCTTCAGCCGTTGGATGAATGCCATCGCGTTGAAAGTAGTTGCGGTCCATGGCGATGGGCTCGAGGAAAAATGGTAGGAATGATGCGCCTGTGGCCTTGGCAGCCTCGCCAAAGGCGTCGCTGAATGACTCGGTGTAGGCAGGCCCATAGTTGGACGGGATCATCATGCCGAAGATCAAGGCTGCAGCGCCGCTGTTCTGCGCAGCTTCTGCCATGGCGATCAGGTTATCGCGCATCGCGTTGGTGGGAT
Organism: uncultured Granulosicoccaceae bacterium; assembly: GCA_937922675.1. GTDB lineage: Bacteria > Pseudomonadota > Gammaproteobacteria > Granulosicoccales > Granulosicoccaceae > Granulosicoccus. The sequence goes on from CALAJN010000007.1 coordinate 21,350, forward strand.
AGGCCCGCAGACCATCGTTGCCACCCAGCTCGATGATGACCAGATCTGGCTTGAAGCGCTCGAGTGCGGCCGGCAGCCTGCGCATCCCACCGGCGGTCGTATCACCGCTGATGCTGGCATTGACCATCTGCACGCCCGGCCAGGTCTTGGCCAGCGCCTCTGCGGCAAGACTCACCCAGCCATCACTCTCGGCCAGGCCATAGGCAGCGCTGAGACTATCGCCGAGCACCAGGACGACAGGGCCTTCGCTCTCCGCGCCAGTACCATCAGCCGACGTCGGCCTCCCGTGAGCCAGCGCCACAGTGAGCACAACTGACCAAAAAATGATCCTGAGCCCCGCAGGGCGGCGGCTTGATAAAGCTGTCAAAAATCCCATCAACAGTCTCTTGCGAACAAGTAGGTGGTGGTGCGGTCCTTAGTGAGTGCACTATGCATACTGCATCATATTCTGTGAGACCACGCTTGCCCTGTAAATATCCGGGCCGGCTATCCATTTCAACGCACGATACGCACGAGCCTCATCAATGAGCACTAGAGCAGACGCCGCTGGCTCCCTGGTTGGCGTGACCGACGGCGCAGCCATCGTCGATAAGCCTTCGGCTCTGGCCTCGAGCGCGGCCTCAAGCGCGTCGGCGTCTGGCGGGGTTTTACTGGTGCGCGATGTCGGCAAGAGCGTCTCTGGGCCGGAAGGCGATCTGGTCATCTTGTCCTCGCTGAATATGCGAGTCTCTCCCGGAGAGGCTCTCGCGATTGTCGGGCCGTCTGGCTCGGGCAAGTCCACATTGCTTGGATTGCTCGCAGGGCTCGACACGCCCACGTCCGGCGAGGTCGAGCTGCTAGGCCAGTCCCTGTCGACCCTGGACGAGGACCAGCGGGCGCGCTTGCGCGCAGGTGATGTCGGTTTTGTGTTCCAGAACTTTCAATTGCTGCCGGGGCTTACAGCGCTTGAGAATGTCATGTTGCCCCTTGAGCTCGCTGGCGCTGCGGATGCGCCAAGCCGGGCTCGTAACATGTTGGCTGAAGTCGGGCTCGATCATCGGGCAGGGCACCAGCCTCTACAGCTGTCGGGCGGTGAGCAGCAACGTGTGGCCTTGGCCCGGGCATTTGTGTCGCAGCCTGCGATTTTGTTTGCCGATGAGCCCACGGGTAATCTTGATGGTGAGACGGGACGGCGAGTGATCGATCTGATGTTCTCGCTGCGCGAGAGTCGCGGTGCTGCCCTGGTTCTGGTCACGCATGATGAGCGATTGGCCGCTCGATGCGATCGCCGTCTGGTGATGGGCGATGGCAAACTGACCACAGGCTGATGTCATGAGTGTCACAAAGACATCGGGAATGATCAGGCAGGGCCGCTTTGCGTTGCGTTCGCTCGGGCGAGATCTCAGGGCCGGTGAATTGCGCGTACTCGCGCTCGCCCTTGTGGTGGCGGTAGCGTCGGTCACGGCGGTCAGCTTCTTCACTGATCGAATCGGCCGCGCCGTCGAGCGTCAGGCAGGCGATGTGCTGGCGGCAGATCTACTGGCCTCCTCGGGGCTTGCCTTACCAGAGGGTTTGGAGCAGGCCGTAGCGGAACGTGGTGTTGATACCGCCTTTCATACCCGCTTTCCTTCGGTCGTGATTGACAGTGACGGTGAGTCACAACTAGTCGCGATCAAGGCGGTGACCGCAGGCTACCCCTTGCGCGGTAGTGTGCGCATTGCGTCAGTGGATGATCCGGCTGCAACGCAAAGCCTGGGCAGTAACAGCGGGCATCCCGAACCCGGCACCGTCTGGGTGGACAGGCCCTTGGTAGACGGGCTTGCATTGACACAGAACGAGATCCTGGAACTCGGTGCGATCACACTGAGGGTTGCAGGCGTTATCGATTATGAGCCGGATCGCGGTCAAAACTTTTTCGAGTTTGCACCGCGCGTCATGATGAATGCTGCCGACCTTGAAAAGGCAGAGTTGCTTGGGCCAGGCAGTCGGGCGCGTTATGCCTTGTTGATGGCGGGCGATCCTGCAGAGGTCACCGATGCGCGTGAGTATCTGGAGCAGCAGTACCCCGGTGAGTTGCGGCTGCAAGGTGTACGCGACGGGAGCCCTCAGATGCAAAGGGCGCTGGATCGCGCACAGCGCTTTCTCGGTCTTGCCTCGGTTGTCACGGTGTTGCTTGCCGGTGCGGCCATCGCACTCGCAGTCCGCCACTTTGCCCGAGCCCAGGCGGATGCGGGCGCTGTCATGCGCACCCTTGGTGCCTCACGCAATGAAGTCATTGTTTGGCTTGCCGCTCGTTTGACCCTGATAGCGCTGGTGGCATCGCTGATTGGAGCACTGATCGGTTGGTTGGCGCAGCGGGTACTGGCGGGCATGTTGGTGAGCTGGTTCGGTTTTGAGTTGCCGTCGGCGGGATTCACGGCACCATTGATTGGCATGGTGACCGCGTTTATCGCCTTGGCAGGCTTTGGGCTGTTGCCAGTGATTCGCGCCGGGCGTGTCAATGTCATGCGTGTGCTGCAAAACGACTACGCCGGTGTGGACGGCAGTGCGGCTGTGGCCGCCTTATTGGGTATCGGGGCAACTTTTCTGGTCGTCTGGCTGCTATCGGGTGATCCCCTGTTGTCCTTGATAGTAGTGGCCGGGGTAGTGGTCATGTTGCTGGTGTTCGCACTTTTTGGCCGCTTGATGATTCGTGCTGTCAGACGACTCGCTGGTGGTCGCTACCGACTGGCGGTCGCGGGGCTTGAGCGCAGGGCTGCCTCAAGCGTCGTGCAACTTGCCGCGTTCGCCATGGGCATCATGGCCCTGTTGCTGATAGCGATTGTGCGTGTGGACATTCTTGCCGCCTGGGAGCAGGATCTGCCACCGGATGCGCCCAACGTGTTCGTGCTGAACATACAGCCGGATCAGGCAGACGCATTTGCGGCGCGTCTGGACGAGCAGGGTATTGATAACAATGGGCTGTTTCCGATGGTGCGTGCACGCCTTGCGGCCCATAACGGTGAGCCTGTGCTCGAAGATCCAAACGATGCCCAACAACAACGCCGTGCGCGCCGTGAGTACAACCTGTCGTTCACCGATACGTTGCCGGTAAGCAACTCCATCGATGCGGGCGAATTCTGGGAAGCTGGTGACACAAAGCCCCAACTTTCCGTGGACCGTGCCTGGGCAGAAGAGCGCGGCTTTGCGCTGGGCGATAGCTTGACCTTTCGGGTAGCAGGCGTTGATGTCACAGGTACCATCACCAGTTTTCGTCTGGTTGACTGGGAGTCGTTTGACGTCAATTTCTTTGCGCTGGCAAACCCGGCCATGCTTGAGGGCTTTCCGGCTACCTACGTAACCAGCTTTCGTATCGAGGAAGACTTCGCCACCGCGACCACGGGATGGGCGCGTGAGTTTCCAGGTGTGGCCACATTGGATATCGGCTCGATCATCACGCGTGTCAAGACACTGATGGACCGTGCGTCTTCGGCGGTGGAGTATGTTTTTCTGTTCACGCTCGCTGCAGGTTTTTGCGTCTTGCTTGCCGCGGTTCAAAGCAGTCAGCGTGAGCGGATCAAGGAGAGTGCGTTACTGCGCGCTCTAGGTGCCTCACATGAGCAGGTGCGCCGTGCGGTACTCAGTGAGTTCGCGATACTCGGTGGTCTTGCAGGTGCGCTCGCCGCTTTGTTTGCAACCGCCATTGCCTTCAGTCTCAGTCGATTCGTATTCGAGTTGCCGTTCCAACTCAACATCGGACTCTGGATGATCGGTGTATTGGGTGGAGCTGCCGGGATCAGCCTGGTCGGTTACCTGGCGACAAGGCGTGTATTGCACACGCCTCCAATGGTTGCACTAAAAGCGAGCGCCTAGCCGTTGATCTGAATCAAACGGGTGCCGATCGACGGTGTGCTCAGGAGATAGTCGGCGCGTATACTAGTGCGCTTGATCCCACGCGTTCACCGCGTATGAAGCACACGTTCAGCGCTGACGAAGAGGCACTCGCAACACCTGAGGGTGCGCTTGCTGTGCTCGCAGGAGACGTCACGCGCAACCAGCGGCTCGTGCTCAAGCGCGCCATTGATGCCTGGTTTGAGATCCGTAGCGAGCACTCCAGCTATCCGGATGCGCTGTTCGTGGCAGCGCAGCTCAAGGCCATGCGTGCGGACACACCCATCCTTGTTGCTGCTCTGTTCGGCACGGACGTGTCCGCACGTCATTATGCGCAAGATCATGTGCGTGAGCATTTTGGTCAGGAGTGCGCAACGCTTGTAACCGGCGTACGCTGGTTGAACGAGCTGACAATCAACGACTCAGCTTCGTCAACATCTTCGGATACGCGCGATCAGGCGGAGCGCCTGCGTCGCATGGTGTTGTCGCTGGTGGAGGATATTCGCGTAGTGCTGGTCAAGCTCGCGTATCGCACACAGCGCTTGTACAAGTTGGTCAAGCACGATGATCCGCAAAGCATCGCCCTTGCCGAGGAAACCCTTGCGATCTATGCGCCGCTCGCTAACCGTCTGGGTCTCGGGCAACTCAAGTGGGAGCTGGAGGACGTGGCGTTTCGTATCGTGAATCCTGATGCCTACAAGCACATTGCAAGATCACTGGAAGAAAACCGCGCCGCTCGAGAATGCTACATACATGAGTTTGTCGACACCCTTGATCAGCAGCTTGTAGCAGGTGGCATTGAAGGAGCAGAGGTGTTTGGACGACCCAAGCACATACACAGCATCTGGAAGAAGATGCGCGCCAAGCACATCGAGTTTGCTGATCTTTTTGATGTGCGTGCCGTGCGCGTGCTTGTCGATGACGTGCAGCAGTGTTACGGCGCTTTGGGGTTGGCCCATGGTTGTTGGCAGCCGATTGCACGCGAGTTTGATGACTACATCGCCAATCCCAAGGACAACGGATATCGCTCCTTGCACACCGCTGTTATCGGGCCTGCAGGAAAGCCCGTGGAGATTCAGATACGCACTCGGTCCATGGACAACGATGCGGAAAACGGGGTCGCCGCGCACTGGGCCTACAAGGAAGGAAGCCCGGTTGATGAGGCTTTGCAGAAAAACATCAATGCGCTGCGCCAGTTGCTCGAAGACAACGATGATGATCAGCTGGTTGAAGGGTTCAACCAACAGATAGACGCTGAGCGTGTGTATGTCTTTACGCCCAAAGGTGAGGTGATTGACCTGGTGGGCGGGTCAACACCGCTGGATTTTGCGTATCACATTCATTCTGAAATCGGGCACCGGTGTCGTGGAGCCAAGATAAACGGCAGCATCGTTACTCTGACGCATAAGCTCAACTCGGGAGATCGGGTCGAGATACTCACGACTCGTGAGCCTGCACCGAGTCGCGATTGGTTGAATCGCTCGCTCGGCTACCTTGCATCAGGTCGTGCACGAGGCAAGGTGCGCGCCTGGTTCAATGCGCGTGATCACGATCAGCATGTTGTAGACGGGCGGGCAGTGCTGGAGCGCGAACTCAAACGCCTGAAGGTCAATTCAGTGTCGATCGAGAAGTTGGTGCGTCGGCTCAAGTTTGACAAACCTGAACAGTTGTTCGTCGCCATCGGTCGAAACGATGTCAGCATCGCTCAGATCGCCGGTGCCATAGAGCAACTCAGCGAACCGGCAACCGGCTTGCCGGTAGTGACTATGCCCAGTAGCGGTCAGCGCCAATCCGGCGCTCGGCGTGCCAAGCCAAGCAGCGGTGACGATGGTGTGCGTGTACGCGGTGTGGGCAACCTGCTCACAACCGTTGCCAACTGCTGTCAGCCGGTACCTTGGGATGACATCGTCGGTTTCATCACCCGTGGCAAGGGTGTGACGATACATCGCGCTGACTGCAGCAACATGATCAATCTTGGCGAGGCAGAATTGGCGCGCTTGATCGAGGTAGACTGGGGCTCTGAGGAGGCACAGCAAGATCGTCACTATCAGGTAAAGATACTCATTCAGGCCTATGACCGGCAGGGCTTGTTGCGTGATGTGTCCACCGTGTTGGCCAACCAGAGTATTGATGTGGTCGCTGTCAACACCCTCTCGGATCCCGAGGAGCAGATAGCTGACATGCATCTGACTGTGCAAGTCGCCAATATGGGAGAGCTGACCATGCTGATGGATCGGATTCGACAGCTTCGCAACGTCAGCGCCGTGGAGCGAGAGATCTAGCGACAGCGGCGGCCTCGCCGTGCGTAAGTCTGGTCTGGCGGGCGACACTGCCGGGCGCGTATACTTCCCCGATGGCAGGTAATACCTTCGGCAAGCTCTTCACAGTCACCACGGCGGGTGAAAGTCATGGCCCGGCGTTGGTCGGTATCGTTGACGGGTGTCCGCCGGGTATTGCTCTGACGGCTGAGCACCTGCAAACCGATCTTGATCGTCGCAAGCCCGGGCAAAGCCGCTACACCACGCAGCGGCGGGAAGCCGATGAGGTCGAGATTTTGTCGGGGGTATTTGAGGGTGTGACCACCGGTACACCGATTGGTCTGTTGATCCGCAACACGGATCAACGCTCGCGAGATTACGCCAGGATCAAGGATCGTTTTCGCCCCGCGCATGCTGATTACACCTATGAGCGCAAGTATGGCGTGCGTGATTATCGGGGTGGCGGGCGCTCCTCGGCGCGTGAGACCGCTATGCGAGTGGCTGCGGGCGCCATTGCAAAACGGGTCTTGTTGAAGAGCTTTGGCACCAAAGTGCGCGGCTACCTGAGTCAACTGGGGCCGATCGTTCTTGATCGCAGCGTCCACGACGCCGATGAGGTTGAGCGCAATGCGTTCTTTTGGCCCAATGCCGGGCAGATCGAAGCGCTTGAGACGTACATGAAGCAACTGGGCAAGGACGGGGACTCGATTGGGGCCAAGGTCGAGGTTATTGCCACAGGCGTGCCGACCGGCTGGGGTGAGCCTGTGTTCGACCGGCTGGACGCGGATATCGCCCACGCGCTGATGTCGATCAATGCGGTAAAGGGGGTGGAGATCGGTGCAGGCTTTGCCTGTGTGGCGCAGCGCGGTACCGAGCACAGGGACGAGATGACCAGCCAGGGGTTTACGTCCAACCACGCCGGAGGTGTGCTCGGTGGCATCTCCTCGGGTCAGGAGATTCTCGCCTCGCTGGCGCTTAAGCCCACCTCCAGTATCCGGCTGCCGGGCCGTGGCGTGGATGTTTCAGGCGATGATATTGACGTGGCAACCACCGGTCGTCACGATCCCTGTGTGGGCATCCGGGCCACGCCTATCGCCGAGGCCATGCTGGCTCTGGTGCTGGTGGACCACGCGTTGCGCCATCGGGGGCAGAATGCCGATGTTCAGAGCGCCACACCGATGATTCCGGCGTCGGTTGTGTGACATATCAGAAGTGCAAGGCCGAGCGCGACGACGTACTGTAGCGCCACTCGATTCACAAACAACACAGATAGCAGTGCAATGGCATACAAGGCGGACGGCAAGGTCCACAAGATCTTTGATACCGAGCAAAAGAGTGCAACCTTTCAGGCACGTGAATTCGTGATTGAGGTAGCGGACGGGCAGTATCCGCAGATGGTTAAATTCCAGCTGGTACAGGACAAGTGCAACCTGATAGACGGCTATGCCGAGGGCGAGGCAATTTCAGTTGATTTTGACCTGCGTGGGCGCGAATGGAACGGCAAGTACTTCACCAATTTGCAAGCCTGGCGCGTAGCACGCGCCGACGGCGCGGCTGCGCCTACCGCCGACAAGGCCGAGCATCCGACACCCGCAGTCGCCGGAGGCGACTTCGATGATGATATTCCCTTCTGAACGGTTCTTGATCTGGCATAGCGTGCGACACCTGTGATGTAACGTTGCAGGGCTTGTAGTATTCGTGCGATTGCAGCAATATAGCTTGGCTGCTGTCGTGGAGAACTCCGGTTATGAAGTGGGTCAGGTCATCTCTGTGTTGTGTGCTGTTGATTCTGGTGGGAGTACAAAGCGCTGCCGCTCAGGAGGATCCCTTTTTCTTGTCCTTTGGTATAGGGCATAAGGCCACGCTAGACGATGATGTCGCCGAGCCACTGCTAGGCAAGATCGAATTTAGATTCAAGCCGTTGACTCGGTGGCGCGTTGCCCCGTCGATAGGACTCAGCCGGTCAGAGGGTGGAGCTTCCTTTCTGTTCACTGATATTTCCAGGGACTTCGAGTTGACCGAGCAGTGGATATTCACTCCCAGCTTCGGCTTCGGATCGTTCGACGATGGCAACGACGTGCAACTTGGTAACGACCTGGAGTTTCGATCCGGTATCAGATTGGGGTACAGGTTGCAGAACAACATGCGTATCGCGGTAGAGGTGTTTCATCTGTCCAACGCGGGCTTTGGTGATACCAATCCGGGTACAGAGCCAATTCTGATTGCGCTGTTTATTCCGCTCTAGGCGTGCCGCTGATGTGCGCGATCAATTAGTAACAATCGAAAGGCCTCTGCTGCGCGGCTCAAGCTGCGCTCACGCTGGGTGACACATCCAAGCTCGCGTCGCATATCAAGACCACGCATCGGCACGTGAACGACTGAGTCGTCCAGCATGTTGGCCGGCAGGGCGCTCCAGCCGAGACCAACACTGACCAGCATCTTGATGGTCTCGAGATAGTTGGTCTCAAGCGAGGTGGTGAGTGATACGCCGTGCGGCTCCAGCGCATTGAGCAGGATGCTGCGCGTGACAGTACCTCGCCCCGGCAACACCGCTGTGTGTTTGGCGAGCGTCTGTGGCGCTTTTGGCCGCCCGCGCCTCCGGGCTGCTGATCCAGTTGCCGGTGTGGCGTGCACGATCGGGTGATCGGGCGCTGCCACGATCACCAGTGGGTCCGGCCAGATCAGCTGCGTTTTGAGCTTGGCTGCGGGCTTGTCTGGCAATGTCACAACGGCAAGCTCAAGGCTACCTTCAGCGACAGCGGTGCAGGCGAGTTCAGAATCCATGAACACCAGGTCAAGCTCCACCGCAGGATAGCGCCTGACAAACTCCTTGAGTACCGGCGGCAGGCGGTGGATACCCACGTGATGGCTGGTAGCGAGCTTCAGCCGACCGGCTACCTCGTCACCCAGAGCACGCACGGCCTCGCGACTGGCGTGCAGGTCTGCCAGCAGGCGCCTGCTGCTGATCAGAAAGGTCTCGCCGGCCTCGGTCAAGCGAATCTTGCGCCCGAGTCGGTCAAACAAGACGGTGCCAAGATCAGCTTCCAGCGCGGCTACGCGTTTGCTGACAGCACTTTGGGTCATGAAGCACTGCTCAGCCGCGCGCGAGAACGAGCGCGTGTCTGCAACGCTGACAAATACATCGAGAGTGGTGAAATCCATGCACGATTCTTGTGGTCTTGATATTCCCGTAGAGAATACAAAGAATACAAAACATTCGCTGGTGTGATCTTGAGTCGGGCGCTAGGATGCTCGCTGATCCTGGATTAGGAATTTCGGATGGCTGCCAAGACGCTGTACGACAAGGTATGGGATGCACACGTTGTCAATGAGCAGGAAGACGGCACGGTGCTGCTCTACATCGACCGTCATCTGGTGCACGAGGTGACGTCTCCGCAGGCGTTCGAGGGCCTACAGCTCGCCGGTCGCAAACCCTGGCGCACGGGTTCCATGCTCGCGGTGGCGGATCACAACGTGCCTACCGAAGGTCGCGACAAAGGCATCGCAGACCCGGTGTCACGTGTACAAGTGGAAACTCTTGATGCCAACTGCGAGTTGTTCGGGATCACCGAGTTCCGCATGAACGACAAGCGTCAGGGCATCGTGCATGTCATCGGGCCCGAGCAGGGGGCGACGCTGCCTGGCATGACGGTGGTGTGCGGTGATTCGCATACCTCTACCCACGGCGCCTTCGGGGCGCTCGCCTTCGGTATCGGCACCTCCGAGGTTGAGCACGTCATGGCCACCCAGACCTTGTTGCAAAAAAAGGCCAAAAACATGTTGGTCAGCGTCGATGGCGAGGTCGGTGCGGGCATCACCGCCAAGGACATTGTCCTCGCGATCATCGGTCGTATAGGCACCGCCGGTGGGACTGGCTGCACGATTGAGTTTGGCGGAGATGCGATTCGCGCACTGTCGATGGAGGGGCGTATGACCGTCTGCAACATGTCCATAGAAGCAGGCGCACGCGCCGGCATGATCGGTGTGGATCAAACCACGATCGAGTACCTGCGTGACAGGCCCTTCTCGCCCAGAGGAGACGTGCTTGCAGCGGCTGAAGCGGCATGGCTTGAGCTCAAGAGTGATGAGGGCGCACATTTTGATGAAGTCGTGCACATCGATGCCGCTTCCATCGAGCCTCAGGTCACTTGGGGCACGTCACCCGAGATGGTGACAGGAGTGGGCGGTCATGTGCCAGATCCTGCAGCTCTGGATGACAGCAAGGCCGAGGGGGCTCAGCGTGCGCTTGAGTACATGGCGTTGGAGCCTGCAACGGCCATGACGGATATCAGGCTTGACCGGGTGTTTATCGGCTCCTGCACCAACTCGCGTATCGAAGATTTGCGAGCTGCTGCCGCGGTGGTTGGCGATCGGCGGGTAGCCGACAGCATCAAGCAGGCTCTTGTTGTACCAGGGTCCGGTCTTGTAAAGTCGCAAGCCGAAAAAGAGGGGCTTGACAAGATATTCATTGAGGCTGGTTTTGAATGGCGAGATCCTGGCTGTTCCATGTGTCTTGCGATGAACGCAGACCGGCTGGAAGCGGGTGAGCGCTGTGCGTCCACCAGTAACCGCAACTTTGAAGGGCGGCAAGGACAGGGTGGGCGCACTCACCTGGTAAGTCCTGCCATGGCTGCAGCTGCAGCCCTGGCAGGTCACTTTGTTGATGTGAGAACTTTCTGATGCGCGCGTTTACCAAACTCGATGGATTGGCGGTGCCGATGCTGCGCGCCAACGTGGACACCGATGCCATCATTCCCAAGCAGTTCCTCAAATCCATCAAGCGCTCGGGATTTGGCAAGAACCTGTTTGATGCCTGGCGCTACCTGGATACCGGTGAGCCTGACCAGGACGTGGCCGGGCGTCCGGTCAATCCCGATTTTGTCTTGAACGAGGCGCGCTATCAGGGTGCCGAGGTATTGATTACCGGGGACAATTTTGGGTGTGGCAGTTCACGTGAGCACGCGGTCTGGGCCCTGGATGACTATGGCTTTCGAACGGTCATAGCACCTGACTTTGCCGATATCTTCCACAACAACAGTTTCAAGAGTGGTCTGTTGCCCGTCCGCTTGGCGCCGGCTATTGTTGAGCAGCTGGCAGCCGAATGTGAATCCACGCCAGGCTATCGTTTGTCGATAGACCTTGCAGCACAAACGGTGACCACGCCATCTGGTGAGGTGTTTGAGTTTGAGGTTGATGCCTTTCGCAAGGAGTGCTTGTTGAATGGCCTTGATGATATCGAGCTGACACTGCAACAGCGAAATCGTATCGAGAACTACGAGTCCAGCCGGCGCAAAGCTGCTCCATGGTTGTTCACGGTGCCGGACGGTTCAAATAGTTGATGAAACTCGGCAGATGAAGCTGGTAATCGGCAACTACACGTATTCGTCGTGGTCGATGCGGCCATGGCTGTTGATGCGTCATGTCGGTGTCGACTTCGAGACTGTACGCATTCCCTTGTTTGCCGATGATACGGAGGCCATGCTTGAAAAATGGTGTCCTGCCAAGCAGGTGCCAGTGTTGCATGATGGGCCGTTGGTGCTGTGGGATTCACTGGCTATCTGTGAATATATAGCTGACAAGTGGAGTGATGCCGGGCTTTGGTCGGAGGCTGCTGCGGATCGTGCCAGAGCCAGAGCAATGTGTGCTGAAATGCATGCAGGCTTCAGGCATGTGCGCCGCAAGATGCCCATGAACTGCAGGCGTACAGTATCGGGCTTTACCCCGGATCTTGATACGCGCATCGAGATCAATCGACTGGTGCAGCTGTTTGAGGATGCGCTCCAGACGAGCGGCGGTCCCTGGCTTTTTGGCAGTTTTGGTGTTGTCGATGCGATGTTTGCACCCATTGCATCGCGCCTGACAACTTACGGCGTGCGTGTGCCGGATGACAGCACTCGCTGGATTCAGTCTGTGCTGGCTCATCCAGCGGTGATCGAGTGGTATCAACTCTCCAGAGATGAATCTGAAGTCATAGAGCCTGCTGAAATAGCCGACGCCTGACATTGGCGTATACCGGCTCGCACACGCGCGCGGCTTGGCACTTACAAGCCTGTCAATTCAATGATTCCCCTACACAGTGATCAAGTTATGAGTGCAGCAACCCGAAAAATCGTGGTGCTCCCCGGTGATGGCATAGGCCCCGAGATTATCGCCGAGGGGCGTCGGGTGCTGGATGCCGTTGTAGACAGTCACGGTCTGGATCTCACCGTTGAAGAGCATGTCTTTGGAGGTGCCGCCTATGACGCGCACGGTAGCCCCTTGCCTGAGATGACGCTGGATGCTTGCCGTGCTGCTGATGCCTTGTTGCTGGGTGCCATTGGTGGGCCTCAGTACGACAAGGCGCCACGTGAGCTGCGCCCGGAGCGCGGCTTGCTGGGATTGCGCAGTGAGCTAGGGCTCTTTGCCAACCTGCGCCCGGCGATGTTGTACCCGGAGCTCAGTGCGGCGAGTTCACTGAAGCCTGACCTGGTGGCAGGGCTTGACATCATGATCCTGCGCGAATTGACCGGAGGCATCTACTTTGGCGGGCCGCGCGGTATTGAAGTGCGCAATGGCGTACGCACAGGCTTCAACACCATGGTCTATGACGAGAACGAGATTCAACGCATTGCTGTACGTGGCTTCGAGTTGTGCCGCGCCCGTCATCCGGACGGAGGTGCTCGTTTGTGTTCTGTCGACAAGGCCAACGTGCTGGAAGTGTCCGAGCTATGGCGCGAAGTCGTCACGGCAGTCGCGACCGATTACCCGGATGTGGAGTTGTCTCACATGTACGTGGACAACGCTGCGATGCAATTGGTGCGTGCACCCAAGCAGTTTGATGTCATCGTTACCGGCAACCTGTTTGGCGATTTGCTCTCTGATGCAGCCGCTATGTTGACAGGATCCATCGGCATGCTGCCCTCCGCATCGCTCGACAAGGCGGGCAAGGGGCTTTATGAACCAGTACATGGTTCGGCTCCTGATATCGCGGGTCAGGGAATCGCTAATCCGCTGGCGACCATTCTGTCGGTGGCGATGATGCTTCGCTACACGCTTGGAGAAACCGGCGCTGCCGATGCCATCGAAGCCGCTGTGTCTCAGGTGATCAGCGCAGGTGTGCGAACAGCCGACATTACTACCCCAGGTGAATCCAGTGTCAGCACACACGATATGGGTCAAGCCGTGCTTGACGCTCTCAATTCTTGATGACTTCCTAACATTCTCATGAGCAAGACTTTTGATATCGCTGTAGTCGGTGCCACCGGTGCCGTTGGCGAAACGATGTTGTCCATACTGGCCGAGCGTCAGTTTCCTGTCGGTGAAGTGCATGCATTGGCCAGCGAACGATCAGCTGGCAAGCGCGTTGAGTTCGGCAAGCGTCAGTTGGTGGTCAAGGATCTCGCCACTTTCGATTTCTCCACCGTGCAGATCGGCTTGTTCAGTCCGGGCGCGAGCGTGTCAAAGATCTATGCACCCAAGGCTGCGGCTGCAGGCTGCGTGGTCATCGATAACACCAGTCAGTTTCGCTACGATGATGACAAGCCTCTCGTTGTGCCAGAGGTCAACGCCCATGCCATTGCGCGTTACAAGGACACCGGCATCATCGCCAATCCGAATTGCTCGACGATTCAGATGCTGGTCGCGCTCAAGCCGCTGCACGATGCCTTTCGCATCACCCGCATCAACGTCTGTACCTATCAAGCGGTCTCGGGTACTGGCAAGGAAGCGATTGAGGAGCTGAGCGGTCAGACCGCACGTCTGTTAAACGGGCTTGAAGTGACCTGCGAGGTCTATCCCAAGCAGATCGCATTCAATGTCTTGCCACACATTGATACGTTTCAAGACAACGGATACACCAAAGAAGAGATGAAAATGGTCTGGGAGACCAACAAGATCATGGAAGATGACAGCATTCGCGTGAACCCGACGTGTGTGCGCGTACCTGTGTTCTACGGGCATTCCGAGGCTGTGCATATCGAGACAGAGAAGCCGATAAGCGCGGAGGCTGCGCGCGAGCTGTTGGCGTCAGCGCCGGGAATTGTGCTGATGGACGAGCGCGTCGATGGTGGCTATCCCACAGCATTGACCGAATCAGCTGGCACAGATCCTGTATTTGTCGGTCGGGTCAGAGAAGACATCAGCATTGAGAACGGGCTGGACCTCTGGGTCGTCTCGGACAACGTGCGCAAGGGCGCCGCGCTCAACAGTGTGCAGATTGCGGAGTGCTTGATCAGGGATCATCTCGGGTCTACCTAGCGTATTCCCGGCACGTGTTGCGGGCCGGTGCTGCAATTGGCACTACCTGCCCACAGGTTATGATCTATACACTAGGGCAGTTGATTGTTAGGTGTTTGTGCGTGCGCTGATGGCCAAGGTATACAACCCAGGCTGGTCAGTCTCGTGCAAATGCCATTGACGCGGGACGGGAAGAACGTGCGAAAACTCAGGTTAGCAGCCGCAGTGAGCCTCGTGCTCGCATCTCCTGGCGCATTTGCGTTGGGTCTTGGCGACATTGAAATGCGTTCGGCGCTGAATCAGCCCATGAACGCCGAGATTCGTTTGACCTCGGTAAAACCGGGGGAGCTTGACGGCATGATCGTCACGCTTGCGTCCGCGGACGCCTTCTCGCGCGCGGGCATCGAACGCTCGCAAAGCTTGCAGGACTTGCGATTCTCGGTGGATGATTCCGGACCCGCGCCGGTGATTCGCATCAGCAGCATGGGGCCTGTCATCGAGCCGTTCCTCAACTTCCTGCTGGAAGTTGACTGGCCACAAGGGCGTATGGTGCGCGAGTACACCGTACTGCTTGATCCGCCGGTATTCCTGTCCCACGGCGCCACCTCAAGCGGTTCCAGTGACACGCCTGCATTGACCAACAGCAGCGATAATGCGCTTGCAGCCCCTGCGCCAATTGACCGTCGCGTTGAGAATGCAGCTGAAGTCGACTTTGATGTTGAAGTAATCGGCGGTGGCGAAGTTGCAAACTCGGTGGGTGGTAGTGAGCCGGCGACAATTGATGTGCAAGCGAGCACACCTTTGGTCCCTGCTGATGGTGAAGTCATCTCCTTGACCGACATTGAGGCGCCCAATCCCGCTGCAGCTCAATCCGCAGGTGATTTTGAATTTGCTGTTGAGATTGCAGGCTCCAATGATGAAGTTGGCAATGAGGTTGGCGGCAGTGCAGAGATCATCCGCACGGCCGAGGCCGAAGCTGACGCCTTTGAAGTAGAGATCATCGGAGGAGACGAGCTCGGTGGAGGTGATGGCGTAGAGATTTCTCTTGATGATTTTGACGTGGCCGCTAGCGACGCTCCGGCCGCAGGCGCCGAGGTCACGGTGCAAACCGGCGACACGCTATACGAAATCGCTCAGCGAGCCGCGGGCGACCAGGTCAGTGTCGAGCAGATGATGCTCGCACTTCTGAACGCCAATGAATCGGCGTTCATCGAGGGCAATATCAATCTGGTGCGTGCAGGATCAATTCTTCGAATCCCGGACGCACCTCAAGCTCAGTCGCTGTCTCAATCGCAGGCCTTGGCCGAAGTAGCGAGCCAGAGCCAGTTGTGGCAGGAATACCGCGACAACCTGCGTGCCAATCAAGGTACCAGTATCGCCTCTGCACCTGAGCAGGCTGAGCAGCCAGCCGAGAGCACCGAGCCTGCGACTGAAGATCTTGGGCAAGTCGTTGTTGAGGACACGGTCGAGCAAGCTGCCGAACAAGCGGCCGCGGATGTTGAGAGCGCTGCTCAGGACGGTGAGTTGTTGTCTGCTGATGCGCGTGCGATTCTCGAGCAGGCCCGCGAGGAAATTCAGCAGCGCGATGAGCTCAGAATCGTGGGTGAGGACACATCAACCGATGCTGTAGCCGATGCGGGCGAGGGCAGCGAAGGTGAAGCGGTTGCTGATGTTGATCGACGTTTGCAGCTGGCTCGTGAGGAGCTGTCTTCGGCTCGGTTGGAATCGGGTGACCTGGTTGAACAAGCTACCGAGTTGGAAGCCACCACAGAAAACCTGGATGCCCTTGTAACGCTGCGTCAGAATGAGATCGCAGCGCTCGAGCAGCAGCTCACTGATGCGCGTGAAAACGCCGAGAATGCGGCAAGTGGTCTGGCGGGTCAGGCATCCAATGCCGTTGAGGGAGCGGCCGACGCAGTGGCAGAGGTTGGCGATTCGGTGGCTGATGCGGCTGACACCACAACCGATGCAGCGAGTACCGCTGCTACAGATGCTGTCGCGGCAGTAACAGACTCGTCAGACAACGAGGCGCAGGAGGGTCAGAACTTCTTTCAGGCGCTGCTGGCTGATCCTCGCAAGATGGCGATAGCCGGTGTGGGTGGTCTCGCCTTGCTTGGCGCGCTCGGCACATTGTTGTTCGGGCGTCGCAGGTCCGATGACGACCTGCTGGACGATGTTGACGATCGGGTGCGCGATGGTGACCCCGATGTGAGCGGCGACAAGATCGATCGTGCCGTGATGGCTGCTGACCAGACAGGCGACAAGGTCTCGGATACGGGGGCAAGTATGGCAGCTGGAGCGGGTGCGGCAGTAGCTGGGGCCGCTGCGGTTGGTCGGCTCGCCGGCGAAGACGAGGATACTCGCGAGGCTTATGAAGCAATGATTGCCGGCTCATCCGATGAGGATGACGACGATATCGACAAGGACGACACCATGTCCGAAGCCGACGTCTATCTTGCCTACGGTTTGCACGGTCAAGCCGAGGAGCTGCTCGTAGCTGCCAGTGAGCGCGAGCCTGACAATCATCTGTTCCCACGCAAGCTGCTCGATACCTACAACGCGCAAGGTAATGGCGAGGCTTTCGCCAGGACTGCGGCTGACTATCACTCGCGCTTTGGAGGCGATGCAGCACCTGACTGGGCGACGATCTCGGCCATGGGGCACGAGCTGCGACCGCAGGACGAGATGTTTTCCTCCTCGGCGGCTGCTGTAGCGGCGGTAGGTTCCGGCCAGGTCGGCGGGACCCGGCTCGATGCCAGTGACTTTACCGACGCCGGTGCTGATAATCCGGTATCCAGCAGTGTCACTCGGGATTTTGGGGCTGCTGAGGAGCCGCTTGATTTTGACAACGACGATGTTTCGGGAATGCTTGATCAAAGTGTTGATCCTGCCTTCGCCTTCGATGAGGCGGACCTGGAAGCGACAGGTGACTTCTCGCAAATAGCGGACGAAGTGGCAGCCGAAAATGATGTGGGTACTATCGAGTTTCCCGATCTGGACGATGTAACTACCGACATTACCGCGGGCGCCTCGGAGCTTGAGTCATTTGATCTGGCTGTCGGCGCCACGGCGGCCAA
The DNA here is from genome assembly GCA_937922675.1 of uncultured Granulosicoccaceae bacterium. Lineage (GTDB taxonomy): Bacteria > Pseudomonadota > Gammaproteobacteria > Granulosicoccales > Granulosicoccaceae > Granulosicoccus. The sequence goes on from CALAJN010000007.1 coordinate 38,748, forward strand.
CGAGAAGATGTCCGATGCCACCGCGACGGCTGCTGATCTGACTCTCGACCTCGATCAACTCAGTGAAGACATCTCTCTGGACAGCACCGAGTTGCTTGATGCAACTGACCTCGGATCCGTCGATGGCCTTGAGATTCCCGACCTCACAGCAGACAACGAGCTGTTGTCCGGCAATCTGGACGGGCCAGCAGGTGGCGCGGACGAGATGGATAGCATGCTCGATCTTGCCAAGGCCTATATCGACATGGGTGACAAGGACTCTGCATCCAACGCGCTTGATCAGATCGTCAAGAGCGGTAGCCCGGATCAGGTCAGCGAAGCGGAAACCTTGCTGCGCAAGATCTCCTGAGTCGCTCTCACTCACGTATCGCGCTCGCCGTCGACTACGACGGTAGCGCGTTTTGTGGCTGGCAACGCCAGTCCCACAGCCCTTCGGTGCAACAGGCGGTCGAGACTGCGCTAGCGGCAGTTGCCCGCGAACCGATTGTCTTGCACTGTGCCGGTCGGACCGATACCGGTGTGCACGCCTTGGCACAGGTATGCCACTTTGATGCGCCCGTCGATCGGCCACTGCGTGCCTGGAGTTTTGGTGTCAACAGCCACCTTCCTGCCAGTATTGCGGTGCATTGGGCGGCTGAGGTTGTGCCAGATTTTCATGCGCGTCATTCGGCCTTGGGTCGCTGTTATCGCTACACCATCCTCAACCGGGCCACCCGCTCTGGGTTGCATGCGGGACGAGTTGCCTGGGTGCGCGAGTCTCTGGACGCTGAGCGTATGCACAGGGCGGCTCAGTATCTGGTCGGCGAGCATGATTTCCAGAGTTTTCGAGCGGCAGAGTGTCAGGCCCGTCATGCGGTGCGTGAGATCACGCGAATCAGTGTCACCCGTTCGGGCCAATGCATCACGCTCGACATTGCTGCCAACGGCTTCTTGCACAATATGGTGCGAATCATTGCGGGCTGCCTGATTGCGGTTGGTCAATCAGCCAGGGAGCCCGAATGGATCGCCGCGCTGTTGCGCGCCCGTGATCGGCGACTCGGTGGTGCTACAGCGCCGCCGGACGGCTTGGTTTTTTTGCAGGCGTGGTATCCGTCACATTTCGGAATTCCAGACTTCACGGACGAGACCCGTCCGGCCTGGAGACCCTAAACTCGAGACCCGGAATCGACGTGTGTCAAGTGTCGTGAACAAGGCCGGTCATCTGGTATCTTGCAAAGGCTATGGCTGGACGTACCCGAGTGAAGATCTGCGGCATTACGCGTCTCGAGGATGCGCTCCAGGCGGCGCAACTCGGGGTAGATGCACTCGGCTTCGTTTTTGTGCCTGCCAGCGCCCGGTGCATTGAACTGGACAAGGCGGCAGCTATCATTGCAAGGCTGCCAGCTTTTGTGGTGCCCGTGGGGCTGTTCCTGGATGCGTCTGAGCGGGCTATCAGCGAGGCACTGCAGGCCATCCCGAGCCTCGTGCCACAATTCCATGGGCGCGAGTCAGCCAGTGACTGCGAACGGTTCGGCAAGCCCTATCTCAAAGCGCTGGCGCTGGGGTCCGAGAGTGCAACGGGCGATGGCGCCGGTGCCACATCGATTGCCCCAAATGAAGCCACTGCCCGTATGACAGGTGAGGCGGCGCGACAGTTCACGCACGCCAAGGGCTTTCTGCTCGACAGTCACGCTCCGGGCGCTCTGGGGGGAACAGGCGTGGCTCTTGACTGGGATTCTTTGGGTGACGTCAAGGAAGCGCTCGATGACAGACCGATGATTCTCGCCGGTGGCCTTGCGCCGGATACGGTGGCAGAGGCTATCGTCAAGACACGCCCTTGGGCCGTCGACGTCAGCTCCGGAGTCGAGTCAGCCAAAGGTATAAAAGATGAAACAGCAATGCGCGCCTTCGTGGCTGCAGTTGCGCAAGCGGACAGTCAACCGGCTTGATTCGCATTTCGTTCGCATTGAATGAAGAAGGATAAAATCGTATGAACATCGAAACGCGAATCGACCATGGCGACAGCCCGGTTCGAACAGGCACGGCTCAACCGGACGGCAAGGGGCACTTTGGTGTCTATGGCGGAAGCTTCATCGCCGAGACCTTGATGGATCCGGTAGCAGAGCTTCAACAAGCCTACGAGCGCTACCGCAAGGACGATGAGTTCATTGCCGAGTTTGAATGGGAGCTGAAAAATTTTGTGGGGCGTCCCAATCCTCTGTATCACGCACGCCGCTGGTCAGACGAACTCGGTGGTGCGCAAATCTGGTTGAAGCGCGAAGATCTCAATCACACCGGTGCACACAAGATCAACAACACCGTCGGGCAAGCGCTGTTGGCGCGCCGGATGGGCAAAAAACGCATCATCGCCGAGACTGGCGCGGGGCAACACGGTGTGGCTACAGCAACAGTGTGCGCTCGATGGGGCATGGAGTGCATTGTCTACATGGGCGCGGAGGACATCGTTCGTCAGGCGCCTAACGTGTTTCGAATGAAGCTGTTGGGTGCCACAGTTGTGCCTGTGGAGTCCGGGTCGCGCACGCTCAAGGATGCGCTCAACGAAGCCATGCGCGATTGGGTGGGCAACGTAGACGACACCTTCTATATCATCGGCACAGCAGCTGGACCGCATCCCTACCCAACGATGGTGCGTGATTTCAACAGTGTGATTGGTCGTGAGATCAAGGAGCAGTCGATTGAGCATACCGGGCGTTTACCTGACGCTGTTATCGCCTGTGTGGGTGGCGGCAGCAACGCCATCGGAGCTTTCCATCCCTTTATCGAGGACAAGGAGGTCGCGCTGTACGGTATCGAGGCTGGAGGTGATGGTGTTGAGACCGGGCGCCATGCGGCACCGCTTACCGCAGGAAGGCCCGGTGTACTGCACGGCAATCGCACCTACCTGATGGAAGACGATGCTGGACAGATCATCGAGACGCATTCAGTATCCGCGGGGCTTGACTACCCGGGTGTCGGCCCCGAGCATGCCTGGCTGAAAGACATCGGGCGTGTGACCTACGATGCAGCAACTGATGATGAAGCCCTCGCTGCAACGCATACCCTGTGTCGCCTTGAAGGCATCATTCCAGCTCTCGAGTCAGCCCACGCACTGGCACATGCTGTCAAGCTTGCACCCACCATGGGCTCTGACAAAAATATTGTGGTGAACTTGTCCGGGCGCGGTGACAAGGACATCAACACCCTGGCTACGATTGAAGGCATGACGCTGTAATGCAAAACGCCATATCTCGTCGGCGTATTGCCGAGCGCTTTGGCGCAGACCCCTCTCGCAAGCTGCTCGTCCCGTACATCACCGCCGGTGATCCGGACCTGGACACCACACTTGCACTGATGCACACGTTGGTTGAAAACGGCGCTGATATCATCGAGCTGGGTATCCCGTTCTCCGACCCGATGGCCGATGGTCCGGTTATTCAGGCAGCCTGTGAACGGGCACTCGCGGGGGGCACGCGGCTGGTAGATGTGCTGGATGTGGTGGCGCGTTTTCGAAAGACCAATGACGAAACAGCTGTTGTGCTGATGGGCTACATGAATCCGCTCGAGCGCCTGGGCTATGCCGAGTTTGCCGAACGCGCTGCAGCGGCTGGCGTGGATGGGGTGCTAACGGTTGATCTGCCACCTGAGGAATCAGCGGAGCTCGGTGTTGAACTGGACAAAGCGGGCCTTGATGCGGTGTATCTGTTGTCACCGACAACACCTGATGCGCGACTGACTGCGGTTGCCGAGCGCGCCTCGGGCTACGTCTACTACGTGTCATTGAAAGGGGTTACAGGTGCTGCAAAACTCGACACCAGCGAGGTCGCCTCACGCGTCAAGCACATCAAGTCGCTCGTCAACCTGCCGGTGGCCGTAGGCTTCGGCATCCGTGATGCCAAATCAGCAGCCACTGTGGCTGCAACAGCCGATGCGGTGATCGTCGGTAGCGTTCTGGTTGCCATGGTCGGTGAGCACGGCTCTGACGCTGACGCCTTGCACGCCGCTGTCGGTGGGGCAGTTCGCAGTATGCGCGAAGCGATGGACGCTGCCACGGGTCCTGCCTGGGATCCGGCGCTGGAGGCCTGATTCTGGCCGATCCGAGTTGGGGGTAGTTGCCATCGCAACGCGCGGGACCATCTCCAAAAGGCTAGAATCGGGCACCTCTGAATCCCGGTACTTCCCGTGAGCGACGACGACACCGCCAAGCCTGTTGACAGAACCCCCGGCAGCGGGCGACGTATGAGCTGGTTCGAGCGCCTGATACCGGCGCGTATCGGCGCGCGTAATGATGATCGCAGCTCCGATCGTGGCAACGTGCCCGAGGGTCTATGGATCAAGTGTGACAACTGCGGTGAGGTGCTCTATCACGCTGAAATGGATCGCTCACAGGATGTGTGTACTTCCTGTGGCAGTCACATGCGCATCCGCGCGCGCAAGCGCCTCGAGCGCCTTCTGGACGCAAATAGCGGGGTGGAGATCGGTGCCGAGATAGCGCCCGTTGATATCCTCAAGTTCAAGGATTCCAAACGCTACAAGGATCGCCTGACGCAGGCGCAACGTGACTCTGGCGAGACTGATGCGCTGGTCGTGATGCACGGTACGCTGCATGGTGAGCCCGTGGTCGTTGCGGTATTTGATTTTGCGTTCATGGCGGGATCGATGGGTTCGGTAGTCGGTGAGCGCTTCTGCCGAGGCTGTGACTACGCGCTGGCGCACGAGCTGCCCTTCATCTGTTTCAGTGCCAGTGGCGGCGCGCGCATGCAGGAGGCCCTGTTTTCCCTACTGCAGATGGGCAAGACCAGTTCTCTGTTGACCCGCCTTGGCGAGCGCAGGCTTCCCTATATTTCGGTGCTTACCGATCCCACAATGGGCGGCGTCTCCGCGAGTCTGGCCATGCTCGGTGATGTCATCATTGCTGAGCCAGGCGCGCGTGTCGGCTTTGCCGGCCCCCGAGTCATCGAGCAAACCGTGCGCGAGAAGTTGCCCGAGGGGTTTCAGTCCGCAGAGTTCCTGCTTGAGCATGGCGCGATCGATCTGATCTGCGATCGGCGGCAAATGCGTGACACCCTGGCGCGTCTACTTGCCAAACTCTGTGACCGTGTTGCCCCGACGGGCGCACAATCGCCCGTCAACTCTGCTAACCAGAACACCGCGGTATCCGTAGATGCGTCGAGCGCTACCGCCGAGGACGCATCCGTTGACCACTCTGCGGGCGCGGCAGCGGACGGACCGGCAGGCGCGCCAACCTGAGTCGGAGCTCGTTGGGAGCGTGCCATCCATGATCACGAACGCACCGGAATCCCTGCCGGTGGAAGACGCGCTTGGCCGTATCGCGGCGGCCCATGGCGTGAGCATGGATCTCGGTCTTGAGCGCCTGCGCCGCGTTGCCGAAAGGGCAGGATTGCTCGACGTTGCAGTACCGCTTGCGATCGTGGCAGGCACCAACGGCAAGGGCTCCACAGTTGCCTGTCTTGAGACGATCTGGCGTATGGCTGGGCGGCGCACGGGCGCTTTTACATCGCCGCACCTTGTCTTATTCAACGAGCGCATCAGGATCAATGGAAGGAATGCGACAGATGATGAGATCCTGTCTGCACTGGACCGCGTGACGCCGTATATCGCCCCGGATACGCTCACCTACTTTGAGGCAGCGAGTCTTGCCGCAATGGTCTGTTTTCAGATGGCCGGGTGTGATGCGATTGTGTTGGAGGTTGGGCTTGGGGGCAGGTTGGATGCCGCGAACCTGTGGGACGCCGACGGGGCCATTCTGACCAGTGTCGCGCTGGATCATGCCGAGTGGCTGGGGACCGATCTGGGAGTGATTGCTACCGAGAAGGCTGCTGTGGCGCGCCGGGGCGGGGTGCTTGTGGTCGGTGAGCTGAACCCACCGGAGGCGCTTGCGCCCTGGGCGCAGCAGAATGGTGTGGAACTGGTATCGATTGAACCGGTGCTCAAGGACCTTGCGCCTCCGGCCCGACTTGGCGGCGCTCACCACCACCGCAACGCCGCCTGCGCGGCGACCCTGGCGCTTGAAATGGTGTCACTGGTGCCGGTCAGTGAGGACGAAATACGACGCGGTCTGGCCGAGGCAAGCGTGCCCGGGCGGCTGCAGTCACTCAGCGTGGAGGGTGTTGATGCCGTGCTGGATGTGGCCCACAATCCGGCGGCTGCCGAGGCCTTGGCCAAGGCGCTTGAACCGGAACGCTTGCACGTGGTGTTCGCAGCCCTTGGCGATAAAGACATCGACGGGATTGCACAAGCCTTGATGCCCATCGCCCTCTCGATCGCCTGCCCGGGTATCGAGTCTGATCGATCTCTGAACCCTGACGAGCTTGCAGTCATGTTTGAACGCCATGCAGGCGAAGGTGTGTTGGTTGAATCTCATGTGTCGGTGCAGGCTGCCTGGGAGGCGGCGGCTGCACGTGCTCGTATCGACTCCGCGCGGGTCCTGGTAGTGGGCTCTCACGTCACCGCCGGTGAGTGGCTCGCTCGCTATGGTGCCAATGCAGGGCCGCCGAGCGAGCGGCGAGCCCCCTCCAATGAGTGAAGATCCGCTCGATCAGGAGGAGAGTACAGCCCAGCTTCGTCAGCGCTTGTGGGGTGCTGCTGTACTGATAGCCATCCTTGTCATCGTGTTGCCGCTGGTACTCGATGGCTCGGGTAGCGAAAGTCAGTTCAGGCGCGTGGAGCGCTTGCGTGAGGAGCCACCGCGGGTTTTGGGGGCGGACGGGCAGCTGGAGGTCGCACCTGCAGCAAGACCTGAGATCGCACCCCGAACATCACCTGCCGAGCAACCATTTGACCCCGATGCGCCGCGCATTCGCGTCGGAGAAGATGATCCGCCGGACTACCTGCGACCTGCCGAAGAATCTGGGGCGTCGGATGAGCGGTCAATCAACCCCGCAGATGAACGCAATACTGCGTGGGTAGTGCAGGCGGGCAGCTTCGGTGACGAGAGTAATGCGATCGCCGTGCGTGACCGGCTGCGCCGAGCCGGGTTTCCAAGCTTTGTCAGCCCTGCAGGCGATACCCAGCGTGTGTTTCGAGTCCGCGTCGGGCCAATGATTGACGCGTTTCGCGCCCAGGTAACACGCGACGCTGTGATCGAGCTGCTCGGCCGTGATGCTATTGTGATGCCCTATCCATGATTGAAAGACCGGTAACTGTCACGCCCATGACTGTCAGCGCGAGCTGTCCGAGCTACACTTGCGACGCGGGCGTGGGTGAGCGCGTGAAACCAGACATCACCAGAACGTGACCGGAATCGATATAGCCATAATCGTCGTGCTGGTGGTGTCCGGCGTCATTAGCTACCTGCGCGGCTTTTTCCGAGAGGCGATCAGCCTTGCTACCTGGGTCGGGGCCATCCTGGTCACGCTGGCTTTCACCTCCAGATTTGCAACGCTGTTGCCGCGCGATACCATTCAGAGCCCGGCAGCACGTGCAACCATCAGCGCCATCGTGTTGTTTATCATCTGCCTCACCGTTGGATGGCTTGCCCGGTGGCTGTTGCTGCGCATCATGGCGGGTATGCCCTTGCGTATTGTTGACCGCATCATTGGTGTCTTCTTTGGTGTTGCCCGTGGCGTGGTGATCGTAGCCTTGTTGGTGCTGTCAGCACATCTCGCCCCTTCCTTGCAGCAGGAGACCTGGTGGAATGAGTCCCGCTTGTTGCCTCGATTTGATCAAATCGCACGAGTGATTCATAGACAATTGCCCCAGGATGTGGCTCAGCATTTCTTCTTCTCGCCGGTGTCGATCTGATTGTCGTCACCCTGACTGCAGCGGAGTTCTGATCCGCTTGCTGGAGTTCCATTCCTGATATGTGCGGCATTCTCGGCATAGTCGGTCGCGACGCGGTGTGCAGTCGTCTGTACGACGGTTTAACCCTGCTACAGCATCGCGGGCAAGACGCAGCAGGTATTGCCACCTGCGACGATGGACGCCTTGTCTTGCGCAAAGGTTCAGGTCTGGTGCGCGATGTCTTTCGCCCGGCTGATCTGCAGCGACTGGTGGGCTCGCTTGGTATTGCGCATGTGCGCTATCCGACCGCAGGCAGCTCTGGGGATGCAGAGGCGCAACCGTTCTACGTCAACTCTCCGTATGGCATTGTCATGGGACACAACGGCAATCTGACCAACAGCGAGGCCTTGCAAGAGGAGCTCTACGCCTCGGATTTTCGGCACATCAATACACGATCGGATAGCGAGGTCTTGCTTAACGTCTTCGCGCACGAGCTACAGGCGCTAGGCCCCTCGGGCAAGCTAAAGTCTCAAGATGTTTTTGATACCGTTCGTGCTGTACACCGGCGCTGCAACGGTGCCTACGCCGTTATCGGCATGGTAGTTGGGCGCGGTGTGTTTGCCTTTCGCGACCCCCTCGGTATACGACCAGCGGTTATCGGCGTGCGTGAGACCGATGCAGGTACCGAGTATGCAGTGGCCTCGGAAAGCGTGGCGCTTCGCGGGCTGGGTTTTTCCTTGCTGCGTGATGTCGCGCCAGGGGAGGCGGTGTGGATCGATGTAAATGGTGAATTGCACGCGGAGCAATGCGCCGATGACCCGCACTTGATGCCTTGTTTGTTTGAGTTTGTCTACCTTGCGCGTCCTGACAGCATTCTTGATAATGTGTCGGTCTACAAGGCGCGCCTGCGGATGGGTGAATCCCTTGCACAAAAAATACTGCGTGAACGCCCTGACCACGACATCGATGTGGTCATCCCGATACCCGATACCAGTCGCACCTCGGCATTGGAGGTGGCGTTCAATCTGGGGGTAAAGTATCGCGAAGGCTTTATCAAGAATCGCTACATCGGCCGTACCTTTATCATGCCCGGGCAGGCCACGCGCCAGAAGAGCGTACGTCAGAAGCTCAGTGCTGTAGACCTTGAGTTTGCTGGCAAGAATGTGCTGCTGGTGGATGACTCGATCGTGCGCGGCACGACCTCAGGTCAGATTGTCGAGATGGCGCGAGATGCCGGTGCCAAAAACGTGTACATGGCGTCTGCTGCCCCACCTGTGCGTTATCCCAATGTCTATGGCATAGACATGCCGGCGGCCGAGGAATTGATTGCGCACGGGCGCGATGTCGCCGAGATCGAGAAGCTGGTCGGTGCCGATTGGCTGGTCTATCAAGATCTTGAAGATCTCGAGGAGGCCGTGAGATACAGTCAACGGCCAATTGAGCACTTCGAGAGCGGTTGCTTTACTGGTCGTTACATCACCGGCGATGTTGACCATGAGTATCTGAGCAATCTTGAAGCGCGGCGTTCTGATTCAACGCGCCGCGAAATTTCAGAAGACGGTCTACTGGTTCTGTAGCAACTGCAACAACAGCACTACATCATGCGCAGGCCAGCTCGCTGAAAGTCTCCAACATCGATACCAAAGCTGCCATCGCTGTGCGTAGTCTTGACCTGGTAGACAGTACCTTCCTCATCCGTCTCCATCTTGAACAGATCCACGATACGCTGTGAGCAGGGCTCGTGCGCAGCGTCCAGGATGATGATGATGCGCGGACGCAGCTTGTCGTTGGTATTGGACAGCACTATGCCCACTTCACCATTGAGCATCTCGACAATACTGCCTGGTGGGAAGATACCGACAGCATCGATAAAACGGATGACCAGATCCTCGTCAAATTGCTTGCCGCGCAGAGCATAGAGCTCTTGCAATGCGTCCGATGGCGATACCGCTTGTCGATAGGTCTGCGTTGTCGTCATCACATCGTAGGCTTCGGCGATAGAGACGATCTGTGCAAACATCGGGATGCTGTCACTGGTGAGTTTGCGCGGATAGCCTGTGCCGTCTGGCCGCTCATGGTGCGAGTGCGCAACGTCCGCAGCACCTGACATCACCGATTTGGTTGAGACCAGAATGTCGCGTCCGTACTGTGGATGCTTGCGCATCTCGGCGAGCTCGTCCGGCTCCAGTGGTCCTGCCTTGTTCAACACTTCTGTCGAGACACTGGTCTTGCCCACATCGTGGAGCATGGCGCACACACCGATGTCCTCCATCTCACGGACCGACATCCCCATGGACTTGGCGACAACTATCGATAATGCAGACACGTTGAGTGAGTGCTGCGCTGTCCCTTCGTGCTTGGCCTGAATGCGGGTCAGCCAGACTGAGGCATCGGGATTGCGCAGAATACTATCGACGCAGCCGTTGACCGCTTGCTTGACCTTGCCCCCGTCTATCTGGGCTCCCAGGCGAATCTCTTCAAACAGCGAGCTGATCGCGTGGTTGGCAAGCTCGTGTACTTCCTCGGCAGCGCCAATCTCGTCCTCGACCAGAACGCCTTCATCACGTGTTGACCCTACGCCCGCCGCAGGCAGGCCAGTGCTGGCACTTGCTTTTTCACCCAGTGAGAACTCGTCGTAGTCGACGAACACGTAGGAACATTCGTTTTGAACCGCAATCACGTCCGCCGTGGATTTCAGCTCCAGTCCCTGGAACATGAAGCTCGACTCTTCCCAAGGTTTGTCCAGTTCAACCACGAACATACCGACGCGCAGATCGGCAACATCCATGCGTTCGTTCAGCTTCCGCGTTTTTTTCGTGTGCGCACTCTTCACCGCGGACGTCCGTTTGCGCGGGCGTTGAGGTTCCTTTTCCTCCGATTTGAAGAGTTTTCCGAACACTAAAGTTGCGTGTACCTTTGAGCGATGAAAGCTTGTTTCCCGACCCACATCCAGCGGCCCCCGACCTTTAAACTTTAGGGTCATACGCCTTTTGGACCGGGCGTTGCTGCCGATTCGCCTGAAGCCTTGCCAAGGCGGGTTCTCAGCCCGAGCAGTTCGAGTTGGCGGCCTCCCGTCCAACGCGCGTACGAGGAGCCCTAAAGCGGCCCTGGCAGGGCCTGTCTCGGTGATTGCCCCAGCTTTTCGGGCAGCCCTTGCGCCAGTTCGTCCGCGCTCAAACCCGCTAGGGTGTTCGGCGCCAACTCCGGAACGACGGGCAGAAAATTCACCTCGCGTACGCCGGCACCTGAATCAGACGGCCACCATGCGATATGGGTTGAGTCTGTGTCGTCCGGGACTTCAAGCAGCGTGGACCTGCTGATTGCGAACGCCGAGACGTCGCTTGATGTGATGTCTCGCTGAATGAGTTCGTGCCGCTCGACGGAATTCGAGGCATGGCCGGGATTGAGGTAGCGCAAGGCGGCGGAGCGCAACTGATCACGCAAGGTGCGTTGCTCTGTCGCGTCGATCCAATCCGCGTTTTCGGCAAGAACGACCAGCGTCCTGTCCAGATCGACTCGCTCAGCGAGTTGTGCCATGTAGGCGTTGGGCATGGTCACGCAGCCTTCGCTGGACCACGGGCCGCGATTGTGATTTGCTTGCGGGACCCCGTGCAACCAGATGCCCGAGCCGGTTCTGCCGAGTGACTGGTCGAGCGCATTGGGGTAGTCAAGGGTCAAGGCGCCATCGCCGTAGAGGTCGGGCAGGCTCGCTTGGGAGTAGTGATGCAAAAGGCGATAGACGCCCAAAGGGGTCTTGCGATCACCCTCGAACCGCTTGCCAAAGCCTGCGCTGCCACTGGAGGCATAGTGCCGACTCACTAGAGTGGCGTGGCCTTGGTCAACGGTGAAATGCATCAGTTCAGAGCGCGAGAGATCGACCACTATCGCGTCGCTGATATGGTCACCGAGGTGAACGAGCGATCGTGGAAGCAAGGCTTGAGCATCATGTGCTGCCTGCTGCCTGGTTCTGTGGCGGGCGGCTTCCAGTCGGGTGCGTGCCTCAAGCAGCAGACTGACCGCACCCGTCGACCAATCGTGCATGTCGTCAACTTGCAGAGTATCCATTGCAGACAGCGCACTCAATTCAGCGTGCAGCCAGTGGCCCAATCGAAACCGTGGATGGGCGTCTGACAATTGACGCGCAAGTAGGGACGCATCATCTAGATCGCCACGTGCCAGGACCTCGAGTACGAGTTCTACCTGTTGCTCGATTTCAATTGCTGCAGTCACTGCCGCATCTTTCGCTGCTGTTTGCGGGGCAGCGTAAGCACTGCTCCACAGCGACAGGACAACGCAGGCGAGTAGCTGGAGTCTGGTTACGATCATGGCAACGGTAGAGTTTCGTAGATGCGCCAGCGATTGTCTTCAACGCGCATCAGCAACAAGTGGCCGATGTGATACACGTCGTTTGTTGACGACGCGTCATCATCGGTTGTCCAGCTGATCAGCGCAAGGGCGTCTGGCCCGACAAACCGAATATTACGTGATACCGCCTCCCAATCCGGGAGCTCGTCAACAGTCAATGATGAGAGCACACTCGCGCCACTGTATTTTGCGCTGTAATGGGCGCGGTGTTGCTCTGATGACGGGTTTGCTGCGCTACGCCACCATTCCCAGAGTTCGTATTGTACGGTCGCATCATCAAACAACGACTCGTCACGGCGCAGCCTTCTGTGCGTGTCGCTGTTAACGTCGACCGAGCTTTGCACTTGCAATACAGGGGGTTGTTGAGCTGTTTGCTTGCCATTCAGTGCTCGCGCATACGCTTCAGCCGCGCGCCAACGATGTATGTCGCGCAGCGACTCGATACTGGCTGAGGCCCGCCCATCAAGTGCAATGGATTCAAGCAACCAGTTCACCGCCGCTTCCCACTCTGCACGGCCAGCGTCGACCACGGCAAGATTATGCTGAACCTGTGGTGTGTCCGGACAAGTACCGAGTAGTTGACGTAGTGCCGTTTCAGCGGCTTGCGTATCACCGCGACGCAACTGCTCGGCAGCGGCGTCCAATTGAACGGTGCACTCAGCATCAGTGAGCACGCTTGTATCTGCGCTCGCCAGCGGGGCCTCTTGAGTGCCGTCAGAGGCTGACGCGGAGTGCAGTGACATGGTGATGAGTCCGCACAGTGTGAGGACTAGACCTGAAAGCAAGGAACGCACTAAGCGTCGAAATATTTACGCGATGTGACTTTAGATTATAGTCACCTTCGAGACTAAAACTGGCGAGATTATGGTGTTTGACGGCACAAGACTGCACGACGATACGTTAGCGGTACGTGCTGGCTTTGAGCGCAGCAATTTCGGCGAGCACGCGGAGCCGATCATGACCACCTCCAGCTACGTGTTTGCCTCAGCTGCAGAGGCAGCGGCGCGCTTCTCTGGTGAGAACGAGGGTTTGATTTACTCACGCTTTACCAACCCCACTGTGCAGACTTTTGAACGTCGTCTGGCAGCGATGGAGGACATGCCGGCGGCCATCGGCACAGCCTCAGGCATGGCGGCCACCGCCATGTTGATGCTAGGTAGCCTGCGCCAGGGCGAGCGTGTTGTTGCCACACGCAACATGTTCGGCAGTACCGTTAACCTGTTCCGCAACTTTTTGCCGCGACTCGGAATCGAGGTGGATTGGGTCGATGGGTTTGATCCTGAACGGTGGGCTGATGCCTGTCAGCAGGGCACGCGTTACCTGTATCTGGAGACACCGACCAATCCATTGACAGAAGTGGCTGACATTGCGGCGCTTGCCGACGTCGCGCATGCCAACGGTGCAGAGCTCGTTGTCGATAACTGTTTTTGTACACCGGTACTGCAAAAACCCGGTGCCTTCGGCGCCGATATCGTTATCCATTCGGCAACCAAGTACCTTGACGGACAGGGACGTTGTGTAGGCGGTGCGATCGTTGGCAGCGAAGCCTTGATCAAGGAGCTGACAGCCTTCATGCGCAGCGCCGGTCCATGCATGAGTCCGTTCAACGCCTGGGTGTTTACCAAGGGTCTTGAGACATTGGGTCTGCGCATGCAGCGCCACTGTGACAATGCCGCGACCCTGGCTAGCTGGTTGTCAACACGCGCGGGTATCAAGGCGGTCAACTATCCCGGGCTTGCGTCGCATCCGCAACACGCCCTGGCCGCAAGGCAGCAACGCGCGCCGGGTGGCATTCTCTCGTTTACGGTCGAGGGCGGGCAAGCCGGTGCCTGGAATGTCATCGATCATGTCAATCTGTGCTCGATCACCGGAAACCTCGGGGATTCGCGCACCACTATCACGCATCCCTCGACCACGACTCACGGGCGTATGAGTGCCGAGGACCGCGCGATTGCCGGTATTGAGGACGATCTTGTGCGAGTCGCTGTGGGTCTTGAGCATATCGATGATCTGATCGCGGACCTGGATCAGGCGATAAGTGCAGCGCGTAGCTGAGCACCGCAGACCTGCACAAGCGATAAAGCCCACGATGACTGATGCAGCACACCTCGGGCTCGCATGCGAGCAGCAATTGCGCAAGATCTTTGATGCAGCCATTGCAGCTGTGGGCGGCAAACAGGCAACGTCGGCAGCTCTTGAGCGACTTGTGCTCGGAGAGCGCATACGCTTATTGGCCTTCGGCAAGGCGGCGGATGCCATGGTGCAGGGTGCCTTGCCGCATATTGGAGAGCGGATGCAGGCGGGGTTGCTGATAACCAAGCACGGTCACCTTGAGCCGGGTACTCGCTCGCATCCCTTGATTGAATGTCACGAGGCTGGGCACCCCGTGCCCGATGCTGCGTCTCTGAAGGCGGGGGAGGCCGTGTGTCGTTTCGTCACTGAAACTGCAGACTCCGAACACCTGCTCGTGCTGATCTCCGGGGGCGGATCGGCGCTGGTGGAGTCACTGGTCGATGGTCTTGACTTGAGCGATCTGCAAGCACGCACGGACGCACTACTCGCCAGCGGAGCACCCATCGGAGACATCAATCGTGAACGTCGCAGTTTGTCGCGCATCAAGGGCGGTGGCTTGCTGTCGATGCTCGGCGAGTGCCCTGTCACCCAGCTACTGATCAGCGACGTTCCAGGCGACAAGCTTGCGGACATCGCTTCCGGGCCCATGGTTCCCGATCGTAACCATGGTCATGGAGACGATCAGACGCTCTCACGAGTAGAGACGCATCTGGTGGCGACCAACACGCTTGCCCGAGCTGCCGCCGCGGAGCACGCGCGGTCACTCGGCTTTGTCGTGCGTGCGGTGGACGGCTCGCTCGATGGCGACGTCAACGAGGTAGCCGACAGGTTGATGGAGATCAGACCACAAGCTGCGGGAGAGATCGTCATTTCAGGTGGGGAACCAACGGTTGTTCTGCCACCGAATCCCGGTCGGGGTGGGCGTAATCAACACCTGGCAGCGCTCATGGCCCATCACATAGCGGGCGATGCGGATGCGGTGGCTCTTGTCTGCGGCACCGATGGCACCGACGGGCCGACCGATGCAGCTGGCGGGATTGTCAATGGCGACACCGTCGTTGCAGCCGGTGCCGAGACTCTGGCCACCGCCCTGCAGCAGGCTAACGCCGGTGAGTGGCTTGAGTCTGCCGGGGCCTTGGTGCGCACCGGGCCAACGGGGACTAACGTGATGGATCTGGCCCTGTTTGCCCGTAGGCTCGGGCGCTGAATCGCTGCTAAAAAATAGAGTGCTCGAGAGTCAGTAGCGCTCAATAATGGCCGCAGCGCGAAGTTCCTCCAGTCGGGAATCTATGGTCTTCTGGACAACGGTGCTGACCAGGCCTGGCTTGATCGTGTCGAAGTCAGGACGTGGCGATTTGCGTGTTTCATCCAGTCGCACCACGTGAAAACCGAAATCAGTCTTTACCGGTGTTGTCGCCACAGAATCGGCGTCGAGTGCCGCCAGTGCCTGCACAATTTCTGATTGAGCTGTACGTGTTGTCACCCAGCCAAGATTGGCGCTGGCGTCGATCGAGTGCGTGCGAGCCAGTTCGTTGAAATCCTCGCCAGCATCGAGGGCTGCCAATACATCGATCGCCTCTTGTTCGGTCTCGACCAGAATGTGGCGAGCACGGTATTCGTTGTCAGGCAGTTTTTCGATTTCTTGCGCATACAGGTCGCGCAAGCCCTCGGCGTCATTGGCAATCTGCTCCGACTCGTGAGCAATCCACGCGTTTGCGAGTGTCTGGGTGTATTGCAACATCAACTCGGCCGCTACGCTGGGCGTCTGGTGAATCCCCTCAGCTTCTGCCGCCTGCGCGAGAATCTCAAGATCAATGATGTCGTTGATTATTGTCTCGGCGTCCGGTTTGTCTGCGTCGTCTGCTACCTGAGCGAGGATGGCGTCTACCGAGGCCAACGGTATAAGGCGGCCGTTGACGCGCGCCGCTATATCATGGGTATCAAGCTTGACCGCTGCGCCGAGGGCCGGTACGCCCGTGATTCTGGGGGGCGACGCAGAGGCTTGTGTCTCTGCGTCAGACTCAACCCGATCTGCCGACTGTAGAGCCAGAAACAGGCTCAAAGCTGCAAAGGGGGCAGCCAGAAGAAACGGGCGCAAGGTGGGCGAGTTGAGCATGGTGTTGCAGAGGTGGCGTGCGAGCAGGCACATCGATGACAGCTGCATGCAATCCTCGGTCCTGTTCGACGCCTGCAGGTGCTTGACTCATGTAGACGGCCGAGCGCGTACAATTGAGACCTCGGGCATTGCTGGCCCACGCCAGCTGCGGTGCTCCTGCCTCATAGGTCCCCCAAGAATTCCTGTCGTGAGCCAATTTTTCGACATTCATCCGGACAACCCCCAGCGCAGGCTGATCGCGCAGGCGGTTGCCATCGTCCGCAAGGGCGGGGTGATCGTATATCCGACAGACTCGTGCTACGCGCTGGGGTGCCTGCTTGGCGACAAACAGGCCATGGAGCGCATCAGCCGTATCCGAAAAACCGACAAGAGCCATAATTTTACCTTGGTCTGTCGTGATCTCTCTGATCTTTCAACCTATGCCAGAGTCGACAACCGCACCTACCGGCTTCTGAAATCGCTGACGCCCGGACCTTACACTTTCATTCTTACGGCGACCAATGAGGTGCCCCGGCGCTTGCAGAACCCCAAGCGCAAGACCATTGGCTTGCGGGTGCCGGACAATGCGATCTGTGAGGCCTTGCTGGAGGATCTTGGCGAGCCGATGATGACCAGCACGCTCATCATGCCTGGCAATGAGCTCCCGGAAACAGAGCCCGAGGATATTCGCGAGGCTCTTGGAAAGCAGGTCGACCTGATTATTGACGGCGGTAACTGCGGTCTTGAGCCCACTACGGTGCTCGAGATCAATGACGATGGTGACGTGTCTGTCACCCGAGAGGGGCGCGGTAGCCTCGCTTTCATGGAGTAAGCGAGTGAGCGCAGCTGAAGCCCAACCCATAGCGATCGTCGAAGGCAGCCCGGTTACGGAGCTGCCGCTGGATCTCTACATTCCGCCCGACGCGCTGGAAGTTTTTCTCGAAGCCTTTGAAGGTCCTCTTGACCTGCTGTTGTATCTGATCAAGCGGCAAAACCTCGACATTCTCGACATACCGATAGCCGACATCACCGAGCAGTACATGTCGTACATCGAGCTCATGGAGGAGGTGCGCCTCGAGCTGGCTGCAGAATACCTGTTGATGGCAGCCATGCTTGCCGAGATCAAGTCGCGATTACTGTTGCCGCGCTCCGAGGACGAGGACAGTGACGAAGAGGATCCGCGAGCCGAGCTGGTGCGGCGACTGCAAGAATACGAACGCGTCAAGGAGGCTGCCGAAAACGTTGAAGCACTGCCGCGCATGGAGCGTGAGATCTTCCAGCTGAAGGTGGTCGCGCCGGAAATTCAACGTGATCTGCCGCTGCCGGACATCTCACTGCAAGAGCTCTTGATGGCGTTGCGTGAAGTGTCAGAGCGCGCACGGGTAAACGGCAATCACTCAATTGCACGCGAGACCTTGTCGGTACGAGCGCGCATGTCGCATGTGTTATCAACCTTGCAGATCGGCGGGTTTTGCGAGTTCAAGACCCTGTTTAACCCCGAAGAGGGACGCCTCGGTGTTGTTGTGACCTTCCTTGCGATCCTGGAACTCTGCAAGGAGTCGATGATTGACATCGTGCAAAACGAAGCCTTTGCACCGATCTATCTCAAGCCGCGTACAGCGGCGGTTGAAGGCGATACTGTTGATGAGGTCGACGGTGAGCAGATTGACTAGTCCAAACGACGTTCCGAGAGACGCTTTGTTGAGTGCCGCGCGATGGACATGAACGAGCAAGCCGTGCAGTCCGCTGACCCTGAACAGGTCAAAAATGTATTGGAGGCCTGTCTTCTGGTGGCAGGTCGCCCGATGTCACTGCGTGACCTCGAAGTGGTCTTTGAAGGCGACAGCGTGCAACCCAACCGCGATGCGCTGCGTACCGCGTTGACAAGCCTGCAAGGGGAATACGAGTGCAGGGGCATTGAGTTGATAGAGGTCGCCAGCGGTTGGCGCTTGCAATCCCGTAGCAGCATGGAGCCTTGGGTTTCAAGATTGTTTCAAGAAAAGACGCCGCGTTACTCGCGTGCGCTGCTCGAGACTCTGGTACTCGTTGCTTATCGACAACCGATCACCCGAGGTGAGATCGAGGAGGTTCGCGGTGTAGCGGTGAGTTCCAATATCATCAAGACGCTACAGGAACGCGAGTGGGTCAAGGAAGTGGGCCACAAGGACGTACCGGGTAAACCCGCATTGCTAGGTACAACCAAGCAGTTTCTTGACTATTTCAATCTCAAGAAGCTGGAGGACCTGCCTACGCTCGGTGAGCTCAAAGATATCGATCAGATAGACGCAGCGCTTTCTGCGGAGTTGGCAACAGAGCTGGGTATTGTCGACGCTGCAACTGACACCCCCGCTGCTAACGATGAAGGCGATACCTCGGCAGTGGAGTCGACTATTGGTGCCGAGCCGCAATCGACGGATCCTGAATCTGCTGAACCGGATCCCGATGCTCGTACCGATACCCCCGTCGATCAACAATCCAACCCTCAGGGGCTTGTACTGCCAGATGCGAGAGCAGTTGATCTGACACCCTTCCGTGATCCTGACGGGCGAGTCGAGCCCGATATGGATCTTGGCAGCGATGATGTCGCTGATGACGATGGAGATATCGCAACCGATGTCGGTCCGGTACAGAGCCAGGACACAACTCAGAGTGCCGATTCAGAGCAAGGTGTGCATGTGCAATCTGAAGTTGATGTCACCCCGATACCGGAAACAAATGGCATAACACCGGATGCGTCAGAGGATCCTCAGGCCAGACTCAAACGCGTCATTGATCAGTTTGCCGCTGAACATCGAGCAGACCTTGATGCGCAAGAGCAGGCCAATCCGACACCCAAGACGCCAGCGCAGCGCGAGCCAGCGCCTTCTGAAACCTCCGCTGACGCGCCAGCTGCCACGCCGGTTGAATGGTCAAGCCAGCACCGTGGCGACGCACGCACACCGGGCGTGCCCGAGTTGGAGACGGAATCTGCCGACACTCCACCCCCGGAGCGCGACGACAATGTGCCTTGACTAGCAAGACAGGTCGATGCAACGCGAAGGATCGCGGTTAGTTACGAGGGAGTAGGCGAAGAGCCCGAAAAGGCTGCTGAATCGGCAGCATCTCGGCGCTTCTTTCCCAGTGAAAAACCCGTAGGTGCGCAGCTTGGCGCTGGTGCAAAGCTCACCGAGCGTGAGGTCAATCTTGGGTTGGAAGTGGGTGTTGAACTGGCACGCATTGTTGGTCGCGTTGAAGCTGATCTCCCGCCCGAGTCAACGTTTGAGCACAACGGCGACACGGCTGCACAACACAAGGAGAACGCTAACGATCAACTCTCGGTACTCTCGCCGTATGATCTGGAAGTCGAGATCGCTGTAGAAGCGGTTGCATCCGTTGTTGTCACTGGCAAATCCGCTGACAAACCCGCTGACGATGTCGCCAACAGTGCCGCTCGAATAGAAGGCGAGCTGTTGCAGGAAGCGGCAGCGGTCGATGCACCCGGTCCTGCTCATGATGACATTGATCTCGTTCTTGAGGCTGCTACCGCCCGAGCAGTGGAAGCCGTTGACAAAATGCCTGTCAGCGCAGTGCAACATGAAGCAGCGGTGCATACTTCGTCGTCCGATGCCGAGACTGCTTTTGACACTGCGCCTGTTGATGCTCAAGAGACGTCGGAGGCGGAGATACACAAGGCCCCGCTAGATGTACTGCTGGATCTCGGTGAGGAGCCTGATACTCAGGTGGTACTGGATGAAGAGGGCAGCGAGAATGAAGAAGGCAGCGAGCATGAAGAGGGCGGCGTTAGCGTCTCGCTAGCCATCATGGCTGGTGGGCGGCCACTGCCTGCTAGTGACACCGACCCGCAGGCCACTGACCTGGACGACCTTGTCAACACAGATGATGCAGGCTTGAGCACTATTCTGGAGGATGTTGATACCACTCAGTTCGTTACAAACGTCGAGGCAGATCTTGTGGTGCCTAGACAAGCTGAAAGTCTGCCGATTGCGCCGACGGCGGGGACCTCTGCGCGAACAATGGTCGAACAGACATCACAGACAGTGATTGAGCACTCGGATGTGGCAGTGCAGTCCTCTGAAACATGGCCGGTAGCGTCGAGCCTGAGGCCAAAAGGTTTTATCAGACGTGCGCTGTCCCGCTTGGTCACTTTTGTCAAGTCGGTTCCTGCGCGGCTGTCGCAGTGGATACGCCGCTAGATCAGCCTGGACGTAGACCTATTCCTCTGGACTGCGCAGCAACACGTACACCGCGCCGGTGCCACCGTCCGAGGCACGTGCCGAGCAAAACGCCAGCACGTGCTTGCTGCGTTGTAGCCAGGCATTGACCGCAGGTTTCAGTCGTGGGCCGTTGTCGCCGCGTCCAAGGCCCTTGCCATGAATGACGCGCACGCATAGTCTGCGTTCGGCGCGGGCGGCAGTGAGAAAGCCACTCAATTCAATACGGGCGTCTTCCACAATGAAGCCGTGCAGATCAAGCTCCCCCTGGATGGAGTAGCGCCCGCTCTTGAGTTTGCGAAGCACGGATCGTTGCACGCCCTCTCGTGTCCAGGCGAGGTGCTCGCCGGTCTCCAGAAAATCGTTTTCTGAAAGCTCGGACAACAGTGCCGCCATGACCGAACGGTCATCGGCGTCGCGCTGGCGAAGACGCGGCGCCGCAGGGCGCGGCGGTGTAGTGTGGATGCGGTCGTCGCGCACCGGTTTTACCTCTCCGACGGCTTCCCGAAAGAGCGACATGTCGTCCTCACTCACTGTTTTTTTGTCGCCCATGGACCCAGTATAGAATCAGAGGGTACAAGCTCGTACCAGCAATCGCACAAGGATTCATATGGCACGCAAAATCGAGAAGTCGATCGAGGAATGGGCAAAAACCCTGACGCCCGAGCAGCTGCGCATAGCCCGCCAGAAAGGAACCGAGCCAGCGTTCAGCGGTCAATTTAATGGGTTCAAGGGAGATGGCAGCTACGTCTGTGTCTGTTGCGGTGAAACCCTGTTTGACTCTGCTCATAAATATGACTCGGGTAGTGGCTGGCCGAGCTTTTACCAGCCTGCAAGCGACGACGTGATCGACGAAGAGAGTGATACCAGTTTTGGCATGGTTCGTACCGAGGTCATGTGTGATGCCTGCGGTGCGCATCTCGGTCACGTGTTCCCTGATGGTCCCAAGCCGACAGGTCAGCGCTTTTGTATCAACTCGGCGTCGCTCGATTTTGTCGCACGTGAATCAGACAAGTGAAAGCTGAGCTAACCGGGAGAACTGCGGTACGAGTGCTGTTGTGCGCTGTTGTTCTATCTGTCGCGCCGATCAACGCCTACAGCTCCGAGCAACATCTGTCCGTAGTTGACAAGGCCGTGCCAGATTTTTCCAGTCTGGCGCTGGATGGTGCTGAGTGGAATGTTGAGGCTCTGCAAGGCAAGCCCTGGATAGTCAATTTCTGGGCAAGCTGGTGTGGGCCCTGTGTTGAGGAAATGCCTGCCATGAACCGCGCTTGGGAGCAGATCCAGGACGACGGTGTGGGTATGCTTGCCATCAACGCTGGTGAAAAACGCGACGCTATCGTGAGCTTTCTTGCCAAGGTGCCGGTGGATTTCGAGATCGTGATTGGCGATGCCATGGCGCTGCCAGATTGGGGCGTCCGAGCCTTGCCAACAACTTATGTGATTGATGCCGACGGGCGCATCGTGTTTGAGGCTCTGGGGCCACGTGAGTGGGACGATCAGGAACTACTCGATCGTATAAGAGCTCTGGTGCCGCAGTAGTCTTGTTTTGGCGCCGCGCTACGTTATTTCTTCACGCTTGAGTCAGTTGCCGCGGCTGGATTCAACCAATGAATCGACCACATTAGCGTCTGCAAGTGTGGTTGTATCACCCAGATCGTCAATTTCGCCGTTGGCAATTTTTTTGAGTATACGGCGCAGGATCTTGCCTGAGCGCGTGCGCGGTAGCGCAGGCGCCCACTGTATGACATCCGGTACGGCTACTGCTCCAAGCCCATTGAGAACACGCGCCTTGAGTGCGTCTGCAAGTTCCTCATCCGTAGGTTCACCGAGCATCGGCGTCACCCACGCATAGACGCCTTGGCTACCGTTGTCTCTGGTGCAACTGACCACAGCAGCTTCTGCGATACGTGGATCCGCGGTCAAGGCGTTTTCGATATCCGATGTTTCCAGGGACACGCCTTCAACAAGCAGGCGATCATCAACATGTCCTGTGATTCGGTATTCCCCTTCGCCATCGCGTTGCGCGGCATCACCAGAGGCGTAGTGCCCTGGGAATTCAGTCAGATAGGTAGAAACAAAGCGATCATGGTCACCGTAGACCGTGCGCATCTGACCGGGCCAGGAGCGATTGATGACCAGCCGGCCACTGCCTTCACCCGTCACAATCGCACCTTGTTCATCGAGCAAGGCGACATCGATACCGAAAAAGGGACGGGCAGAGGCCCCGGGTTTTATTGACTCGGCTGCGGGAAGCGGGCTAAGCATAATGCCGCCTGTTTCTGTCTGCCACCATGTGTCCACCACAGGGCATCGCTCCTCGCCAACAACACGATGAAACCAGCTCCAGGCTTCCGGGTTGATGGGTTCACCGACACTACCTAGCAATCGCAAGCTACTGCGGTCGTGTTCGGTCACATGGGCGTCTCCCTGTGCCATGAGCGTGCGGATCAGTGTGGGCGTCGTGTAAAGCGTATTGACGCGGTGCTTCTCTACAATTTGCCAGGCGCGTTTGGGGTTGCGTGCGCTGAGTGCACCTTCGTAGAGCAAGGTGGTGCCACCGTTGGCAAGCGGGCCATAGACTGTGTAGGTATGCCCGGTTATCCAGCCGAGTTCGGCAATACACCAATGCACGTCACCCGCATGATGATCGAGAATGACTTCATGCGTAAGGGCTGAATACACCAGATACCCGCCGCAAGTGTGCATCACTCCCTTAGGGGTTGTTGTCGCGCCTGATGTGTACAAGATAAAGAGAGGATCTTCTGCTTCCATCTCTGCTACAGGAGAGTCAGCGGACGCGCCCTGCAGTAGATCGTGAAACCACAGGTCACGACCATCTTGCCAGTTGACCTCATCCCCTCCGCGCTGCACAACAACAACGCGTTTGACCGACTCGAGCGTCTCGCAGGCAATGTCCACATTAGCCTTGACCGGAACCTTGCGTCCATAGCGCATGGCCTGGTCAGCTGTGATGACCACAGTGGCATCAAAGTCATCGATGCGCTCGCGCAGTGCGTCGGGCGACGACCCACTGAACACGACCGAATGGATGGCGCCCATGCGCGCACAAGCAAGCATGGATATAACCGCCTCGGGGATCATGGGCAAGTACAGGCACACTCGGTCTCCACGTTTGACACCAATGCCCCTGAGTGCAGTGGCGAGGCGACAAACCGCTTCACGCAATTCCTGGTAGGTAAATGTACGCGCAGGTTCGTCGTCAGCCTCCGCCTCCCATATCAAGGCGGTTTGGTCACCGCGGCTTTCAAGATGGCGATCAAGGCAGTTGTAGGCAACATTCAGACGCGCACCCTCAAACCAGCGGGCGTCTCCGCCTGCCAGTGAGCCTGACTGCACCGTCTCCCAGGGGGTAAACCAGTGAACCAGGCGCTCGGCCTGTTCTGCCCAGAAGGAATCGCTGTCATCGAGTGACTGCCGGTACAAACGCTCGTAGGTCTCTGTGTCGACGTTCGCCTTTTGCCGGAAGGAGTCCGGTACGGGGCGAGCCAAACTGTCAGTCATACGAAATCTGCACTGCTGTGGTGGGCAGAGTGTACCTGTCTGCCGGATCATGCGAGTGTCGGGGTTTCACCTGCCTCAGATCCGTAGAAGAATGGGGCTCTAGCCAGTTTGCCTGAGCAGGCCGCTGCGCTGGCGCCGCTCCCAGAGCGCCTTGCGACTGATTCCGAGGCGCGCTGCCAACTCGGTCTCCGAGAGACTGTCCTGGTGAAACTCGACGAACCACCGAAAATACCCATCGAGGCTGGGTGCAGCCCCGGTGGCCGCGCTCGACCCCTCCAGATCGGAGATGGCGAGGGTTTCACTTGTCACCAGCAGCGTTGCGCGCGCCAGCATGGCTTCCAGCTCCAGAACTTGTCCTGGCCACTCTCGGGTCTGCAGCCAGGCGCGGGCTGCATCATCCAGCTGTGGCGCAGTACGCCCGCAGCGGCGCGAGGTGGTTTCGATGACCCGTCGGGCGTGGACCAGGATATCGTCCGGTCGTTGCTGAAGCGGTGCAATACGATCCTGGCAGTCCGTCTCGAACAAGGAGGCAAATTCTCTGTCCAGCTTGCCGTCATCCACAAGCTCATCGATTGCTCGTTCAGCGATGCAAATCAAACTGGCATTGCTGGCGTCCAGGGTGTGGGTCAATGCGGCTTGCGTTGTCGTGTCCAGCAGGTCTGGATAGCGCATGATCAATGTTCCCCTGCGCGCATCTCGCAGTCCTTGAGCGGGTCTTGTTGTGTCGAGCTCGGTGATCCGGCGTCGCTCCTGTTCACTCATGGCCGCAAGGTTCAGGATCACCAGCGGCCCGTCTGCACGGCTACCATTGACATGCACAGCGCGTGCTACGCCCTCACGCCCACAGCCTGGTGGCCCATACAGAAAGTGACGCAGTGGCGCATCAGGTTTGCGTTGATTTACCGGCTTTATGATTCGCTCGACCAAGGATTCCAGGGAGGTGCCATCAACGCGTCTGCTGGCTGGAATGAGCCTTGACAGGTCTCGCTCAAGTGCCGCCATGCGAATGCCCAGCCGGTCGCGCTGCAAGGCTCGTTCGAGTACCAGCAACAATTCATCATGATCGAAGGGCTTGGCAATATAGTCGGTAGCCCCTTCCTGCATGACGTCAACCGCTGATCGTACACTTGCGTGGCTGGTCATGATGACCACAGGCGTTGGTGCTACCTTGCCTATGATCGCAGTGCCCGAGGCGCCCGGTAGGCGAAGATCCGACAAGACAAGATCAAAGGTATGCACGTCGGTACGCTCAGCCTCTTCAATCGTTGCCACATCAGTCACAGTGAATTTCTTACGCTCCAGAAAGCGTACCAGTGCTCGCCTGATGACATCTTCATCTTCTATGAGCAAGATGCGTCTCATCGCGCCAGGACTTTGGGCAAACTGACAACGATAGCCGCACCTTTTTCGCGCTCCGCTATGCGAACGCGACCCTCGTGCTTGGTAATGATTCCATGGACTATGGATAAGCCAAGGCCGGTACCAAAGCCCACTTCTTTTGTTGTAAAGAATGGATCGAAAACCTTTTCACGCACTGCTGCGTCCATACCGGGTCCATCATCTTCTACTACTACATGACAATGTTCGTTGTCGCTACTTGCCCGTATACGTATTTGGCCACCCTTGTTGGACGCATGACAAGCATTGTTGAGCAGGTTGACGAATACCTGTGAGAGTTGATTGGGGTTGCCATTGACCATGAGGTTTTCAGTGGCATCAATGACAAACTGGTAGTCCCTTGCTTCAAATGAGAGCTTGACCAACTTGAGTGCGTCATCGATAACATCGTTGATGCTCACAAGGCTGACATCGTCAGTGCTGTAGTCACCGCCGTGCGAAAAACCGAGCAGAGAGCGCACGATGGTATCAATGCGTTGAACCTGGCTCAATATGTCGTCCGCTTGCTCGGGCACGATAATGTGCGAGTCGGATTCGCGAATATCGTGTTTGATGTTTTGTGCAAGGCTTGCAATGCCGGTCAAGGGGTTGCCGATTTCATGTGCCACACCGGCAGCGAGTCGGCCGACTGAGGCCAATCTTTCACTGTGCACCAACTCTGACTCGAGCATATCGAGATCGCTCCTGTCCTCGACCAGAATGACCTGGCCTGCAAGTGAATTATCGCTCCCCGCGGGAGTGCCGATATCAGCCTTGTGCAAGTTCAGTGTCAGTGTGCGGGTATCTGTATTGATACGAATACCTTGCGCCACCGTGTCTGAGCTTGCGACAAATTGTGCAAGTGTGGACCCCCACGGCAATGGAAGTGAATTGAGCGGGACATCACGAGCGTACCGCTCCGAGATGCCCGTGAGTCGGGATAGCGATAGGTTCCATAGATACACGCGATCATCGGCTGCGATGGAGCATACCCCGACGGGCATATCACGAAGCACATCACCGAGGTAGCGTCGCAGATCATCTAGCTGCCTGGTCAAGCCGCGCATGCGTTCTCGGGAGACTTCCAGGCGTTGCTCAAGCACCTGGACGTCAGTGCTGTCGCTGGTTTGTGTCATACCAGAACGCGGCCTTCTCGGGCGCAAGGTGTTGCGCGCAATCGTTGGACCGACCAGCCCTGTCAAGTTGCGCTCCAATCTGTCGTGCAGCAAACGAAGTTCAGGTGCACGAGTCTCTCGTTCATCCAGGCCAGTCTCGTGCAGAGCGCGTTGAAATTCTTCGCTGGCAACACGCGTACCGAACACTTGCTGCATCGCGTATCGATAGTGCACACCGGAGCGCGCAAGCTCAAGAGGCGCAAGTCCCATGGTGCCAACGTTGGTCACGCTCTCTGCGGTCAGCTCGCCAACGACCAGTTCGTTTTTGTCGGCGGGTATCAGTACCGAAGTCAGCGCAAAGGCCACAACGTTGGCTGACAAGGAGCAAAACGTAGACAAGGTCCAGATGTCGGTTGATATCGGGAACCCGAACGTCGGATCCATGGTCGGTACCAACAATGGCAGGATCAGTAGTACAAACCACACGAGTGCCCCGCAACAGAGCCCAATGATAAAACCGAGCGGTGTGGCCCGAGGGATCAACAGAAGTGCCATCGTGCCGGGTAACAGTTGAGCGGCTGCGACAAAGCTGATCAAGCCAAGACTTGCCAGACCGTCGTTGAGTTCGATAACAACGTAGAAGCCAAACCCTGCAGCGACAATGGCTGTGATGACCAGGCGTTTGCTCCATAGAATCCTGCGGTACACGTCTCCGGTGCGATGTGAAGACAAGGATGCGGGCAACAGGAGATGATTGAGAAACATCGAAGACAGGGCCAGCGTTGTGACAATCATCATCGCACTGGCAGCTGACAAACCGCCTACAAAGATCAATATCGCAAGCCACTTGTGCTCAAGCATTGTGGCAAGACCGAGTACGTAGAAATCGGCTGTAAAACCGATATCGTCCAACTGCAGGAATCTTCCAGCAAACAGGATCGGCACAATTGGCAGGTTCAACAGAAGCAGGTACAGAGGAAACAGCCAGTAGGCTGTTCGCAGGTGTGCAGGTTTGTCGTTTTCGACAAAGGTCATGTGGTATTGACGTGGCAACAAGAAGGCTGCTGAGAACGCAAGTAGCAGCAGCGTTGACCACAAGCCCGTACCCGTTGGTGCGTACAGCTTGCTCAGCATTTCTGGCCGAGCGCTAGTCCAGGCTGCAAGATCCTGTGGTGAATCAAAAACGGCAAACATGACGAAGGCTCCGGCAACCAGCAGAGCGATCAGCTTGACGGCCGACTCGAAGGCGATAGCGACGACCAGGCCACGGTGTTTTTCCCGCGGTGACAAATGTCGCGCACCAAACAAGACTGAAAACACAATGATCACAGCACAAAAACCCAAGGCGGATGCCTCTGCAGGTACCCGGCCGGAGAGCAATTGCAAGGACTCGGTGACCGCCCGAATTTGCAGTGACAAGTAGGGCAGGATACCCACGAGCATGAACACTGTGACAATGACACCGCTGACCCGCCCGCCGTAGCGGAACGCGAGCAGGTCGGCAATGGAGGTCAGCTGGTGTTCGCGCGCGAGCGCCAGCAAGGGAGCCAGTAAACGAGGCCCTAACAAAAAGGCACCCGTCACACCGAGATAGATTGTCAAGAACGCGTAACCGCTGGTGTCGGCAAGACCAACGCTGCCGTAGTAAGTCCACGAGGTGGCGTAGACCCCAAGCGACAGGCTGTATACCAGCGGGTTGGACACGATATGCAGCGGCAGCCAATTTGAGTCTGCCGCGTGAGCAATCAAGAACAGCAGCGCCAGGTAGGCAAGTCCTACGGCGATCAAGGTCGACGGTGCAATGAAGTCGGAGGCGCCTGTCATTGCGAGTCCGTGTTGCTGCGCTGATTCCACCACACCAGGACGATAACCAACATCCACGGAACAAACATCGCATACCAGGGAAGGTTCAGCGACGTCCACCACCCGGTCAGCGGTGAATGGATGATAAAAAGCGCCATCGCAGCGATCAACATTGTGTGATCTGGTCTTGGCCGAGAGCTCATGGGCTCAGACTACGTGCCAATGTTGCGGGGATCCAGTCTGTTTGCCACTGTTCGTGAGCCAGTGCGTGGAAGGTTTCAACAGTTGTTGCCTTCAATGGAGCCTGTCCGAGAACCTGCCAGGCTTGCTTGAGTGCAGGTAGTGGCGCATCGATGGCCTCGGCACCGGTTTGCTTGCCGAGTTTGGCGCCTGTGCAGTCCACTAGCACGGGCACGTGAGCGTAGTCTGGTGGCACAAGGTCAAGGCGCTCCATTAGGGCAATCTGAGCAGCCGTAGCTGGCAGAAGGTCTGCGCCCCGCACCACATCGTCGTTGTCGGTCGCATCATCAACTGCCGCGGCGAGCGGGTAGGCGACCACTGCATCGCGTCGGTGGACGACTACATCGCCAACCTCATTGTCAAGGCAAACCGTCTGCGGTCCTTGCACAGCATCCACAAAGCTTACCGAGCCTTGCAGTCTGGCTCGCAAGGCCGTTTCGCTCCCCGGTATGCCGCGCTTGGCATCAAGTGACAATCGCTCGGTGACTCGGTCGGCATCGATGGTCCTGTCGCGGCAGTGGCCCGGATACACAGACGTCCCGGCAATGTCACGCCTGCTGCAACTGCACTCGAAGAGCAAGCCGGCTGTGGCGAGGCTGCACAAAGCTGCACGGTATCGATCTGCGCGCTCGCTTTGCCGGCAGACAAGAGTGCTTGCGGTGCTCAGGCCGCAGCGTTGCAAGGCTTGAAGTATAGAGAGTTCGGCCCCTGGCACAACACGCGGCCGGTCAAGGTCATCTATGCGAATCGACCAGTGTGGGCTCCACAGCCGACTGGCCAGTGCAGCTACCAGTGAGCCGGCGTGCAGATGTCCGGTGGGCGAGGGCGCAAAGCGCCCTCGCCTGGGGTGTGATGCGTGAGGACGCAGATCAGAGATCAGGCGATTTGTCGCTCGCGGATTTCCTCAAGCGTTTTGCAATCGATGCACAACTCAGCAGTAAGGCGTGCCTCAAGACGAGCCACTCCGATTTCAATGCCGCAGCTTTCGCAGTAGCCGTATTCCTCATCATCAATACGACGCTGTGCTTCGTTGATCTTCTTGATCAGCTTGCGCTCACGATCACGCGTGCGCAGTTCCAGGCTGAACTCCTCTTCCTGAGTTGCCCGATCGTTAGGGTCCGGGAAGTTGGTAGCGTCATCTTTCATGTGGTCAACGGTGCGGTCGACCTCTTCCATCAATTGTTGCTTCCATTCAGCCAGGAGTTTGCTGAAATGAGCGAGTTGATCCTTGTTCATGTAGTGCCCTTGCTGGGCAGTATCAGTCTTGGTGACCTTGCTGTCATTTGCGGCTGTGGTCCGGGCATCTTTCATCGGAGGAGATTTAGACTTCTGCTCAAGAGGTTTCTTGGGTGTCTTGTTCTTTGTAGTTGGCTTTGGCGAAGTTGTCTTGCCGTTGCCACTATCCGCAATCGCAGCCGTGTTCTCCGCAGGCTTTTTCTTGTTAGCTGCGGGTGTCTTTTTTGCGGCAGCGCTGGTGTTGTCACTCCTGGCGGTGGTTTTTTTTGCAGCGACTTTTTTGGGCGCGTTTGTCTTGGCTGCAACCTTTTTTGCGGCGGTCTTCTTTACAGCCTTTTTCTTCGTCGCCGCCGATTTAGTTTCGCTTGTCTTGCTGGCTGTTGCTTTGGACGCCGCTTTAGTTGCCGTCTTGGGCGCGGCTTTAGTGGCCGCTTTCTTGGTGGCAGTCTTCTTTGCGGCGGTCTTCTTGGACTTGGTTGTGGTTGCCATGTCAGCTCCTCCCTTGAGATTCCCGTTCATTGAACAGGGAATACGCAGCCCGCCTTTCTAACAGAAGTCGGGGCTCGATGCAATTCGATTGTGCAGTAGTTCACGAATCCACCACAGTAATCTCTTGAAGGCCCAACTGCCTGGCTGTGAGTCTCAATCCTTGCCCACCCATCACGCCTCTATGCTTTTTCAGTGACGGAGTCGACATGAGTTGCGATATCGCCGTCAGCGAGGGTGGCTGTGAGCACCGTTCCCGGCGAGACGTCCCCTACGCGTGTAACAACACCGGATTCGCTGCGCAGCACGGCATACCCGCGTGCCAGCACCGCCATCGGGCCAACGGCTTGCAAGGCACGAGACGCGGGTTCCAGGCGGGCCTGATACGCGCTCAGACGGGCGTGTATCGCCGCCTCCAGCCTCTGGCGAACATGACCGTGGCTCTGTTGCGCATCAGCAAGTAATCGACCCGGGGCACGCGCGTCCAGCCGGACCTGAAGGTTGGATAATGCCGCTGTGGCGCGTCGTTGGCGTTCCAGCAGGGCCCGGGTCAGTCGCAGGTTCAGCTCATCGATGCGTTGTGCACGCGCGTCGAGCAGACGCTCGGGGCGTCTGGCTGTCAGTCTTTGCTCAACGCTGGCGTAGTTTCCCCTGGCGATGCGTAGCGATCTGTGCATCGCAGCCGTCAATGCCTTGTCAAGACGGATTGCCTGCGTGGCAAGCGCGTGGCCATCCGGGGTTGCAAGCTCAGCGGCTGCCGAGGGCGTCGGTGCCCTGAGATCGGCGACCAGATCTGCAATGGTGATATCGACTTCATGGCCAACGCCGCTGACAACAGGAACAGGGCACTCGCGAATCGCAGCTGCGAGGCTGCGTTCATTGAAGGCCCAGAGGTCCTCAATCGAGCCACCGCCGCGCACCAGCAGCAGCACATCGACCTCGCGGCGTCTCGCCGCATGCCCCACTGCCTGTACCAACGCCGGCGCTGCCTGCGCCCCCTGGGTCATGCTGGGATAGAGAATGACCTTGCCTTGAGGGTAGCGACGAGCGAGCACCTGCAAAACGTCCCGAAGCGCGGCGCCGGTCGGGGAGGTCACCACACCGATCGTTTGTGGCACTGCAGGCAAGGCCAGCTTGGACGCCGTGTCAAACCAGCCGGCCTCGGCGAGTTCGCGCTTGGTCTGCTCAAAAGCTGCCTGCAACCGCCCTGCGCCGGCGGGTTCCATGTGCTCGACAATCAACTGGAAGTCACCACGGGCTGCGTAGAGTCCCAAGGCACCGCGTACTAACACGGCGTCTCCTGCACGCGGCTCAAAAGCCAGATGTTGATTGCGGCCACGGAACATCGCACAGCGAATCTGCGCGCGGCTGTCCTTGAGCGAGAAATAGAGATGACCACTGCCCGGACGTGACAGGTTGGAGATTTCCGCTTGCAACCAGACTGTGCCGAACCCGCCCTCCAGATGTTGTTGAACGTCCTGCAGCAATCGGGCAACGGTGAACACCTTGCCACCGGGCGACGAATCGGCCTGGTTGGGGTCACTGGATGATGTCGCGCGGCTCAAGGTCGGTTTCAGGCCGGGGCGGGACCCGCGTAACGGGCGCTCGCCGGGAGCGGTGTTTTTCATGCGACCCAGCATAGCGGGTTCACTGTAGAATCCCCGAGCTTCTCAAGCCAACTTCAAGCCGAGCGCCATGCAGGCACTTCGGGAAGCGTTGACGTTTGACGACGTCCTCCTGACCCCCCGCCACTCTCTGGTTCTGCCGCGTGACGTATCGCTCGGCACTCAGCTGACCCGAGAGTTGCGCCTCAATATTCCGTTGCTGTCCGCAGCGATGGACACAGTGACCGAGAGTCGCCTGGCCATAGCCCTTGCGCAAGAGGGCGGTATCGGGATCATCCATAAAAACCTGTCGATAGAGCGCCAGGCCGAAGAGGTCTCGCGCGTCAAGAAGTTTGAGAGTGGGGTTGTGACTGAGCCTGTCACAGTCAGCCCGTCGGCAACCGTTGGCGAGGTGCGTGAGTTAACAGCTCGTCTCGGCATCTCGGGTCTGCCCGTGATCGATGGTGATCGTCTGGTAGGTATCGTCACGCAACGCGACATCCGCTTTGAGACACGCCTTGATCAACCGGTGTCAGCGATCATGACTCCGCAAGATCGTCTGGTTACCGTGGGTGAACATGCGCAGCGTCAGGAGGCAATAGACAAGTTGCATCGCCACCGTATCGAGAAGGTACTTGTAGTCAACGACAACTTCGAGTTGCGCGGCATGATTACGGTCAAGGACATTGGCAAGGCGGCTGACTACCCCGATGCATGCAAGGATCAACAAGGGCGGCTGCTGGCAGGGGCCGCTGTCGGTACGGGTGGGGATACCGCAGAGCGCATTGACGAGCTGGTCAAAGCGGGTGTAGACGTACTTATCGTTGATACCGCTCACGGACACTCACAAGGCGTACTTGACCGTGTTGCCGAGACCAAGAAATCGTATGGTGCCGTACAAGTCATTGGCGGGAACATTGCCACAGGAGAAGCTGCAAGAGACCTTGTGGAACAGGGTGCTGATGGTGTCAAGGTTGGCATAGGTCCTGGCAGTATCTGCACCACTCGCATCGTCGCCGGCGTGGGTGTTCCACAAATCACCGCCATCGCGGATGTTGCAGAAGCACTGCAAAAGACCGACATTCCACTGATCGCAGACGGCGGGATTCGTTTTTCAGGCGACATGGCCAAAGCCATCGCCGCGGGAGCCTCCTCGGTCATGGTGGGCTCTATGCTCGCTGGCACCGAGGAGGCGCCCGGAGAGGTCGAGCTGTATCAGGGCCGCTCCTACAAGAGCTATAGGGGCATGGGGTCGGTGGGGGCGATGCGCGCCGGCTCATCTGATCGATATTTCCAGGATGATGAAGACGCTGCCGACAAGCTGGTGCCCGAAGGTATAGAGGGGCGCGTGCCGTACAAGGGTCCGGTGTCAGCCATCATCCATCAGATGATCGGTGGCATACGCTCAAGCATGGGGTATTGCGGAGCTCCGGACATCGACACCATGCGCCGCGAAGCTCGCTTTGTGCGGGTCTCCGGCGCGGGTATGAAGGAGAGTCATGTGCACGATGTGCAGATGACCAAGGAAGCGCCCAACTACCGTTTGAGCTGAGGCATCGTCACGTGAATAGTGCCGGCGTGGATATCCACGACGAACGTATCCTGATTGTTGATTTTGGTGGTCAAACCACGCAACTGATTGCTCGCCGTGTGCGCGAGGCGGGTGTCTACAGTGAGGTCCACCCCTGGGATATCACTAACGAGCGCGTGCGTGAATTTGCACCTCGCGGTGTGATTCTGTCCGGTGGCCCCGAGTCTGTGCTCAACGAGGGCGCGCCCACTGTGCCGACAGCAGTGTTTGAGTTGGGTGTACCGGTGCTGGGTATCTGTTACGGCCAGCAAGCCATGGTGCATGCTCTGGGTGGGCAGGTAGTGGCAGCCAGTGGCGAGGCGGAGTTTGGCTATGCCGCCATGCGCGTGGTAGGCAGCACAGCCTTGTTTGACGGGCTTGTACAGGAGGGGGCTGCACTTGATGTATGGATGAGCCATGCGGATCGGGTAACCGAGCTACCCGAGAGCTTTGTCAAGGTGGGTGTCAGTGACAATGCGCCCTTCGCAGCCATTGCTGATGAGGCGCGTCACCGCTATGGGATCCAGTTTCATCCCGAAGTCACACACACGGTGCAGGGTGCCGAGATGCTCACGCGCTTTGTGCGCACCATCTGCGGTTGCGCTGGTTTGTGGACGCCGGCCAACATCATCGAGGACGCGGTGGAGCGCGTGCGCGAACAAGTTGGCGAGGACAAGGTGCTACTCGCGCTGTCCGGTGGCGTTGACTCATCGGTGGTCGCGGCCCTGTTGCACCGTGCCATCGGTGACAAGCTCACCTGCGTATTTGTTGATAACGGTCTGTTGCGACTGGGGGAAGGTGACCAGGTGATGCAGACCTTTGCAGACAATATGGGTGTACATGTCATTCGGGTAGATGCTGAAGCACGGTTTCTGAGCGCACTTGCCGGGGTTGATGATCCTGAGGCCAAGCGAAAGGTCATCGGAGGCCTGTTCATCGAAGTGTTTGAGGAAGAGGCAGAGCGATTGACGGAAGTGACCTGGCTAGCTCAGGGAACGATCTACCCGGATGTGATTGAATCGGCCGCCTCGTCAAGCGGGAGTGCACATCTGATCAAGTCGCACCACAACGTCGGCGGGCTCCCCAGTGAAATGCGGCTGAAGCTCGTGGAGCCGCTGCGTGAGTTGTTCAAGGATGAGGTGCGTCAGATCGGCAAGGATCTCGGCTTGCCGGTGAGCATGGTCATGCGGCACCCTTTTCCAGGGCCGGGGCTTGGTGTGCGCATCCTCGGTGAGGTGAGCAAATCAGCAGCAGATACCCTGCGACAAGCAGACGCGATCTACATCGAGGCGCTTCGTCGGCACGACTTGTACGACAAGGTGTCGCAAGCTTTTTGTGTGTTTCTACCGATCAAGTCTGTGGGTGTCACAGGTGACGGTCGACGCTACGCGCACGTCATTGCCTTACGGGCGGTCGAGACCATCGACTTCATGACGGCGCGCGCTGCACAGCTCCCCTATGAGTTTCTGGACGAAGTCTCAAGGGCGATCTGCAACAGCGTGCCGGATGTGTCTCGTGTGGTGTACGACGTCTCCAGCAAGCCACCGGGCACTATCGAGTGGGAGTAGTGGGCGTCTGAAGCGTGCAGGGAGGGCAGCCGAGCCCGCACTTGCCACCTCGCTAACTTGTGTCCGCTGGTCTGTCTACTAGGCTCGCTAGGCAGCCTGAGCTGTGCAGCAGCAGACATCGACACGCCATGCGACAGACAAAAGAGATTCGTGCCGCAGAAGTCGGACACGTAGAGCAGTCCGAGCCCGTCGCCAACCCATCGCCGGCGGCGCGGTCTGCAGCCTGGGTGCTGGTGGTGCTCGTCAGCGTGCCCTTGTTGTTGCCGATGATCAGCACGATGGTCAGTGATCCGCATTCCGCGGCGCGCAACTCCGAGATCCTGATGGCCGATGTTCCTAAGCAGCCACGAGCGGATCTGTCGGTCACGACAGTGGTAGACGCTTCCGGGTACTCGATCTCCTCGGGGTCACGGGATGTGGCCTCATTGCTCGTCGCCCTGATCTCGATTACCTTGTTGGCATGGCGACGTACCCTGCGACTGCATGGTTGCATGCCACGTGCGCCACTCGGACGGAGTGCCCATAACCCGCGATGAAGTGTGCGAGTCTCCCAAGTGCATCGACACTCCTGCTGCTGGTGGGAGCGTTGGTTCTTGTCGGTTGCAATGCTCTTGGGCGTGACTCGGAGTCGGCGCTTGTTGATCCGCTGCCTGTGCAAGAGGACGCTGATCAGGACGGGGTTGCGAACGTCGATGACAACTGCCCGGACACAATCTCCACTGCCGGATTGTCGGCAGACGGCTGCTCGCCTTTCTTTGGACCCCTGGAGGGCGTAGAATTTCGGCCCGGAGGGGCCCAGTTGGGTCGTGAGGCACGCAAGGCGGTTGACCCCTTGGTGGCGAACCTGCTTGCCTACCCGGAGGTACGTATTCAGATCCAGGGGCATACCGATAATCGTGGCCCCGCAGCCGAGAACCTTGAATTATCGAAACGTCGGGTCATGTCTGTGGTCCGATATCTTGTTTCTTCCGGCGTTGCGCCTGACAGGATTGAACCAATTGCTTACGGAGAGCGCTTTCCGGTTGCAAAAAACGCAACACCAGAGGGACGCGCCGCCAATCGGCGTATAGAAATTCGTGCGGTCGCACCCTGACTGATTCGCGCTGTATTATCTCAATATGACGGCACCCATTTCAATGAGCCTTTTCAACACCTTGTTTACTCTGTCGCGCGCCAGCTTGCTGTTGTCTGCATCGCTTGTCCTTGGCGCCTGTGCATCAGTGGATCCGCAGCCTGAGCCGTTTGAGCAAGCGCCGATTTTCCCCGGGCAAACCCTGCCGGATGGTTCGGTGCGCCTCGACACCACTGATGCACGCATAGCACAGCTCTGGTCTGCCTCGGAGCAATCAGCCGGCGAAGGTGACGAGGCTCAGGCCCTTGAATTTGTGTATCAGGCTCTGGAGCTTGATCCGCAGAACAGTCTGCTGTGGAGTCGCGCTGCGGAGATCCAGCTCGACAACGATCAACCGGCGCAGGCCGAGAACTTTGCGGTCAAGTCCAACCTGTTTGCCAACGACAATCGTGGCCTGTTGTATCGCAACTGGCTCATTATCGAGCACGCGCGTGATATCCGGGGTGATCTACTCGGTGCACGCAGTGCCAAGCGCAAGGTACAGGAATTCAAGTTCTAGCCGCCGTTTTGGCATTGCAGGGGATCGACAACATCACAACGGTTAAGTAAAGCGAGATCAGTAAGCCCAACGTCACTAACGCTCAGCCCGAGCGATCACCGGAGCAGGGAGGCACCGGGAGATGAATATGGAAACCGAACACTCGGATCTAGCCGCTGGAGCAGATCCGGACAGAGATGAGAGCGCGGATCTTGTCGACAGCGCCGATGTGGTTGCCTTGCTCGGCGAGCGCGGCCCGTTTGCAGATGCACTGGCCAACTTCGCACCGCGCGCAGAGCAGCAACATCTTGCCGAAGCGGTCACCCGGGCGCTCGCGGACCATGACTCGCTGGTAGGCGAGGCCGGTACAGGTACGGGCAAGACCTTCGCGTATCTGGTGCCGGCACTGCTATCCAATGAACGCATCGTGATCTCCACCGGAACGAGGCACCTGCAGGACCAGCTTTTCCATAACGATCTACCGCTGGTCAGGCGAGCCCTGGGTCTACCGATTGTTGCCAGCTTGCTCAAGGGGCGCGCCAACTACTTGTGTCGTCATCGTTTGCGGCGAGCCAGAACTCATCCTGCGATGAGTGATGCCACCTTGCGCAAACACCTGTTGATCATCGAGGAATGGGCGCGCACCACCCATCGTGGTGACATCGCCGAAGTGCTGGCTGTGCCCGAGGAGTCGTCGGTATGGCAGTACGTCGTATCGAACGAGGATTTTTGCTCACGCCATGAGCGAGAGGAGCTCAGCGATTGCTTTATCAATGCTGCACGCAAGCATGCGCAGGAAGCTGACATCGTGGTGGTCAACCATCACTTGTTGTGCGCCGATCTTGCGCTCAAGGAGCAGGGCTTTGGTGAGCTGTTACCGAGTGCGGGCGGCTACGTCATCGACGAGGCCCACCAGTTGCCGGAAGTCGCCGCTCAGTTCTTCGGCAAGAAGCTCTCGAGCAGGCAATTGCTGGATCTTGCGCGAGACACGGTGGGTGAACAGGTGCATGAAGCGCCCGATATGAAAGAGCTGCGTGAGCAGGCCATGTCACTTGAGACCGGAGTGCGTCACTTTCGTCTGGCTTTTGCCATAGAGCCCGGGCGGGACACCTGGGCCGCTGTGCGCGAACGCCCGGAGATGGAGCGTGAGCTCGAGCGTATGACCTTGTTGCTTGGCGCCTTGACTGACACGTTGGAAGCGGTTGCCGAACGAGGTAAAGGTCTTGAAAGTTGCTACAAGCGGGCCTTGCAGCAACGCGAGATTCTGTCGCGTTTTGTTGAGCCCCCGCCGGATGATCAATGGATCTACTGGTATGAAACCTATCGCAACGGATTTGCCTTGAACCGCACGCCGATGACGGTGGCAAAGCCCTTTCAGCGTGCGATGCAAGAGACCGATGCGGGCTGGGTGTTCACCTCGGCTACCTTGTCTGTCGGCGGTGACTTCAGTCACTTTCGCGCCCA
This sequence comes from uncultured Granulosicoccaceae bacterium, assembly GCA_937922675.1. Taxonomy (GTDB): domain Bacteria; phylum Pseudomonadota; class Gammaproteobacteria; order Granulosicoccales; family Granulosicoccaceae; genus Granulosicoccus. Next base: position 76,809 of record CALAJN010000007.1, read on the forward strand.
ACTGGGGCTTGATCATACCGACGAGTTGCTGGTTGACAGTCCTTTTGATTACCGCCGCAACGCGCTTTTGTATTTGCCGGAGGGTTTGCCTGAGCCGCAACATCCCGGTTACACCAGTTCGGTCATGGAGACGGTACTGCCCGTACTTGAGGCCAGTGCCGGGCGAGCCTTCCTGTTGTTTACCAGTCACCGCGCCTTGCAGGACGCCAAACGCTGGCTGGAGTACCGCATCGACTACCCGACCTTTGTACAAGGCGATATGCCAAAGCGCGAGTTGCTTGAGGCGTTTCAATCGGTGGGCAATGCTGTCTTGCTGGGCACATCCAGCTTCTGGGAAGGGGTAGATGTGCGCGGTGAAGCACTGTCGCTCGTGGTCATCGACAAGCTGCCCTTTGGCTCACCGGGGGATCCTGTCACCAGTGCACGCATCGAACACATGAAGGCAGAAGGTGGAAACCCGTTTTTCGAATTTCAAGTGCCGCAAGCAGCCATTGCCTTGAAGCAGGGCGTTGGACGACTGATCAGAGACGTGACTGACCGGGGTGTGCTCGTCATCTGTGACCCGCGTATGCGCACGCGCAGCTATGGTGAGGTATTTTTGAACAGTCTGCCGCCCATGCCAATCACAACCGAGCTATCCGAGATAGAAAGTTTTTTTCGACAAGAGCGTGAGGCCTGGCGGGACGAGGCAGACGAATGAACATCATCGCCTTTGATACCGCAACCGATGTGTGCAGTGTTGCCCTGCGCACAGCGGCTGGCACCTGGCACGATCACCGGGTTGAGCCACGTCAACAAGCCCGCCTGCTCCTACCCATGATTGACGCTCTGGCAACAGAGGCTGATATCAGCATGGCTGATTTTGATGTTGTGGTGTATGGCCGTGGGCCTGGCAGCTTTACTGGTGTACGAATCGCTGTGGCCGCGGCGCAAGGCTTGAGTCTGGCCGCTGGCGCTCGCACGCTCGGTATCTCAACACTTGCCAGCGTGGCTCAAGTCGCGCATGCACAATCTGGAGCGACTTCCCTTGTTGCAAGCCTCGATGCACGCATGGGTGAGGTCTACCTCGGTCACTACGCTGTGAATGAGTCGCTCGGTGTGGTCGAGTTGCAGGGCACAGAACGTGTTGTCGCGCCAGCAGAGCTTGGGCAATGCAGGCCTGAAGCACTGTTTGCAGGCTCTGGTGCCGAGCGATACCCCGATGAGGTGGGAGGCCGTATCGAAGAAGATGTCTGGCCCACGGCGCTCTCACTACTGGAACTTGCCGGGCCTGTGATCAAAGCCGGAAATCTTGATTGCCCCGGAGAAGCCGAGCCTGTCTATCTACGTGACAAGGTTGCATTAACAGAGAAGGAGCGCGGTGTAAGTTGAGTGAGAGGCAGGCCCATGACGCTACGCCTGTTCCACCCTGCCTGGGTCTGCCTGATTCTTGGTAGAATCCAGGCACGTCAGCCCGAGAACCCTCGCACATGAGCACAAGCACCGCTTTGCCCGCAGCAGGACAGTCCTTGCCCGCCGTATCCATTCCGCTCGTTGATGGCTCCAGCACCGACAACATGCCATCCGCAGGGCGCTGGCTGTTATTCATCGTTTACCGCGGCAAACACTGCGGGCGCTGCACCAAGTACCTCAACGGGCTTGAAAGGACGCAAGGCGAGTGGCGCGACGCAGGCTTTGACATCGTAGTGACATCGGCAGATCCGCTGGAGAAGACGCAGGCGAATGTCGAGACTAATGGCTGGACCTTTCCCATGGGCCATAGCCTTGCCGAGTCCGACATGCGCAAACTCGGCTTGTATGTGTCTGATCCTTTGAGCCCGGAGGAGAACGACCGGCGGTTTGCAGAGCCCGGAGTTTACTGTGTGCGTGATGATGGCACGGTCCAGATTGCTGCCATCTCCAACGGCCCCTCAGCTCGACCCGATCTTGCAGAGCTGCTCGATGGGATGATCTTCACGATCGAGAACGGCAAGCCTGCGCGTGGTATGGCTTGAAGCTATTTGGCTGAACATTGGTCTGGCGTCGATATACTGGTTTTGCACCGCGCATCTGAACGCTTGCAAGTAGTTGCAGGTGTGGACGGTCGGCGCTATTCATTCAGCAGCAACCAGCTATTTTACCAGCCGTTGCTTGATGTTCCGCCACTCGGACATGACTTGCCCCAGCAACCGCTAGACGCCTCAAGCGTGCGAGAAAGTTAAAATCCATCACCCCCGCCGTAGGCTCGTCTGCTCTTGCTTCTGGATAGTGAACGACAGCGTCTTGAAGTCGTTCTCCATGTAGTGCCGGAGGCGCCTGACCGATAGCCTTTCCTGTGCATCGGATTTCCACACGATGCCAAGATTTCTATCCGGGTGTCCGATCTTGGTGGGCAGTGCCGACACCGTGTTCTTTCGCCGCAAGGCAAAAACAAAAGACCCGAGCGACATCGATGCTCGCGGAGAATCTTTGTATGGCGCCTGGTTATGCGGCACTGTACTGGGGCAGGTGGGCATGGCTCTGCACCACAAGTTGTGTCACACCCTCGGTGGATCAATTAGTCTGCCTCAGGCTCAGACACATTCTGTCATTCGATGCATTGATTGTCGACACAGGGCCTGCGGGTTCGTCTTGTGCTGCCTTGTTGTCAAGCTACGGCGTTGAGGATCTCCTGATCAATCGCTAGGTGTCTCGATCGATTGATGGACAAGACGTTTACTGTCCGATCCCGATTTCTCATTGGTGCAGACAGCGGCAACTCCACGGTTACTGACAAGCAAGTGAACCTGTCCTGCATCGCTTGAGTGTCAAGCAGATCGGAGTGGTACAGTGCTGAACACAAACGATGCTAATTGGGTGTACCAAGGTTGCAGAGCATTGTCCTGAAGGGACAGTGGAGCCATCACTGGACCCGCCGCTGGAACCTGGTTACGGCAGCACCCGGCGCCGCCTCCAATGCAGCTGATCGCTGTTGTTAAAATGACAAGCCATGAAGCGCTTCATTCCGCTGTTGTTCGTAGTGTTATGGGCAACAGGATTCATCGGTGCCAGGGCTGGCATGCCTTACGCCGAGCCTGGTACCTTTCTCTTGCTCCGCTTTATTTTCGCCTTTGTATTGCTGGCATGCATTGCTCTGGCATTCAAGGCACCGTGGCCGCGAGGACGCATGCTTCTTGGTGCGCTGGTAGTGGGCATGCTAGTGCACGGTGTCTATCTGGGAGGGGTGTTCTGGGCGATAGATCGCGGGATGCCAGCTGGCATCGCCGCCGTTGTGGTTGGCCTGCAGCCTTTGATCACAGCCATTATTGCCGGCGTCTATCTGGGCGAGGTGGTAACCGCGCGTCACCGGATCGGAATCGTGCTTGGTCTTCTGGGTGTGATACTGGTACTACTTCCGGGAATCTTGGCTGACGATACGATGGCAAGCTCGTTGTCAGTAGCTACTGTCGTTGTGGTGACTGTGGCAACGCTTGCAGTGACTACCGGTACGGTCTTGCAAAAACGCTTGGGCCTAGGCGTAGATCTGCGCTCGGGTACTGCTGTGCAGTATCTCGGTGGCGCTATTCCTGTGGTCTTGCTCGCAACAACAGAGACTCGGGAGATTACCTGGAACGGGCAGCTGGTGTTCGCATTGATCTGGCTTGTTCTTGTGCTGTCACTCGGAGCGGTGTTCTTGCTGATGTGGTTGATCCGCGAGGGCTCTGTCTCCCAGGTTGCAGCGCTGTTTTACCTGGTGCCTGCAGTTACCAGTCTCATCGCCTGGGCGCTGTTTGATGAGACGCTTGGTGTTGTGCAGCTCCTGGGTATGGCTCTTGCCGCAGTTGCAGTATGGCTCGCGACCTCAAGCGGCCAGCTTGTCAAGAATCAGGCTTGACCTGCGGACCCGATGCGTTAAAAAAACCGCTGTTGGATCATAGCTCTCAAAGCTGCTTAAAGACTGTGCATTGCATTCGCTCTGCCAGCGAGATCCCGGGACCACAGCGGACGCGCAGGGATAGGAAGCGCGATAGACTGCCGTTTGCTCGTTGTCCTCAATGGCTACTGCAACGAGCCCCGCAACCAGCCCCTGCTGGCGCTCAACCAGGTTGATAACGCCTTGCATGGTGCCACCGGTTTCCTTGACAATATCCTCAGTGGGGTTGTTGAGCAGATGGATGACGATGCACTGCGTATACGCTCAAACTCAGGCACCTACGAGCTGCCGTCGGCACATGTAGAGCCCGGCGTATTGAAGGGTGTAGAGCGTGAGTTCGTTGTATCCGCAGACCGTGTGTCCTTTTCGGTCGAAGAGCCTTCGGCAACCAACCGGGTCAAGTGCAGGCTTGTGTCAGAAGAATTCATTGGCTCAGTCGTGACTGTGCATTGCGAGAGTGCGGATGGGCACGACTTCAAGCTGCAATTGCAAGAACGTGATCTGACCCAGTACGAGCTCAAGAGTGGCTCACGTGTGTGGCTGAGCTGGAACACTGAAGACGCGCACGTACCGCCCACTCAACAGGAGTAGACGATGCTACGTAACCCTGTGCGCTGGCCTGATGGTGCGCGCTGTGCGGTGGCCATCACCTTTGATATGGACGCTGACACCCTGATTCATATCGCCAAGCCTCAAGACAGTCACCGGCGTTTATATCCTATTTCAATGGGCCGATACGGGCCGCAACGTTGCGGTCCCTCGGATACTGGATACTCATAAAAGACTCGGCGTCAAACAGTCCTTCTTCGTTCCCGGGTGGTGCCTTGAAACGTATCCAGAAACGGCGGAGAAAATACTCGCAGGTGGGCACGAGATCGGGCACCACGGCTATCTTCACGAAGATCCAATAACGACCTATGGATCACAACGCGAGTGGTTTGAGCGCACCCTGGAGTCACATCAACGTATCTGCGGGCTCAAGCCTGGTGGCTATCGTGCACCCGTCTACAACAAGACCGATGAAGTGCTTGATTTGCTTGTAGAGCACGACTTTCGCAATGACAGTTCGATGATGGCGGATGATATTCCCTGAAATTGGCTACATGATGCCGGTGAAAGCGCCGAGCGAGGGCTTGGCGGCGCTCTGGCCCTCACGTTAATACTGTGTGAATGGCTAGTATTCTCCAATGATCGCTAGCGACACCAATACAGTGCTTGAACGACGACAACGGCTGTTGGTCCGGTGTCCACCGATCTGTTCATGGCGATCGCGGCGCCAACCTGCGTTGGCTGGAGTGAGGCCGGTAAGGCGGAGCCGGGTGGCGCTCTGAGAGCCAAGCACCTTGTTGGTGCGGCGAGAGCCGCTGTTACTCGTTGGCTACCCAGCAGAAGTCGAGATCTGATTCCTGCTCGGCACAACGTTGAACCTTGGGCATACTTGGGTCTGAACTCACTTTTGCGACCGAGCACGTCATGTCCCAACTGTTCACCCCTCTGACAATCCGAGGCATCACGCTTCCAAACCGAGTCGTGGTCTCGCCCTTGTGCATGTATTCAGCGATTGATGGGCTGGCGCAACCCTGGCACTTCGCCCATCTGAGTACCTTTGCGCGCGGAAAGGCAGGCCTGGTATTCGCCGAGGCCACAGCCGTTGAGGCGGTAGGCCGCATTACGCCGCAATGCCTTGGAATCTGGTCCGATGAGCAGCGTGACGCGCTCAAGCCGATAACCCGCTTTATCAAGGACATGGGCTGCGTGGCCGGCATTCAGTTAGCGCATGCTGGCCGCAAGGCGTCCACCGCATCTCCATTTGCAGGCGGCGGCAAACCACTCGCTGCCGATGATCCCGATGCCTGGCCCGTGGTTGGACCGAGTGCTGTTCCGGTTGCTGATAACTTTCCAACACCGCGTGCACTGACCAGCGATGACCTTGCCTCATTGACAGACACCTTTGTTGCGGCTGCCAAGCGATCCGTGGATGCAGGTTTTGATGTGATCGAGATACATGGTGCGCACGGCTACCTGCTACATGCCTTTCTGTCGCCGCTGTCCAATTTCAGGGAAGATGATTATGGCGGCAGCCGTGAAAATCGTATGCGCTTTCCATTGCAGGTCACACGTGCTGTGCGCGCAGCGGTAGGAGAGGATGTACCGTTGTTTTTCCGTATCTCGGCAGTTGATGGGCCAGACGATGGATGGTCGATGGATGACTCGGTTGCCCTTGCCAAGGAGCTTTCGACCTGCGGTGTAGACGTTGTTGATTGCTCTTCCGGTGGAATCGCGGGCGCGCCGAGATTTCGTACAGATGATGTGGGTAAACCGCTGACAAGATCATCAGCGAGAACGCCTGGTTTTCAAGTCCCCTTTGCCGAGCGCATTCAGAATGAAACCCCGCTTGAAGCAATGGCCGTGGGCGTCATTATCGAACCACAACAAGCAGAAGATATCATTGCCTCTGGGCAGGCATCGCTGGTGGCATTGGGACGCGAGATCATGCACGATCCGTTTTGGCCCTTGCGCGCAGCTCTTGCTCTAGGGGATGATCCGGAGTACGATTTGTGGCCACCGCAATACAAGTGGGCCGTTGATAGGCGAGCGCAGATCGCGAGGCTCAATACCCGGTAAAAACGTGCCGCGAGTGCGGTTTTATTGCGTGCAGTAACCCGGTTACAGTACGCAGCTAGTTGTCCACTACTGTCTGCAAGCAATGTCACTTCTGCACCCTGATCGGCTGTTTCCGACAGACCCAGCATCGCGTGATCTTGCACGACGTCTGTTCGCAACTGTTGAAGGTTTGCCGATAATATCGCCGCACGGTCATACGGATCCGACGTGGTGGGGACAAGACCAGGCCTTCCCCGATGCAGCCGAGCTGTTTGTCATGCCTGACCACTACGTCACGCGCATGCTCATCAGTCATGGCGTGAGCATGGAGGCCCTGGGCTGCGGCAAGGGAGCAGAAACAGACCGGCGCAAGATCTGGCGTACCTTTGCGGAGCACTATCATCTGTTTCGCGGAACGCCCACACGGCTTTGGCTGGACCATGCCATGTCGACATTGTTCGATATCGAGCAAAGACTCAGTGCAAGCACTGCCGATGACAGTTTTGATGCGATCAACGAAAAGTTGTTGCAGCCCGACTACCGCCCTAGAGCTCTGTACAACCGGTTTGGTATAGAGGCGATTGCAACCACCGATAGTGCGATAGACGACCTGGCTGAACATCAAACCGTTCAGGATAGTGACTGGCAAGGACGCATCCTGCCTACCTATCGCCCCGATAGTGTGAGTAACCCTGATGATCCGGAATTTCTGACTCAACTTGAACAGCTAGACGAGAAAACAGGCATCAGCACCGACACCTGGGAGGGTTATCTTGACGCCCACCGCGCGCGTCGAGCCTTTTTCAAGCGACACGGCGCCACAGCAACCGACCACGGATTCCCGACGCCTCAGACAGCTGATCTTTCTCAAACAGAGGCGAGCTCGTTGTTCGCTCGAGTACGTGCCGGTGAAGCACAAGCCGATGACCACGCCCTGTTTCGTGCTCAGATGCTGACCGAGTTTGCTCGAATGTCTTGTGAAGATGGTTTGGTCATGCAACTGCACTGCGGCTCTAGTCGTGACCACAGCCCGAACATGCTTGACCGTTATGGTCAAAATCGAGGGTTCGACATACCATCGAGGGTAGGCTTTGTAGACGCACTCAAGCCCCTGTTGAACGCGGTAGGTTTTCAACCTGGGTTTCAGCTGATTGTGTTTACCCTGGACGAGAGCACATACACCAGAGAGCTGGCGCCGCTCGCCGGTGCGTACCCTTGCCTGAAACTGGGTCCCCCCTGGTGGTTTCACGATAGCTACGAAGGCATGTTCCGGTTCAGACGGATGGCTACAGAAACGGCGGGCTTCTACAACACGGTTGGTTTCAATGACGACACTCGCGCCTTGTGCTCTATTCCTGCTCGGCATGATGTCGCGCGCCGTGTTGATTGCGCCTTTCTTGCAGAGCTTGTGATCAGTCATCGCCTCGATGAGGCTGAAGCCGCCGAGCTTGCGCCCATGCTTGCCAATGGTCTGGCACGCAAAGCGTATCGGCTTGGATAGTTCAGGCTGGGGCCAGTTTCTTAGGCACCTAACGCGTGTGCAGGATCATAGTGGTTTCTGTCTCATACAATCCGGGGACTGTCTGACGGTGGTAGTCAAACTCGTGGCTGCGTCCTGACTGGAGTCAAGGATCTACCACCGTTCCATGCAGGGCAGTCATGTCATAGCGAGGCCGATTCGCGCGTCTCGAACAACCAACGGATAAAGGCTCTCGAGAGCTCAGCCGTCGTAGCGTCTTCAGCATCTCGTTCAATTAACCAGTACCGGTGGTCCTCGTTCACGACAGTCCTGGACAGCTGCACCAATCGTCCTTCGGCGAAGTCATCGCGCATCATCGCTGGCGGGCACAGAGCCACACCTTGGCCGGAGAGGACTGCTGCACGTAACAGATTGAAGTCTTCAAACACCGGTCCTGTCGGTACGGTGTGTACCTCAACACCTGAGTGCGCAAACCAGTGAGTCCAGCCAGTGGTGTCCGTGTCGTGCAGGAAGTCGACCAGTCCGGCACATGCTAGCAGTGAGGCTCCACCCATGGCCTCAAGAACGGCGGGACTGCACACCGCGGTGGCAGCCCCCGGCAGAAAGTTGTGACAACGAGCACCGGGCGGCGCGTCTGGTTCAGGTCCGTAGACAAACGCCAGGTCCACCTCGCCGTAGTCGATGTCGTGGCCGTGCAAGGCGTAGATCACCCGCACAGGAAAATTGGGGTGGTGTGCCCTTAGATCGGCAAGCTTGGGTATCAGCCAGCACACCGCCATGGAGGGGATCGATGCGATCACAAGCGTTGCGGGGCCTGCGCTACGGCGAGCACGCCGGCATGCAGCGTCAATACCCGACAAAGACGTGTTCAGCGTACGCGCGAGCGCATCGGCATGCGGCAGAAGTGTGGGGCGGCCGCCGGAGCGTTCAAACAGAGGGGCGCCAAACCAGTCCTCCAGATGCCTGATCTGATGGCTGACAGCAGACTGAGACACGCTGAGCTCCATAGCCGCTGCGCCAAAGCCTCCGCATCGGGCGACGGCCTCAAAGGTGCGAAGCGCATTGAGTGGCAATCGGGGCATGGTCGGTAAGCGTCGTGGTAGGCATGAATAAATCTCATAGTGGACGAATCCTTGTCAATTGACCCGATTGAGTGTGAGTCCCACGATGCTCTGCCACGGGCTGGCTCGTCGGCTGCCGCTATCAACCCGCACTTGATCAGGAAAATCGCACTATGGAGCGAGATCGGCTTCAGGACTTTTCAAACAATGGCGTCAAGGCCACGCCCACGTTTTCGGCTGGAGAGATGCAGCGTCGACAGGACGCCCTCAGAGAGCACATGAGTGACGCAGCGATAGATGCGGTGTTGTTCAGCTCGTACCACAACGTCAACTACTACTCCGACTTCCTGTATTGCCGCTTTGGCAGGCGCTATGGAATGGTGGTTACGCACGGTGTGGCTACCACCATCAGTGCAGGTATTGACGGTGGCCAACCGTGGCGTCGCAGTTTTGGTCACAACGTCGTTTACACCGACTGGAAAAAGGACAACTACTTTCATGCGGTTCGCACCCTGATCGGTAGTGCAAAGCGCGTTGGTATCGAGTTCGATACGGTCGATCTGGACACCATGGGCCTGCTGAAGTCTGCGTTCCCGAGTGTTGAGTTCGTCGACATTGCCGCGCGCGCCATGACCCTCAGGATGATCAAGTCCGCTGAGGAGATTGCACACATAACAGAGATGGCTCGTATCGCCGACATCGGTGGCGCGGCCGTTCGCGAGGCCGCGCAAGTGGGCACTACCGAGCGCGAGGTGGCCTTGCATTCAACGGCGACCATGGTGCGCGAGATCGCCAGGAGTTGGCCAGGGGCTGAGCTTCTGGATACCTGGACGTGGTTTCAGTCCGGTGTGAATACAGATGGTGCGCACAACCCGGTGACCTCTCGCACCATAGAGCAGGGTGACATCCTGAGTCTGAACTGTTTTCCGATGGTGGCAGGCTATTACGTGGCGCTTGAGCGTACGCTGTTTGCAGGCTCGGTGGACGATGCTTCCAGGCGCTTGTGGGAGATCAACTGCGCTGTGCACGATCGTGGCAAGGAGCTGTTGGTGCCGGGAGCAAAGTGCGCTGACGTTGCTGCCGAGCTCAACGCCATGTATGCCGAAAAGGAGTTGCTTCAGTATCGCTCGTTTGGTTATGGCCACTCATTTGGCGTGCTCTGTCATTACTATGGGCGTGAGGCTGCGCTTGAGTTGCGCGAGGACTGCGATACGGTATTGCAGCCTGGCATGGTGGTATCGATGGAACCGATGATCACAATCCCTGAGGGCAAGGCCGGCGCCGGTGGATACCGGGAACACGATATTCTGGTCATTGAGGAGGACGGTAGCCGCAACATCACAGGCTTCCCCTACGGGCCAGAGCATCTGGTGCTGTCCGCGACGTAACGTCAACAAAGGGCGGACGACTCGCCTGCCCCACTGCTAGCCGGCCGTCAGTCCGACTGCAGGGACTTGGGCTTCTGCAAGTACATGGACTCATCGGCGAACTTGAGCAGGCTCTCGATGTTACGACCATCTTCCGGGTACATCGCAATCCCCACAGAGGCACCCGCAGAGAAATGAGCGGCTTCGGCACTGACGTCTGCGACCGCAGCGTAAGGCCTTGCCAGCGCTTGCTGAAGCTTGTTGGCCACGAATTGCGCATCCTTTCGATCAGCCACATCGCGCAGTAGTACGATGAACTCATCGCCACCGAATCGCGCTGCAACATCGCGATCTCGCACGTTCTGTTGAAGGCGCTGCGACACTTCCTGAAGGACATGATCACCGACGTCGTGTCCGAATCGGTCGTTGATCTGTTTAAAACCGTTCAGATCAAGAAATAACAATCCGAGTGGGCGTAAGTCTTGTTGTGTGCTCCGGCGCAGCATCACCTCCTCAAGATGTCGCAGTAGTGCCTCGCGATTGGCTATGCCTGTCAGCCGGTCGGTGAGAAGGCGCGTTTGCAGGTGGGAGAACGACTTGCGAAGATCGTCGATCTCGTCAGTACTTGCTTGGGGGATCACGACACCGACGTCTCCGTCACCAATTTGTTTGGCTGCGATGGTCAGCCGTCTTAGGTCATGAGTGATGTGCTTGAGTATGTAAAGGCCGAGCAACACGATTAGCACACAGCAGAGTGCTGCCAGCGTAAAAGCGCGATAGACAATCGGCGTGACTTCCTGCATGAAATCGGTTTGTGGAGTTGCTACTGCCACTACCCAATCGAGTCCTGCCTCATCTTTCAGCTGAACGAAGCCCGCGTGTATTGTTTGCCCTTCGGGCCCTTCGAACACCTCGGATCGGATGCCTTCAAAACTTTGGCTCTCACCGATAAATCGACTGACGACCTCGAAGGTGGAGCGGATGAGAGGATCCGCGCTGAGACTGGCATTCAGTCGTACATGACTTTGCTCGTTTACGGTGCGTAAGTGTGGTCCATGCGACGTAGCGACAAGCTTGCCGTCGCGCTCCATGATCACCGCCACGCCGTTATCGCTCAAGGTCAGGGAGCGGAGAAAATGGTTGAGGTGCTGTAGCGACATGTCAGTGGCCACCACACCTTCAAACTGTCCGTCGGCGCCTTCTACGCGTCTGGCACGCGTAGCGACAAGATCGCTGGTCTTGAAATCGATATAAATGGATGTCCAGGTATCCCCATCGCTGTTCTTTCCTGCTTGGTACCAAGGGCGCTGTCGCGGATCAAAATTAGCGCTCTCCAGCCGCTGATCATGCAGCTCGCCGGCAATGCCTGAAAAGCTGAACAGAGATCTGGGTGCGTCAGCTTCGGTTCGCAGGCGCAGTTCAGCTTCAGTTTCGCTATGCCGCCAGAGGCCGATGAAGTGCCCGCGGCGGTCGCCGTAGTACGCGTAATTGTGTGGGTCCCGGTGGATTGAGGTGGCAATCCATAGCCTCTCACGCAAGCTGATCAGGTCGTTTGACAAGGAAGTTGGTGCCGCCATCCCACGTGGGATGACAGTTTCCAGGACTGCCTCGGATCCCGAAATGTGCGAATCGACTGCCTGCGAGATGCGCTCGGTTGTGCCGCGCACAAACAGATCGGAAAGTGTCTCGGTCTTGTCTTTGCCAGCTTGGTACCAAATAAAGCCGGTGACAGCCGCTGTGATCAGTACCAGTGCGACATAGGGTAGTGTGAGCAGCAGATGCAATGACGGGCGGTAACCCTTGATCGCCGAATCTTCCAGATTGCGTCGCCTGTGGGCTTTGCGGAGTAAGGCGAGTGAGGAAACGTTCACCGAAATGTGTCGCAGGTTGGACTTGGCTCGGTTTCGAGCGTACAGCCCATAAAATCAGCGGTGCTGCGGGGTTGTGCGCATGTGACGATAGTTAACACGACGTTAGGCGACCGGAGCAGAACAAGGCGGGGGCGTCCGTGAGGCATGGCGCCAGGCTGACAAGGTGGCCTAGTACCGGTGGGTTGCGCCCATCGATGTAAATCTTGCAAGAATTGAGTTGCCTGGACTGGCCAACGAGGGTTGCGTGGGGCAGTTTACGTGTTGATTTTTGCTTGACCTCCATACCGAGGCGCCAGTGTCAAGATTTCGGCAACCGTCCAAAACGAAAAAGATCACCCTCGGCAGTGGGTATCGGCGTGGCCGAGCGCTGGCAGCAGCTAGCCAAACCACCAATGAACTGCCACACAGGTAGCAAGCCCCACGACCACGTTCATCGGTATGCCGATCCGCAAGAACTCACTGAAGCGGTAGTTACCAGCGATGTGCACCAGCGTGTTGGTCTGATAGCCGACAGGGGTTGCAAAACTCGCGCTGGCAGCAAACATCACCGACACGATCAAGGGCGTTGCATCGACTCCCAGCTCGCTTGCGACTGTCATGACTATGGGCGTCATGATCACCGCTACACCGTTGTTAGTGATGGTTTCGGTCAATACCGAGGTCAGAAAATAGATCGCGATGAGCAGCGCAAGCGGTGGCAGGGTCTTGAGCACCGGTAGTGCACCGTTGACAACCGCGTCTACCACCCCGGTTTTCTCCAAGCCGATACCGACGATCAGCATCGCATAGATCAGGATCAATACATCAAGGTCCAGTGCTGACCAGGCATCCTCGGTATCCAGGCTCTGGATGGCTAATAAAAAACCGATACCGATGACAGCGGCGACGGGCAGGGGTGCCAAGCCAATGGCGGCGCAGCCAATCACCAGCGCAAGTGTCGCAATGGCAAACAGCGCCTTACTACGTAAGAACGGCTTGTCCACCGGTACGCTGGACGGTACGAAGTAGGGGTCTGCAAGAACCGCATCTACAGCCGCTTCATCACCGCGAATCCAGATTTCATCGCCCGCCTTGATCACCAGATTTGCCAAATCCGGCCCTGCGAGCACTCGATGACGCTTGACTCCCAATACCGCAACCGGGTGCCTTGCGAGAAAGGTAGCCCAGCGCATCCGGCGCCCGGCCACACGTGCGTTGTTGACTACAGTGAAGCGCGCTACCTTGCCACTCGATGGCACTGTTTTACGCACGCGCACGCCAAGCTCCAAACCGGGGGTGCTGGCAAGAGTGGCAAGCTCGATAGCCGACGCTCGAATGATCAGGCGGTCGCCTACGGCTACGCGGGTGCCCGGATCGCGTATGGATAGCCGTGTATTTTCGCGCAACGCGCGCACCAGCAACACGCCGCGCGGTTTCAGCAATGGCAATTCATTGTATGCAGAGTCAATATCTGCGAACTCTTGGGTGATCAAGCACTCGGTAATGATATTGACCGGCGCGTCATCGGCAGCGTCGCGCGCTTTGCCATCATCGCTTGGCAACAGAAATCGGCTGCTCAACAACAGAAACACCACGCCGGTTGCCGCTGCTGCAAGACCCACCGGGGTGATATCAAATAGCGAGAACCCATCATGCCCCTCGCGCCGTGCGATGGCGTTGACCAGCAGGTTGGTCGAGGTCCCGATGAGTGTGCAGGTGCCCCCGAGAATCGCGAGGTAGGAGAGTGGTATCAAAAAGCGCCGAGCAGAGGCGCCAATTGTGGCAGCAAGGGCTATGGTCAGCGGAATCATGATCATGACCACGGGCGTGCTGTTGAGAAAGGCCGATGCCACCATGGCCACCAGCATCAGCACCACCACGGCGAGCATCGGTGCCTGCTGGCCGAGTGTCACGATGCGCGTGGCGAGCGCCTCGAGTGTGCCGGTGCGCACCAGTGCCTGCGAAAGCACCATCATCGCAGCAACGGCAATGACAGCAGCATTTGAGAAGACGGCCAGCATGTCTTCCTGCGGCACATAACCCAGCGCGAGGAAGACCGAGGCGCCGATGACGGCGATGGCGGAGGGCTTGAGCGCATCGCGCGCAAAGGCCACAAGCATCGTGAACAACACCGCCAAGGCGATGACTAGCGACATTGGAAGGGCTCGACTGGTCTCGGTGACCTCCATTCTAGAACGCTGGTGCCCCTGCGGTGATTTATCGCACCACGTTGCCTTTCTGACGTGATCGCTTACACATTTTTCACACAGCGCCGTCTCTGCGGTAAACTTTGTGCCGCACTATGTAGTTGTCCGATCCGCAAACGCTTGCGGACGGACGCGCGGGAGAGTCCGGTAGAGTCGCACGTGATTTGCGAATCAGACCGGCGCCGAAGGAGCAACGCCCAGGAAACTCTCAGGCACCCGGACCGCGCGTTTGCATGGACATCTGGAGAGCGGTCGCGCCATGCGGCCCGCCGAAGGGGTAGCCGGCTTGCCGGTAGCACTCTCAGGCGCAGAGGACAGATGGGGCTCAAGAGCATCGCCGTATGGCGATTCTCGTGTTGTCAATCGTCTAGTCAATGCACTGCAGGAGTCCTCTCATGACCTCAATCGCCATTATCGGTGCCGGAATCACGGGCGTAACCACCGCCTATGCCTTGGCCAAACGCGGCTACGCCGTGACTGTGTATGACCGCGAGCGTTACGCCGCGATGCAAACCTCCTTTGCCAACGGCGGACAGCTATCGGTTTCCAATGCCGAGACCTGGACGCAGCTTTCTACCGTGCTCAAGGGCATCAAGTGGATGTTTCGCCGCGATGCCCCCTTGCTTGTCAATCCCAAGCCTGATTGGCACAAGCTTTCATGGATGGCCGAGTTCGTCGGCAATATTCCCAGGTACGAGGCCAATACCATCGAGACAGTGCGACTCGCTTTGGCTGCTCGCGAACACCTGCACGCCTGGGCTGAGAAGGAAAACATCGATTTTGATCTCGAGACGCGAGGCATCCTGCACATCTATGCCGATCAAAAAGGCTTTGATCACGCCACGCGGGTCAATCGTCTGTTATCAGAAGGTGGGCTGCTGCGTGAGGCGGTCTCCCCGGAACGCATGAATGACATCGAGCCTGCCTTGCAAGGTGAGTTTGTCGGAGGCTATTTCACGCCATCCGATGCCACGGGCGACATCCACAAGTACACCCGCGGTCTTGCAGCGGCCTGCGAGCGACTCGGTGTGGCCTTCCACTATGACACCGAAGTCGATGATGTCAGACACGATGGACAGGGCGTTGTAGTACAGCACCGTCGTGCCGGCAGCGGGCACTTGTCCGTTGTGCGTGATGACGGCACTGTCGCGCGACTGGATGAGTCACGCCACGACGGTCTGGTCATGTGTGCTGGTATGCATAGTCGCCGTCTGGCATCGAGTCTCGGTGATCGCGTGAACATCTACCCGGTCAAGGGATACTCGATCACGATCCCCCTGCAGGATAAGACCAGTCAAGCGGCAGCTCCCTGGGTCAGTCTGCTCGACGACGATGCAAAGATTGTCACCAGTCGGCTGGGCGTGGATCGATTCAGAATCGCGGGTACCGCAGAATTCAATGGGGAAAACCGCGATATTCGCAGCGACAGGGTCGCGCCTCTGGTTGCCTGGTGTCGACGTCTGTTCCCTGACGTGGACACAGAGCACGTGGTGCCCTGGGCAGGGCTGCGCCCGATGATGCCAAGCATGTTGCCGCGGGTTGGTGCCGGATCAAAGGCGGGTGTGTTCTACAACACCGGACACGGACATCTGGGCTGGACGCTGTCAGCGGCCACAGCCGAGATCATTGCTGAAAAGATTGCCGCTGACCTTCCAGCCGCATCGTCCATACGGGTGCTACGAGACGTCAGTTAGCCTGTCGGTAAAGACACGGGATTCGGGCATACTGCCAGACTCATAGGTCAAGCTTGCAGGACATGCCAAGTACCAACAACGTCAAGGGCATTGGCCTGATGGTGCTTGGCTTTTGTTTCTTTGCACTCGGAGATGCGCTGGCCAAGCTTCTGACCAACTCGCTCCCTTCCTTGCAGATTGTCTGGTTTCGCACCTTGGGGCTCTTTATCGGCGTGTGCGTGCTGATCGCTGCAAGAGGCGTATCAGTGCTCAAGAGCGCAAGACCCGGTCTGCAAGTGTTGCGTGGGCTTGGAGCCGTTGGCTCCGCCATGTGTTTTATCGTTGCTATACGCTATGTGCCCTTGGCAGATGCAGTCGCCGTGACCTTTGTAGCGCCGTTTATCGTAACCGCGCTTGGTGCCTTGTTGCTTCAGGAGCCGGTAGGACCCAGGCGCTGGTTAGCGATTGTCATCGGCTTTGTCGGCATGTTGATCGTCATCAGGCCGGGTCAAGGTGTCGTGCACCCGGCGATTTTTCTGGTCGTTGTCGCCGCCACCTTCTTCGCCTTTCGTCAGTTGTTGTCGCGTTGGTTGAGCGGCGTAGATTCGGTGGTCACAACCGTCGCTTACACATCCATTGTGACCTTCTCGGTAACCGGTATCGCGCAGCTACTTGTCTGGGTTACGCCCTCAGGGCTTGATGTGATCTTGCTGATTGCAGGCCTGGCGCTCTGCGGGGCGGTCGGAGAAATACTCATCATTCGAGCGCTCGACATCGCGCAATCCGTTGCGCTCGCACCTTGTCACTACACCTTGATCATCTGGGGAACGTTCTATGGATTCGTGTTCTTTGATGATCTGCCGGATCAGTGGACCCTTGTTGGTGGCCTCGTTATCGTGGTTTCCGGTATCTATACGATTTACCGGGAGCGGGTGCTGGCACGCAATTCAGTCGCAACAGTTACGCCAGCATTTCAGCCCACTCCTTCTCAATAAAGCCCACCAGTAGCGAGCCCTCATGCTCGACAACTGGCCGCTTGATCAGGCTGGTGTGCTCGGCCATCAATACAATGGCCCGCGCTTCATTGATGCCCTCACGCTCAGCTTCATCGAGTTTGCGCCAGGTTGTGCCGCGTCGATTCAGCAGTGTCTCCCAACCGACCTCCGAGGCCCAACGCCGCAGGTGCTCGGCGTCTATTCCGGCTTTCTTGTAGTCGTGAAACTCATGCTCGACGCTGTTCTCCCTCAACCAGCGGCGAGCTTTCTTGACCGTGTCGCAGCCGGGAATGCCGTAGACAACCATCAAACTCAGTCGACCACGCGCAAGAGCTCATTGATCCCGACCTTGCTACGTGTCTTGGCATCAACGCGCTTGACGATAACCGCACAGTACAAGCTGTATTTGCCATTCTCGGACGGTAGGTTGCCCGACACCACGACAGACCCTGCGGGTACACGGCCGTAGCTGACTTCATCGCGTTCGCGGTCATAGATGCGAGTGCTCTGGCCGATATAGACGCCCATCGAGATAACGCTGCCCTCCTCGATGATCACGCCCTCTACCACCTCCGAGCGTGCACCGATAAAGCAGTCATCCTCGATAATGGTGGGTGAGGCTTGCAGAGGTTCGAGAACACCACCGATGCCGACTCCACCGGACAGATGCACATTTTTACCAATCTGCGCGCAGGAGCCGACCGTCGCCCAGGTATCGACCATCGTGCCTGAATCCACGTAGGCACCGATGTTGACGTAGCTTGGCATCAGCACGGTGTTCTGACCGATGAAGCTGCCCTTGCGAGCCATCGCGGGCGGTACTACGCGCACACCACTCGCCTGGAACTCACTGGCGCTCATCTCGGTGAATTTGCCTGGCACCTTGTCAAAATAGCGCGTGTCGGCACCCGCTTCTATAACCCCGTTGTCACGCAGTCTGAACGAGAGCAACACCGCTTTCTTGAGCCACTGGTTGACGTGCCAGTCGCCTACTCCGCGAGGTTCTGCTACGCGGGCTTCACCTGAGTCAAGCAGCGCAATGGCAGATTCAACTGCCTTGCCAACATCCCCCGCGGCATCCTTGGGTGAGAGGTCCGCACGGGCTTCCCATGCATCGTTGATAGTGGATTCGAGATCGCTCATGAGGTGCTAGAGATGTAGGAAAATCAGAAGGAGGAAGCTGTGGTCTTGATGTCTTGAAGGACGCTGGCTATCCGGTCGGCGGCTTCGGCGCAACGGTCGGGTGATGCAACCAGTGCCATACGGATACGGTTTTTGCCGGGATTGCTGCCATCGCGTGCATCTCGTGCCAGATAGGAGCCGGGTACAACGCGCACGTGCTGGCTGGCAAGTAGTTGCTGGGTGAAGGTCTCGTCGTCGATGGGTAAACGTGGCCACAGATAGAAGCCCGCCGGTGGTGTGCTTATATCCAGCACGGCAGACAGGCGCTCGATCACAGCGTTATAACTTTGGTCATAGGCGGCGCGATTGGCCTGCACGTGGTCCTCGTCCGACCAGGCGACAATGCTTGCTGCCGCTACAAAGCCTGACATGGAGCAACCGTGGTAGGTCCTGTAGGCAAGAAAGCGTTTGATCAGTGTCGCATCACCCGCGACAAAGCCCGAGCGCAGCCCGGGCAGGTTGGAGCGCTTGGACAGGCTGTGAAAGGCAAGGCAGCGGGCATGGCCCGCATTGCCCATGGACTCCGAGGCCTGCAGCAATCCGGGAGGAGCACCGGCGGACTCGCGATATATCTCGCTGTAGCACTCGTCACTGACAATCACAAAGTCATGTCGATGGGCCTTTTCGATCAGCTGGTGCAGTGCAGTCTCGGACAGCACTGCGCCGGTGGGGTTGCCGGGGGTGCATACGTAGATCATCTGGCAGGCATCCCAGCTGGCCTCTTCGATGGCTGCAAGGTTGGCATCCGCGTCCTCATCAATGGCATAGAGCGCCGGTTGACACCCAGCCATCAAGGCTGCTCCCTCATAAATCTGATAGAAGGGATTGGGCATCAATACGTCACGAGCGTTGGCCGTTCTGTCCAGCAGGCACTGCGCGATCGCAAACAGACCCTCGCGAGTGCCGTTGAGCGGCAGGATCTGCTGCGCTGCAAGCGTCTCGACGTCGCTGAGTCCGAAGCGTCGCGCCAGCCACTGGGCAATACTCCTGCGTAGCGTATCGCTGCCTTGGGTGCTCGGGTAGTTCTCCACTGAGCCGAGCTCTGCCTGCAAGGCGTCCAGAGCGACGGTCGGCGCTTTGCGAGTGGGCTCGCCGATCGACAGTGGAATGACGGGCAAGTCGGCAGCGTCGATACCCGAGAGCAGCACACGCAGACGCTCGAACGGGTAGGGTTGCAACCGGTCGAGGTCCGGATTCATTGAATGCACATTAGAAGAGTGAGAGCGCCCGTTGAAGGACGCCAGGCGCCGGCGCAGTATATCGGATGAGCCAGACACCCATGATCACTGATGATCCTGTTGCCGACCCCAAGCAAGCTGTACTGCGCTGGGTCGAGCGCGTTGTGATCGGGCTGGACCTGTGCCCCTTTGCGGCGAGGTCTCTCAAAGCGGATGCCATTCGAACCGTGTTCGCGGATGGCGATCTCGAATCGATGCTCACCTGTATTGCCAAAGAGTGTGAGCGCTTGTCAACACAGGACGCAGCCTCCGGCGCCACTACGCTGGTGCTGTTGTGCGGTCCAGAGGGGCAAGCCACTCTGGCGGCGAACTTCGATGACTATCTGGACCTTGTTGCCATGGCTGAGGACCTTGGCGACTCGCTCGGGTTCAGTGGGCGCGTGCAGCTGGCGAGTTTTCACCCTGACTATGTGTTTGCTGAGTCCCGGGCAGAGGATCCCGCCAATCTCAGCAACCGCTCACCCGTACCACTCGTACACCTGTTGTTGGAAGAGGCTGTTTCCGCTGCGGTGGCGCATCATCCAGACCCGGAAGGCATCCCGGATCGCAATGTGGCGAACCTGCGCGAACTCGGCGCAGAGAGCATCAAACGATTGGCGCAAGGAGAGAAACTCACTTGAGTATTGTCGAGCAAGCCGAGGTCCTGCTGGTATACGACAAGGAGTGCCCGGCCTGCGATCAGTATGTGCGCGTCATGCGTGTACGTGAGTCGGTTGGGCGCTTCGAGATCATCAACGCACGTGATGACACGCCTGTTATGCGTGAGATCACCGCGGCCGGGCTCGATGTCGACGAAGGTATGGTGCTGAAAATGGGCGATACCTTGTATTACGGCAGCGATGCAATTCATGCCTTGGCGCTGATCAGCAGCCGCTCCGGGATCATCAACAAACTCAACTACTGGATCTTTCGATCACGTTGGATCTCGGGTGTGCTGTATCCAATACTGAGAGCGTGCAGGGGTGTTTTGCTGAAGCTGTTGCACAAGACTCGCATCAATAACCTCCGGATCGAAGGGCGCAACCGTTTCTGAGGGTTGCGGCGTGAATTCCCGGCATACTTGACGCTCATCTGATGCCCAGCCTGCCTACCCGCCGTGCCCGCTGAACCCAAGCCCCCGATCTGGACTCCCGATTCAACCGTTGCGAAGACTGACACACGCGCTCCATGGCGCCGTCAGCTCGGTGACTTGCTTGGCGCCTTGCCCGTCGAGAAGTTCTTGATTGCGCTGATCCTCGTGAATGCGCTGATTCTCGGGCTTGAGACCTTTCCCAGCATCATGGCGAGTTACGGCTGGCTGCTCAAAACACTCGACAAGCTCATCCTCCTCATTTTTGTCGTTGAAATCGGGTTGCGCATCGTGGCGCACGGGCCGCGCTTTTTCCGAGATGCCTGGAGCGTGTTTGATTTTGTGGTCGTCGCCATCGCATTGATTCCTGCCAGCGGCCCGCTGGCGGTGTTGCGGACACTGCGCGTGTTGCGTGTGTTGCGCATTCTGACGTTGATGCCCTCGATGCGCCGAGTCGTTGGTGGGCTGGTCAGCGCCATTCCGGGCCTGGGTTCGGTGGTGATGCTGATGGTGCTCATCTTTTATGTGGCATCTGTCATCGCCACCGGCCTGTTTGGAGAGAATTTCCCGGACTGGTTCGGCACCCTGGGCCAGAGCGGCTACACGTTGTTTCAGGTCATGACGCTGGAGAGTTGGTCGATGGGCATTGCCCGGCCGGTACTTGAGGCGCACCCCCTTGCCTGGATCTTCTTTGTGCTCTTCATCCTGATCACCAGTTTCACCATGTTGAACCTGTTCATCGCGGTCATCATCGATGCCACGCAGTCCGAGGCCAACTCCGAAACCAACCAGCATGTGGACGAGCAGCACGACTTGACCCGTGCAGAGCTTGCCGAGCTGCGCGGCGAAATCGCTGCCATGCGCCAGTTGCTGGAGCGTCTTTGAGTCGGCTTGATTACACACAGGTGAGCCCCGACGTTTAGGGTGTGAAACAATCGGCCTGAACAAGGGATGAGTGATATCGGGGCGCGGCGATGATCTTCGACGGACTGGGCAGCGGCCTGAGAAATGCCGCATTGGCTGCAGTACTGCTATCGCTTGCCCTGCTGGGTGTATGGGTGTGGTGGTTTGGCCTCGAGTGGGTGCCGCTAGGCGTGTATGCGCTGCTCGCCCTGACAGCCACGCTCAGCGTGCCGGTGCTGCATCGCCTCAGCGGACAAACCCTTGCCGACGAAATGCAGTGGCTTGAAGAGCGTGAGGCTGTCGACCACGAACAGATGATCAGCCGGCTAGCCACAGTGCGTGAGCAGTTGACTGATCTTGGCGTTGAGGACGGCGCGCGTCAGGCAGATACATTGACAGGCATTCTCGAGGACTACCATGCGGTCGTTGGAGCACGCTTCATTGGCAAGAAGAAGGCGCCTCTGGAGTACCTTGCGACCGCTCGGCGAGTCCAGAAGCTCGCTCTGCAAAACCTGGCGGATGCAGTGGCAACGGTCCACAGTCTGGGCTCGCTGTCGCATCAGTCCCATGAGAGTGTGGACGATCCGCGTCATACCCATCGTGAGTCGCAGCGTGCCGCACAGCAGGAACGCCTCGACGGTTTGCTCGACGAGAACAGGGAGCTATTTGGCGCGCTCACCGATACCGCGGTTGAGGTTGCCAACATTCGCAGTTTCAGTCAGTTCGAGCGGCTGGACACCCTCGCAAGGCTAACCAGCCTTGCCGAGATCGCCAATCGCACAGGGCGCTGAGCCTCGTTTGCTATCGTGATACTTATGAAGACGTTGAATTTCAAGGCAAGGACCTTCGCGCTGCTGGCTGCCAGCGCGTTAATCAGTGCCTGCGGCCCGAATATCGACAGCCCGGAGTCGGCGCGCGCCGCGATCATCGAGGCCGTGGATGAGGATGTGCGCCCAACGTATCGTGAGAATCAATATCGCGCCAACATCAGTCTGACCAGGACCAACCTCTTGTCGATGTTGCCGGAGTTGTCGGAGTACCCGATCGTGATTGGGCAGCCAGACTCTGCGCGGGTGGAATCGGTAGAGATCTTCACCTCGTCCGAGAAGGCGGGGCAGGGTCGCGATGGTTTCTATGTTGAGCTGGCCAAGGCCTTCAACGATGCCAACATTACCCTTGACAATGGCAAACGTGCATCGATCGCGGTACGGCGTATAGCCTCTGGGCTTGGCGCACAGTTCATCTTGTCCGGGCGCTATGTGCCCGACGCCTTCTCGCCCAGCAATCGTTTGTGGGGCGACATGTTGACAGCAGATGGCGTCGAGCTTGATGTTGTGGCCGACGTGACCGCACCCAACACCGCGGGCGTCATCGTGCGCAAGTCACGGGTGGATGAAATCACAACCGGTGGTGAGCTCGATATAGCGAAGTTGCTGACCGTAGTGACCGATGGAAAATTTGCCATGGGTTATACCAATCCGTATCAGTCGAGCACGGGACTCAACTTCCTGCTCACCATTCTTGATGCTTTTGCCGACGGTGATGAGGGCGCCATGCTCTCTCCTGATGTGGCCAGCGCCTTTGAGGCGTTTCAGGCGGGTGTGCCCTTCGTTGCCCAGACCACGTTGCAGATGCGCGACGCCGCTCAAGGCAGTGGCGTACTCGACGGCATGGTCATGGAGCGCCAGAGTTGGGAAAACGTGACCGGTATGTCGGACTACGTATTCGTACCGTTTGGCGTTCGCCACGATAGCCCGCTATACGCTACTCGAGAAGCAGATGAAGACGAGCGAGAAGTGCTACAAGCGTTTGCCGATTTCATCGAGCGGCAACAATCAGTAGTGCAGCGCTTCGGTTTTGGCGTTGATCGCGATTACGACTCGGCCTATGCGATCTCAGATGGCAGCGTGATTGCACGAGCACAAACACTCTGGAAGGAGAAGAAGTCTGGTGGTAGACCCATCGCTGCCGTATTTGTGGCTGATGTGTCGGGCTCAATGGACGGAGCGCGCCTCAAGAACCTGAAGACCGCATTGATCGAATCCTCGGATCTGATCAGTGCAGGTAACGCCATCGGCCTCGTGAGTTTCAGCGACACGGCCAATGTCGAGCTGGATGTACGCGAGTTTGATGTGCAACAAAAGTCCTTGTTCATGGGCGCTACCGAACGCCTGGTGGCAGGAGGTAGAACGGCGACCAACGATGCTGTGCTGGTTGGCGCCCGCCTGTTGTTTCGTTTTCTTGAAAGCAACCCGGATCACAAGCCCGTGATTTTCGTGTTGTCGGACGGCGAACAAAATCAAGGTAAATCGTTTGCCGCCATAGAGGACATGATGTCGTTTTCCGGGATTCCCGTGCACGCCATTGCCTATGAAGTGCAATCCGATGAACTCAAGAACCTGACCCGCCTCGCTGAAGGTGCCTACGTAGAGTCAAGTGCGGATAGTGCGTCCTACCGTATCGGCAACCTTCTCAACGCCGAGATGTAGGACGAGCATCGTGAAGTGGCTGAAAATCTTTTCTGTATTCGTTGTACTCCACGCGATCGGATGGGTCGGTACACACGTGTGGATGAGTCTCAACCCACGTGTGAATGTGGTCATTGCAGATACCTCCTTTGCGATGCGCCCGCATTTTTCAGCCATGCAAACATGGATAGAAGACTACGCCGCAAACGTGCGCTACACGCGTGTTGTGGTCGGCACTGATCGCGCGATTATCGGACCGCTTGAAGAGCTTCGATCAACAGATGATATCTTCCGGACCTCTTTCGGGCGTAGCTCTTCAGAAGCACTGGCTGCCTTGCGGGACTCGTCTGCTGATGAGCATATTGTGCTGACGGATGCGTCACTGTCGGCATCGGGGTGGACGGTGGTGCGATTTGGTGAATGAAGTGTGTACTCCCTCTTGAGTGCGCACTTCTCCAAATGCGAGGCCCAGGTGTTTTCCTTAGCCACGATTCACAACAGCTTGAAGTCAGGCAGCGAGTCGAGTAGTCAGTCGCCCCGTCCGTCGCTTCGGCAATACTCATCATTCTCCGGACTCCGGCATGAAGATCTTCGAGTGCAGCAACTGCGGCCATGCGGTTTACTTTGGCAATACGCAGTGTACCGCCTGCCAGTGTGCGCTGGCGTTTGATCCGATCTCGCTTTCAATGCTGTCGGGGGCGGGCCAGTTGTGTGCCAATGGCCTGAGGCACCAGGCGTGCAACTGGTTGACGAGTCCGGGTTCCACCACCGGATTTTGTCTGTCCTGCGAACTCAACCGGACGATTCCCAATCTGGCGGATACCAGAAACCTTCAATTGTGGCAGCACGCGCAGCGCGAGAAGAATCACCTCGTGTACTCGCTGCTGAACTTTGGCCTTCCAGTTGTGAGCCAGGATGTTGCACCGGAAACGGGGCTCGCCTTCGACTGTCTGGATGCTCGTGACAACGAAGAGGGTGATGTCATGACGGGGCATGCCCGTGGTGTCATCACATTGAACATCGATGAAGCAGACGATGCTATTCGCGAGCGTCTACGTCAACAGATGAATGAGCCATATCGAACCTTGCTCGGGCATTTCCGCCACGAGTCCGCTCACTACTACTGGGACCGACTGGTTAGGGACAGTGCATGGCTGGCTGAGTTTCGTGAGCTGTTTGGTGATGAGAGACAAGACTATGCTGCCTCACTGGAGGCTCACTACGCCAGGGACGCCCCTGCTGACTGGAGTGTCAGTTACATCAGTACCTACGCCAGTAGCCACCCGTGGGAGGACTGGGCGGAAACCTGGGCTCACTATTTTCATATCGTCGATGCGCTGGAGACGGCGACACAGCTGGGGATGACCTTGGATCCGACAACAGGAAGGACGGCTCCTCCAGACCCCTCCGCATGCCTGGATCCCTATAGTGGTATCCCGGTCGACTCCCTGATCGACCGTTGGCTACCCATTTCCCTGGCGATGAACATGCTCAATCGAAGCCTGGGACAGCGCGATGCCTACCCGTTTCTGTTGACGCCAGCCGTGCAAAACAAGCTGGGACTCGTCAACAGAATCATCGCAGACCAGTCAGGGCTCGCCCATTCAGGCGGTAGCGACGTGCCCTCAGGCGTTCACTAGCGGACTAGTTCTTGCTGCCCTGCCAAGTTGAATGGCAGATCCTGGCAACCAAGGGATTGCTGGCAAACTACGGACAGGACATCACCAGCCTGTCCAGATCGACCACAGTAATCCGTTGATACGTACATTTTGGCTTTTCGAGATGGTGGCGAGTACGATAGGGTACCGAGCAAGCCGCCTCACAAACAGCAAGCCACGAATGACGACCATCTTCGCAACCCTGGATTCCGTTGGCTGACCTTCTGACACCATGGGTGGTCTTCACCGTCATGGCTGCGCTTATGCAGGCTGTACGAACGGCGGGGCAAAAGCAGCTCAGTAACAGCGTGAGTGCCATGAGCACAACCCTGATTCGCTACGTGTTCGGGTTGCCCTTCGCATTGGCCTATCTACTTTTGATCTGTGGTTCTGACTCGGCAACACTGTTCTCGCATGCGGTAGACAACGCTCGCTTCCTGGCATTTGCATCGGTTGCTTCCGTGGCGCAGATACTCGCCACCTTTTTTCTCATACGTGCGTTCAGCTATCGCAATTTTACCGTAGGCACCGGTTTTGCCAAAACAGAAGCTGTTCAGACAGCCGTGCTGGGCGTTTTTCTTTTTGGAGCCCAGCTCTCTGCTACAGGTTGGTTTGCAGTGGTGACAAGCTTCCTTGGTGTACTGATTATCAGCCTGCCAACGACCCGGCAACGGTGGGAATCAGCACCTGTCCTGTTCGGCACACTCTCGGGAACCACCTTCGGCCTGACATCACTGTTTTTGCGAGAAGCCAGCCTGAGCCTTGCTCTACCGATCATTCAAAGCGCAGCCATCACCCTGGTATACATGGTGGCACTCCAGTCGCTGCTGTGCGTTGTGTACACGCGAGTGCGCGAGCCCTCACAGTTCATGGCAATGACATCACATCTACCGCTATGCATCTTCGTTGGCTTTACCAGTGCGTTAGGATCTGTGGGCTGGTTTACCGCCATGACCTACCAGAACCCGGCGTTGGTGAAGTCGCTGGGGCAGATCGAGTTTCTCTTCACGGTGGCAATCACCACACTCTTTTTCAAGGAAAGAGTGACGGGTCGCGAGATTGCCGGTGTTTCTGCAATCTGTCTGAGTGTTCTTCTGATCCTACGCGATCAATGAACGGAGCATCGACAACCAGCTGAAGTGGTGCGCGCGCGCGGAGATATCCGTGAGCGTATGCAGTGATTCATGGACGCAGGATGGCCTCCAGAGCGACCTTTGAATACCCTTCCAATCTGCAATAATAACCGTACGCCTACATCACGAGGGGAGCAGTACCCATGACCGACTATGCCGAGGACATAAAGAAGTTTGTGAGCGCGCCTGATCAAAAGGCCGTCGACTCCATTGTCAAGTATTGCGGAATCGCCTTGCGCAGTAGCAAGGACGCCGCAATGGTGTCGGCAAGCGACAAAAAGGAGCTTGCCACCGTGCGCGACAAATTCGCTGCCAAGAAGCTCGGTCTGGATGCCGAGGCTGCCGATGCCGGAATTGCCAGGGTATGCGAGCGCATGAAAGGCACGCGCCAGAAGCAGCGCGTCACCTTTTACTACTTGCTTGCAGAAGAAACCGGCACGATGGACAAGCTCACTGCCTAGCGCGAATCTAATCTGTTCGCCCAGCCACTACAATAGAGGTACTCCCGCACTACGGTTTGCATCATGACACGCCCCGAGGATCGACCTGCCTGGCACGCGCTTGACGCGCATCGCGACGCCATGATGGATACCACCTTGAGCACGCTGTTTGATCAGGATCCGGGTCGCTTTGATGCGCTGCAGGGTGAGGCGGCAGGGATCTTCATCGACTTCTCCAAGAACCACCTGTTGCGGGCTGCGGCAGGGGCTCAGGAGGATACCCACGCTCTATTGGTGCAACTTGCGGTCGAGAGTGATGTTGCCGCCAAGCGCGATGCCATGTTCGCAGGCGCTATCGTCAACCCGACCGAGCATCGTCCAGCGCTGCATGTTGCGCTGCGAGCACCGCGGAACGCCGATATCCGGGTTGACGGCGAGAACGTCGTGCCTGAGGTGCACGCCGTGCTGGATCGCGTGTGCACGTTTTCCGAGCGCGTGCGAGAGGGGGAGTGGCTAGGGTTTACGGGCAAGCCGATAACAGATGTGGTCAATATCGGAATTGGCGGCTCGGATCTTGGTCCTTTGATGGCGACCGAGGCTCTTGCGCCGTTTGCGCATGAGCGTCTGAGCATGCACTACGTATCCAATGTGGATGGCTCGCATCTGGTCTCGGTACTCAAGCGCGTGAATCCCGAGACAACACTGTTCATTGTTGCCTCCAAGACCTTCACCACTCAGGAGACGCTGACTAATGCACGCTCCGCTCGCGGGTGGTTTCTGGAGTCAAAGGCCACCGACAAGGATGTCGCCAGGCACTTTGTTGCAGTGTCCACCAATGACGAGGCGGTGTCCGAGTTTGGAATTGATACCGACAACATGTTTGGTTTCTGGGACTGGGTTGGTGGGCGCTATTCGCTGTGGTCATCTATCGGCTTGTCTGTGGCGCTCTGCATAGGGCCGGAGCGCTACCGTCAGTTTCTGGCAGGTGCGCATGCCATGGATCGTCACTTTGCCGAGGCGCCATTGGAATCCAACCTACCTGTGACGCTGGCGCTGCTCACGGTCTGGTACAACAACTTTCTCGGTTGCAACTCTCACTTGATCGCTCCTTATGATCAGTACCTGCATCGCTTCCCGGCGTATTTGCAGCAACTGACCATGGAGAGCAACGGCAAGTCGGTGCATGTTGATGGCTCGCGCGTTGATGTGGAAACAGGCCCGATTGTGTGGGGTGAGCCCGGCACCAACGGGCAGCACGCCTACTTCCAGCTGCTGCATCAGGGTACGCACGTCATTCCAACAGATTTTATCGTGCCGCTTGAATCCTTGAATCCGCTTGGCGAACATCACGAGCTATTGCTGGCCAATTGTTTCGCGCAAAGCGAAGCCTTGATGCGCGGCAAGAGTGGTGATGCGGTGCGAGCCGAGATGCGTGATGCCGGGCGCAGTGATGCCGAAATCGATGCGCTTGTCGGGCATCGTAGCTTTGCAGGGGACCGCCCAAGCAACACGATCACGGTGCAACGCATGGACGCCGCGGCCCTTGGTGCCTTGATCGCACTCTATGAACACAAGGTGTTTGTGGAAGCTGCGATCTGGGATATTGCGCCGTTTGATCAGTGGGGAGTGGAGCTGGGCAAGCAACTCGCCAAGACCGTGCACTCGGAGCTTTCCGCCGGCAAGACAGTCAGTAGCCATGACGCCTCGACCAATGGTTTGATGAACCGGGCCATCAAGCGGCGAGGCCTGCTGGCCTGAAGGCAACGTGCCCTACATACCCGCCACTACCATGGTGAAGGTCTCTGTACGCGTTGTCCGGCACAGGGTGTCCGCATCGGCTCCGTCACCGAAAGCGCCGCCGCCATCACTAACCACGACATTCAGCGTAGGTACCCACGTACCGATTTCAGTCGCCGCGCCTTCAAAATAAGCGGTTCGTCCGTCTTGTCGAAAGCTGATGCCTGTCGGTAGGTAACCATCGAGCGTGAAGGCGTAGTCAAAGTCATCGTCATTTGGCGTGTTGCTAATGCTTGCCGTAATGGTCTCGTTGTAGGCCTCGTTGAGCACCGGGTCGGGCAGATCATTGCGACTGAACTGCGGGCGATCATCGTCGATACAGTCGATAGCCTTCTCGACGTCGTCGCAGGCACTCATGAGCAAACAGAGCGTCGCTGTGAAAGCGAGAGCGCAAGCGGACTTGCGATTTCGGGTTGAACGTAATTGCCACATGAGGTGTTTAGCGGACGGACCAAAGGTGACCGAAGTATCGTCCGATCGCGCGGAATTGCCAGGGTTACACGTTGCGGTTTAGTCAACTAACCGGCGCATCGTCTGCGTGAGGGGCCTACACTTGGCGCATGGCTATGAAGAAAAAACCCGCGGCTAAAAAGAAGCCTGCGGCCAAGAAGCGAAGCGCGACGAAAAAATCTGCACGACAAGAGATCGCCAGAGTGACTCAGGAAATTGAGGAACTGCCGCTCTCGACCTACACCGAGAAGGCCTACCTCGACTACTCGATGTACGTCATCCTCGATCGGGCCCTGCCGCATATCGGTGATGGCTTGAAGCCGGTGCAGCGTCGCATTGTTTATGCGATGAGCGAGCTGGGGCTCTCAGCTGCGAGCAAGCACAAGAAATCTGCCCGCACCGTGGGTGATGTGCTCGGCAAGTTCCACCCCCACGGAGATTCCGCCTGCTACGAGGCGATGGTGCTGATGGCGCAGCCCTTCACGTACCGCTATCCACTGGTGGACGGGCAGGGCAACTGGGGCAGTCAGGATGATCCCAAGTCCTTTGCCGCGATGCGCTACACAGAATCACGGCTGGCGCGTTTCTCCAAGACGCTGCTGCAAGAGCTCGGACAGGGCACAGTGGATTTTCAACCCAACTTTGACGGCACGCTCAACGAGCCGACACTTCTGCCCTCACGCCTGCCGCATATTCTGCTCAATTCGACCACCGGTATTGCAGTTGGCATGGCAACTGACATCCCGCCGCACAATCTGGTGGAGTTGGGTAATGCCTGCATCCATCTGTTGGACAAGCCCAAGGCGACCCTTGATGATGTCATGGGCTTTGTGCAAGGGCCGGACTATCCCACCGAGGCTGAAATCATCACGCCTGGTGAGGATATCCGTCGCATCTACGAGACCGGCGGTGGTGGCCTGCGTGCGCGCGCGGTGTATGAGCGTGAGGATGCCGACATCATCGTGACAGCCTTGCCCTTTCAAGTCTCGGGCTCGCGTGTGCTCGAGCAGATTGCCGCCCAGATGAACGCAAAGAAATTACCGTTGGTGGAAGACATTCGTGATGAGTCGGATCACGAGAACCCGACGCGTCTTGTCATCACACCACGTAGCAACCGGGTGGATGTCGAGGGCCTGATGCAGCATCTGTTCGCAACCACCGATCTGGAGCGCACTTATCGCGTCAACATGAATGTGATCGGGTTGAACGGTCGGCCGCAGGTGAAAGCTCTGGTGCCGATGCTCAAAGAGTGGCTTGGTTTTCGTATCGACACAGTACGTCGTCGTTTGCAGTGGCGTCTTGACAAGGTCGAGAAACGTCTGCACATCCTGTCGGGACTCTTGATCGCCTACCTCAACATAGACGAGGTCATACGGATCATACGCAACAACGACGAGCCCAAGCCCGTGTTGATGTCGACCTTCAAGATCTCCGACATACAGGCTGAGGCCATTCTTGAGCTCAAGTTGCGCCATTTGGCAAAGCTTGAGGAGATGGAGATCAAGCGCGAGCAGACCGAGCTCGAAAAGGAGCGCGACTCGCTGCAGGCGACACTGGGGTCAGAGCGTCGCATGAAAACCCTGGTCAAGAAAGAACTTGCCGAGGATATTGAGACCTACGGTGATGAGCGCCGCTCACCGATCGTGACGCGTGATCCGGCTCTGGCAATCAGCGAAGCTGAGCTGGTACCAAGTGAGCCGATTACCGTGGTTCTGTCCGAGCGCGGTTGGGTGCGCGCTGGCAAGGGACATGAAGTGGACGCCGAATCACTTCAGTACAAGGCGGGTGATGCCTTTCAATCGGCTGCCAGAGGTCGGACCAATGGCACCGCGCTCTTTCTCGACTCGACCGGGCGCGTCTATGGCGTGGCGGCGCACGGCTTCCCGTCTGCGCGCGGTCTTGGTGAGCCGCTCAGCTCACGCGTCAAGTCACCCGATGGTGCGCGCTTTGTGAGTGTGTTGATGGGAGAAGATGATCAGCGTTATGTCTTTTCCACGAGTGCAGGCTATGGCTTTGTGGCGCGACTGGGGGATCTGGTCAGTCGAAACAAGGCGGGCAAGGCGGTATTGAGCGTTCCAGCCGGCGCTGGTGTGCTGCCTGTAGCGCCGGTGACCTCCTTGACCGGGGACCGAGTCGCTGCGATATCCAGTAACGGTAGCTTGTTGTCTTTTCCGGTTGGCACCCTGCCGGTGATGGCGCGCGGCAAGGGCAACAAGATATTCAACATCCCGGGCAAGAAGTTCAAGGCGGGCGAGGAATCGATGGTGGCACTAGCCGTGGTGCCAGAGAAGGCAAAGTTGCGCATCGTGGCCGGCAAGCGGCACACCACGATCAAGCACGCCGAGCTTGAGCACTATCTCGGCGAGCGCGGACAGCGCGGCAAGAAGCTACCGCGCGGCTTTCAGAGCGTTGACAGCATCAGCGTCGAGACGTAACAGACTGTGTCGCATTGATGCGGGTTGCGGAGCAGGGCTTGAGGCTGGACGCAAAAGACCTTAAATTGCTGCGACAGGAAAACGGTAGAGCGACTCATGTCCCGTATTTTGATGTTCCTCGCGACCAACGCCGCGGTCATGGTGATCTTCTCGATCATCTCCTCGGTCTTTGGGCTGGATCGGATCATTGGCGCCAGCAACCTGTCGCTGATCATCTACGCGACGGTGTTCGGGTTTCTTGGCTCTTTCATCTCGCTATTCATGTCCAAGGGCATGGCGATTCGGTCCATGCGGGTGCAACTGATTGATCAGCCAACGAACGAGACCGAACGCTGGTTGCAGGAGACCGTGCACAAGCAAGCGCATGAGTCCGGCATCGGCCTGCCAGACGTGGGCATTTTCGACTCGCCAACGCCCAATGCCTTTGCCACGGGCTGGAACAAGAACAACGCGCTCGTCGCCGTCTCCACCGGGCTCTTGCAAACCATGAGCAAGGACGAGGTGGACGCGGTGCTCGGCCATGAGGTGGCCCACGTCTACAACGGCGACATGGTCACCATGGGACTCATTCAGGGCGTCCTCAACACCTTTGTCATCATACTCAGCCGTCTACTTGGCCAGTTGATCAGCAGCTTTCTCAGTCGCGGGCGCGGCTCCAACTACGGCATTGGCTTTTTTATCGGCAATATCATTGGCAATATTGTCTTTGGGGCACTTGCCGGGATCATTGCGGCCTGGTTTTCGCGACAGCGCGAGTACCGGGCGGACGCAGGCGGGGCGAAGCTTGCGGGTCGCGAGAACATGATCGGGGCACTTGAGGCGCTCAAGAAAGGCGGGCCTTCAGACATGCCTGCAACACTTCAGGCTTTTGGAATTGCCAGTGGTGGAAAGCTTGCGACCCTCATGGCCACGCACCCGCCGCTCGATGTCAGGATTGCGCGGCTACGAGCCGAGGGTTCTGGGATCCAGAACGGTTAGGCGGTCGGTTGGTTACCATCGGCACCACCGTTGTGTCGCCAGGCTCTGCGTGCAGCTGAGTTTTTCGCTTGTTGGCCCGGTGCCTGGCATCGAGTTCGGCCAGCAGCTCCGGTTTGGCCAGGGCTTTCAGTGATCCTTGCATGGACTCGAGCTCCAACTCGTGTGCGGAGCCGAGTAAACCGCCAAGGGTGCCGAGCGTCGTGCGGGCCCGACGCATTTGCTCGCTCATCATCTTTTCAGGATTCAGACGCTGGCCCTTGCCGCATCCATTGACCTGCATCAGAAGAATCAGGCGGTCGGGGCGAGTTCTGCCAAGCAACAGGCGCTGTGGCGCCAGTCTGCGCAGCGCATCCGCTGCTCTGTAGATCGCAAGGTCTGCCACGATTCGATCAAGCTGGGTTGTGCCCTGAGCCTTGTCGCCACCTTGGGTCCAGGTAAATTGCAGAGCAAAGAATGCGTCCTCGGAGTTGCTCGGACGAGCGGCCAGCGCAAGCAGTCGGCTGAGAGTCTGTTTGCGGTCCGGAAGCTCGTTGACGGGTGCCGATGAGTGGTTTTCGGTGCTATTGGCGATGATGGTTTTTCTGGCGTTACCGAGCAGATTGAGCTTGACCTTGCCACGACGGCTTGCCGACAGCGTCGGACGCTTCGGCGCTGCCTCGCCAGATCGCGTTGCCAATGCTTCGATGCGCTGACGCTGTACATCAATCATCAGAGCCTGGCGCCGTGTGGTCGCGCCCAGTGCGCAAGCGTCGAGCAATCGGCTGAGCGCGTGATCATAGGCGTCGGTGTCATCAGGCGACACCAGATCGTCTGCCCCTTGCTGAAGCCATCGCGCCAACGTGCCACGCACGCCATTCGGTGCAACCACCAGCACGCGAGTTTGCGGGTGCTTCAAAAAACACCGAGGCAAGGGGCTGTCCGGCGCACCCAGAATCAATACCACCAGATCGTGCTGGCGGGCGTTCATTTCGTGCGTCAGGGCGATCTCGTCAGCCAGAACCTCGACAGAGCCTACGCGGCTGGAGCGCGTGAGGCGTTTGCGAGCATCCTCGACAAACTCCGTGGAATCACCGACCACCAGACAGGAAAGGCGCGGCGACATCGCCGATTGCCACTGGCCTGATTCAGACAATGAGGGATTCATCGGACGGGTGTCTGGACGCGGCTGAGCTCTTTGAGGCGGACCGGCGCAAACACGTCGGTTGTCTAGAGTGTAGTCAGCGAATCGACACTTGCTGTACCGAAAGTGCCCGACTCCGCGATGTCCATGGACTCGATATACTGTGCGCGCGGTCCAGACCGCGTACCATTTCCGGAGCAATCGCGAAAGCAAGTCATGGCGAACTACAGCACCAACGAGTTCAAGGGTGGACTCAAGATCATGCTAGACGGCGACCCGCACTCGATCGTCAGCAACGAGTTCGTCAAGCCTGGCAAGGGGCAGGCCTTCACGCGTACCAAGGTACGCAATCTGAAGACGGGCCGCGTGGTGGAGCGCACCTTCAAATCGAACGAAAGCGTTGAATCAGCCGACGTGATGGACACGCAGATGCAGTATCTGTATTCCGATGGCGAGTATTGGCACTTCATGGACCCGGCGACCTTCGAGCAGCTGCAGGCGGATGCAACGGCCATAGGTGACGCCAAGCTCTGGCTACTGGGTGAGGAAACTTGCGAGGTGACTCTCTACAATGGCGAGCCTCTGGCAGTCACACCTCCTAATTTCGTCGAGATGGCCATCAGCGAGACTGACCCTGGCGTGCGTGGCGATACCGCCACAGGCGGTACCAAGCCTGCCCACTTCGAGACCGGGGCGGTGGTCAAGGTGCCTCTGTTCATCGAAGAGGGCGAGAAGATTCGCGTCGATACACGAACAGGAGAGTACGTCTCCCGCGTTAAATGACGTCAGCCGCACCCTGGCGTCCCACAGCGTCGCTTGAGGCGCTGGAATTTACCGCAGGTTTGCGCCGCCGGGTGCGAGACTATTTCGATGCCAGCGGTGCACTTGAAGTGCTTACCCCGGTCATGTCCCGTTGTGGTGCCAGCGATCCTGCGATAGAGCCTTTCGATACCCGGGCCACGGCCGAGGACGACACGCGATGGTTGCAGACCTCT
Organism: uncultured Granulosicoccaceae bacterium; assembly: GCA_937922675.1. Taxonomy (GTDB): domain Bacteria; phylum Pseudomonadota; class Gammaproteobacteria; order Granulosicoccales; family Granulosicoccaceae; genus Granulosicoccus. The sequence goes on from CALAJN010000007.1 coordinate 111,804, forward strand.
CCAGAGTTTGCGATGAAGCGCCTGCTCGCAGCCTATGGTCGTGACTTGTGGCAACTGGCGCCCGTGTTTCGTCGTGCCGAGCGCGGGCATCGGCACAATCGTGAGTTTCAGTTGCTGGAGTGGTATCGCGTGGGCGCTGATCTGGACGAGCTGATGCAGGATGTATCAGCGCTGTTGCATGCCGTTGTGGGCGAGTGCCCGCCTTTTGACCGCGAGCCTGTAACCGTCAGCTACGGCGAGTGTGTGAAAAGGGTCACAGGACACTGGCCCGAGTCGCTTGGCGTCAGTGATATCGCTGTGGTGTTTGCTGAACGCGATAGACACTTCCCCGACTCCATCGGCGCTGATGAGCTTGATGCGGCGCTCGATTTGTTGCTCGATACCTTTGTGCTGCCAGACTTTCTCACCGACCGCCCGACGTTTATCACCGGCTATCCACCAAGCCAGGCATCACTGGCAAGACTCACGCACGATGAGCACGGGCGCGATATCGCGGCACGTTTTGAACTCTATGCAGGCGAGGTGGAGCTTGCCAATGGATTTTATGAGCTGGTGGATGCAGCTGAACAGCGCCGACGCTTTGAGGCCGACCTCAGCAGACGACACGGGGCGGGCCAGGTAACCCCCCCTCTGGATACCGCGTTTCTTGCGGCGCTCGACGCCGGGCTACCGGAGTGTGCAGGCGTGGCGCTGGGAATCGATCGTCTGGCAATGGTGGCGCTTGCCAAGTCAAGGCTGTCAGCGGTCATGAGTTTTGATGATGAACATGCTTGACGTATCTTCTGACGGGGCGAGTCCGGCGGTCATGCAGGTGGGCGAAGTGGGGATCGAGTCGCTCGGTGGCTTGCTTGCGCCGGCCGGCTTGCAGGTTCGACTGACAAACGCTGGGCAGCTGATTCCAGGTAGTCACTGGGGTGAGCCTGAGGCGGGCCTGGTTGGTGATCAGTTGCATGTTCGACTGGATACGCCCGTGCATTCAGCGTTGCATGAGGCGGGTCACTGGTTGCTGATGGATGAGACTCGCCGCAGTGTCTTGCACACGGATGCCGGAGGCACCGCCGATGAAGAAAACGCGGTCTGCCTGTTGCAGATCCTGATCGCTGATGCCATACCACCTATGACCCGCACCCGCATGTTCGAGGATATGGACGCTTGGGGATATTCCTTCAGACTTGGATCATCGCGTGCCTGGTTTGACGATGACGCGGACGATGCCCGCCGTGCACTGGCTGCGCGCCTGGACAGGTTTGTGCTGGCTGACTCGGTTATGCGAGTCTTAGGTTCCGAACTCAGTGGTCTGGGGGTGTGCTCCGTCGCGCCCAGGCGTTAGCGTCCCCAGTGCCTGACCCATCAATACCGCCGTCTCACTTTGCATCTGTGGATTCCAGTCTATTCGACGCTCAAACACGGCAATGATGGTGGAGCCCATATTGAAGCGTCCCATCTCGGCACCGCGCTCGAGCGTGACCGATTGCGACTCTTGTGTGTAGTCTTTACGAGAAATGCCTGATCGTGAATTGGGTGTGATCGGGCCAGCCCAGACGGTGTCAATCGCTGCGACGTTCATGGCACCGACGAGTATCAGAGCCATACGTCCGTAGTGGGTCTGGAACTGCGCAATGACGCGCTCGTTGCGCGTGAACAGACCGTCAAGGGCGCGAACTGAATGCGGTCCCACGCTCCACAAACGACCTGGTACATGGGTTTGCGAGAGCAAATGCCCCGTCGCGGGCATGTGCAAGCGGTGGTAGTCACGCGGCGAGAGATACACGGTGACAAAACTACCATCGCCGAGGCACTCGGTAGCCTCACCGTCACCGCCGAGCAATTCAAGCAGGGAATAGTCGATGCCTTTGGCTTGTAGAACGCGCGCATCGCGTACCCGTCCGATCGCCGAGATACGGCCATCCGCAGGACAGGCAATGACGTTATCGCCTGCAGCCAGTGGCCGCGCTTCCGGCTTCAGAGCACGCGTAAAAAAGGCGTTGAACGTGTCATAGGCATCAAGCTCGGGCTGTAGCGCATCCTGCATGTCCACCTTGAAGTGCGCGGCAAAGCGTCTGATGACCGGCGTGACAAAGCGCGAGTGTCGCCGTGTAAGTGCATAGACAGCGCGTGTCAGCAGGTGCTGTGGCAGTGGCGCCAACGCAAAGGTCTTGACTCTGTCGATGACACTGGCGGCTCCCGGAGCCTCGCCAGAGCTATCAGTGGGGTGTGTCAATGCGATTGGCCGGGGCTATCGTCGCTGTGCTGCACGGCCGATTCATGCGTGGAAGCCTGATCCGAGCCGTGATGACCGGGCGCAGTGCCAGGTGCCACGACCGGCAAATTGACCTCGATAGGTCCTGTGTTGGATTCGATCGTGATTTCGATTTCATCCCCTGGCGCAAGTTGTGTTTCCAGTCCAATGAACATCACATGGTAGCTGCCGCGTTTGAACTCCAATGCAGTGCCGGCAGGAATCACGATCTCTTCCTGTTCTTCCATGGTGGCAACGTCATCGACTACAGCGGACAGGTGCAGTTCTACCCGCGCCACATCGGCACTACTGACCCCGGTAATTACGAGTGCTTCGTCATCGGGGTTGCTGATAGTGAAGAAGCCGCCGGCCACCGGCGTACCAGGAGGTGGTTGCACAATGTGAGCATCGCTGATCACCGGGAGTTCTGCCAGAGCGAAGGTCGGCACCATCAACAGGGCCGTGAGAGAAAATTTCATGTTGCTGCAATCAATTGAGTGTTGCCATGATCTCACGATAATCAGCGAGAATACTCGAGGCCTCATGCGGTGGGCGAAACTTTGCTCTGACACGCCCTTGTGGGTCGATCAGTAGCATGGACGCTGTGTGATCCACGAGGTAGTTCTCAGGGTTATCATCGTTGGCTGTGAAGGCGGCAACGATACCCAGCCCGCGAGTGAAGTCGAGCACGTCGGTAAGCTCTCCGGAGATGCCACGAAAGTCTTCATCAAAAAAGCCGACGTACTCGTTCATGCGCTCATGGGTGTCGCGCTTGGGGTCCACTGTGAAGAAGGCGACCTGCATCGGATCAATCTGTTCACTCTCCAGTTCGGTGACCACTTCTTTCATCACCTGCAGCGTAATCGGGCACACATCCGGGCAGTGGGTGTACCCGAAGAAGGTCATCGTCCAGTGATCATCGAACAGGCTCTCGTCGACGGCTTTGCCATCCTTGCCAACCAGGCTGAACGCCGGTACCTGTCGAAAATCCTCAGGCAGCACCAGGCTGTTTTGCAGTCGCGACTGCAGGGCGGTGAAGTCGGCCTCAATATCGGTGGGTGCCGTGACCAGTCCGCCGTCGTTTCGGGCAACAAGGACACCGGCGCTGATACCAATAGCAGCACCGATGACGATCGGAATGGCAAGGCTTGGTTTCATTCAGCAAGTATACTTTCTGTGTCGTTGTCGGCGAGGAATATCAGTGAGGCCAAGCTCGAGTGAACAGCGCAGTTAGCGAGACAATCTTGCCTGCTTCAGGTCTACTTACGCTGGAACAGGGCATTCGGTTGGCCGCTGCGAGCTTCGAGCAGGCTCAGCTTACCTATGGGCACGGCACCGACAATGCACTCGACGAGGCGGCATGGTTGATCGCTCATGCACGTGGACTGTCGCCTTTGGATACACCTAACTACGCTGACACCTTGTCCATGCCTGAACGTGAGGCGATCGAGGCGCTTTTGCGCCAACGTATCGAGTCTCGTTCGCCTGCCGCTTATCTCACAGGACGCGCGTGGTTTGCAGGGCATGAGTTTGTGTGTGATGCGCGCGCGCTGGTACCTCGATCGCCCTTTGCCGAGTTCATCGCGCAGAATTTCTACGGCATGCTTGATCATGTATTCGAGCCACGCCTCCTGGACCTGTGTACCGGAGGCGGTTGCATCGCTATTGCCGCAGCGTTGGCGAGGCCAGATGCCAGGGTCGACGCGAGCGACCTGTCGTGTGACGCTCTCGCTCTTGCTCGTGAGAATGTGGTGTTACATCAGCTCGAACAGCGGGTGAGTTTGTTGGAAGGGTCGCTGTTTGAGCCGATCGACAAGCGATACGACCTCATCATGTCCAACCCACCGTATGTGGATGCAGCCGACATTGCTGCAATGCCTCAGGAATTCAGGCATGAACCTGCCATGGGACTCGGTGCAGGGTATGACGGTCTGGATATCGTGGCACCCATGCTTGCCAAGGCAGCTAATTACCTGACTGATACCGGTTGGTTGGTCGTCGAGGTTGGCAATAGTGCAGCGGCCGTTGAACAACGCTGGCCGGAGCTTGACATCACCTGGCTGGAGTTCAGCAGCGGAGGGGCGGGCGTGTTTGCTGTGCAGCGTGCTGCTCTTGTGAATTGACTGACCCCGATTAACTAATCCTGAAATAAAACACGGCTGGCACGAGTGCCAGCCGAACGGGGGTAATCCTTGGTGGTGCCTGACTCTGGCTCGTGGCCAAGTGATCGCTACTTGAGGCCGATCTTCAGCTGAAACCAGACAACGGGGTTGTTCTTTTGATCGCCAAAGTCGACTGCAGGCGAGCCACTGATGTTGAGCACGGCGCGCGGACTGATTGTCAGTTCGACCGCTGGAAGAGGCAGCACTCTGGTGTCGACGCCATCGTCGCCATCCCGAGCGAGCTTGAACTGCTTCTGGATGATTGTTGCACCGAGAATCAGGCGCACGCGGTTGTTGAAAACGCGACGTGTCGCGTAGTTCACGCCAAGATACTTGGCCTGATATCCGAAGCTGTCGGACAGGGTGCCAATGTGAAAGCCGACGGCTTTGCTGGGCGAGTATTCCCAACCCACGCCAGGTGTGAAATCGTTTCGTTCGTCTGAATTATCGAAGTGCCATGCAAAGGTGTTGAACACCAGATAGCTGTCGTCAGCATGGCTGTTGCCAGCAGAAAAAAGCAGTGCCGCCCCGAGGCAAAGCGTGCGGATCATGGCGATTCGCTTGTTCATAACTTCTCCGTTGCTACGCCGCTCTGATGGCGGCTTGTTGTGGCTGGAAACTTCCTGCGTCAGGAAGATGTCGCGCACTGTAGCGATACGGGTTCGAGGGTGCTGTCTACCGCGTCACGGAGATGATTAGATTTTATTTCAAGGACTTACGTGTGTTTCTCTGTGAGTCAAACTACCGTCACCATGTTGGCGACGGTGCTAAGTGATTGTCTTTACGACAAAAATGACAGATCTTCGGCGATTGCCATGGACAGAGCAGCCTTTGGGTTGGGAGGCGGTAGCCGCCTTTTCAGCGGTTGGCCGTTGATCTGATATGTGAACCCGACGACGTTTGCAACGCGGTTACAGCGAGGCAGATACCTTCGATGCTTCCGCTGACTCGAGTTCGGTCTCAATATCCTCGATCACCAGATCGAACACGCGCTCGGCAAAGGCATCCCACTCGGAGTTCAGGCGGTTGCTGTTGTTATCCGGCATGGAGACGCGGATCTTCATAAGGGTTCCCTTGTGCTCACTTTGATAGAGCATCGTGAACGAGGCAAGATTCTCGCGCAGGTAGGTCGCATGGACCCGGGCGGTGGTGCGTGCGCCCTGGGCGCGGGTGGCAGCCCCGAGCAGGTCGAAATTGGAGTAGTGCCCCTGGCTAACGGCCTCGGTAATCGCCTGGATGGTAGCGCGGGTCGAGCCTAGTACAAGGGCCTCATGGGCGAGTTCGGCGTTTTCCTCGGCCACTGGATAGACGTAGACGTCCGCCAAACGCTTCTTGGACGCATTTCGGTAGCGAAACGAGAATCCACCGCTTTCGTCATCAAAGTGCTTGTAACCATCAAACTGAAAGGATGCGATGGTCTCAGGGAGAGTGCCAATCAGACTTGGTACGACAGTCTGGCGCTCGCCAGTGGCTGCGCAAGCGGTGGCCAGCGCCGACGCCAGCGCGATGGCCATGACTTTCAGCCAGGCCATGCTCAGCGGTGAGGCGTGGCGAGATCGAGTTGAACGCAGGTACATCGCGAGATCCGTGTCAGGCAAACTTGTGACAGGATTCGCAAGATCTGTTCCCGCGTCCGGCTGAGGTATTTGCTATTCGTCGATACGCCGAAAGCGGGACTGGCTTTGGCCGTCTATGGTTACTGTCTCGTTGAACAGATCGAGTGGCCGCACCCACAGCCCGTGCGCACCGTAAAGTGCGCGGTACAGCACCAAAAACTCCTCGGTCTCAGAGTGTTGGACCAGGTCGACGACCTGATACTGAGGGCCTTTGTAGTGCTGATACAGGCCGGGCAGGGGGGCACCTGCCATGGTGTGTTGATCTGCCACGGGTGTTCTTGTCTCGTCTTCGTTGTCGGCCATGTTGAGCTGCAAAGTGATTCAGGTGAAAAGAGGGCGCCGAGCCTGCAGGCTTGTCGCGCGTATGAGTCTACTGCTCGTCTTTGCTGTAACGGCCGGCTGTGCCACCTCACCGCCGAAGAACCCGGACGACGTGTGCTCGATCTTCGAGCAGAAACGCCGTTGGTACAAGGACGCCACGCGCGCCGAGAAAAAGTGGGGCAACTCAATGCATATCCCCATGGCTTTCATGTACCAGGAGTCCTTGTTTCGTGCCAAGGCGCGTCCACCGAGAACGCGCGTCCTGTGGATCATTCCGTGGCGCCGCCCAACGACAGCCTACGGCTATGCGCAAGCGGTGAACGGCACCTGGCGTGACTACATCGATGCCACAGGTGAATATTGGCGCGAGCGCCATGACTTTGGCGACGCAACGGACTTCATACACTGGTACATGCTGGAGGCGGTTCGCCGGAACGGTATCTCGCGCAGCGACGCCTACTCGCTCTATCTGAATTACCACGAGGGTATAGCGGGCTACGCCACAGGCACTCACAAGCAGAAGGCCTGGTTGCTCAAGGCTGCGACTGCCGTACAACAGCGCTCGCAACGCTACCACCGTCAATACACCGCTTGTGAGGCGGAGCTTGCGAAGGGGTTTTGGGCGCGCCTGTTCGGCTGGTGATGCGTCGTTCGGCTCGCACTGATCGCAGGCTTTGTTAATCTGGCGTCAAAACCGAGGAGCAGGCATGGGCCTTTTCAGTAAATTGTTCGGTGGTGGCAGTCAGGACGCGCCGACGGAGTCGGAACCGGTTGAGCACGAGGGCTGGATCTTGGTAGCCGCACCGATCAGCGAAGGCGGGCAGTACCGAACGGCGGGTGTGATCCGCCGTGAGGTAGACGGCGAGATCAAGGAGTCTCGCTTTATCCGGGCAGACAATCACGCATCGCGTGATGCCGCGGTTGAGCATTCCTTGCGCAAAGCCCGACAAATCGTGGACGAGCAGGGACTTGGCCTCCTGAAGCGCGAGCAGGTTTGACGCAAGCGTCAAGCCGGATTGCCTGATCGGATGCAGCGTCACAATGGCATCGCATGGATAGTCGCGCTGGCCGGGTGGTTGTTGCCATGCGCGTTGCTTGCACAGGCGCTTGAACTCCGTAAACCACCGGTACCAGTGGCGCCTTCAACAACGGATACCGTACGGGTAGCCATCGTTGATTCCGGTGTCGATTACAGCCTGCCACTGATTTACGCATCACTGGCGCGTCATGACAACATGGGTCTCGCAAGCCCCACCGCAGGAACCATACTCGGTATCGATTTTCGCGATCTCGACAATCGTCCCTGGGATCAGCGCCGCACGCGTGCAGGTATTCGTCGTCACGGTACGCGGGTGGCGTCGGTGTTATTGGCAGAGGCGCCCGCTGTAGAGCTTGTCCCGTATCGATTTCCGGGTCAGGACATGCGACTGATGCACGCGCTGGTAGAGCATGCTGCGGCCAACGACGTGCGCATCATTGGCCTGCCACTCGGCAGCGACAATCCTGATCAGTGGCGCGCGCTGGAGCGCGCCGCCAGAGCCCATCCGCGGGTTTTGTTTGTCGCATCCGCCGGTAACGATGGCCGCAATCTGGATCAACAGCCGCTCTATCCCGCGTCATTGCCGCTCGACAACATGCTCGTGGTCACGTCGGCTGATGATTTTGGCAGGCCTTCGCCAGAGTCCGGTGTGGGCCGCACCACGGTGGACTATCTGGTGCCTGCCGAGGCTGTGCCGATCGTGAACTTTGGCGGGGAGCCGGGCATTGCCGCCGGGTCCAGCTACGCGGTACCACGTGTTGTAGCGATGGCTGCGCGGATGCTGCAACGGGAGCCCGACCTTGGTGCCACGGAGATCATCGCAGCGATACGTCAGACCCACGCCAATGGTGCCATGCCTCGTTATGTGGGACAGGGTTTGATTGTGGATCCCTTGCAGGATCAAGTCGGCGATCTGCAGTCTCTTGGCGCCCACGATAGCGAGCGTTTACGCAATGCCTTGTCAGTAGCTGGGACTGAACAGACAGTGAATACATCACAACAGCACAAACTGACCGTCGACATTCTCATCCTTGATCAGCGCTGGAGTTCAGAGCGTGTGTCAACAGCATTGGGTGATGCTGCGACTATTCTTGCGGTGTGCAATATCCGTATAGAGGCACGCCGTATTCTTCGCCCACCTCTTGCCGCCCATCCACGTTTGCAGGACTTGCATATTGGTGCTGCGCACACCTTGTTTTCACGTCTTGAGCGCGGCGGTCCAACACGGGTGCCAAGTCTGGTGTTTGCACGCGATACGCGTATGCAGACCGCCTTTGATGCCGAAGCCTTTGGGCGTGGCAATACGCGTCATCGTCCCTGGATGACCGACTCGGTGTGGCTGACCCTGGCGCTTGAAGATGACGGCATTGCGCTCGCGCACGAGCTTTATCACGTGCTCTCCAATGACGGCTCGCATGTACAGACACCCGGTAACTTGATGCTGGCACGAACAACGGGTGACAACCGCGCCTTGAGCGAAGCTCAGTGCGAGCGATTGGTGCCGCTGCGCTGACAAGCAGGCTGTGATGCGGAGTTGTCCGGGTATGTTCAGGCGGGCGCCTCGCCCTTGCGCCACGCGAGAGCTGAGCCATTGAGAGATCGATCGCTGCGGGCGATCAGATGCAACAGCGGATCAAGTCGATCAGTCGGGTCAGGTGACTCGGTGGCATGCTCTCCGGCAAACAGTCGTCGTCGTAGCGGTGTTCGCATAGGGCCTGGGTCATAGCCGTTGATGGCGATCAATGGGTGCCCATCTGCTGCTCGCTTGTGCTCGAACTCCTCAGCAAGTGCAAAGGCAAGGGCGCGCACGGCGCTCTTGGATAATCCATACGCTCCCACATAGGCACCGACGCGATGGTCCAGTGGCCAGACGACGCTTGCCGCGTCGGACTTCTCCAGCAGTGGCAGGCAGGCGAGTGTCAGTGTTCGCGGCGCTGACACGTTGACCTTGAACACGCGATCAAAAGTGTCCATGTCGATACCGTTTTGCGGGGCTGACGGACCGGTCTCCACTGCGCAGTGCACGAGCGCGTCCAAACGGCCGAACTCGGCGTACAGCATTTCGGCGACGGCCCGCGCATCATCATTGTCATGCGATGCAAGATCCAGCTCTGCCATCGCGGGTGTTGCACTACCTGACTGCTCCAGGACATCGTAGAGCGTTTCAAGTTTTTTCAACTTGCGCCCCAGCATCACGACTGTGGCACCGCGTTGCGCAAGGGATTTGCACAGGCTGGTCCCGAGTCCACCGCTTGCGCCGGTGACCGCAACAATCCGATCGCCCAGAACGCCCGAGTCAGGCGTATCACCGAACTCGGGTATCGGTCTGTGATCCGGTAAGTTTAGTGGCGGTGAGCTGTTCGAGGCAGGCATTATAGGGAACGCTTGTGGGTGTGCGATGTCAGCCAGTAACGGCGGTGAAACCATACAGAAGCCGCCTGCGACTCGCTACGTGAAAAAGCCGCCTGCCCCAATAATCGTTCACACAAAAGAAACTGCCAAGAGAAACCACGATGAAAACCACCAGGATTTTCAGCTACACCCAGTCGCGCCTGCTCCGCGGCCTGGTTCCCGGCTTCATGTTCGCCGCGCTATCGGTGTTGGCGCCCTCAGCGGCGACAGCTGCCCCCGACAGCTACGACATAGATCCGACGCACACGGTGGTCGCGTTTCTCATTGACCACGTCGGCTTCTCTCGGGTGCTGGGGCGTTTTGATGATGTGGAGGGAAGCTTTACCTATGACCCGGATACGCGGGAACTCTCGGATCTGGTCATCACGGTGGCAACGGCCAGTGTGTCCAGTGGCAACAAGGCGCGTGACAATCACGTTCGCAAAAATGATTTCCTCAGTGTCAAGCGTCATCCGACGATGCAGTTCAAGGTCGATTCAGCGATCTTGCCTGCGGACGATGGTGGCGTGATCGAAGGCACGCTCACCTTGCTGGGTCAGACGCGTCCCTTGTCGCTTGATCTGCAAGTGAACAAGCTTGATGTCTATCCCTTCGGGCACAAGAAATTCACCATCGGTGTGTCCGCCAAAGGTAGTTTGATGCGCAGCGAATACGGCATGAGCTACGGCGTGGCAAATGCGCTGGTGGGTGATGAGGTCGAGATGATCATAGAGACCGAGGCCGTCATCCGGTAGTGTTCGTCCAGTAGTGATCAACCAGTCGCGATGATGAGTAGGTTGAGCTGGCGCCTCTGGGTTCGCGTTGTCGTGCCGCTGTGCCTTCTCGGTATGGTGCTGTGGTCTCTTGACGTGCAGCTGTTGCTTGAGACCTTTGCCGGTGTTTCCTCGCGGCATTTGCTACTCGGTACGCTTCTGGGATTGCTGTTGGTGCAGTGCCAGATCGTTCTGTCCGCCTGGCGTTGGGCTACAACTGCAAAATCGCTCGGTCAGCTATTGAGCCTGTCAGATGCCGTGCGTGAGTACTACCTGGCCACGCTGATCAACCAGACGCTGCCCGGGGGTGTGGTTGGTGATGCTGCACGTGTTGTGCGTAGCCGTGAGCAGAGTGGGTTCACAGTTGCCGTTCAGAGTGTGTTGATCGAGCGCCTGGCGGGTCAGGTGGTGCTCGCCCTGCTTGTCGGTGTTGGACTTGTTGCCTGGCCCCTCGTCGTCGACGCCGGGCGACCGCAGGGGGCTTGGGCCTTGCTGGGTAGCCTTGTGTGTATCGCTTTGTTGGGGTGTGTCGTCGTGATCGGTTTGGGTCGCAGGGCGCGCGGTCGCCTCGGGCGTTTCGCCGTAGGCTTGTGGCCCGCGCTGCATCGTGCATGGGTTGCAGAAGGTGCCTGGCAGGTGCAGTTGCTGCTCAGCCTTGCGATTGTGTCCAGCTATCTGGCACTGTTTGCCGTGGCCGGCCAGACACTCGGCGCACCTGTGCCGTGGATCGGCCTTCTGAGCATTGTTCCACTGACCCTTTTGACCATGTTGCTGCCGATCTCCACGGGTGGCTGGGGCGTTCGAGAAGCGGCTGCCGCCATACTCTGGCCGGTGGTGGGGCTCTCGGCAGAATCCGGGGTCGCTACCAGCGTCTTCTACGGACTGCTTTGCCTGATAGGTAGTCTGCCAGGAGGGCTGTTCGTTGTCAGGCGACGTGCGCTCGCAGGCTAGGATCTAGCGTTGGGCCAGCAGCCAGATGACGTCTCGCGCGAAAGAGGCTGCGAGGCAGACCAGTGCAAACAGTCCTGTACACAGCGAGATATACCCCGCGACCAATGGCGACAGCATCGCGCACAAGGCGCCGACTTGAATCACGCATACCAGCTTGCGCCGAAAGGAGGGATAGAGTGGTGCTTGTAGCGCTGTGATCTTCCAGCTGGCAGCGATGAAGAGGTAGCGCATGACGCCGAGTCCGAGCACCCAGAGACCACTTTCACCACTTCTCCACAACAGCAAACAGATGATCAGTGCGAGGACTGCGTCTATTTCCATGTCAAAGCGTGCGCCAAAGGCGCTGCATTCGTTACGCTTTCGAGCAATGTAGCCGTCGATCCCGTCGAATATCAATGCAAGTATGGCAATTACCGTGAGGACCCATAACATGCTGTCTTGCAACTGCGCAGCCACTGGTACGAACGCGGCAAGGGCTACAGTCATGCTTGCACGCACCATCGTGACCGTATTGGCAAGCCCGAAGGGCGTTGTTGCTTGCGTGCGTACTTCTCCCTGCTTTGGGCCGTGGCTTGCTGCCGGGCTCTTCGTCCGACTTAGCCCGAAACTGACCGTTGCTGCGAGCGCGCTGCCAACCAGCACCGCACTGACCACAGGCACCCAGGCGAGGCTGTAGTGATAGGACAACAGCGCCACGCCAGCCACGCAAGCCAGCAGCGACAAGGCAATAACTGCCACGGCTGGCCGTGTCTCAGCGAGTAGCCGGGCAAGAAAAGGCCGCGCAGGAGGTGGTTCATTCAGACTGCCAGCAGGCGATGCTGGCGTTTGCTGTTGTGCGCTTGTGACAGCGCTGTCAGCCATTGCGGCGCTCGCCACCGACTACCGAGTCCAGGTGGCCGCCGAGATCTCGCTTGGTCTGCAGGTAGCGTGCGTTGTGTGGGTTGATTGATCCTGACAAGGGCACTCTTTCCACCACTCGGATGCCGTCCGCGTCCAGCGCGCTGACCTTGGCCGGATTGTTGGTCAGTAATCGCACCTTATCGATGCCAAGATCACGAAGCATGGTGCGTGCAGGTGTGAAATCTCTGCCATCTGCGCCGAATCCGAGATGCCTGTCTGCATCGATCGTGTCGTGTCCGGCAGCTTGCATGCGGTACGCTCGCAGTTTATTGACAAGACCGATACCTCGCCCCTCTTGATCGAGGTATAGGATGACGCCACCGCCGGTTTCGGCCATGTGATCAACTGCCCCGGAGAGCTGTTCGCCGCAATCACACCGCAAACTGCCGAAAAGATCGCCGGTAAAGCAGGCGGAATGAATACGCACGGTAACGGTGGCGCTCAAATCGGGCTCGCCAACAACGACGGCTACATGCTGTGCATCGCCGAATCGTTCGCGGTAAGCAATAAATTCAGACCTTGCCGCACGCGCTAGCGGCACTTCGGCGCAAGCAGCGCGTTCCAGCAATAACCCTCGGATGTCGCAATATAGATCAATGTCCAGCGTACTGATCGCTCTTGTATCGACTGCCGGGTTGATCGTGCGATCGACATTGGCATCCGGCGTTGTTGCCGCCTGTGACTCAGTCGTCTCGCGGACCAGCAGTGCCGGTATGCGCGCCGCCTGGCGAGCAAGCTCCAGAGCCTGATCAGCGAGTGCAGACTCGTTACTTTGGCACGCATACTCGCCTTCGTAAGGGATGGTGGGGTCGACAACGCCCGCCAGTGTCAGAACCTGTTCCAGCGTTGTGTCTTCGGGCATCAGTACGTCAGCAGCCGAGCTGTTGACGGCATGACCGAGAACCGAGGCCCGCTCACGACTGAGCAACAGATGCAGTCCGCCCTGCAGGTCGTGGGCGTCGGGTAGCTTGGTGATGTGTTCGGCGGCAGCCACAACCATTCGATGACTGGCGTCGTGGACGGTGACATCGTGGCCATGACGCAACGCAAAGATGGCTTGCTCTACGCGAAACGCGATCGTCTCGGAATCGATATCCTCAGGCGTCGTGAAATGGGGACCCACGGATCGTGTTTCCAAGTCGTGGTTGCAGGCAGCGCATGCTGCATTGTGCTTTGCCGGCTCCGGGTCAGACTGCATCGCGTCCTTTCTATGTAATTCTTTCATTGCCTCACAGTACGATGAGTTTGATGTTTCGGGGCACAATTTTCTTATTTGTGGAAATTCGACAACATCATGTGTCTACCGGCGACGCTATGCAACGCCCTCACTAATGAGTCCCTGCCAGCATGACATCTGACGAGCGTCACAGATCCTGGGAGGCCCTGCTGCAGATCGCTGCCGAACGGCGTGAAAGTGTCGGTGCATCGGATACGACCGAACAGTACAGAAATCGGGCAAACGAGCATCGTTACCAGCTACAAACGGTTGTTGACCCGGATCTTTCCGAGCTCTACGGTCAGATGGCCGCCGGGCAGGGCAGGCTCCGTGATCACTATTGCGTGGCGCACCTGGGTCAAAGTATCGACGGTTGTATAGCCACACAATCCGGGCACTCTCTTTATGTGACGGGGCAGGCGAATTTAGTCCATCTGCACAGGCTGCGCGCCTTGGCTGATGCCATCGTTGTAGGCGCCGGGACCGTTGCGGCGGATGATCCACGATTGACAACCCGCTTGGTTGACGGGCCATCTCCGGTGCGGGTTGTTCTTGACAAGAGTGCCTCGCTCTCAGCGAATCACTGCCTGTTTCGCGATGAGCGTGCCGAGACCCTGGTGGTCTGCGCCGAGGGTTCGACATCCGTTGCGGTGCCCGAAGAGCAGACCGTACGCGTGCCATTGGTGGAAGGTGAGCTATCGTTGCTCGCCATTCGTGATGCGCTCTCGCAACGCGGGTTGTGTGTGTTGTTCGTTGAGGGTGGAGGTGTCACGGTTACCCGCTTTATCGAATCCGGTCTGCTTGACCGACTGCACATCGCCATTGCTCCGGTATTGATTGGTCTCGGACGACGAGGCGTGGCCTTGCCATCCGCTGTTGATATGCCCTCGGCAATGCGACCACCTGTTCGGCTGTACCGAATGGGCGAGGATGTTTTATGGGACTTTGATCTCACAGGTGCGGCACGTGAGGACTGTGAACAAGCCGATGATCACTTTCCGCATCGTGTTGTGTGATGTGACTAGGGCCGAGGCAACCCGAGTACGTCGACATGCCCGACGCTTATGTGCAAGTGACCATTGTCGATCTGACTCTGTCTTTGCTCTTGCCATTCCGTGACAAGCTCTGCATCCGACGGACTTTGCTCCATAGCTGCTCGACACCAGCCATGCATCAATTCCGATTGCAATGCCGCAGCTGAGTGGTCGAGCTGCCAGTCGGCACGACGTGTTGTCACCGTATAGCTGACCTCCCGCATGGCCTTGGCCATGTAATCGCCAGCGTCCGGCCCCAGCGCGCTGCCAAGACCCTTGTCACGGCGTTGATGCGCGTTAACAAGCGCGAACACACGTTCATCACAGGGGTGCTCTGGTGAGCATCGAATACGACCGTCGAAGCTCAGCGCGAACAAGCAAGGCACGCGCGCCACAGATGCAGCTTTGGCAATGGCATCAATTCGGTCTGCAGAAAAGAGATCAAGCAATGCCGAGGCGGTTAGTAAATCAGAGTCCGACAATTCAGGGCAGTCAGTGGCCAGATCAAGCGCGAGCACGTTGATTGCGAGTGCCCGTTTGTCAGCGTCTGGTGTGACATCGTTGTACGCGTCCACCAGCGTGACGTTGTGGTCGCTTGCCCATGTTTTCAGCCGTGAGGGTAGTGCCTGCAACAGGGCGTTGTCATTGTCGACCAGTTGCCACTGTTGGTACGCTTCGAGGCGCGGTTGCAAGTACCTGAGATTGGACCCCGTGCCGGTGCCAAGATCCACAACCGAAAGAGGCTGTGAGCGAGATGAACTTCTATTGGCCCGCAGGTGCACAAGCAGCTGTTCGAGCAGGCCGGTATCTCTTGCGAGATGGTCAGCTGGCTCACGCAGACTCAGCCAGTCCTTGTCGAATTCACCCATGGTGCTCTTCACTTGTGGAGCCGGCGCCTTCATCGAATGTACAGGCGCGTGCAAAGGCTGCGCCGGCCTCAGCCCAGGAGCGCAACTCGGAGCGCGCTTGCAAGGCAGCTTCTCTCAGATACGAGCGATTTTTTGAATCCGTCAGTACCGCAAGCAGTGCATCTGCAAGAGCATCGGCATCACCCGCCGGCACCAGCAGACCACAGCCGTCAGGGACAGTATCGGGGATGGCGCCTGCGGTGGTTGAGATGATCGGCAAACCACGGGCCAGGGCCTCTGTCAGGACCATTCCATATCCCTCATGGTATGAAGCAAGTACAAAGACATCGGCGCTGGCATAGTGTTCGTCCAGAGTCGAGTCATCCGCCTCGCCATGCAGTGTCACTTGTTGAGACAAGCCAGTGTCTTTGATCAGGTCTTGCAGCTCTGACAGTGCGGGTGCATCGCGCTCTAGACTACCGACACAATGCAGATGCCAGAGGACATCAGGCGCTTTGTGCTTGACCTTCGACAAGGCCTTGACCAACACGCCGTGGCCTTTGCGCGCGGTGAGGGTGGCCACGCACAAGAGATTGATCGCCGCGGTGTCACTACCGCGAGCGGGAGGAGCGAGGTCAGTTCCTGGCTCTATTGTATTTATTTGATCAGCGCTTACCCCGTAGTCCGCGAGTGCCGCCGTTGTGGACGGGCTGGTTGTGATGACTCGGCGGGCATGCGCGAGCGCTGCGCGCTCGGACTCGCGCAATGATGTCACTTGTGCGTTATCCAGACCAGTCTCAAGCGCCAGAGGATGGTGAACCAGGGCGATAAGTCTCAGTCGCCTGGCATGCCGTGCAAGGATGTCCGGGAGTACGGCAAAAGCCAAGCCATCGATGACGGTAGTCGATTGGTCTTTGATACCGCTGAGTATCTGATCGGCTTCAGCTTGTTCGTCAGCGCCCACAAAGGGATACTGACTGCTCAAGTTGTGAATCCGAACCCGATGCCCGGCGGCTACAAGTTCATCGGTGACGCGCTTGTCATAACGATAGCCGCCCGTTCGTGTATCAAGCGATCCGGGAACGATAAAGTCGATCGAGATCACGCGGCAACCGTTGGCAGAGTTCCCTCGTAACTCGCCCAGGCAATGTGTGATTCATGCAGAGAGACTCGCATGGCGGTCAGTCCGCTGGCAGCCGGTCCAAGCTCTCCGGCGGGAATCATCGCTGCGAGCTGCTCGAAGATCGCGTAGGCGAGGAATTCTGTGGTGGTGTTCTTCCCGGCAAAACGCTCTTCTTCATCAAGGTTCTTGAAGTTGAGGGTGTCGAGCACCTTCTTGAGCGCAACACTGGCAAGCCCGATGTCCACCACCAGGTTATCGTCGTCCAGTGCCGGGCGTTTCATCTCGACATCGACCACGTAGGTAGCCCCGTGCATGGCGCGAGCAGGGCCGAATACCTCGCCCTGAAAACTATGGGCGATCATGAAGTGATCTCTAACGGTCAGGCTGAACATGAGTGTTATGTCGAGTAATGAATGCGATGACACAGCGTAGCGCGTGATGGTGCGTCGGTGCTGTTGTCGTTACGGTCAGAAAGCGTGCGCAGGGTGTGGGGCAGAGCCTCAAAGTCACTCTCGGCGTTGATCAACACATCAAGTGTTGAGTCAGTGAGCAGTGATAGCGCCAGAGCCAGTCGCCGCGGATAGTCCCAACGTGCACGCTGCGAGTCTGCGATATGCCCCACTTGCGAGGATATCAGCCTCAGCCTGCGCGAGTGAAACTCCGCTCCGAGTGGCAGCGTAACCTCGCGGCTTCCATACCAACTGGCTTCCACTATGCGGGCCTCGAATCCTGCCAGCGCCAGTGCTGTCGTCAAGCCTGCAGGATGACCACTGGCATGTATCACCAGGTCAGCCTCAAAGTGGTCTTGAGCCACTCTGGCTGACGCAGGGTTTTTGAAACCACAACCCAGAGCACTGGCAATCGTTTGCCGCTCGGAGTTGGTATCCATGAGCGTGACTTCGGTGCCCCGTATGCCGGCCGCAAGCCAGGCCACAAGACAACCCACCACACCAGCGCCGACCACGGCAATGCGATCACCGATCGCCGGTTGCGCATCCCACAACACATTCAGCGCTGTTTCAATATTGGCGGTAAGTACTGCGCGCGCGGCGGGTACCTCGTCAGGTAGGACCGTCACGCTTGTCGCTGGCACGACAAAGCGGGTCTGGTGCGGAAAGAGACAAAAGACATGGCGGCCCTCGAGTTCAGCAGGCCCTTGTTCCACTACTCCGACGTTGATGTAGCCGTATTTGACAGGGAAGGGGAAGTCACCTGACTGCCAGGGTGCGCGCATGCGCTGCTGTTCACTGGCAGGGACTTCACCACGAAAGACCAGGGACTCTGTGCCCTTGCTGATCCCACTGAACAGGGTCTTGACCAGTACCTCGTCGCGCGCAGGCGCGTCGAAAGAAATTTCCTGAATCTCGCCTTGCCCCGGCGCTGTTGTCCAGAACGCGCGCGCTTCCAAGGTCTTGGCTGTGTCTGTCATCGATGCCTCCATGCGGTCCAGAGCTTGGCCAAAGGCGGCAGAGTGAAATACTCACGTGACAACAAGGTGCGGCGCTTTGTCCATGCGTCTAGCTGACGCAGTCTCAAATGCGCGAGCACCAACACTGGGCGAGCGACATGACCACGCGGCCACAACTCGTTTGTTTGTCCAATGCCTGTCACAAGTTTGCTACGTGCATTCGCAATGGCGTCTGTGATCAAGGCCTGGCTCGCGGCGTGTGCTTTGTCATCGTCTGTGCGGACAAGGGTGGAGGCTTCAATGCCGTGTTGTGCATACAGGTCGGCTGCAAACACAGCCTGCCCTGCGCTCATGAGGTGCGGTAGGCGTGCCAGGCGGTAGTGCAGGGCGAGTCCTTCTGCCAGGGGAGCGACGGCTGCATCAAGGGCTTGCACCGGTCTAGTTTCAAGACCTGAGAGCACTAGCGCCATCAGGCCGTGAGAACCGCGGGCGATGCAGCTATCAAGCTCGTGCTTCGTCTTTGGCGGCCTGTAGCGCTCATCTGCCGCGGCACCGAGCACGTTCAATGCCGCATCGCGCGCGGCCTCATCGTTTGCAAGATCTGCACAGGCGAGTGTTTCGGGATGCCGGGCCCGACCGTCGTGCAGTCGATCAAGCTCCTCGTGCCACCAATGCAGTTTCTGGTGGGCGACCTCGGGAGAGGTCACATCAAGCAGAGCATCATCGAGAGCGCGTCCTAGTGAGAGTCGGGCCAGGCAGCTTTTGCGTACCGCGTCCTCAACACCCCACAAGGCGTAATACAGGTTAGACCCTTCTGTAGGCTGCAAGGCGGCGTCGGTCACGCCTCACGCCGAGCCATGAGCATGTAGTTGACGTCGACATCGTTCTTGTCCAGTGTATAGACACGAGTGAACGGGTTATATAGCAAACCGGTCATTTCCGTGACGTCAAGTGCGGCCTGACGGCAGAAGCTGGAAAGCTCGGACGGCTTGATGAATTTGTTCCATTCATGGGTGCCTCGCGGGAGTAGTCTCAACACGTATTCGGCCCCGACAATGGCAAACAACCAGGATTTGGGGTTGCGATTGAGTGTTGACAAAAATACGTGACCACCAGGTTTGACCAGTTCCTTGCAGGCAGCAACGGTCGAGGCAGGGTCTGGCACGTGTTCGAGTACTTCGAGACAGGTCACGATATCGAAACTTGCAGGGGAGTCGGCTGCCAGATCCTCGGCCGAGATGTTGCGGTACTCGACATTGGCACCAACCTCCCTCGCATGCAGGCGAGCCACGGCAAGGGGAGCCTCTGCCAGATCGATTCCTGTAACTGTGGCACCGGCTTGTGCCATGGATTCGGCCAGAATGCCGCCACCGGTGCCGATGTCCAATATCCGTTTTCCCTCGAGAGGTACGCGCTCGGCTATCCAGCCAAGGCGCAGAGGGTTGATCTGATGTAGCGGCCGAAATTCTCCCTCGGGTTCCCACCAGCGCGAGGCGAGCTCCTCAAACTTGGCAAGCTCTGCGGCATCGACGTTGGGCGCGGTTGCAGAGTGGGCAGATGGGGTGGTGCTGTCTGTCATCGTGGGGTGCGGATCGAGAAAAGGAGGTGGCGTTGTTGTCGAGCAGTTGCCAGAGCGTGATTCTATATACCGTTCAGACGCGAGTTCTCGATCACAGCAATGCGCAGAAGTTGCGCTGTATCCGAGATGGATGAGTGGCAGTCCCCAATCGCATGAAGTCAATGTTGCAAGCCAGCCCAAGGCTAGCATTTCAATCAAGACGACCGACCCTGCGTCCACGTGCCTCGCGGCGCACCATGCCATGAACCTCGGGCGCATTCGCTCAGGTTTCAGCGTTGCGTCTGATGCGGGCTTTGAGAGGCCGTATTCCCACAAAAATCAGAGTCTTGCATGCCCTTTCCGGCCCTCAAAAAGGCCTCTTTCTGGTAGACTTGAGAGCTTGGAATCCTCACGTTGAGGAAGCGCTTTGGACCCCTCCGGAATGTCTGATTTTGCCAAGGAAGTATTGCCTATTCATCTCGAGGACGAGATGCGGCAGTCCTTCCTCGATTACGCGATGAGCGTCATCGTCTCGCGCGCCCTGCCGGACGTGCGTGACGGGCTCAAGCCGGTGCATCGCCGCATCCTCTACGCGATGCACGAGAACAACTACGACTGGAATCGCGCCTACCGAAAATCCGCGCGTGTGGTCGGTGATGTGATGGGTAAATACCACCCGCACGGGGATTCCGCGATCTATGACGCGATGGTGCGCATGGCGCAGCCGTTCAGCATGCGGTACATGCTGATCGACGGGCAGGGCAACTTCGGTTCGGTTGATGGGGACCCCGCTGCTGCGATGCGCTACACCGAAGTGCGCATGGCCAAGATCACGCAAGAGCTGTTGCAGAACATCGACGAAGAAACCGTCGATTTCACGCCTAACTACGATGGCTCCGAGAGCGAGCCATCGGTGCTGCCGTCGCGCATCCCAAATCTGTTGGTCAACGGCGGTACCGGTATCGCGGTCGGTATGGCGACCAACATCCCGCCGCACAACATCAGTGAGGTCGTTAACGCGACTATCGCCATGATCGACAACCCAGCTATCACCGTTGAGGGTTTGATGGAGCATCTGCCTGGGCCGGATTTCCCGACACAAGGCATCATCAACGGTGCGCGTGGCATACACGAGGCTTACCGCACCGGGCGCGGCAAGATCTATGTGCGCGCACGCGCCGAGGTCAGTTACGACGAGAATACGGGTAAGGACACCATCATCGTCAACGAGCTTCCTTATCAGGTCAACAAGGCGCGGCTGCTTGAGAAAATCGCTGAGCTCGTAAAAGACAAGAAGATCGAAGGTGTCACCGAGCTGCGCGATGAGTCTGACAAGGACGGCATGCGTGTGGTTATCGAACTGCGTCGTGGTGAGTCGGGTGAAGTGCTGCTCAACCAGTTGTACAAGCAGACGCAGTTGCAGGTGGTGTTCGGGATCAACACGGTAGCCCTTGTGGATGGGCAACCCAAGTTGCTGTCATTGCCTGAAGTGCTCAACGCCTTCATCCGTCATCGGCGAGAAGTGGTTACCCGTCGTACGGTCTATCGCCTGCGCAAGGCTCGCGAACGTGCTCATATCCTTGAAGGGCTCGCGGTTGCATTGGCAAACATTGATCCGATCATTCAATTGATCAAGGAATCGCCTGACGGGGCAGTTGCCAAGGCGGGCCTGGTCGGGCGGACCTGGGAGCCGGGGATTGTGTCCGGCATGCTCGAACGTGCAGGCGCGGAAGCATCACGGCCTGAAGGGATTGGTGCAGAGTTCGGTCTTGTCGATGGTCAGTACCAACTCACCGAAGTACAGGCTCAGGCCATCCTGGACCTGCGTCTACAGCGCCTGACCGGACTTGAGCAGGACAAGATCATTGATGAGTACCGTGAGATCCTTGAAAAAATTGAAGGCTTCCTCGAGATTCTCACTGATCCTGATCGCCTGAAAGCGGTCATTCGCGAAGAGCTGGTCGAGATCATCGATCAGTATGGTGATCAGCGCCGTACCGAAATCCAGGTGGATCACTCCGAGATGTCGGCTGAGGATCTGATCGCTGATGAAGCGGTTGTGGTCACACTCAGTCACGGAGGCTATGCCAAGGCGCAGCCTCTGTCGGACTATCGCGCGCAGCGCCGTGGCGGACGTGGCAAGTCGGCCACCACGATGAAGAACGAAGACTTTGTCGACAAGCTCTTTGTGGCATCCATGCACGACACAGTGCTGTTTTTCACCAGTGTCGGTAAGGTCTACTGGAAGCGAGTGTACGAGCTGCCCCTTGCCAGCCGCGGATCGCGTGGTCGGCCCATCGTCAACTTGCTGCCTCTGGAAGAGGGCGAGCGCGTCAACGCGATCTGTACCACGCGTGACTACGCCGACGATCGGTACGTGTTCTTTGCAACGAGCAAGGGCGTTGTCAAGAAGACGCCATTGTCAGATTTCAGCCGGCCGCGTACCAACGGCATCATCGCGATTGATCTGCGTGTCGACGACTATCTGATCGATGTGGCGCTGACCGATGGTGACAGCGACATCATGCTGTTCTCATCCAACGGTCGAGCGATGCGATTCCATGAAGACGATGTGCGTCGCATGGGCCGCACCGCTGCCGGTGTGCGCGGTATCAAGATGCCCAAGGACGATGACAGCGTTATCGGGCTGATCGTTGTCGGTGACGGTGACATACTCTCGGCAACGCGCAACGGCTATGGCAAGCGCACAGACGTTGCCGAATACCCGCGCAAGGGGCGTGGCGGTCAGGGTGTCATGGACATCAAGACGAGCGAACGCAACGGCGCTGTCATCGGTGCGGTACAGGTGCGTGAGGACGACGAGATCATGTTGATCACCGATGGAGGCACGTTGGTGCGCACCGCGGTTGCAGAAGTCTCCAGCGTCGGCCGTAACACTCAAGGTGTGCGCCTGATCAGGCTCACCGATGGTGAGGCTCTGGTAGAGCTGACCGCGATTGACGAAGGTGATGTCGTCGATGACGAGCCTGAAGAGGGCGCCGAGGCCGACACCGACTCGGACTCTGGCGCGGACACCGACGCGGGCAATGGTGAGGAAGACGGCGACACCGGAGTCGATCCTGCGTAGTCACAATTTCAGTGCAGGGCCGGCGGTGATGCCGCTGCCGGTTCTCGAGCGCATAGGCGCCGAGCTGTACGACTGGGCTGGCACCGGGGTCTCCGTGATGGAGACGAGCCATAGAAGTGCCGCGTTTATCGAATGCGCACAGCAAGCTGAAATTCGGCTGCGCCGTTTGTTATCGATTCCTGATGACTACAGCGTGTTGTTCTTGCAAGGGGGGGCGAGCTTGCAGTTCTCTGCCACAGTGATGAATCTTGCAGGCGAGGGATCAGTGGCTATCGCTGACACGGGTAGCTGGAGTAGCAAGGCATTTGCGGCTGCATCAAAGCTTGCGCCAGCGAAGCGAGCGTGCACGCTTGAGCGCGATGAATCGGGCGCCTGGTCGATCCCCGCGGTGGAGCGCTGGGAGATAGCAGACGACGCTGCCTACTTGCACTTGTGTGACAACGAAACCATTGGCGGTGTAGCGCTGGATGATGTCGTGCTTGACGATATCGATGCGCGTTATCCGTGTTTGCCTCTGGTTGTAGACATGTCCTCATCCATTCTGTCGCGCCCGGTTGATGTTTCACGTTACTCGGTGATCTATGCGGGCGCTCAAAAGAACATCGGGCCGGCAGGTCTCACACTGCTTATTGCCTCTCCCGACGCCATGGCACGCAGTCGTCGCGTGCCGAAACTACCCGGTGTCTTGTCCTGGGCGGCGATGTCTGATGCAGACTCCATGCTCAACACCCCGCCCACCTTTGCCTGGTATGCAGCGGGTCTGGTCTTTGAGTGGTTGGAAGCGCAGGGCGGTTTGGACGCGATACACAAACGTAATCAGGATCAGGCGGCGCGCGTATATGCAGCGGTGGATGCAAGCGCGGCTTATCACAACGATGTGGCTCATCGCTATCGATCCATCATGAACGTGCCGTTTCGATTGAATGATGCGTCATCCCCCGGTCAGGCCCCGGAGCAGTCGTCGGCCCCGCCTTCGGAGCACTTACTCAGGCAATTTCTGGACGGTGCACAAGCGGCTAACCTGATTGGACTCAAGGGTCACAAATCAGTGGGTGGCTGTCGTGCCAGTTTGTACAACGCCTTGCCCGACGAGTCGGTTGATGCCTTGTTGGGGTATCTGGATCAGTTTGCGGCGGGCGTATCGCCATCCGGCACTGTGTCATCTCGTGTGTCGTCTACCGAGGCAAACGCATGAGCGTTGATGATCATCTGAAACAGATCGACGAGATCGACCGATCGTTGCAAGCGATTCTGGATCAACGTGCCAGGTTGTTGCTCGAAGTGGCCAAGCTTGAGTCCGGGCTTGAGTCTGGTCGGCACGTAGCGGGGGTTGAGTCTGACAAGCAGCGATTGGCGGCGATCCGCGCGCGTAATGAAGGGCCGTATCCTGATGAATCACTGGACCGCATTTTTCTGGAAATATTCTCCGCCAGCCGTGCACTGGCAGCACCGATCAAGGTTGCTTATCTCGGCCCTGAAGGTACCTACAGTCAGGATGCGGTGTTCACACATTTTGGGCATTCCGTGGTGGCTATTCCCGAGACCAGTATTTCGAGCATCTTTGCAGCGGTTGAGGGTGGGCGAGCCAGTTTTGGCGTTGTGCCAGTTGAGAACTCAACGGAAGGCGCGGTGAACCACACACTGGATGTACTGACTGAAACACCGCTGCGTATCTGTGGCGAGGTTCGCGTGCGTATCCGTCACTGTCTGCTCGGTACTGAATCAAGCTTTGCCGCTATTCAGGCCGTGCACGCGCATCCTCAGTCGCTGGCTCAGTGTCGCCGTTGGCTGGATGAGCATCTGCCCCAGGCCGAGCGTGTGTCATCGAGTAGTAATGCAGCAGCGGCAGCTCATGTCGCGGGCACATCAGACCTTGCAGCGATCGCTGGCGAAACTGCGGCTCGCACCTACGGACTTGAGGTGCTGGAATCCGGCATAGAGGACATAAAAACCAACACTACGCGCTTTCTTGTGATGGGACGGCAAGACCTTGCGCCTAGCGGTAATGATGCGACCTCGCTGCTGCTCAGTGCAGCACATAAACCGGGCGGGCTGCGAGCGATGCTTGAACCGTTTGAGACTGCGGGAGTGAGCTTGACCCGTATCGAGTCGCGACCGAGTCGAAACGGCCTTTGGGAATATGTGTTTTTTGTCGACGTTGCCGGTCACCAGAAAGATGCCACCCTGGCGCCAGTGCTCGAACAACTGCGTATGGAGCTTCCACTGATGCGTGTACTTGGTTCCTACCCGAGCGTCTCGTGACCGACAGTATCGGCAGACTCTCGATTGTCGGGTTCGGTCTGATTGGAGCCTCGCTGGCAGCCAGTCTCAAGCGCGCAGGGTTTTCAGGTGAAATCGTGGCTGTCACGCGCAGCGATGCGTCAGCGCAACAAGCCCTGGAGCAGGGCTTGGTTGATCACGCCGTTGCCGATATAGCGAGCGGTATCAACGAGGCTGACATTGTGCTCTTGGCAGTTCCGATGCTCGCCATGCGCACCGTGATGAAAGATATCGCACCGGTTTTGTCGCCACGTACGGTGCTGACTGATGCAGGCAGTGTCAAACAGTCGTTCATTGAAGATGCACGCGCCGTTTTTGGCAGTTTGAGAAACATCGTGCCAGGCCACCCTATTGCAGGTCGCGAGTTGAGTGGTATGGCCGCTGCAGACGACAAGCTTTACCAGGGGCGTCGGGTGCTGTTGACACCGACTGAGGAGACGGATGCTGCAGCGATTGCCCGGGTATCGGCACTGTGGACGCTTGCCGGGGCTAGCGTCGAGTGCCTGCAAGCAGCGCATCACGATCGAGTGCTGGCAGCGACCAGTCACTTACCGCACGTGTTGGCATTCACGATGGTTGACACGCTCGCGACCCAGCAGGAGGTAGAGGAGATCTTTCGCTACGCTGCGGGTGGTTTTCGGGACTTCACTCGTATCGCATCGAGTGATCCTGTGATGTGGCGTGACATCTGTCTTACCAATCGCGAGGCCGTGTTGGCATCGATGGACGCATTTGGTGAGCACCTGCAATTGCTACGTACTGCTATCGACACGTCTGATGGTGCGGCTATTGAGTCGATCCTGCAGCGAGCTCGTGATGCGCGAGATGCTTACTCGGCCGAGTAAAAGCGATCGCAGAGCACAGCAAGCGCATCGTTTGACAAGGATTTGCCAGGCCCGATGAAGTCTGTCAGATCTGAAAGACGCCCTGGTGGATCGTTTAAAAACGGCAGGTCAATGGCTGAGCGGTTCATTCCGTAGGACACAGAGGCGATACCAAAGCCTGATAGTGCTACCCAAATGATCATTGTCATGCTGTTCTTGATAATGCGCGTGACGCCAGTGAACACCAGAAAGGCGCCAAGGGCAATCATCAGCTCGTCGGCATAGTCAAAACTCAGGAATTGTTCGATCGCTTCCATGTGGGGCTGCCGTGAGAGTGGTAGTCGGCAGTTTAGCGCCCCGTTGAGCACCTCGTGCAGTAGCCGAAGGCACGGTGGGCGATTTTCAGGCTATGCGCTGAGTCGTTGACGCGGTAGGCAGCTCTTTCAGTGATTCGAGTACCGAGCCCAGCGCATCAGCGGCAACCGGTGGTGAGTACAGATAGCCTTGCACAAGGTCACAGCCCATGCGGCGGATGATGTTGCATTGCGCGACGGTCTCCACTCCCTCGGCTACAGTCTCGAGGTTCAGGGCATCCGCGAGCGCGAGAATGGTGCGAACCAGCGAGTCATCGGCATTGCCGTCAGACAATCGTGAGATAAAGGCGCGGTCAATCTTGAGAACATCCAGTGGTAGATCCTGCAGATAGCTGAGCGAGGAATAGCCTGTACCGAAATCGTCGATGGCAATGCGGATCCCGGTGTCTCTTAGTTTGCTGAGTCGTTGCGCTACCGAGTTGACGTCGTGCATGAACACACTTTCAGTCACTTCAAGTTCGAGTAGCTCAGGGGCAACCTGGTGCTGATCCAGAATCGCGCTGACCTCATTGGTAAAGTTCTCGCACTGAAACTGCGGGGCTGCAATGTTCACGCTCATGCGCAGGGTTTCAAGCGGTGTCCCTTGCCAGGCAGATACCTGTGCCAGGGCAAGATCCAGTACTCGCGTGCCGATGGACCCGATGTATCCGAGCTCTTCGGCGACCGGAATAAACTCAGCTGGTGATACAAGACCTCGCTCGGGGTGTAGCCATCTGACCAGTGCTTCCACGCCGACGGGTTGATCATTGGTCAGGTGAAATTGTGGCTGATAGACAAGTTTGAATTCGTCACGTTCCAGGCCCTTGCGCAAGTCCATTTCGATTTGCGTGCGGTGGTTTCGTCGAGCCGCGTAGGCGGCATTGAAATTAACGACTGTGCTACCCGTGTTCTGCTTGGCTTCGTGCATGGCATAGTCGGCATGACGGAGTAATTCGTCCACGGTTTTGCCATCATTCGGCCAGCGGCTGACTCCCACACTTACGGCAACGTCAAGTGAATGCTCATCGACGCTGAAGGGAGCCTTCATCGCATCCATCAGGCGTTGCGCTAAAGCAGGCACATCGGTTGATGGCAAGGTAATCAGCGCGAATTCGTCGCCACCCATACGTGCCAGCACGCTACCTGGGTCCACTTGCTCTGCCAGCCTGTGAGCGGCCAGTTGCAGCAAGCGATCTCCAGCTGCACGCCCATGAATATCATTGATCATCTTGAACCCGTCGAGATCGACAAAAAACACATGGCTTCCGCTCATGGAATCGTCCTCGTCGCTGTTCTGGAGAAAGCGCCGTAGCTCGCGCTCGAAGTAGCGTCTGTTGGGTAGCCCGGTCAAGGTGTCGTGAAAGGCTTGATGCTCGAGTTCTGCTGACAGGGCCTGCCGATCAAGTGTTGTCGACAGTTGCCCGGCGAGCGAGCGAACAAGGTGTGATTCGCCATCGTCGAGTAACAGGGCACTCTTTCGGTTGGCAATCACCAATACCCCGGTTAGCCCGTGCATACCGTACATGGGCATGGCACAGGCGCGCCGATACCCGCGATCACGGTGGGGTACCTCTGCCTCAGTGTGTATCAAGTCGCTCGGCGTTGAGTGTCTGGATCGATCAGCCCAGCAACTGACAACAACTTCTCGCGCCTTTATAGCGACTGCAGGCACCGTGGCGCAGGCCATGGCCTCGCCCTTGCCGGCACGTTCCCAAGCGCCGCATACCCCGGCAGAGCCCAGGTCGTTGATACGGTGCACGCTGGCATGGCAGACATCCAGCATATCGAACAGCGCCTGACATACAACGTGACGCGCCGCGGTGGAATCGTTTACTGAGGCTAGCGTCTCATGAGTGTTGGCAAGTACCTGTGTGCAGTGCAGATTGCGCTCGAGTTGCTCGACGGCGCGCGCATTGCCTATAGCGATTGCAGCCAGTTGCGTGGTCCGGCTCAGGCTCGCAAGCTCGTTGGCAAGATCCACACTCTGGCTGATCAGTACAATGACACCCACCAACGTGCCCGATAATCTGATGGGCAGAGCACACAGTTGTGTGCCTACAGGCCAGTCGGTTTCCAGATCGTAGGTGCTGGCGTCTTCGATAAAGACAGGGCTTGCACTGTGCCAACTGCGCGCCGCTATGCCGTGGCCGTCACGCCACATATCAAGCTTTGCCCAGCAGTCATCGTCAGCGGCGATCGCTACCGGCGAGACGTGTTCCTGATCATCATCGACCATCAGTACCTGCACGCAGTCCGCCCCTGAGCGCTCAGCGATCGTGTCGGCAAACACTTGCGCTACTTCAGACACACGGCGTCGCGACATCAACTGCTCGACCACCTGGTCGATCGACATCAACTCAGCAATATATGAATCAAGGGTATCGGTAGCCCCGGTCTTGTCGCCACGAACGACGCGTGCAGCGGAGACCATCCAGGGGATCCGCCCACTGATGCGAGACAGCGTCGCGCCCGGCCGGGTGTCCTTGTCGGTACTGGGTTTTTGCTCACTCACACTCCTCTAGCGGCGATAAGCGCAGAGGCTGGTCTTGTAACAGTTAGTTGAGCGTCAAGTCAGGTAGCGCAGGCGGTGGCGCGTGCGCCCGCGCTGAACACTGCCTCACGCAGTACCAGCTTGCCGCTGGCATCGGCGAACGTGACTTGCAGTAGCGCCCCGGCCACTTCTGAGCCTGCCACGCGTATTTGTCCGAGATCGGACTCAGTCAATTGATCGTCTACATCTATGGAGAAGGCAAACGATCCCTTGGGCGGGAAACTGTCAAAATCAAGTTGCAGCTGTGTGTCACCGTCTGCGGGGGCGGGCATCATGCTCAGATCTGCATTGCCTGCCTCTATTCGGAAGGGCTGAAAGACTTCGACGCCAGCCCCTGATTCGGTGGTATCAAAGATGAGTGCCCCGACACTGTCATCAAGATCCAATGTGATGGACTTGATTGAGCTGTCGGTTAGATTCTCGAACACAAACTGGTCGCGGGGAGCGCTTTCAATAAAGCGAGCTCTGAGAGGCTGCTGTTCGGTGTCTGACGATGTTGACACACAGGTGTCCACGAGTGCATCCGGGTCCTTTGCATGCGCAGTGGCGAACGCAAGGCTTGCCAAGGGTGCAACAGAAACCGCTAAAGAGGCCGCTAAGGAGGCTGCCGAGCAGATCAGTGTTTTCATGTGGCTACCGTGATCTTGACCAGAAGGTCCTTGGCATCGATCTGATCACCAGGGGCGACCAGAAGTGCATCGATTGTGCCACCCACTTCGGCGTGTATTGCCGTCTCCATTTTCATGGCCTCTATAGATACCAGGACGTCGCCGGCTTCGATGTGCTGGCCCGCCTTGACAGCTACTGTTGACACCACACCCGGCATCGGCGCGCCAACCTCTCCTGGGTTGGCAGGGTCTGCCTTGGCGCGAGCGGCAACCCCTGTCGCTCCGTGCAGGCGATCTGGTACCGCAATGGATCGTGGCTGGCCGTTGAGCTCGAAGAAGACACGCTTCATGCCTTTTTGGTTCACTTCACCAATGGCAAGGCAGCGCACTACCAGCGTCTTGCCGCGCTCTATTTCTACCAGGATCTCGTTACCTGGCTCCAGCCCGTAGAAATAAACCGGAGTTGGCAGAACACTGGTAGGGCCGTACTGCGAAAAGGCGGTCTGGAAATCCGTGAACACCTTGGGATACATGTTATGTGCGGCAATATCCTGCTCGGAAGCAGGACGCCCCATCTGTTCGCTGAGTTCGGCCCTCAGTGCATCAAGATCGACAGCCGGTATGGATGCGCCTGCTCGCTCGGACAGAGGCTTGTCTCCCTTGAGCACCTTGGCGGTCAAGGCTTCAGGAAATCCTCCGGCGGTCTGGCTGAGTTCGCCGCGCAGCATGGAGACCACTGAATCGGGGAAGGCGATTTCACGATCGGGGTCCAGCACTTCATCGGTGGTGAGTTCCTGGCTTACCATCATGAGCGCCATGTCGCCGACCACTTTTGAACTGGGTGTGACCTTGACGATATCGCCGAACATCTCATTGACCTCGGCGTAGGTCCTGGCAACCTCATGCCAGCGGGATTCAAGGCCAAGCGAACGCGCTTGTTCCTTGAGGTTGGTGAACTGTCCGCCCGGCATTTCATGCAGATAGACCTCGGAGGCTGGTCCCTTGAGATCACTTTCAAAGGCTGCGTACTGGTTACGCACTGACTCCCAGTAGGTGCTGATCTTCAAGATGGCCTCGGTATTGAGTCCGGGGTCACGCTCAGTACCGGTCAGCGCACGCGCAATGGAACCCAGACACGGCTGACTGGTGTTACCCGACAAGGCATCCATGGCTGCATCCACCGCATCCACACCGGACTCGACCGCTGCGAGTACGGTCGCCGCAGACAAGCCGGACGTATCGTGAGTATGAAAGTGCACCGGCAGGGACACGGTGTCACGCAATGACGGGAACAGCATACGTGCAGCGGCAGGCGTCATCAGTCCTGCCATGTCCTTGATGCAGATGATGTGTGCGCCTGCGGACTCGAGCTCACGCGCCAGCGAGAGATAGTAGTCGAGGTTGTATTTAGGACGCTTTGGGTCGAGTACGTCTCCGGTGTAGCAGATGGTTGCCTCACACAGCTTGCCGGACTCAATCACAGCATCCATCGACACCCGCATGTTGTCGATCCAGTTGAAGCAGTCGAAGACACGGAACAGATCTACACCGCCGGCTGCAGCTTCGCGAATGAAGTGTGTAACGACATTGTCGGCATAGTTGGTATAGCCCACGCCATTCGCACCTCTGACAAGCGCCTGCAGTAACAGGTTGGGCGCGCGCTCGCGAATCTGAGCTAGCCGGTCCCAAGGGTCCTCGGTAAGAAAGCGCATCGCCACATCAAAGGTTGCGCCTCCCCAGCACTCGAGTGAGAGCAGCTCCGGCAGGGCCTTTGAGTAGGCGCCGGCGATATTGACAATGTCTGAGCTACGCATGCGTGTGGCTAGCAGCGACTGATGCCCATCGCGCATGGTCGTATCGGTTATCAACACGCGTGTTTGCTCACGCATCCAGCGGGAAAAAGCCTCGGCGCCGTCGTTCTCCAATCGCTGGCGTGTGCCATCGACAACCGTGTTCTCAAACCAGGGGGCAACCGGTGTTTCGGCATCCACTCGGGGCGTCGGGCGATCGCGAGTCTCAGGATGACCATTGACCGTCACATCGGCAATGTATTGTAGCAGTCGCGTGGCACGATCCTGACGCTGCACCTGTTCAAACAATGCAGGTGTGGTATCGATGAAGCGCGTGGTGTAGGAGTTGTCTTGAAAGTCGCTGTGACCGATGATGTTTTCAAGAAAGGTCAGGTTGGTCGCCACGCCGCGAATACGGAACTCACGCAGGGCGCGGTCCATGCGGCGTATGGCTTCTTCGGGCGTAGGCGCCCAGGCAGTCACCTTTTCAAGCAAGGGGTCATAGAAGCGGCTGATCACAGCGCCCGAGTAGGCGGTGCCGCCGTCCAAGCGGATTCCAAAGCCTGTCGCTCCCCGGTAGGCGGTAATGCGTCCGTAGTCCGGTACAAAATTCTGCTCGGGGTCTTCTGTGGTGATACGGCACTGAATGGCGTGCCCGGACAGAGCGATATCCTCTTGCGGTGGTACACCAGACTCCTGCGTGCCGATGACTGCCCCTTCAACCAGATGGATCTGGGCCTTGATGATGTCAATACCGGTGACTTCCTCGGTCACCGTGTGCTCGACCTGCACGCGCGGGTTGACCTCGATGAAATAGAAAGCACCCGTGTCCATGTCCATCAAGAACTCGATGGTGCCTGCACCGATATAGTTTGTGGATTGCCCGATGTTCAGCGCATAGTCACTGAGCTCCTTGCGTTGCTCTGCATTCAGATAAGGCGCAGGGGCGCGCTCGACAACCTTTTGGTTGCGGCGCTGGACGGTGCAATCACGCTCGAACAGGTGCACCACGTTGCCGTGGGTGTCGCCGAGGATCTGAGCCTCTACGTGGCGGGCACGTTCCACCAGTTTCTCAAGGTATATCTCGTCCTTGCCAAAGGCAGCTCTGGCCTCGCGACGCGCCTCATCCACCTCGCGGTCCAGATCTTCTTCCGAGCGGATGGTGCGCATACCGCGCCCGCCGCCACCCCAGGAGGCCTTGAGCATGATCGGATAGCCGATGGTGGCCGCCATGCGACGAATCTCGACCGGATCCTCGGGCAAGGGATCGGTGGCTGGGACCACCGGTACGCCTATCTCGATGGCCAGGTTTCTGGCGGCGACCTTGTTGCCGAGTCGGCGCATGGTCTCGGCCCGCGGGCCGATGAAAGTGATGCCGGCTTCACTACAGGCGTCGACGAACTCAGGGCTTTCAGAGAGCAGGCCGTACCCTGGGTGAATCGCGTCAGCGCCTGACAGCTTGGCGACACGCAGGACCTCTTCAATAGAGAGATAGCTCTCGATCGGACCCATCGATTCGGGCAAGTGAGGGCCGGTGCCAATCGCGTAGGCCTCATCAGCCTTGAAGCGATGCAAGGCGAGTTTATCCTCCTTGGCCCAGATGGCCACGGTCTTCAGGCCCAGCTCGTTGGCAGCGCGAAATACGCGGATCGCGATTTCGGAGCGGTTGGCAACCAGGATCTTCTTGATCGGCCGAGGTGTCGGCTTGGTTGTCGACGTCGTGGGCGAGGTGGTCGATCGAGACACGGGCAGGCGTTCCGGAGAAGTTAGCCTGCCAGTCTACCGGGTCAGACTCCTTGCGGAATCTCCAGCTTGGTCATGCAGTGCGTGACAGTTGTGAATTATTGCCACTGGCCGGTCAATGGTTGCCTGCCACAGTCACTGCCTGGTGCGCCTACCCAGCTCCGCGAGCTCTTGACTCCGCCGACTCGGGTGCCCGTGTGCGGTTGGCAAGCTCAGTGAGATAGGCCAGATCGCGTGGACTGATACGGGCGCGGGTACGGGGCGGCAAATGCATGCCGGGGTCGGATGGCAGCTTTGCAGCCTTGGTGAGCGTTACCTTATCGGCCAGGGTGATCAGCAAGGCGGGCGAGCCTGTGGTCATGAGTTTCACATCGCCGGCGTCGAGGTAGAACGCAATATCTGTTGATTCTGATGTCCAGCGCAGGCTGGTCGGGTAGCCACTGAAGTCTGCCAGCGTGTGCAGTACCGGCACTAGCAGTAGCGGGTCTTCAACCAGACTGAGTTCATTGGTAGCACTCAGCGCATGCATGTGGTCAGTCAGGAAGCCGGCAGTCGCTATGGGGCACAGTCTTGTGGAGTCCATCAGATCTTGCGCCTTCATGCTGGCCGGGCAAGCTGCCTTGCCTGGTATGTTGTCCATGCGCCTGAGGCGTTCACTGAGACAATGCAGCGCGGGCAACTGATGTAATTCCAACCACCGGACGGCCGCTGCACAATCCGCGGCCTGCCCCCAGGAGTAGTGGCAGCCTCGCGCTGCGTTGCGGGCAAGTGCCTCAGCCTCACCGAGCGACAGGTCTACGCTTGCAGTGTCGGGTAGATCCATTGATCCGCTTCAATGCCACAGGTGTTGGCGAGCTCTGATGGGCAAGGTGCTCCTGCAAACAGGCAGATACGCAGCCACCGGTCAGATCTGGGGTCGAATTGCGTGGCACCCAAAAAACTCAGCTTGCAGCGCAGCATATCGATGGGCTGCATCTCGGCATCGATGGTGTTGTCGCGGATCTCGGCATACGGAAGGCGGGCCG
The DNA here is from genome assembly GCA_937922675.1 of uncultured Granulosicoccaceae bacterium. GTDB lineage: Bacteria > Pseudomonadota > Gammaproteobacteria > Granulosicoccales > Granulosicoccaceae > Granulosicoccus. The sequence goes on from CALAJN010000007.1 coordinate 145,645, forward strand.
CCGTCTGCACGCGTCTGACTGTATGCCGGTGTTCGGGGTGACGCACGAGCAGCGCTGCAATGCTTTGTTCATCGTCCCAGGACGCCAGCGTACGGTACAACTTTGCGGCGTCTTCACCGGGCCCAAGCGGTTGCTCATAGGCATCAAGCGCTTCGGCATAACGCTCGCCCAGGCGTGGTTCCAACTTTTCCTGAGACACGTACCAGGCACGCGCTCTGGACGCTGGTTGTTGCCAGTCAATGCTCAAGGCCCAGGCATAGCAGCGCTCCATAGCTGCCCGCATGCTCGCAACGCTGACACTACCATCTATATGGGGGGCGGACGGCTCGGCACATGACATTGACGCCGACAATTCATCGACCAGATGAGCATAGGGCTCCAGCATGAGTGATACCAGGCACTCCTGTGCTTCGATGCCGAGCGATTGCTCGCCCCAGCGATAGAGTGCATCCCATGGATCACTCTGGGAGGCACCTGGCGGTGTGTTGAAGCGTTCTGTCTTGTTTGCCAGTAACGCAAGGTCATCTGCCAACTCCGCGATGCGCAGCGACTGCCGGGGGTGATCTGTGCGCCAGCGCGACACCGACAGTCTTGTGCGCTCGAGCAGCTCGGCAAACAGCGCGAGCTCTGTGGTCGAGGCTTTGGCGACAGACCTAACGCGCTGCAAGGCCTGTTCACGTGCGCTGATCCAGTTATTGAATAGCGTCGGATGATTGATGATGAAGGGCGCCATGCCCAATCCGGTTGAGTTACCGATGCCAAGTTGACGCGCAATGTCTGGTGCGAGCGTTGTGGCTTTTTCGGGGGCCTGTGCGCGTGCCATGTGCTCAACCAGATCAACGACAAAGCCGCGCGTCAGGTACACACTGAGCATCTCCACCTGAAAGGGTTCTGCAAACTCGGGCCGCGAGGCAATCGATTGTCTGTCAGCGGCACCAAACTTTCCCGAGCCATAGACAGCAGTAGTGCGCATCAAGTAACCAACCTCGAGCAATTGAGACAGCTCAGGTTGCTTGCCAGCTGCGAGCGAGGAGACGACGTGCTGCCACATGCGCATCGACCGGTTGGCACGTGAGAGGCTCAGCTCCCTTTCACTCAGGCGTCCGGCTTCCTGTCCAGGGACGTTTTCAGACAGGCGCGCAAGGTCGTTTTTATCCGGGATGCCATCGAACAAGGCGAAGGTGGCATCCCAGGCTTCAGCGATGACGCGGTCGGAGCGATCTTCGTCGGCCAGCTTGTGCGAGAACGCGACCAGAGAGTAGGCACGGGCAGGCCCATGCAGGGTATACACAGCGTAGCCGACACCTTCGGCGTCAATGGCGAAGTGCTGGCGCTCGTAGCGCCAGCGTTCACGTACCAGGCGGCGGGTGAACACCCGCATGAACGACAAGCGCGACTGATGAAATGCGCCGAGGCGAGAGAGCCTCATCACCGTGTCAGCCGGGCGGCAGGCGACCGGCGTGCGTGTCTGCGCACCTGACGTTGCGTAGGCACTCGGGAGGCTGTTGGATGTATTCATGTGTGTCCATCCTTGGCTGGTGCGAAACCGTCGCGATAAAAACGATGCCAGTTGTCGCCCATGATTCCGGCAACATCCTCATCAGTGAAGCCCACCGCTGTCAGCCCTTGCTGTAGTACATCAAAATCAGTGTTGTCCTTGAACCACGATGGCATAGCAGGAAAGCCCGCAGCACTCGCTGTGCCTTCACCATAGTCAATTTTTTTGGTCCAGCGCCCCACACGCATCCATTCAACAACCGAGTCTGGTTGGTCCTGGCACAGATCGCTGCCGATACCCAACTGTGAGGCACCGTAGCGATCGGCTGTGTCAGCGATCATCTGGCAGAAGTCGTCAAGTGTGCACTCAGAGCCCCCGTTCAGATGGTGAGGGTAGAGAGAAAAGCCAAGCATGCCCCCACGACTTGTCACCGCCCTGATAACTGCATCTGACTTATTGCGACGAGCCGCGTGCCAACGAGCTGGATTGGCATGAGTGATGGCAATCGGTCGTGTTGAGGTTTCGGCCGCTTCAATCGTCGAGCGATCGCTGGAGTGACTCATGTCCACGATCATGCCGACACGGTTCATCTCCTCGATAACCTCGCGCCCCATGCGCGTCAGTCCCGGGTCTTCGGATTCATAGCAACCCGTCGCGAGCAGGGACTGATTGTTATAAGACAACTGCATGAAGCGTATGCCAAGCTTGTGACATATTTCAACGAGCCCGATGTCATCCTCGATAACGCTGGGATTTTGCGTGCCAAAGAAGATCGCGGTGCGTTGGGTATCATGCGCAAGCGTGACATCATCTCCGCTGTGCCCCTGAAAGATCAACTCCGGGTAGTTTTCAAACCAGCGGTTCCAGCTCTCGATATTGAGTACCGTTTCACGAAAGTTCTCGTGATAGGCAATAGTCACGTGCACAGCATCAAGTCCGCCTGCGCGCATCTGCTCAAAGATGCGTGGTGACCAGTTGGCGTATTGCAGATTGTCGATGCGCATAAGCTGAAAGTGGACGCAAGGCGAAACGGCCTGCACACGGGCTAAAAAAAGGCAGCGCGGTACCTCACCGGCTCTGCCAAAGCCGAGTGGCGCCGACAAACCGTGCCCGCCGACGATACCGTGAAAAACGCCCTCGTATCCAAAAAACCGGATCATACGTGGACTGCATCCGGTGTCGGCCAGGTCGATTCAGATTCCGTTGCGCTCAGCCGTTACAGACCATGGTGGAGGGGAAGGTCGCCTGGATACTTGTCCGCCCGTATTACCCCGCTCAGGAGTTCGCGCATGCACCACAAATCGGGAAAGAAGCACATTGAAGAGCTACGCCTTGAGCGCGGCCGCATTGTGTCCGGTAATGAGTCTGCGAGAATCATCCATGACGACGCTGCAGCCGCCATCGGCGAGGGCGACGACAATACCATCTGGGTTCTCGTACATGATTCCGAGCGCCGCCCGCGTGGGCGTGATCCGGGTGTTTTTGTCGAACTGGGCGAGACCTGCTATGAGCAGAACGGACTGATCAGGGTTGCCGACCGGAGGGTGGCTCGCGACTCCCTGGAGCGGTTGATTGCCGAGTTGACCGGCATGGATACGCACATTGCAGGCGATGTCGCAGGGCGCTCACGCATCCCACAGGGCGAGTATGCAGGCATCGAGGTCGAGCATGTAGATGAGCACTATCGGATCAGTGCCCCCGGCCGCGCTGCGCGGTATCTGGCGGACCTGCCGGAGCCAGCAGAAGATGATGTCGACAGACGATGGCTGGTGATGGCAGGTGAGGAGTCGATACTGAGACGAGCCCTGGTCAATACCATGATGTCGCCGCCTCAGCACATCGCCTGGCAGGCGTCACGTCAAGGGCACAAGCTGTTGCTGGGAGCGGTGGTGGTCTTTGCCGCGCTGTCGGTGATCGGCTCGGTGTTCGCTCCATTGACATTGCTTGCCGCGGTGAGCCTTGCCGTTTTCCGATGGAAGCAGGTGGATATTGTCTGGTGGGCTCATCGGCGCTTCGTGCAGCCGCACATCAAGCGCACGATGGAGGCGGCGAGCGCGCTCCCGAGTGAGGATGCACCCGAGTCAGTCGGGGCTCTGAGCTGACCAGGGCCACGGTCTGGAAATCGGACGCGCAACGAGCTCAGGCCTAGCTGATAGTCGAGGGTGCGCGCCTACGAATGCTCTGTTAGCGTGTGGAGTGCGGTCGATACGCTGGAGTACGCCATGTCTGTTCGCCTCAAGTACCTCCTGGTCGAGAGCCTGCGTCGCAGTCAGGCTGCGGCTTTATTGGTAGCCAGTCTCGGCGCGAGCGGTGCGATGGCTGAAATCGGCGAGCAGGTTTGCCAGTGCCGCAGTCCCGGCGGCGAACGACGTGATCTCGGCACTGTCGAGTGTCTTCGGATCAGTGGTCGCGCCTGGTTGATGCGCTGCGAAATGTCGCAGAACACCCCCTATTGGAACCGCCTCAACCAACAGCAGGGATGTGCTGACGCCTGAGCCGGCGACGACGGGCTGAACGGACTATGACGCCGACCGACAAACACCTTGTTTGTTGATCTCGGTGGACAACGCGGGTGCAGGCCACGTACCATTCTGTAGCTCTGCGCCGGTCTCTGATCGTGGCGAGCCCCGTGAGTTCGCTCCCGAACCAGCATGCCTTCGCTACGAGTGCAAGGACGTGCGGCTAGACGGGCGATACTCGTCCCGCCCGCTCCAATTCCAGATTCGCGCCTTGTCCCGACCAGCCCTCCTCGTGCTCGCCGACGGTACCTCGTTTGACGGTGTCGCCCTTGGTATCGACGGCATGGCCGTTGGTGAAGTCGTCTTCAATACCGCCATGACGGGCTACCAGGAGATCCTCAGTGATCCCTCCTACGCCCGCCAGATCGTCACCCTGACGGCGCCGCACATTGGCAACACCGGCACTACCGATGTGGATCTGGAGGCTGATGTGGTACACGCGACGGGGCTGATCGTGCGTGACCTGCCGTCGGTTCACAGTAACTTCCGAGCCACAGACTCTCTGGAGGGTTTTCTGGCAGCGCGCGGCGTGGTGGCTATTGCCGATATCGATACCCGCGCATTGACCAGGCACCTGCGCGATCATGGCGCGCAAGCCGGCTGTCTGATGGCGGGTCCCGGTTGTGATGTCACTACAGCCCTCGCGGCTGCGAAGGAGTTTCCGGGTCTGGCCGGAATGGACCTCGCCAGAGAAGTTTCCTGCTCGGCCCCTTATCCTTGGACTGCTGGCAGCTGGACGCTCGGTGATGATCAAGCACCTCCTGCGCCTGTCACGTCAGCTGCTGATGCGCCGCATGTTGTTGCCATGGACTTCGGTGTCAAGAAGAATATTCTGCGGCTGCTGGTCGACCGTGGCTGCCGCGTCACTGTGGTTCCTGCGACTACCAACGCGGACGCTATTCGGGCCTTGCAACCTGATGGGCTGTTTCTGAGCAATGGCCCCGGCGATCCCGAGCCCTGTGTCTATGCGATTCGCACCATTGCATCGTTATTGGAAGACCGCTTGCCGACCTTCGGTATCTGTCTGGGCCATCAGTTGCTGGCGCTTGCGTCAAGCGCTGCAACGATCAAGATGAAATTTGGCCACCATGGCGCTAACCACCCGGTGCAGGAGTGCGCCACAGGTCGGGTCATGATCACCAGCCAGAATCACGGGTTTGCGGTCGACGCTGACACCCTCACCGAGTCGCTTGCCATCACGCATGTGTCCTTGTTTGATGGCTCGCTGCAGGGCATCCGCCGCGTTGACGTGCCGGCTTTCGGGTTTCAGGGACACCCGGAGGCAAGTCCGGGTCCGCATGATGTGCAGGGTCTGTTCGATCAGTTTGCCGAGCTGATTGCCGCGCACCGCAGCGCCGCCTGACGCCTGCTATCTCCACCTTTTCTTTTTGACCGTAGAGTCCGGACCACTGACCGCATGCCGAAGCGCACCGATATCGACAGCGTCCTGATCATAGGCGCGGGGCCGATCGTGATTGGCCAGGCCTGTGAATTTGATTACTCTGGCGCGCAAGCCTGCAAGGCGCTCAAGGAGGAAGGCTTTCGCGTCATCCTGGTGAACTCCAACCCGGCCACCATCATGACCGACCCGGCCATGGCGGATGCCACCTACATCGAGCCGATTGACTGGCGCGTTGTGGAGCGCATTATCGAGCGTGAGCGCCCGGCAGCTGTCTTGCCAACCATGGGCGGGCAGACCGCACTCAATTGTGCGCTGGATCTGGATCGCGAAGGTGTGCTCGAAAAATACGGCGTCGAGATGATCGGTGCCAAGCCCGATGCGATCGATATGGCAGAAGACCGCGACCGCTTTCGCCGTGCCATGGACGATATCGGCCTTGCCACACCACGCGCAGAAATCGCTCACACCATGGAGGAGGCCCGCGCAGGCCTTGAGTCCATAGGCTTTCCGTGCATCATTCGGCCGAGCTTCACCATGGGTGGCTCCGGCGGCGGTATTGCCTACAACCGCGAGGAGTTTGAGGCAATCGTGGCGCGCGGACTGGATTTGTCCCGCACCAACGAGATTCAGTTGGAGACCTCGGTCCTCGGCTGGAAGGAGTACGAGATGGAGGTGGTGCGTGATACCGCCGACAACGTGATCATTGTGTGCTCGATCGAAAACCTCGACCCGATGGGCATTCACACCGGAGACTCGATCACGGTAGCGCCTGCGCTGACACTAACCGACAAGGAATACCAGATCATGCGCAATGCATCGATCGATGTGCTGCGCAAGATCGGTGTTGAGACCGGAGGGTCAAACGTGCAGTTTTCGATCAATCCTGCCAACGGCGAGATGATCATCATCGAGATGAACCCGCGCGTGTCGCGCAGCTCGGCACTGGCCTCCAAGGCCACGGGTTTTCCGATTGCACGTATTGCGGCAAAGCTTGCAGTGGGTTTTACGCTTGATGAACTCGGTAACGAGATCACTGGCGGAAAGACGCCAGCCTCGTTCGAGCCCAGCATTGATTACATCGTCACCAAGGTCCCGCGCTTTACCTTCGAGAAGTTTCCGACAGCCGACAACAGGCTCACCACTCAAATGAAATCGGTGGGCGAGGTCATGGCCATCGGGCGTACTTTCAAGGAGTCAATCCAGAAGGCGCTGCGCGGGCTCGAGATCGGTGTCAGTGGATTTGACGAGCCGCCGATGCCGCGCGGTCTTGCTGATGATGCCACTGAGGAGGAGTTTGATACCGCGCTCGAACGCGAGCTCAGAGAGGTGCGCGAGAATCGTCTCTGGTACGTCGCTGATGCCTTGCGCCGAGGCTGGAGCCGTGAGCGCGTGCATGAGGTCACAGCGATTGACCCCTGGTTCGTCAATCAACTGGCCGAGATTATCGGCGATGAGCAAGCGCTGCGCGGGCGTTCTCTTGAGTCTGTTGACGCGCACCAGATGCGCAGGCTTAAACGTGATGGTTTTGCCGACGCTCGCCTGGCATCAGTGATTGGTACTGACGAATCAGCGGTGCGCACCCGTCGCCATGAGCTTGGTGTCCGCCCGGTGTACAAGCGGGTGGATTCCTGTGCGGCCGAGTTTGCAACCACCACCGCTTACATGTATTCGACCTACGAGCAGGTGTGCGAGTCCGAGCCCACCGATCGTGACAAGATCATGGTGCTTGGCGGTGGCCCAAATCGTATCGGGCAGGGGATCGAGTTTGACTACTGCTGCGTGCATGCAGCGCTGGCTCTGCGCGAGGATGGCTACGAGACCTTGATGGTCAACTGCAATCCCGAAACTGTCTCCACTGACTTCGACACCTCTGATCGGCTCTACTTTGAGCCGCTGACACTTGAAGATGTGCTCGCGATCATCGACGTTGAGAAGCCGAAAGGTGTGATCGTGCAATACGGTGGGCAGACACCGCTGAAACTTGCGCGCGATCTGCTCGCAGCCGGTGCTCCGATCATCGGTACCTCGCCTGATTCGATTGACCTTGCCGAAGACCGTGAACGCTTCCAGCAATTGATCGAACAACTCGGTCTCAAGCAGCCGCCCAATCGAACGGCGCGCACAGAAGAGCAGGCCCTGAGTCTGGCTGCCGAGATCGGTTACCCGCTGGTGGTACGTCCAAGCTATGTCCTCGGTGGGCGTGCCATGGAAATCTGTCAGAGCGAGACAGAGCTTGCGCGCTACATGCGCGAAGCGGTCAGTGTGTCCAATGATTCACCTGTGCTGCTCGATCGTTTTTTGAACGATGCCATCGAGGTCGATGTGGATGCGATCTGTGACGGTACTGATGTGGTCATCGGTGGGGTCATGCAACACATTGAGGAGGCGGGTATTCACTCAGGAGATTCGGCATGCTCGCTACCACCGTACAGCCTTGATGAGGCCGTTATTGCCGAGTTGGGTGAGCAGGTTCGAGCCATGGCCAAGGGCCTTGGTGTTATCGGTTTGATGAATACGCAGTTTGCGCTGCAAGCGGACAGCAGCGGCGGATGGACGGTGTACGTGCTGGAGGTCAACCCGCGTGCGTCGCGCACAGTGCCCTTCGTGTCCAAGGCGACTGGCGTGCCACTCGCGCGCGTGGCCGCACGCGTCATGGCAGGGATGAGCCTGGCAGAGCAGGGCATCAATGACGTTGCCGTACCGGATTTTGTGAGCGTCAAGGAGTCGGTGTTTCCCTTTGCCAAGTTTCCAGGAGTTGACCCGGTGCTTGGACCCGAGATGAAGTCCACCGGAGAAGTAATGGGCACCGGGCGCAGCTTCGGCGAGGCCTTTTACAAGGCCTCACTGGGTGCCTCGGTCGAGTTTCCGACCAGCGGTACCGCCTTTCTGTCGGTGCGGGATCAGGACAAGGCGGGGATTGTTGAGGTCGCAAGAAGACTGTCAGCTGCGGGTTTCTCGCTGATGGCGACCGCTGGCACCGAGCGGGCGGTCAGCGCTGCCGGGCTCAAGTGCAAGGCAGTCAACAAGATGCAACAGGGTCAGCCGCATGTGGTGGATCACATCAAGAATGACGAGATTCATCTGGTGATCAACACCACCGATGGCAGGCAGGCGGTGGCAGATTCCTACTATATTCGTCAGCAGGCACTCGGACGCAAGATTCCCTACACCACCACGCTGGCGGGTGCCTCGGCCATTTGTGCCGCCTTGACGAGTGGCCCCGATGGTCCGGTATACCGTCTTGACGACATTCATGGCGACGTGGCCTCTGGTGCTGCGTGAGGCCGTGTAGCTGGCTCTACTGAGCCTGCTGCACCTGTTTTTTTTCTACCGGGCCGCCTTTGTGCGAGCCCTGACGAGCTGAATAATGATCCGGGTACCACTGACCAAGCGCGGCGAAACCCTGCTGCGAGATGAATTGACTGATCTGAAGTCCACCCAGCGGCCGGCTGTGATTCAGGCGATTGCTGAGGCGCGTGAGCACGGCGACCTCAAGGAAAATGCCGAATACCACGCGGCGCGCGAGCAGCAAGGTTTCATCGAGGCGCGCATCAAGGACATCGAGGCCAAGCTCTCCAACGCGCAGGTGATCGATGTGACTGCGCTCGATGCCAAGGGCAAGGTCGTATTCGGCAGCACCGTAAAACTCGTGGACCTTGAGACCGACGCTGAGCTCTCATATCAGATTGTCGGGGATGATGAGGCCGATCTGAAGGCCGGTCGCATCTCGTTCGGCTCGCCGGTGGCCAAGGCCTTGATCGGCAAGTCAGAGGGAGACGAAGTCGCTGTAACCGTACCAGGGGGTGTGAAGGAGTACGAAATTCTCAGCGTCAGTTACGACGCAGCATGATGTTTGTCTCTTTACGGCGCTAACTGCTCGGAGTTTTGGGGGTAAACTACGACCGATTATTGACGATGCCTGCGCGATAACGGTTTGGCAGGCCCGCCGCCCTCTATTTCGAGTCACATGAGCAAGCACTGTCCTTCGCTGATCAACCGACGCCGTGTACTTCGTTACGCCGTCGGCGCCACGCTCGGCGGAGGATTGTCCGCCACGTCTGTCGGCCGAGCGCTGGCGGTGGGGCAGTCGTCCGTGGATCCGCTTGCAGCTGCTATCGACACCGAACTGGATGATGGCTGGCAGGAGATTGCGCTCTCCAGCGACGCCTCCGATGACCAGACAGGCGACTCATTCGATGAGATAGCCGAGGTCGAGTTGCACGGTGACGCTGAAATAGCCGAAGTCGGGCCGTTGCAGGACGACAGCTCTCCCGCCGACCCTGGACGGCTGCAACTGCCGCCCGAGCGACGGCTGCGTCTGGTCAACGACCACACCGGGGAAAAGCTTGACATCGCCTACGTCACCCGAGGTCTGTATATCGACGAGAGTCTTGAGTCCATCGCGCACCTCATGCGCGATCATCGCGCCGACAAGGAGCGTGAGATGGACACGCGTCTGCTCGACATCCTGTTCCAGGTGCAGCAGCAGTTGGCGGTTGACCAACCCGTGCATGTCTTGTCCGGCTACCGCACACCAGAAACCAATGCTGCCTTGCGCAAGCGCAGCAGCGGTGTTGCTCGCTACAGCCTGCACATGGAAGGCAAGGCCGCTGACTTTCACGTGCCCGGCGTCAAGACCAGCGATCTGCGTACAGCGGCATTGAGCCTGCGCGCGGGTGGTGTGGGTTATTACAGCCGCTCAAATTTCGTACACGTGGACACCGGCATAGTGCGCAGTTGGCGCGGCTGAAGTTCACAAGGCAGCAAAGACAGACGTTTTACCCCCGGCAAGTGTCCAATTCGTGACCGATTGCCGTGACGCCTCGAAGCGTTAGCGCCAGAATCATCCCGTAGCGTCATGGATTCGACATCGATCGAATGTGTGACATTTTTCTGGCAGCGCTTCTTGCCTGCCGCCAATTGGGGATATCCACATGAATATTGGCAAGCGGTTGAGCGCCGGCCTGATAGTTTCTAGCATGCTTCTGGTAGCGTCTTTGCCAGCGCAGGCAGCGACCTTTGGCGTGCGTGTCATCGACGAGTCTGGCGAGCCGGTTGTCGGCGCTTCTGTCTGCTTTGGTTTGCATGGTAACCACAAGCAATTTGGTGCCGTGTTCACCGACGACGAAGGCATCGCAAAAACCGATGTCCCCAATCTTCCCCTGCTGGTTACTGTCTCCAAGACGCGTTTCACCGGCATGCGCGTACAGGAGCCTGCGCGAGGGTTCAACCTGATCAAGGACGTTACCTTGATCGAAGGCATACCGGGGCCACGCTGTCGCGCGGACAGTGCGCTGGCTGATGCCAGCGGCCGACCGATCATGATTCGCGATATTGATGTTTCCGAAAGCGCCTGGTCAACCTTCCTGTCGACCGAAGTGAGCGGCGAACCGACCCACTATCGCATCGCAGCAGAGCGCACCTTTGAAAACGCCACGTGGCAGAAGTACGCCGAGCGTATCCAGCTGCCGCAGCAGTTGGCCGATGCCAGTGAGGTCTTTGTTCAGTTGCGTCGCTATGCCGGTTCGGCCAATGCGTCTCTGGAGTCGCGATCTGATGTCACCAGCGTCACGCTGTCACGCTGAATTCAACTCTTGAGCGACTGGGCTTCGTCGAGGGACAAGGTTCGCGCCTCGGATTCAAGCATGACCGGTACACCATCGCGTACGGGGTAGGCGAGGGCAGCCTGGCGACTCCATAACTCTTCGCCACGAAGTTCCAGTTTGCCCTTGGTTACAGGGCATACGAGTATGTCTAACAAGCGCTTGTCCATGGGCGTTATGGTGCGCGGGCCCGGCTGCGCCGTCAAGCTGGTGGTCTCTCTAGTTTGCCGGTACTTCCCGCACAGCACCTTGCGCCACACCGGCTCCTGCCACACCGTCGATAGAGCCCTCGCCGGAGGCGATGAAGCGTAGGCCCTGGAATACCCCAATAGACGAGCCCGGTACGATGCCGCTGCCAACATATTGCAGCTGCGCTTCACTGGTAATCGGCGATTCGGGGTCCAGTGACAGCTTCACTGTGGTGGGAGTAGTGGTACCCAGCGCAAACGCAGCGGAGAGATTGCTTTCGCTGTTGAGCGCTTCTTCGGTCACCGATTCAGCGGACTGGAAGACCGCCTTGGACTCGATTGCATTGGTTGCCATACGGTGCTCCAGGGACGAGCTTTGCATGGCGGTGACGCCCATGACAGAGATCATGAAGAGCAGGATCATGGCAATGAATAAAGCACTGCCTTGTTGTCGCGTGGGGCGTGTGTTCATCGCAGCCACTACTCCCTGAAATTACGAATCTTGATAGTGGTGTTGAAGGCCAGGCGCATGCGCTTGTCTCCAGCGTGCCTTGGTCCCGCGGTCGAGGCCGAAGCGGGAGGCACTTGAGTGCCAGCCAGAACATACACCGTGTCGTCATCTTCCTCGGCTATGCGCTCATCCGACGCCATGAGTATCCCCAGACGCACAGAGGTTACCTGTGTCGGGTCCACAGTGGCGGTGCCGGCAGGAACGTACCGTCGTGTGCCATCGGAATCAGCCACCGCAAAACTGATGACAAGCTGTTCAACGCCTTGCATGATCTCGAAGGGTTCAACGCTGCCGTCGAAGGGCATGTTCTGCTGATAAAGAGCTGTGATCGCATTGCCATCTCTGTCAACGCGTCCGGTATCGCCAACATAGTAGATACGCGAATTGAAGCGCATGACCATACTCTGCTGGAGCAGATCAGGGCTTGCCCCGTAGATGGTTCCAAGATTTCCCTGACTGTTGGTATCAGTACCTGCGGCGTGTCCTATGGAGGTGACAGCGCCAGTTGTCGACAGACTTGTTACCTCAAACAGATCACCCTCGAGACAGTCAGAGATGATCGCCAGGTCGCCGACCTGCAGATTGCTCACGGCATCGGCGTCACCGGCTACCAGGATGTCACCGGAAGCACTCGCTGAGGCGGTGCCACCGACGGGTTGATCGAGCAGCAATGTAGATTCGTCGCCAAACTGAACGGCGAGTGTGTGGGTGCCAGGCACGGCAGGGAAGGTGGCGGGCACCTGAAAAGAGGCACCAAATGGAGGCATGGGCTCCCAAGCGGTGGTGGAGTCCACGCGGCTGGCCCAGATGGCGCTGGAGCGCAACCCCTGAGATGTATCGCTTATCGGTGCGTTGCGGGCAAGCACATTGACAGACCCACCGGCTATCGGTGCACAACCTTGAAATCCTGCCATACGCACATCGCGTGAAATCATGTCCACTGCAAACCGGGCGTTTTCCTGCATGTTCGCGATAGCAGAGTTCAATTGTGACGAGCGCTGGTTACCCGAAAACACAGAGATCATGCTGAGAGTCAGTATCAGACCAAGCACGGTTGCTATGAGCAACTCAATCAGTGAAAAGCCTGCCGATTGATTCGTGGGCAAACTGACTGTGCGCGCATTCTTTGAAGACATGCCGCTCAGTTCTCAGCCAGGAAATGCACGTCGAGCTGGTCATCGTCTTCACCATCAGCCCAGACAAGGCTGATCGTGAATTGGCCGCCACCTGCAGCGACGACGGTGCCGGCCGCTGCTGTTCGCGCACTGCTCGGTAGCGCCGGTGGCGCATTTGTCGTCGGGTTCAGGTAGTCGCTCCATTCAGCCAGATCGCGCGTTGCGATCTCGGCTGGAGAGCAGCGGCTCGTGGTGCAATCGGGGCGTGCTGTGGTGGCATCGGTTGAGCCGCCGTCATAGTTGCCATCTCGCACGCCCTCTATGTTCGCTCGCATGCGATCGATGATGTCGTTAGCCATGAAGTAGGCTTGCGAGCGGTAGTAGGCGCTCTGGCTGAAGCGCATGCTCTCGACTTGCATGCGAGCACCAGCGAGAAAACCCATCGACACAATCACGACTGCGATCAGTATCTCGATTAGCCCGATTCCGGCCTGGGCATGGCGGTTCGTCGCGTGCTGAGCGAGGCGATTTATTCGCTGTTGTCTGCTCATCTGCAAGCGGTGATCTTGCGGTTGAAGACATCAGTGACGGCGTCCGCATCAACATGCAAGCGAGAGGGTTTGATGTCGCCGCTCAGCCCTATGTTGATTCCCTTCCAGCCGTCTGCTTCGCGATCATCGCAAATGGCAAAGTAGCCGAGGTTCCAGTTTGAGGTGCCGTCGCGGCCAAATCGAATGAACTCACGTGACTCGGCCGTGCTGACACTGCGATCGCTTGAGGCAATCGCGGTAATAGAATGGTCGTCGTGAAACGGCGGGCAGCTGCGTATGACCGTTGAGGTCGCATCAACTGCTGCGGTGCCCAGGGAAGAGGTCGGAGTAAGCCCCGCACCTTCGCTGAAGACCAACACGCCGTCATTCCAGTCTGATCCGCACTGGTTGGCAGAGCCATACGGACACACGGTGACATCGCTGGAGCGTTTGACCGCTTCTGAGCGTGCGGCGAACAGGGCGAGGTTCAGGCAGGTCGCATCTGATGACAGGCGGCCATCCTTTAGGACCTGAACAAAACTCGGGACGGCCACACCCAGCAACACAATCGCAACCGCCATGGTCACGATGAGTTCCACGAAAGTAAATCCCTTTTGGAGTGTGTCCTGCATACCTTGCATTAGCGGCCGTGCGTTACATCAACTTTAAGTGCCATGGCCAGAGGGACGCGAGCCGCAGGTCTTACCCTGTTGCACGTCCGTGCCGAGCCGTGAGGAGTATTGCGTTCACAGACCTGGCAACAGGTCCGCAAATCCGTCATTTCCAGCAGGCCGCGGCACCACTGGTGTCAACAGGCCCTTTCTGGCTGGCCTGATCGATGGTCAACGACGGGCATGCGGTGTCGTTTGCCTGCGCGCCTTGAGCGGTCGCAGTCAACGTGAAGGTCGTGGTAGTTACGTTGGATGCAGCTATGGCGTAATAGCCTTCCTCGGATGCCGCATTGATTGTGCATCCTTCATAGGAATAGCTGGTTGCGCGACAACGTTCCATAGTCTGCATGGCGGTCAGCAGGGCCCCCATTCCGTCGGTGCGCCGCGCATCGAACATATAGCGTCCGTAGGCGGGGTAGGCAAAGGCTGCCAGTATGCCAATGATGGCCACAACGATCATCAGCTCGATGAGAGTAAATCCAGCTGCCTTTTTGTTCATCAAACCTGCTCCTTGAAAATCACGTGTCCGACACAGACGGTAGCGGCTGTAACAAGGACAAACCTGAGCACTAAACGTGCGCAGGGTCGCCTTGTAATGATCGCCTGACCCAGGATGAGGCTGGCGCGCGATTAGCCTTCGTCGGCTTGTGAAGTGACCAGTGACTTGTCGTCCTCAATCATTTCCTGCCAGAAGGTGCGACGCCGAGTGCTGCCAAAATCCACCTCCTCGAGTTTCTCGGTACCGACCATGATCGTGGGCAAGCCCTGTTCAGGAAAGTGGACACTTGCACCAGGTGCCAAACCTGCCTGATCCAGGTTGCGGCGACGATCACTGAGTGAGAGCACATCACCATCGGTGTTGAACAGATTGGTTGGCGAGCCGTTCAGTACATTGACCACATAAGCGCTGCTGGATCCATTGGCAGGCTTGCACAGGTCAAATTCTGGCGTGTAGGTTGTGAATATGATGTTGCCGTTGATGGTAAGCGGCTTGGCGAGCACCTTTTCACCAGGACGGTCAGTATGGCCATCGACTCCCGCACCGACGTCCATGTACCAACCGCGAATGATGTCTGAAGGGTCTGGGCTGATGTCATCGGTGATGTTGGCAAAGCCCTCTGATTCGATAGTGGAATCGTCGCGCACAGCGGAGTAGTCAAGAGTGCCGGATGTGTCGATCGGTGGGCCGTAGACGTAGATGGATCTGATGCTGTAGAAGCGATCATGTACCTCGGCGTCCAGCGGATGTGCGCGCCATCCTGAGCCAATGGAGATAGCCAGTTGCTGAATACCGTTTGCTTGAATCAGCGACACACTTGGCGGGTAGTAGAAGCGTCGTGACTGACCGGGTTTATCGGTGCCAAAGATACCGATTCGTCCGCCCGAAACGCGCCTTTCCAGAGGCAGATCGGCATTGGTGTTGTTGAAATCGACGCGCCAGACTTGCCCGCCCATATCCCCAACATAAATCTGATCAACAATACCGTCGAAGTCGATATCGATAGTCGCGATATCTGACGGAATACTGTATTTCATATCCTCGAAACCGGTCATGGTGGTTTCGGCCCGCCACAACTGCTCACCTGTCAATGCATCAGCGATAAACAGCGTAGCGCCAACGCCATCCTCACTGCGTAACTCAGCGGCGGGGTCGCCACTCGCTGCTTGATCCTGATTGGTGGAGTAGCCGCCAGCAAAAATGATGACATCCCGGGTGTTGTCTTCATCACTCGGGTCACCGTCGACAATGCGGGTGCGAACCGGGCGCGACCAGGTCTGCCCCAGCTCGCTGTAGTCGCCGTCTGCAGTCGTCGTGTCGTTATCGTCGGTCTCTGAGCCACCGTCGATCTTCCACATGAATTTGGGATTGTTGATATCACTGACATCAAGGGCATAGTAGGCGTTTCCGCCACGGCGCATGCCGATGTACAGGATGGCTTGCTCGCCTGCATCAATTACTCCATCACGATCGCTATCACCAACCCAGCTGGTAATTGCGCCGTCAAGCCCATAGGGGCGGTTGCTCAAGGGTGCATTCTGATAATACTTGTGCAGGTTCTTGAGCAAATCCTGAGGGATCCATGCCCATTGCTCCTCACCCGTCTCGGTGTCGATGGCGTGTACAAAGCCTTCGTTGGTGGCAACAAAAACGATGCTCTTGTTGTTTGCGTAGTTAAGCATCGCAGGCTGCGAGTGCAAGGGATCGCCCATCTGTGGGCGCGTCTCGGTGGTGTTGTTGTCACCGTCATGATCGAGCGTATCTCTGCCACGTGACCAATCAATGAGTTCGGCTACGTAATCCGCATCGGCATTCAGGGGAGGCGGGATGTCATAGAGCAGGTCATCGATGCGTTTGTTGCTCTTGTCGAGCACATTGGCGTCGTCGAGTAGTTGCGTGGTGCCTCCATTTTGCAGCCCGGTAAAGGTGCTTACACGCCTGTTGCGATTGTCTGGAAAATCAATCTCCAGCTGCTCTGCGGCTCCGCCTTCGAGTACCTTGCCGCCATCGGTTGTTGTTGACCACCAGCTGCGTGCACCTGGTTCGAACTTGCCCGTGGTGGGATCAACGGCAAGATCACCGTCGACATCGAGTATGTTTGACGTTGAGCCTGCCTCGTCGCTGGCACGGTAGCGCTTGAGGTTGCCACCCCAACGTGCGGTTTGCGCTGGCTTGAACAGGGTGTAGTAAAGATCTTCCCGATTGCGCAAGCGGTTTTGCGAGCTGACCGTTACTGTGGGCGAAACAAAACTCGCCTCAGCTTTGCTGACCTTGTCGAATATTTCCTGAAAGACCGCCAGCAGCTCCGCCGCAGTTGTGGCATCGTAGGCACCGCCTCCGTCAGTGGCAATATCCTCAAGGTATTGCAGGGCATCCGCGTTGTCGTCCAGAGCAAAGGCAATCGTGTGGACCTCAACCTTTTGTTGCCCGGGTAAATCTGAATGATCGGTGTTCTCGATCCAGTCCGAGAGTTCTCGACCACAGTGCTCGGAGGCATTTTCGAAGGAGGTGTCGCAACCCGGTCCGATCATGCCCTGGACGACGTTTTGTATCCTGTCGTCGTTGTATGACTGTCCGTCAGACAACATGACGATATGATTGGACTGGCATTGGCTCTTTATCGGAGATTCGTATACCGGATTGCCATTAATCCGCTCTCGGTTACATGCCGAGGAATTCAGGTTCAGGTCTGTACAAGCAGTTGGTCGATAGACCGTGCCACCGGTGTACGAAAAGGGATGACTAACCCGAAGGCCATTCGCATTCCAGCTGAAAGGATTACCACGGGTCTTGCCAAAGTCGACGCTACGCCCACCGAAGTAGCGAATCGCCTCATACAGTGAGGAGACCAGCGGCGTACTGCCACCGATATCAAGCTCTTCGACCTGTGTTTTCAAGGTTTGACGGACCAATGTCGACTCATCCGCTCGCTCTGACTCGTAGTAGATGATCAGATCAGGCGACAGAGACTCATCGCTGTCAGAGGATATGAAGTGGCGATGACTGCCGCCTGTACGTTCAAGGCGAAAACTTATGCCATTGCCTTCCTTCCAGCCGCTTTGATTTATGCTCGCTGTTATCAGCTCTGTGATGTCGGTGGATATCACGGGTTCTCCGGCGTCCACTGGCCCATTGAGTTCCCACGGCACGGGTTTTGACCATTTTCTGTTGTTTGAATTGACAGAACGGGTGCCGAAATCGACAGAGTTGTTCATTTGATCCACGCTTATGGCAAGCGTAGAGCTGTCCGTGATGCTGGCGCGAGGCGATACCCTCAAAGCGGCGCTGATGATGCGCGTCCCGTTCGCAATGGGCAGATCTCTGAAGTGCAGGCCGATAGACTGAGCGGCTCCAGTGCCGTCGAGGTTCGCGCTGGTACCCAGGTTGTTGCCGTTGGTCACTACGTTGCCGGTGCCAGCCTGAACCGCGTCACTGATGCTGTCGGTGATCGGTATGTTGACAGATGTGTTGGAGCAATAGCCACCCGAGTTGCCTGATGAGGGTGAGTAGGTGACTTCCAGTTTTGGTGCCACTGATGAAGCATCAACGTATGCCTCGGCAACCCGCTTGCCGGTACCAGAGATCATGAAGACCATGGGGTTACCGCCACACCAACTTCCCTCAGCGATGATCTTCTCCACCAGTGGCGTCAGGTCAGGGGAGGCGTACTGTTGTCCGAGAACATCCCAAGGCTCAACATCGCTCCACGCGATCGGTTCAAACGAGGTACGTCGACCGATATCGTTGTCGGCATCGCTGAGCACCTCGGGTGCGCCGGTGGCATGCGCTCCGATAGACAGACTCGTCGCTACGTCGTCCGTCTCAGCTGCCGTGAAGACGATACGTGCTGACTGAATAGCGGCATTGGGTGGTATGAAAACCCGATCGAATCGTATCGCGGTTGTTTGTGTTCCGAGGTCTTCTGGCTCGGCTGACTCAGCCGAGTCCCACTTGATGTCCAGAAAGGGCTTCTGGTAGGGGTAGGTTGTTATCGGTGTGTATATCTTGCGTATGTTCTCAGGGACATTCTCGTATCCTGTGGTGGGCGAGAGCATCAAGGAAATATCATTGCCGGGTGTCCAACTCTGTTGAGAGGTAATTTGGCTGATCAGAGCAGACAGGTTTGGAGACGACAGGTCAGCAAATTCACGGTCCTCAATGCCCGACCACGTCAAGTCGTCCGCACTGAAGTTACGCGTGTCAAGTCCTGCTGTGGAATAGGGCTCCGGGTTGTCGGTGAGTTCTGCAGAGACCATGAGTGAAAAGCCAGGGTTTGCACCGCCCAGATCAGGCTCTTCTTCGCCCGCTACATCATCGCCCGGGTCATCGGCATCAGGATCAGCAGGTGGTGCCGAAGGATCACGTGTCCAGTAGTCGTTGGGCTCAGTAGCGGCCGCTGCACCGGTGGTGCGAATAACCAACTGGCTGGACGTGATGTTCGCACCCTTGGGTACGTTGACGTCTTCAAAACGCAAGGCAAGACGACGCGGCGCAAAACTCCCCTCCACGTGGAAGAGAGACGTGACCATATTGCTCTGGTTGGTCCAGGCCACACCAGTGCTGGCTTCCACAAACTCATCGCTATGCGTACTGGCAAATACTTTCTGCGATTCTGTGCCGACGGCATCTGCCGCCTCGACGTAAGTAAAGGTCAGGACCGGGCGCAAGGCCTCAGTGGCACCGACACCGTAGAAGCGACGAATGTTTTCCCCAGACGGGATGTATTGATCCGGCGGCGTGATAATGAAGCTGACATCAGAGGTCCTGTCCCAGCCATTGAGTCCTGCGACTTCAGTCAGTATTGGCGAAAGATCAACGGTTTCAATCTTGGGTCCGGTGTCATCCTCCTGTCCGTCGGCGTCAAAGGGTGGAATGTTTTCCCAGGCAACGGTTGCGAGCGTGCGGTTTTCAATGTCCTGACGGAGATTGAGAGAGGCATAGTCGTCACTGTCTGAGGGCAGGGTGTAAGGTTTGGCTGCGTTGTTACTTTCGGCATAGATGCGGGCGCCCATAACGCCGCGCTGATCCGCTACAGCGGTGCGTGTGAAGGTAATGGTCGCACTTTGCACCTTGGCATCAGCAGGCAGATCAATGGCGTCAAAGCGCACACCCATGCGGGATGGGCCGTCACCCTTTAGCCCGGAAAAAAACCAGTCGATGGTGTTGTTGTCAAGACTGGCATCAGGCAGGCCGAAGGTGTTTTCGGGTAGCCATTCGACACTGTCTGATGTTGCTACAACGCTGTTGGAAAAGGTGGCTGCCGTCTCGATTTTGGCGACCTCTTCGACGCTTGTGTCACCCATCGACAGTGTGGCTGATGTGAGATCTACAGTATTGGTGTCGTCGTTTTGTATGCCCGTGTCCAGCGCCGAGGCGGGCCGAGCGGTTACGAGTTCATCAGGGCAACCCTCGTCGCCACAAAAACTCTGTGTACTACCCTCAAGCCAGCCGATCGGATAGCGAATTGCAGCGCCATAGTTGCCCCCTTGAAAGGCAGCAAGCCCGACATTGAAACTACTTGACTGATCCAGCAGCACGTTCATTGCATCTTTCATGCGGGCTGCACGTGTACCCGATACGCCAACATCGGGGTTGTTCATCGAGCCGGAGTTGTCAAGCAAAAACAGGACATTCGGGTTGTTCTGGAGTGAGTCGCCGCCTTGACCAAAAAAGATTTCTGTGTCGTCCGCTGCGCTCGGTGCCACTCCAGCACAGATGCTCAATAATGCGCTCAGGCTCAAGGCGTACAGGCGATGGGCGTTTACACTTGGGGTCTGTAGACGAGGGGCCCATGGTCGAGCGGCACGATATGAAGAGACCTTTTTCATGATGGCTCTATGTGTTGGCGGCCTTGCACGGTCTGCGCGTTCCTGCGTTTGCTTTGTCATCTCAACAATCTCCTGTCGAGTCTGAAGCACCCAGCAGCACGACACCCTGTGAAATTGTTGTGCTGGTATTCGCGCCGGGAAGTTCACTGAATCCTGTCACCACGAAGCGCCTGGCGCTGACCGGGCCGTTGAGTTCGTACCAGAGCGGATGCGTTCTGCCTGCGTCCTCAAGTGTGGTGATGGTTTTCTGTTCCTCTATCTGATCAAAGTCGTCTAGGACTTCGGTTTCCTTGGGCTGACAGATGATGTCGCGCAGAGAATGCTCGCGCCCGAGAATGACATCGGTTGAAGACTCTGCAGACTGAAACGTGATCTGCTTTTGGAGCGCGTTGTTGGCAAGTTGACTTTCAAGGGTGGCACCGCGCATGGCCGAGACGCCAAGAATGGACAGCACAAAGACCATGACCATGGCAATCATCAGTACAGCGCCTTGCTGTCTGCTGCGTAACTCCGTGTGCTGTTGCCTTGTTCCCGGGTACAACCTGTGGCTTGCTTTAGTCATCAGCGATTGCGTATGTCCACACTGGAGTTGAAGGCGATGCGCATGCGCCGGTCAGCCCGGTAGGTGGTGTCGCCGGATGCTGTCGAGGGAGCAAGCAGGTTGCCTGCCAGCGTGTAGCTGCGCTGATCAACGTTCTCTGCAATGGCATTGAACGACTCGATCAGCATGCCAATCTCGACACTGCCAATAACACCGGGAGTGGTTGCTGCAACGTCTGGTGCTACAAAGACGACGTTGTTGTTGTTGATATCCTCGGAGTGCATACCGACGCGCAAGCGCAAGTCCGATACACCTTCTGTCATTTCAACAGGAGATACTGCTGCACCTGTTGTGGGGATGACATAGGGAAGACTCATACGAAACAGCGCGAGGATATTCTCGCCATCGCTATTTGTCCTTTGGGTATCGCCGATGTAGTAGATATTGGCTTCAAAGCGCATCACGCGTGTGCGTCGTCGATCGTTTGCCTCCGAAACAAACGCATCTGACAGGCGCCCGTCAGAGAGTCCGTAGGCGTTTCGGTTGACGCTCGCCGCGTGCTGAAGTGAATTGGGGCCGGTGGAGGAGACTGTGAAGATGTTGGCTTTCTGGCAGTCAGAAACCATGGCGACATCATTGGCCATCAGGCCGATGTCTTCTGTTCGTATACCGTCGGCTAGAACAATGGGGGCGGTCTTGCTGGTCATGCTCTGAATACGGTAGGTCTCGGGGCTCCCAAACTGAACAGACAAGGCGTGTGTGCCTGCTACCGGCTCGCCAATCTCGCCGGCCGCAGGTGGTGTAAAGCCCGTAAAGGCAATGGACGGTGTCCAGGTGCCCGTGTTGCCAATCACGTGTGTGGTGAGCGCTGTCTCGTGTAGATTGGTTGTAGGCGAGTTGCTTGCGAGTACGATTGCGGTAGAGCCACTCTCGCTTGTCGGCGCGCAACCTTGAAAGCCTGCCAGTCGTACGTCCCTCACCATCGAGTCCATGGAAAAGCGTGCGCTTTCCTGCAGCTCGGTCAGGGTCGTGTTGAGTACCGATGAACGTTTTGAGCCTGAAAATATCGTTGCCATGCCCGCGGTCAACAGCACGCCGAGCAGCATTGCAATCATCAGCTCGATCAATGAAAAGCCGAGTTGCCTTGATGTGCGCGGCAGAGGTGTCATTGAGCAGGTTTTTGCGCACCCGGCAGAGCGCCTGATCGAGCTGTGCATTGCCTGATTCCGCCACTCAGTCATTGGAGGTGTCATGGAATTACCTGCACCGTGTAGGAGCGCTCTACAGGTTTGTGGTCGATACGCTCAGCCCAGCTGACCGTTACCTCATAGTTGTCGCCGTTTTTGACGATCGTCCCCTTGGCGTCGATATCGGGAGATGACGGCAACAAGGGTGGCGTGTTTGGCGATGTCGGGTGGAGGTAGAGGCTCCACGCGTACAGATCAGCAGCAACGCGGTCATTGGGGGTGCACGCTGTGCCGTTGGTAACGCAATCAGGCAGGGTCTTGCCGGTTGCTGTCTCAAGACCGCTGTAGGCGTCTGCATCAAGTGCTATGCGATTGGCTCGCATGCGTTCGGTCATATCCAGAACAATGAACTTTGCCTGCGACAAGGCGTAGTTGTTCTGGCTGGTACTCATGCTTTGCACTTGCATTCGCGCTGCTGCAAGAAAGCCGATAGACACAATCACCAGGGCGAGCAAAACTTCGATCAGGCCAACGCCACGTTGCGACTTTTGTCTTCCCTGCCTGGTTGTGCGGGTCATTCTGCGCATGTTGGCTCCGTACCAAAAGCGCTGATCAGCGCACCTGAGCCGTCGCGTCGCGCGCGACGTATGTCGCCACTCAAGGTCATATTGATGGCTGCGGCACGCTCGTCGTTACCCTCTTGTTGATCGCATACCATCAGATAGCCACCGCCGCGCCAGGTACTGGTGCCGCGTGGACCGAATCGCACAAAATTCGATCGTGCATCCGACAAGGCACTGGTTGCTGTGCGTGCAATCGTCTTGATGCGAAAGCTGTTGTGCACGGGCTGTGCCGCGCGTAGCAAGGTCTCATCAGCGCTTTCGTATTCGCCCGGGGTTGCGCCATCATCGACAAACACAAGCCAGCCGCCGTGCCAGGGCGAGGTGATCGAGGTAGAGCAGGCATCGGCATCGACGCTGGAGCGCGCGCAAACACTGACTCTGGCTGAGCGTTTGATTGCCTCGGAGCGGGCGAACTGCAGATCGCCCATGAGCCCATAGAGAGCCGTGTCGCGACGATTCTCGCGCACTAAGTTCTCGAAACCGGGCGCGGCAAATCCCACTAGCAGAGCAGCGATTGAGAGCGTCACAACCAGCTCAACCAACGAAAAGCCTCTGTTGGATCCGGTTGTTGCTGTGGAATGAAAGTAGCCGTTCATGGCAGCAAGCCGAGGCGCACCTTTATAATCCGATGATCCTGTATCGGCAGTAGTCGACAAAATATGAGCGACTCCTCCGCTGGCACCGTCGGCAAATGCCGTTAACTCTTTTCTCCGAACAGACGAGAATCACAAGCCCGCCATGCCCTTGTCACTCGGAATTGATACGGGAGGTACCTGTACCGACGCGGTTCTGGTTGACGAGCACCAGCGGTTGGTGCGCTCTGCAAAGGCGCTGACGACTCATGGTGATCTGCGCCAGGGTCTGGCCAAGGCTGTCGCCCAGGTGCTTGATGCGGGGGATTCAGAAAATGTGAGCTTGGTCTCACTTTCGACCACGCTCGCCACCAACGCCCTGGTCGAAGGTCGGGGGCGATCCGTAGGCCTTGTACTTGTCGGTTTTTCTCGCGACTGGTTGCACCGAGCACAGCTCGGGGAAGCGCTGGGTAACGACCCTGTCCTGTTCATTGACGGCGGCCACGATGCGCAAGGGCACGCGGTCTGCCCACTTGATCTCACTCAACTGGTGGCGCAGGCGACACCGGTTGCTAGAAAGGTGGAGGCCTGGGCAGTATCGTCGGTGTTTGCCGTGCGCAACGCTGAGCATGAGTTGCAAGCCGCCGAGGTGCTTGCCGGTATCTGCGGGCAAGCGGTCAGTCTCGGTCACCGACTGACCCAAGGTCTGGATGCACCCAGGCGAGCCTTGACGGCCTTGCTCAATGCGCGCTTGATTCCGGCACTGGTGGAGCTGTTGGATGCTGCCGAGACCTTGCTTGACGATCAGGACATCACAGCGCCACTGATGGTTGTCAAGGGCGATGGCACGCTGGTAGCCGCCGCTGTCGCGCGCCAATTCCCGGTGGAGACCATCCTGTCCGGGCCGGCAGCCAGTGTTGTCGCCGCACGTGAACTAGCGGACCTCGACTCTGCCGTTGTTGTCGACATCGGCGGTACCACCAGCGACATTGCCCTGTTGCAGAACGGTCGTCCGCGCCTGGACCCACAAGGTGCACAGGTCGGCGGGTGGCGCACGATGGTGCAAGCGGTCGAGATTGTCAGTCTTGGTCTGGGTGGCGATAGTGAGTTGCAACTCGATGACGAAGGCGCTCTGGGTGTGGGCCCCTCGCGGAGTATTCCGCTATCGCTACTCGCCACTCGAGAACCGCGGATCCGTGATGTGCTGATAAAGCAACTCGAGCGAGGCTGGGTGACGTCGCACGATGGACAGTTCATCGAGGTGGTGCAACGAGAAGGGCAACAAGCCGGCAGTAGTCAGCAACGTGATTTGCTGGAGCGTATCGGCAGCGGTGTGGTCTCTCTGGAAGCGCTGTTCTCCGAGGGTACCGAGGCGCTTGCGATGGCGCGTCTTGAAGCCGCAGGCTTTGTGCGTCGTAGCGCTTTCACGCCAAGTGATGCCTGTCATGTACTCGGTCTACAAGACACCTGGGACGCGAGCGTGGCCCGCCTTGGGGCGCAATTATTTTTGCGTTCGATAGTGCACGCGGGGGGTAGTCTTGCAAAAATGCTGTCGGGTGTGGATCGCGAGAGCGCCACAGAGCGTCTGGCACAGGTTGTCATTGACGCCGTTGAAATCGCCACGGCGTCTGCCGTTGCTCGTCGTGCCCTCGGGCTTGAACCGTCGGCATCGAGGCGAGACACTGAGCGGGCTGTGTGGATCGACCAACTGTTAGCGATCGGAGCGCCGGCGACTCCAGATACTCCAGTGCTTGCCGTTGTCCCAACGCTGCAAGTCCCGCTGATCGGACTTGGCGCGTCGGCAGGTTTGTACCATCCCGGCGCGGCAGCTCGGCTTGGCTCACGCAGTATCGTGCCGCAGGCAGCCGGAGTTGCCAATGCCCTTGGCGCGGTTGCAGGCCTGGTCCGTCAGGAACGCTCCATCAGTCTGCAACCCGGTGGCGGTACGGATGTTGTCGTGCTGATGTCAGACGGTCCACTGACGTGTGTGGATCTTGAATCTGCAGCAGCCGAGGCTACACAGCATGCTACTGACCTGGTGATCGAGGCAGCGCTGAAGGCGGGTGCAGATGATCCACCTCAGGTGAATGTCTCGCGCGAGGACATCCTCATTGAGCAGGATGGATTAAAGGTGTTTATCGAGTCGCGGATCACGGCGGTGGCTACCGGGCGCCCGAGAGCCTGGGGGTAATCTGGTTCAGCCTGCTGTCGAGGTCCATGTGACAACACTGAACAGGTCACATATCACAATGGCAATGCTCATCCGAGCCACTGTTCTGACACGGTCAGGCTGGTCCATAGAGCTGTTCCATTGGGTGATTTTTCTTGCACTGCGCAGGACTTATAGTCCTCGGAAACCGGCGTTCGCATGCGTTTTTGGGCTCGTCGAGCTCGGCGCTCTTTCGGAGATTCCATGAGCAGTACTCTTGAAGTGGTATCAGATCTGGTCGAGTCGGAAGGCAGAACTATGAAGACCGACTGGCCGACACTTGATTCGATGGGCGTCACTCGCCATCACGAAATTACGCACTACACCCAGCGTCCGCTGGATACCAGGCGGGATGTGCTTCGCGTTTTCTACAAACGAGGCAAAGGATCGTTCTTGCCGGTGAGCCGCAAGTATGTGTTTGGTCGCAGTGTGAAGACCATCATCGCCGACGGCGGTGCTGCGCGGTTTGAAGAGACAGCAGAAATTTCGCCTACATTGCTTGCTGCCGTCGAGGAGCTCGATATGCTGCTTGACAAGTCGCAGACGCAATCGTCAGTTGCAGATCCGCACGACGTGGCGCGCATGAAAGTGCACGCAGAGCTCGATCGCTTGCACGATGCCGTGCTTGGTATTGCAGGCGATGACGATGCCGAAGTGATGGATGAGCACTTCGCCTCCCTGCGTGCTCAGATCGACAACCTGTAGCGTCGCAACACGAGCTGAGGCTAACGGCGGCGTTTAGCGGTTCGTTGGCCTGGCTCGCGCATCAGCGCTTCTTCTTTGGCGCGTAGATATCAGTACACGTACCCTCGGCCACTTCGGCAGCGAAGTTCAATGTTTCCGAAAGGGTCGGGTGAGGGTGCACGGTCAGCGCCATATCCTCGATATCCGCACCCATCTCCAGAGCGAGTACCGCCTCGGCAATCAATTCACCGGCATTCGGTCCCACAATCCCGGCACCGAGCAAGCGTCCGGTATCCGGGTCGTGCAGCACCTTGGTCAGACCCTCGTTGCGGTCCATGCTGAGTGAGCGGCCGCTGGCAGCCCAGGGAAAACTCGCTTTCTCAAAAGCAATGCCTTGCGCCTTCGCGTCTGTTTCGGTCAGACCCATCCAGGCCACTTCAGGATCGGTGTAGGCCACCGAAGGAATCGTCTTTGGATCAAACCAGGATTTCTCGCCACTGGCGTTCTCTGCTGCCACCTTGCCTTCATGGGTGGCCTTGTGCGCAAGCATCGGCTGACCGACGATGTCACCGATGGCATAGATATGCGGCACGTTGGTGCGTTGCTGCGAGTCGGCGGCGATAAAACCACGATCGTCCACCGCTACACCGGCTGCCACTGCATTGATCTTCTTGCCATTAGGCGAGCGGCCTACGGCGAGCAGAACACGGTCAAAGGTGTCGCTGGCAGGTGCTTTGCCACCCTCAAAGCTTACGTGCAGGCCGTCGTCCCGTGCTTCTATCCCGGTGACCTTGGAGCCAGTGAAGATCGCCTCAAAGTCATTTTTAAGGCGTTTTTCCAGAGGACGCACCAGATCCCGGTCGGCACCGGGCATCAAGCCGTCAGACAGTTCCACCACGGTCACTTGGGAGCCGAGGCCCGCATAGACGCAGCCCATCTCGAGCCCGATGATGCCGCCTCCAATGACAAGCATTCGGGCAGGGATATCGCGCAGCTCCAGCGCCCCGGTGGAATCCACCAGGCGCGGATCGTCATAGGGAAATCCGGGTATCCGAATACTCTCGGAACCGGCAGCGATGATGGCGCTGTCAAAGCTGATGGTGCGGGTGGCTGTTGCAGGATCACCACCTTTGGGCGAGGCCTCGATAGTGATGGCATTGGCCGATGCAAAGGTGGCAAGCCCGTGCGCCACGGTCACCTTGCGTTGCTTGGCAAGCCCTGCAAGTCCGCCGGTGAGTTTTCCGATCACGCTCTCCTTGAAGCTGCGCAGCTTGTCGATGTCGATCACAGGCTCACTGAAGGTGACGCCATGCGCTGACATCTCGCGCGTCTCCTGAATGACGGCTGAGGTATGCAGCAGCGCCTTGGAGGGAATACACCCCACGTTCAGGCAGACACCACCGAGGTCCGGATAGCGTTCAACCAGCAAGACCCTCTTGCCAAGATCTGCGGCACGGAAAGCGGCGGTGTAACCGCCGGGGCCGGCACCGAGTACGACAATATCAACGTGCTCATCCGCATCCACGGCCGGGCTCGCGCTTGGCGCCGGGCTTGCTGCTGAACCAGGTGCTGCGGGTGCCTCGGTAACAGCGGGCGATGCCGTTGATGCCTCTGGTCCCGAGTCTGCCGCAGCACTTGTGGATGTCCCCGCAGTGGCAGCATCGATCACCACCAAATCACTGCCGGGTGACACGCGATCGCCAACCGATACGACCACCGAAGTCACGACGCCCGCAGAAGGGGACGGGATCTCCATGCTGGCCTTGTCGCTTTCAACGGTGATCAGCGAGGTTTCGACATCGATGGTGTCACCGACTGCAATCAGTACCTCGATGACTTCTACATCGTCGAAGTCACCCATGTCAGGGACCTTGATGGTCTGCAAGTCACTCACGTGTGCGTTAGTCCTGGTAGAGCTCGGTTAGAGGGTGGCGGTGGGAAGGAGTCACAGCAACAGTCTTCGGATATCACCGATGGTTTTCACGTAATCCACCATGAAACGCGCGGCAACAGCACCGTCGATGACGCGATGATCGTAGGTGAGATCAAGCGGGCACATCAGGCGAGGTTCAAAGTCCTTGCCGTTCCACACCGGTTTCATTTGCGCGCGAGTGATGCCAAGGATGGCAACCTCGGGCGGATTGACGATCGGAGTAAAGGCCGTGCCACCGATGCCACCCAGGCTTGAGATCGTCATCGAGGCGCCTTGCATCTCGGCTGGTTTGAGTTTCTTGTCACGCGCGCGAGAGGAGACGTCCGTCATCTCCTCGGCCAGATCATAGATGGACTTCTTGTCGACATCACGGAACACCGGGACCATCAGACCTGAAGGTGTATCCACAGCAATGCCGATGTGTACATACTTTTTCAGGAACAAGGCCTGCCCGTCGCTGGAGAGCGATGAGTTGAACTTGGGGTGTTTCTTGAGTGTGCTCGCCAGCGCCTTCATGTGAAATGCAAGCCCGGTAACGCGTGGGTCACCTTCTTTTGCTGCGCGTTTTATATCCCCGCGAAATTCCTCCACGCTGGTGATGTCTGCCTCGTCGTGATGCGTCACCATCGGCAGATTCAGCCAGGCGCGGTGCAGGTTGGCCGCCGACAACTTCGGTATACGACCCATCTCGACACGCTCGACTTCACCAAAACTGCTGAAATCAACATCCGGTAGAGGCGGTATGCCTGAGCCGCCGCCGGAGATGCCTGCGCTGCCGTAGTTGCTGCCCATGCCCTGCATGGCAGTCTTGATAAAGGCTTTGACATCGTCACGGACGATGCGTCCCTTGGGGCCCGAGCCTGTGATCAGCGAGAGATCGGCTCCATGTTCACGGGCATAGCGTCGGACGCCCGGCGAAGCATGCGCCTTGCGCATGCGCGAGTCGTCAAGATGGGCTGTGGGTGAGAGGCTCGGGCCTGCAGCGGCGGATGCCTTAGCCGCCTGCCCCGGTTCAGTGGCAGAGGCAGAGGCAGAGGCAGAGGCAGACGTTGAGGCGGGAGCAGGTGCCGTCGAAGGCTCGGCCGCAGGTTTGGGTTCTGCCGCAGGCTCACTGGCAGCAGCTGCCGCGGCTTCCGGCGGTGTTGCTGCGCTATCGCCAGGGATCAGGGTTCCGATCACATCGCCGCTGCTGACGGTCCCGCCTACCGCGACAGTTATCGCTTCAATGGTGCCGCCACTGTCAGCCGGGACTTCCATGGTTGCCTTGTCTGTCTCGAGGGTCAGCAGACTTTGCTCGGGTTCAACCGTGTCTCCAGGTGCGACAAGCACCTCGATGATCTCCACGTCACTGAAATCACCCAGATCGGGTACGACAATATTGGTGCTGCTCATGTCGGTTCCCCTCAGGCCGTTGCCGGGTTAGGACGGTCCGGATCGATACCGTAGCGTTGCACCGCATTGGCAACAGGCTTTGCGTCAATCTTGCCGTCAGCATGCAGCGCGTGCAGAGCTGCCAGAGTGACGTAGTTGCGATTGACTTCGAAGTGTTCACGCAGTTTTTCGCGCGAATCCGATCGGCCAAAACCATCGGTGCCAAGTGCCACAAAGGTGGCGGGCACATATTCGCGAACCTGATCCGAGTAGGCCTTCATGTAGTCAGTTGAGCTGACGATCGGGGCGTCATCGGAGCCCAGAGTGCTCGCCACAAAAGGCACGCGCGGCTCATCGTTCGGGTGCAGCATGTTCCAGCGTTCAACCGCCTGGCCATCGCGCGCCAGCTCATTGAAACTGGTCACGCTGAACACATCGGCCCCGATGCCCCAATCGCGCTCGAGCATGGCTGCTGCCGCGATGACTTCGCGCAGAATGACACCACCACCAATCAGCTTGACCTTGTGTGAGAACTTGGTGCCAGCCTTGGCAAGCTTGGCGATATTGCCGTCCTCGTCCCGTGGCTCCGCACCGGCAGGGAATTCCGCACCGGCTTCACGCAGTTTGTAGATGCCGCGCTTGATGCCTTCCTCGCTGCCTTCGGGTAGGGCGGGGTGGGTGTAGTTCTCATTCATCGCGGTGATGTAGAAGTACACGCTCTCGCGCTGCTCGATCATGCGCTTCATGCCGAATTGCACGATCACTGCCATCTCGTGAGCAAAGCAGGGGTCGTAACTGACACAGTTGGGGATGGTGGACGACAACACCAGTGAGTGTCCGTCCTCGTGCTGCAGGCCCTCGCCATTGAGCGTGGTACGCCCGGCAGTACCGCCGATCAAAAAACCACAGGCGCGCATGTCGCCAGCCAACCAGGCAAGATCGCCCACACGCTGAAAGCCAAACATCGAGTAGTAGATATAAAAGGGGATCATCGCGACACCGTGCGTCGCATAGGATGTGGCGGCGGCGAGCCAACTCGACATCGCACCCGCCTCGGTAATGCCCTCTTCAAGGATCTGACCGCTCTTGTCCTCCTTGTAGTACATGATCTGGTCACGATCCTGCGGCTCGTAGAGCTGCCCGATGCTCGAATAAATACCGAGTTGTCGGAACATGCCTTCCATGCCGAAAGTACGTGCCTCATCCGGGACAATTGGCACCACGTACTTACCAATCTTCTTGTCACGGGTCAGGATGGTGAGCATGCGCACAAAGGCCATGGTGGTCGACAGCTCACGCTCACCACTGGTCTCGAGCAGCGGCTTGAAGGCATCGAGCTCAGGTACTTCCAAAGGGGGTGCAAAGTTGCTTCGCTGCGGCAGATAACCACCGAGGGCCTTGCGCCGCGCCTGCATGTACTTCATCTCCTCGCTGTCAGGAGCTGGCTTGATGTATTCAAGATTCTCGACCTGCTCGTCGGTCAGATCCAGACGAAAGCGATCGCGCATACCGCGCAAGGACTCAAGGTCCATCTTCTTCTGCTGGTGAGTGGCGTTGGTGCCTTCACCGGACTCACCCATGCCGTAGCCCTTGACGGTCTTGCACAGCAACAGGGTCGGTTGCCCCTTGTGCTCCACGGCCTGCTTGTAGGCTGCGTAGATCTTGTGTGGATCGTGACCGCCTCGATTCAAGCGCCAGATGTCCTCGTCGCTCATGTTGGCAACGAGTGCTTTCGTCTCCGGATACTTGCCAAAGAAATGCTCGCGGGTATATGCCCCGCCCTTGGCCTTGCAGTTCTGATACTCGCCGTCGACCGTTTCCATCATCAGCTGCATCAGCTTGCCGGTCTTGTCGCGTGCAAGCAGAGGATCCCAGTAGCTCCCCCAGATCACCTTGATCACGTTCCAGCCGGCACCGCGAAAGATGCCTTCGAGCTCCTGGATGATCTTCTGGTTGCCGCGTACCGGCCCATCGAGGCGCTGAAGGTTGCAGTTGATGACAAAATTGAGGTTGTCGAGCCTTTCGCGACCGGCAAGGGAGATGGCACCAAGCGATTCCGGCTCGTCCATCTCGCCATCGCCGAGGAAGGTCCAGACCTGGCGGTTTTCAGTGTGCGCAAGACCGCGATGTTGCAGGTACTTCATGAAGCGCGCTTGATAGATCGAGGTCAGCGAGGCGTAACCCATCGATACGGTCGGGAACTGCCAATAATCTGGCATCAGCCAGGGGTGCGGGTAGGACGAAAGGCCATCGCCATCGACCTCGCGGCGAAAGCGGTCCAGATCCTTTTCATCAAGGCGTCCTTCGAGATAGCTGCGCGAATAGATGCCGGGGGAGGAATGGCCCTGAAACATGACCACATCGCCACCATGCTCTGGCGTAGGCGCATGGAAGAAGTGGTTGAAGCCAACGTCGTAGAGTGTGGCGGCACTGGCAAAGCTTGCGATGTGGCCACCGACACCGGATCCGTCTCGTTGAGCCCGCAGCACCATGACAGCCGCGTTCCAGCGGATCATTGAGCGTAAACGGTGCTCGAGCTCGGGGTCTCCGGGGCTCCGCTGCTCCAGATGAGGCGGGATCGTGTTGATGTAGGCCGTGGTGGAGTCGTAGGGCAGGTTGGCCCCCGAGCGACGCGCCTGATCGATCAGGCGTTCGAGTAGGTAGTGCGCACGTTCGGGTCCCTCGTGCTCGATGACTGCTTCGAGGGCATCGAGCCATTCTCGTGTCTCGATCTCGTCTGCATCCCCCGAGCCTTGTGGGTCGATCGCGTCTGCCTGCGTCGTCATGTATTCCCGTCAAATCTGTAGTTAATGGGTGTGAATGCTAACGCCGTGCCGGAGTGCCGTCCTGCAGGCGTGCTGTACAAGTAATGTGACCCATAGTGACACGGCTGGTCGCTTAAGGTTTGCTACCTCGCATCGCCTGGTGTCCGGCAGCCTTGCAGCTGTCCGTTCTCGGGTCTGCGCAAGTGCACACGGGTGATCTCGCCGGTCAGGTCGTCCTGAGAGCGTGTAGAAACCCTAAAATAAGCAGGGGTATAGCCAGAAAATTCCAGCATGCCGTCGGTTTTCAGTCGCCCCCGCTCCCACAGTACCTCCGCGGTTGTCTCAATCGTTTGCTGCAAGCGAGCTTCGCGTAGGCGTTCGGCGAGCGCGTGCATTTCGCGACTGCGTGTTTTGCGTATCTCGACGGGCACAGGGTTGGCCATCGCTGCAGCGGCGGTGCCTTCGCGCTCGGAATACGCGAACACGTGCATGTCACCAAACGGTTGGCTGGCGACAAAGTCCATCGTGGTCTGCCATTCGTCGTCGGTCTCTCCGGGAAAGCCGCAGATCAGGTCGGTGGTGACGTTAAAGCCTGGAACACGCTCTCGAAGCTCGCTGAAGAGTCGGTCGAATTCCTCGGTGCGGCAGCGTCTTGCCATGCGTTTGAGTGTGCTGTTGCAGCCGGACTGCAAGGGCAGGTGCATATGTGGCATCACCCGTGTGTTCTCGAGTACCGAAAGAAAGCCTGGCGTCAGATCCCAGGGCTCGACCGAGGCAAAACGAATGCGCGGCATATCGGTATCGTCGAGCAGGGCACGCACCAGGGACTCCAGCGAGCTGCCGATATCGCTGCCATATCCGCCGACGTGCACCCCTGTGAGCACAATTTCCTTGATGCCAGAGGCGCACAACTCGTTGACTTCTGCCACCAGATCCGCCATCGAGCGGCTGCGTTCCTCGCCGCGCGCCACGGTCACGATACAATAAGTACAGCGCCAACGACAGCCATCCTGAATTTTTACGAAGGCGCGCTGACGGCTGCGTTGAAACAAGGCAGACTCGGCGGGGCGCGTGGCTGCTGCGGGCATTGCAGGATCAACAAAAGCTGAACGAGTCAGCGGCACCAGGCGCTCCTTGTCGGCGTTGGGCACGATCAGATCAATACCGTGAGCCGCGAGTGCATCGGTTGATTCGAGCTCGCTCCAACATCCTGTGAGCACTAGTTTTGCCGATGGGTTCTCACGTTGCAGCCGCGTCAGCTTGCGTCGCGACTTGGCGACGGCTTCACGTGTGACCGCACAGGAGTTAAGCACCAGAACGTCCGCTTCGTCAGCCGATGAGGCAATGTGGTCGCCCGCCTTGTCAAAGGCGGTCGCCCAGCGCTCGAGCTCGGCCTCGTTGAGACGGCAACCGAGTGCCGAAAGATGTACCCGCATGTAAAACACCTAAAAGTCGTTGCGCCGAGATTGTGGCGTAATCCTCTTTTCGCTACGATGCCACAGCCGCATTAGAACGCAATCCCGCGTTTGTCAAAAGGATACGATTTCATGTTCAGAGATTTCGAGAAGGCACCGAGCCGCTCGTCTTACCAACGGAAGTTCGTTTTGGCCGGTTTGGCCATACTCGCGTTGCTGACTGCCTGGATCGCGCGTTCAAACGTGGGCAACAAGTTTGCCTCGATTGAAGCAGAGAACGTCCAGCTCTCGAGTGAGTTCCAAAATGCCACCTTAGCCCTCGACACGACCACGACCGAGCTGGAAACAACGCGCGAGGCGCTGTCGCTGACTGAATCCCAACTGGCCACAGCTCAGGCCGAGCTTGAGGCCGCCAATGCCGAGCGCGAGACCATTGTTGCTGACCTGCAGGCACGCGCTGACGAGGCGCAAACTGCACTGACCGAACAGTCCGCATCGCTCGACACCGGCGCTGCTGAAATCGCCACCCTCACCGAGCAGCGCGATCTGTTGCTCGCAGACGTAGAGGCGACACAGGCAGAGCTTGAAGCCGCGCGGGCCGAAAGCGAGGCAATCATCTCGGATCTCAACCTGCGCATCGAGGCGCTCAATGGCGATCTTGTGGCCGCTCAGACACTTGCTGATGAGCGCGGTCTCACTATCAGTGAGCTGCAGGCCGGGCTTGCCGAAACCGGCGGCTCGCTAGAGGAGGCACAAGGGACTTATCAGTCTCTGCTGGGTATGTACGAGACCGACACCGTTGAGCTCAACGTCGAGCTCGGTGAGCTCGAAGCGCTTAAAGCCTCTCTGGAGGCCGACGTGTCTGGCCTGCGTGATCGCGTGGCGAGCACAGAAGAGGAGTTGATGAATACCCGCGGCACTCTTGTGATGACCGAGGAAAAGCTTGCGAGTACAGAGCTTGAGCTGGCGGGCACCGTTGAGGCGCTCAGTGCGTCCGAGGCCGAATTTGCCGAGCAGAACCTCGCACTGGCGGATCTGGGCGTGCAGCAAGACGATGCCAAGGCGCAGTTGGAAGAAACGCAGGTCAGTCTCGAGGCTGCGCGAGCCCAGCTTGAGGCGCGTACCGCCGAAATGGACAACCTGAACCGGCAGCTCGCGACCGTTCAGGCGGAGCTGGGTACAGCGGTGGGTGACATTGCCGTTCAGCGTGAGGCCTTTGAGGCAGAACTCGCCGCGCTCGAGACGCAAGTAAGTGAAAAGGAGGCTGAGCTCAACGACGCAAAGGAGTCCCTGAATGCCGCCGAGAACGAACTGACCATAGCCCTGGGTTCACTCGATCGACGCGAGAACAACCTGGATCAAATGCGCACTCGGGTGCAATCCTTGATGTCCACGAGCGAGGACAGCGGCGGTGCCGCTGAAGCAGCCCAAGCCGAGCTTGCATCGTTACAGGGTCAATATGACTCCGATATGGTCGCTCTGAACGCCGAGATCGGGAACCTCGAAGCGCAACGCGAGGCGCTTCAAGTGGAAGTGGATATGCTCGGTGAGCAGGTCGTTGGACTGACTGATCAGGCTGAAACGCTGGGTGATCAGAAGAGCGCATTGCAGCTCGCGCTGGGCAATTTGCAAACCGACTACGAAGCACTGGGGGCGAGTGCTGGCGACGCCGATTCCTTGAGCTCCGACCTGCAGTCATTACAAGCGTCACTGGCGGAGGCCGAGCAACAACGCGACACGCTGACAGAACAAAAGACCGCTCTTGAAGCCGAGGTTGAAGCAGCTCAAGCGGCCACCACTGAGGCTGAAGAGGCGCTCGCCTTGCTCGAAGGTGAGGCCAATGCCGCAGCCGAGAATCTGGCTGCACTCGAAGCTGACAAGGCCGCACTGACAGAACGGGTGACCAACCTGGAAGGCGAGCTTGCGACCGCTACCGAGAATCTTGACGCTCTTTCCGCCGAGCAGGAGACGTTGTCGGCTGAACGCTCCAGCGCGGCCGAGAATCTGGTGGCCCTCGAGGAAGAAAAGCTCACTCTGACTGCAGACCTTGAAGCGCTGCGAGCAGAGAATATTGCGCTGAATTCACGCGTGGGTGAGCTCGAAGCCAGCGCGGCTGCCGAGATCCAGCAGTTTGCGAGCACCGCCGAGAGCGCATCATCTGACCTTGAGTCAGCGCGCAGTGATCTTGCGGCAAGCGAGCAAGCGGTTTTGTCGCTTGAGGGCGACGTGGCTGACCGGGACGCCACCATCGGCGAATTGCAGGCGCAGGTAGACACCCTCGACGCCGAGATTGTTGGCTTGCAGGCAGATCTTGCCTCCCGCCAAGGCGAGGTAGCGTCGCTGAGAGATGCGCTCGGTACGCGCTCTGATGCGCTTGAGGACGTACGCACCGAGCTGGCCGATGCACAGGAAGCGTCCGCAGAGGCGGAGGAAGCTCTGGCCCTGGCACGACCGACCATTCTGGAGTTGCGCTCGCGCGCCGGAGATCTTGAAACCCGCCTGTCCTCTGCTGGCACAGGATCGGCCGACCTTGAGGCGACCGTGCGGGCACGCGAAGGCGAGCTTGCCTCGTTGCGTGAGGCGCTCGGCTCTCGATCGGATGAGTTGGAGAATGTACGCTCACAACTGGCCGATGCCGAGGCCGCCGCTGCGGACTTTGAGGCGCAACTGGCTGCCTCCGGCTCGGGCGCTGCAGAACTCGAAGCATCTGTCGCGGCACGTGAAGGTGAGCTTGCGTCGCTCCGTGAGGCGCTTGGCTCTCGCTCGGATGAACTGGAGACTGTGCGTTCACAACTGGCCGATGCCGAGGCCTTGGCCGCCGACGCGCAGGGCCAGATTCAGACATTGAGTGGTGATTCATCGGCGCTGATCGCGGAGCGCGATGCTCTGACGAGCGAGCGCGATGCCTTGCAAGCAGAGCTTGTGTCTCTATCCGCTGAGGTCGGTGATCTTGAAGCTCAGCTTGCTACCGCTCGTTCGGATGTGGAAACGGCAGCGGCAAACCTTGCCGACCTCGAGGCGCAACTTGCCGAGCGCGAGAGCGCGATGGCTGATTTGCAAGTGCAGCTTGATGAGCTGAATGCGTCTCTGGAAACAGCAGAAGCCGACAAAGTGGCGCTTGAAGAGGCCCGTGCGGCGCTGGAAGCCGAGCTCGGTGATGCGCAATCAAGTCTTGCCAGCAGTGCCGGTGAGCTATCTGCCTTGCAGGCCACATTGGAAAGCAATGATGCCGAGGCGGCCGCTCAGGCCGAAGCCTTGCAGGGTGAGGTCATCACTCTGGAAGAGCGTGTGGATGCCCTTGAGGCCGATATCGGTGTGCTTGAAGGCGAGCTGGCCAGCATGACCGAAGCGCGAGATGCCCTCGCCGCCGAGAAGACTGCGCTTGAGGCCGACTTGGCAGCCTTGCAAGAGTCGGAGGCATCGCTTGGTGCAGAAGTTGACGGTCTCAAGACGAGTGGCAGTGAGCTTGAAGCTCAGGTGTCATCGCTGGAACAAGAGCGAGATGCGCTGATTGCAGAGATCGATAGCCTAAGGGCCAGCGGTGAGAGTCTTGACGCAACGATTGCCGAGCTGAACGGGCGTGTTGAGGATCTGGAAGCAGAGCTTGCAAGTGCCAACGCTGCGGTCTCCGAGCAGACCTCGATCGCCGAGAATCTCGCCGGCCGTCTGGCATCTGTTGATCAACAGGATGCAGCGGCAGCTCAAGGTGCCGAGCGGCTTCGCGACACTATTGAGCAACGCCTGGCAGATAATGGTGTTGAAAACAGCACCGTGACGGTTCGCGATGACAATGGCGTGGTCGTGAACCTGGCAAGCTCGGCGCTGTTCAACTCAGGACGCGGGCGTTTGAGTGGAGCGGGTCGCGACTTGATGGGCCGCGTTGCCAATGCGCTTGGCGACCTTGACAACCAGATCGTGGTTGAAGGTCATACCGACAGTGTGCCGGTAACCGGCAATCTTGCGACTATCTTCCCCAGCAACTGGGAGCTCTCGGTGGCACGGGCCGCGAATGCAGTCAACTACCTGCAAACAACCGGTGGTCTGAATCCAGAGAGGTTGTCAGCACAAGGCTTTGGTCAATACCGCCCGGTTGCCAGCAATGGCACGCGAGAAGGTCGAGCTAGCAACCGCCGCGTTGAAGTGGTGGTCATGCCCTGATCGATTGCTGACATGATCGTTGTGGGCCACCCGAACGCAGCGGTTCGGGTGGCCACATCATGACGTCCAATCCGTCCCCGGAGTCATGTGCAGGGCCCACCGTGTGTGTTGCCCTGACCGGAGCTTCGGGGATTCAGTATGGCTTGCGTCTGATCGAGTGTCTGGTCAAAGCTGACGCTTGCGTGTACGTGCTGATGACCAAGGCGGCGCGGATCTGCATGGGTATGGATACCGACATCCCGGTGCCGGCCCGCACGCGTGATGTACAGGTTGAATTCTCGGAGCGCTACGGTGCGCGTCCCGGTCAGCTACTCGCGTTTGGGCAGGAGGAGTGGACCGCTCCCATCGCCAGTGGCTCCGGCGCTCCGGACGCGATGGTTGTTTGTCCATGCACCACCGGCACGTTAGCAGCGCTTGCAGCCGGCACCTGCACCAACTTGTTGGAACGCGGTGCTGATGTGGTACTCAAGGAAAATCGTCGGCTGATTGTCATGCCGCGCGAGATGCCTTTCTCTGCCATACACTTGGAAAACATGCTGCGCCTGTCGCGTGCCGGTGCTGTGATCATGCCGCCGAATCCCGCGTTTTATCAGCATCCGGAGAGCGTCGACGACATCATTGACTTTGTTGTGGCGCGTGTTCTGGATCAGTTGCACGTCAAACAGACCCTGATGCCGCGATGGGGTATTGACGAGGCAGACCCCACAGAGTCGACCCCACCGAGGTGAATTGATGCAGTTGCCCTTGTTTCCCTTGTCAAGCATCGTGCTGCCTGGAGGCATCATGAAGCTGCGACTGTTCGAGCGTCGCTACATCGACATGGTGACCAATTGCTTTAGAACCGAAACAGGTTTTGGCATCTGCTTGATCAAGGACGGTAATGAGACAGGTGCGCCCTCATTGCCATACCCCTTGGGCACCCGGGTATCGATCGTCGATTTTGATCAGGGGGACGATGGGCTGTTGCATATCACCACCCAAGGCGAGGTCGAGTTTGAGTTATTGACCTATGCAGCCGATAAAAATCAGCTGCTGATTGGTGAGGTGTCCGAGTTGCCAGCCCAGGCTTCCGTGCCGATGTCGCCAGAGATCGAGCAGCTTGCGAGCAAACTGGAGCTGATCCTGACCTATGTTGAGCCTGAGATCAGTTTTGCGCAAAAGCGTCTCGATGATGCGGATTGGGTCTGCCACCGCCTGCTCGAGCTGCTCCCTCTGGCCCCGCAGGCAAAGTACGAACTGCTACAACTGAAAAGCAACCATGAACGCCTTGAGGCGCTATCCGCCTTCAAGATCGAGATTGGCCAAGGGTCTTGATATAGACCTTGGAATTGCGCTGGCGATTGTAGGTGTCACGACGCTGCGCGGGTAGTGTTTCAGTAGAGGCTTCTGTGTAGCCGCGTTCAATAAACCAATGGCCGGTCCGCGTGCTCAATAAAAACACCCGTTCATAGCCGGCGCTCTGTGCACGCGCCTCAAGGTGAGACAACAAGGCATCTGCACGGCCGGCACGTCGGTAATCAGGATGCGTGGCAATGCAGCCAATCTCGGCGCTTTTTGCATCGCTCAGGGTGAACAAAGCCGCACAGGCGATGATGAGGCCATCGCGTTCGCTGACGACAAAGTCTGCGATATCGAGCTCAAGCTGCTCACGGCTGCGCGTTGCAAGCGTGCCTTCATCCTGCAGCGGCGCGATCAGTGCAATGATGCCGCCAACATCCTCGATGCTGGCCGCTCGTACCGACTCCCAACGATCAAGCGTTACCAGCGTCCCGCTGCCGTCGCGTGTGAACAACTCGCGCAGCAGTGCATCAGGCTCATGCTCACTCAACAAGTGCACTCGTTCAACACCTGCTGTGCTGGCTGCCGCGGCATGCGCGAGCACCCGGTACAGACGCGAGTCGTCTGGCTCATCGCGCATCAGCTGCTCCAATCGAGTGGCATCGAGCTCGCGGAGCAGGGTGGTGGCGTTATCGGTTGGCAAACGGTCGAGCAGGTAGATCAACTTGTCTGCGCCGAGAGCGACGGCGGTTCTCTCGGCTACCTCGTCTACGGTCAGATTGAAGATCTCGCCCGTCAGCGAATGACCGATCGGACTCTGCAACACCAGATGCCCGGCGTCGAGCAGGGTACGAATGGCGTCAGCCTGCACCTCACGGATGGATCCTGTGTGTTGAAAGTCGACTCCGTTGTGTACACCAAAGGGGCGCGCACTCACGAAATTGCCGGAGCTGACCGACAAATGGGCGCCGGCCATGGGTGTGTTGGGCAGGCCGGCTGAAAGACGCGCCTCCAGATCGGTACGAGCGACACCTGTGGCGCTGACAATCGCCTCGAGCGCCGGGTCATCGGTGACGCGACGCCCATCTACGCGCACTGATTTTGCAGCCAGCAGGTTATCCACTTGCGAGCGCAGCCCAAAACACAACACCAGCTTCAGCCCCAGATGGTGCAGCAGGGCGAGATCGTGGATCAGTGTATCGATGGCCTCGCCGGTCAGTACCGACCCCGGCACAGCGATTACCAGCGTGGCATCACGATGGGCACGAATATAGGGTGAGGCATCACGAAACCAGGCGATCGCGCTGCGGTCGAAATCTCCGCCAGCCTTGCGTGACGTGTGATCCTCTGGGCTCATTAGCCCGTCCAATGTAGTGACATAGTGAGAGATATCTTCTCGACTGGTGGCAACAACTATCCTCGATTGTAGCGATCACTGCCGCGCAAGCTGGTCCGCTTGGTGCAGATAGAGAATTGCATGCCGGTTTTTCGCAGTGCTAGCTCGCATTTTGCGGGCATAAATCCACCCAGATTCCAGACATCATGCCGTTACCGTCCTTCACGCCCGCCGCGCAATGCCGCGCAAGCTACTTTTGGGCCTGCAACCAGCTACGATTCCTCGCACGCGAGTTTGACCGCCCGTTGCGCGAATTCGAGCGGCTGATGCCGACCGCGGTCCTTGGCCTGAGCCTGAGCGTAATCTCCGGGCTGGCTGTGGCCGATGAGCAGGGGGCTGAGCCCATTGGCGAGCACACAGACGCACAGGTCGACGAACTCGACGGGCGGGTCGGCGTGCAGACCGAAGCGCTGGTCGGCGGTGTGGAATTCGTGGCTGCTCTTGGAGAGGCCGCCAGTTGGTTCGCCACGGTGGCGCGCGTTGCAGACTCGGTGGTGTCGCTCAAACTCTCGCAGCTGCGCGATTTTGATGAGTCTCGGCAAGGTGGCAGTACAGCGACCGGTTTTGTCGTAGATGCCGAGCAGGGCATTGTGTTGACCAACCGTCACGTGGTCGGCTCCGGCCCGATTCGTTTGTCGGCGACCTTTCAGAATCAGGAGCGAGTGGACGCAGTGCCACTTTATCGTGACCCGATCCATGACTTCGCCTTCATCCGTTTTGACCCGGATGCTCTTCGCTTTGCGGCTCCCGAGTCACTGGCGTTGCGGCCCGACAAGGTGCGCACCGGCATGGATATTCGCGTCATCGGCAGCGACGGTGGTGAGCAGCTGTCCATACTGCCGGGTACCATCGCGCGGCTTGATCGCGAGGTGCCTTCCTATGGGCGGTATGGTTACAACGACTTCAATACCTTTTACCTGCAGGCGGCATCGGGCACCTCGGGTGGATCCTCTGGCTCGCCAGTCATTGATCGCGATGGCGATGTCGTGGCCCTCAATGCGGCGGCCAATGCACGCACCGCCTCCAGCTTCTTTCTGCCGTTGCCGCGCATCGTCAGTGCGCTGGAAAAATTGCGTGCTGGCGAGCCCATTCCACGCGGTGGTTTGCAGACGATCTTTTCGCATCAGCCATTCCGGGAGCTATCGCGTCTGGGGCTTGATACGGAAACCGAGCAACGTGCACGTGCGCACGCGCCCACACAAGGAGGATCGAGTTCCGGGATGTTGATCGTGCAGCAAGTGATTCCGGGTGGTGTGGCCGATCAGGTGCTTAAAGCAGGCGATATCCTTGTGTCCATCGATGACACCTTGATCACTGATTTCATCTCCCTTGAGGCGCTGCTGGATGAGCGCATTGGTCAGACGCTCGCCAT
Source organism: uncultured Granulosicoccaceae bacterium (assembly GCA_937922675.1). GTDB lineage: Bacteria > Pseudomonadota > Gammaproteobacteria > Granulosicoccales > Granulosicoccaceae > Granulosicoccus. The sequence goes on from CALAJN010000007.1 coordinate 187,513, forward strand.
TGACGTGATTCGCCAGGGACAAGCACAAACGCTGCAAGCCTCAGTTGCAGATTTACACGCTATGGCACCATCGCGATTCCTTGAACTTGGTGACTCGGTACTGCAAGACATGTCAATCCAGCATGCGCGCGCGATGAATCGTGAGCAACGTGGTGTGGTGGTCATGCGTCCCGGTTACTTTTTTGAGCGCGCGGGGGTTGCGCCGGGTTCGGTTATCGGCGCTGTGGATGGAACGCCGGTTGACGGGCTTGATGATTTTCTCGATGCCTTGCGTGCATCACCAGCCGGTGAACGTTTGCTGGTGAATTACATCGTGCCGGGTCGGGAATTCAGCGTCGAGGTAGCACAGGTGGAAATCGATGACCGCTGGTTTGACCATCGCAGTTGCGAGCGTATGGATGACACGCGTTTCTGGGATTGTGAGCCCGTGGAGTTGGCACGCTCGCCTGCCGCAGAAGATTCCCGTGCCGCTATGGTGCCGGGTTACCGCGACCCACTGTTGAACCGTGTAGCGCCGTCACTGGTGCAAGTGGATTTCAATATCCCGTTTGCGGCCGACAATGTCTATGCCAGACACTTCAAGGGTGTTGGCCTGGTCGTTGATCCTGAGCAAGGGCTGGTCGCGGTCGATCGCAATACGGTGCCGGTCGGTATGGGCGATGCCGAGATCACTTTTTTTGGTTCTCAAGTGGCAGCAGGTTCAGTCGTGTTTCTACATCCTCGGCACAATATTGCACTGCTCAAATTTGATCCGGCAGTGCTTGGCGATGCCGATTTTGAAGCGCTCGAGATGGCAAGCTTCGAGGATCGTGCGCCTGCCTCCTTGACCATGGTTGGCTACCGCAATGACGGCACCCTTCGTTTGCACCCGGTCGATGATCTCTCGCGAGTAACCATTGGTTTTCCTGAGCCGGGACTGCCGCGATTTCAGCAGTCATCACTGGATGTCTACAGCTTGCCTAACGTGCCGCCCTCATTGGGTGGTCCGCTCGTTGATGAAGACGGCCGTGTGCACGCCTTTTTCATGAGCTTTGCCTACGAGGCCGAGCGCGAGATCCAGCAGAGCGAGTTTGCGATGCCTGCGTATGTGATTGCAGAGGCCCTGCGTTTGTATCGCGCAGATCAGCCCTGGTTGTCACTCGATCTCAAGCTCAGCTACCAACCACTCGCACTGGCGCGCCAACGCGGACTGCCGGACGCATGGCTGGCCCGCTACCTGGATCTTCCCGCCGATGCCCGACGTGCTCTGTATGTAGAGCAAGTGGTCCCCGAGACCCAAGCTGCCACCCAGGTGTCCGCAGGTGATGTGCTACTCGCGATTGACGGCAAACTGGTCTCCAATCTGTTTCTCGCTGAACAGCTGTCGCAGAGTCAGCAGGTCACACTGTCTTTGTTGCGTGCAGGTGCTGTTATCGACGTGACCGTTGTCCCTGGCGCTGTCGATGCTTTGGGTACAGATCGGATCGTGAGTTGGGCTGGCGCCATATTTCAGGAACCCCATGTGGATATCGGTTACACCAAGGGCGTGGATTTCCCCGGGGTTTATGTCGCCGATACGCGTGATGGCTCACCGGCCATATGGGACGAGCTCTATCGCAATCGATTTGTTGCCGGTGTCGATGGACAGCCGGTCGAGTCACTCGATGACTTTCTAAGTCTGGTCAACAACAAGGCGCAGGACGAGGTAACGCGCCTGACGACAATTTCCATGAGTGGACGCAATAGCATTGTCACTGTGCAACCCGAATACAACTTCTGGCCAACCTTTGAGATTGTGCGTGAAGGTGATGAGTGGCGACGTCTTGATCATGGCAAGTGAGGGCTCGTTGTCCTGTTGGGTCCTGGGACACGATTGCGCATAGCCACCCAACTTGCATCCGAGCACGTACGATAAGGGCATGAGCGATCATTTCGATGTCATCGTCGCCGGTGGCGGCATGGTGGGTGGCCTTCTGGCTGCCGCTCTTGGCAGTGCGCGCGGAGCAGGTGACCCTCTCTCGGTTTGCGTGCTCGAAGCTGCCAGGCCCGATCCTTTCACACCCGGCAGCGAGCCTGCACACGACATTCGCGTGTCTGCAGTGTCGGTCGCCTCCGAGCGCTTGTTCCGTGCTGTGGGTGCCTGGGATGGCGTGGTGTCGCGCCGCGCCTGCCCTTTCAGGCGTATGCGCGTGTGGGATGGTGAAGCGAGCGAGTCCACCCACAAGGGCACCGAGTTTGATGCGCACGAGGTAGGAGTTCCCGCGCTTGGACATATCGTTGAAAATCGTGTGCTCCAATTGGCCTTGCTCGACTGCATCGAGCAGTTGCCGAGCGTCAGTCTTTGTTGCCCGGCACGCTTGGCTCACTATCGAGTGAGTAAACAGGGCGATGACACCTCAAACATCGCGGTCACACTCGATTCCGGTGAGACCCTGACCGCGAGTCTTCTGGTGGGTGCCGATGGTGCGCGCTCGACGGTACGCGAGCGCGCAGGCATCACCATGCCTCGTTCGGTATACGAGCAGCGCGCCATGGTGGCAACGGTCTCTACCGATTTGCCGCAGCAAGACATCACCTGGCAGCGTTTTGTACCGACCGGGCCGCAGGCCATGCTGCCTTTATCAGGACATCAGGCCTCCCTGGTCTGGTATCACGATGAGACAGAGATACAACGGCTCTGTTCACTTGATGAGGCGGCTTTCATCGAGGCCCTGGAAGCAGCCTTTCCAACTGAGCTCGGTGCCATCGCACGCGTGCATCAGCGTGCGAGTTTTCCGATCGCCAAGGCACTCGCAGAGAGCTACATCAGTGATCGTATCGCATTGGTGGGTGATGCTTGCCACACCGTGCATCCATTGGCAGGGCAAGGGGTCAACCTTGGTATGTTGGACGCAGGAGCACTGGCGGAGACGCTGCGTGATGCCAAGGTTGCCAGACAGGACATCGGTGCCAGACGGACCCTCAGGCGCTATGAACGCTGGCGACGTGGCGAGAACGCGATGATGGCGACAGTCCTGGACGGATTCCACAAGGCCTTCTCACCACAGGCGGCGCCTGTGCGCGGTGCGCGTGCGCTGGCGCTGGAACTCGCAGGCCGGGTGACTCCTGCGCGCAGGCAGGTGGCGCGCTATGCCTCGGGCCTGGCAGGAGATCTACCGCGATTGGCGCGCACTGGTGATTCAGTTTAGTTGTCGTCCATGAGACGTTTTCCCAAACTGATCGCGTCATCAACGCCATACCCAAGCGCCTTGTAGAAGGCGAGTACGGGCTCATTGCCAGTGCGCACCTGCAGATTGAGCTTGGGGCAACCACGCTGCAACAAGAGCGCCTCGGCCGCCTCCATCATCGCGCGCCCGTACCCACGCCCTTGCGAGCTGGGCGCCACCGCAAGATAGTTGACCCAGCCACGATGACCGTCATAGCCGACCATCGCGGTGGCGATGACGGACTCGGGTGATGATTGGTCCATCGCCTGGGACTCTCCTACGAGAAACAAATCATCATCGAGTGCCAGCTTGCGGTCGATGTCTCTGGCCGGATCATTCCAGGGGCGGGTCAGGGCGCAGGCCTGCCATAGAGCGATGATGGCCGGTCGGTCGCCACTGGCGTATGTTCTGATTTTCATCACCTGACTTTATACTCTTCGGTGACACCTCGAGACCGTTGACCATGCCTGAGAAAGGTTCACAAGATCCCGCGCCAATACTTGACGAGCTACGTCGCTCGCGCCGCTCGGTGCAACTCGCCACACTGGATGCAGAGGGTCAGCCACACTGCGGCTACGCACCCTTCGTGTTCGATGAACAAGCGGGCGACGGTGCCTTTGTGATCTTTACCAGCCAGCTTTCCATGCACACGCGTGATCTTCTGGCGACGCGGCGCGCTGGTGTGATGCTGATTGCCGATGAGACCGAAACCTCAGAGTTGTTTGCCCGTACCCGCGCAAGCTATGACTGCGAGGTTTGGGTCATTGAACGTGACAATGAGCGCTATGAGCCCTTGTTGCAAGCCTTGCAGAGCCGACAGGGCAAGATGATCGGGCTATTGAAGACACTGCCCGATTTTGTGTTGTTTAGGCTGGTGCCGACGGCCGGACAGTTTGTGATGGGATTTGGACAGGCTTATCACCTGGAGGGGCCTGCGCTTGACCAGTTTGATTTGCGGAAAAACTAGACGATGAACTGCTTTTGCTCCTCGCGCAGTGTGTCGGCCAGTCGCCCTGGCGGGAGCGTCACATCAGCATAGGTGAGCGTTGCATCCTTGGGTATGTCGCGCACCAATGTGCACCCTTCAGCGATGCCGACAGGCAGTAAACGCTCTTCGGCTGATGTGGCAGCGTTTTCACATTGCCCGTAGCTCATGTATCCGCCGATCCCGTCCAATACGTCCCCTGCCTTCAGATCAGTCTTGGCGGTGGCTACAACGTCGACAGCCAGGCCCGCGTCGGCAGCCAGTGTTGCATCTTGGAACAGCGCAGCACGCGCTATCGTGTTGTGCACCTCAAAGTGGCAGAGGTGGTACGGGGAGTAAAAGCAGTAGTAGGGCCCAGTGCCGAGCTTGTATAAATCAAAAAAATGCTGCTGTAAAGGGTGATCGTGCCGACCAATTACAAAGACACCCGGCGCGGGTTCGGCGCCAACGACGTAGTCAACATAGTGACCACCGTCATCGAGAAAGCCTTCTGGATAATGCTCAAGGATCTGGCGAACGTCGGTGCCCGGCTCGACGCTGGGGCCGTGCATGCCGCGCTTGGCTACTTTCATGCCGAAGGCGTTGGCAACAATGGCTTGCTCAAACGAGATCTTTGTACCATCAGCAAAGGAGGTGACCATGGCGGGGCTCTGTCGCCAGCGCTCTGCAAAGCTTTTTTGTGTGGTCGGCGTGCGATAAGGATCCTGTAGTCCCTTGATATTGCCACACAAGACCGGCTCTACGCCCAGCCCCGCGACAAAGCGGTACAGGTTGCCAAGCACCCCTGGTTGGTCGCCATCGACATTGCTGAGTATCACCCCCGCAGCGTCTGCGCGTCGCTTTAACAGGGGCCCAAGGGTGCTGTCGAGTTCTGCGTTCATCAGGATGATGTGCTTGCCTGCATCAATGGTCGCAAGCGTCACATCCAGCCCGAAGTGAATGCTGCCTGTAACCTCGACCACCACATCGACAAAATGTGCGCGGCAAAGGCTGATGGCGTCCTCACAGATAACGATCTCACCGCGCTTGTGGGCACTGTTCATCGCTTGATCTGATTCAACGACGCTTGCCGTGCGATCAGTGATGGCTGTAAGCATATCCACCGCCTGTTGTGGGCGGCGTGCGCCCACGCCCACCAGCTCAATGCCGGCGACATAGCGTTCAAGCTGGAGTGCTATACCCTGTGACATGGCTCCAGCACCCACCAGCACAGTGCGTATCGGATTGCCTTGTTCAGCTCTTTGGGTGAGATGTCTGTCAACAATTATCACTAATGGCGTGTCTCTCTGTGGGTCCTTCGAGCTGCTCGAGCAGAATAGGCGACAGATGTTCATCTGTCTGCCGATTACTTGCGTTAACGCGGGCAAAAATTGCCACGAGTGCACAAATCTCGTCGATGTAGATACCCATCACTATCGGTACTGTGTTGTAAACCGCCTTAGCAGAGTGAGTTTTGATGAAAGCAGTAATTCTGGCTGGTGGGCTTGGCACGCGGCTCAGCGAAGAGACGGCAATCAAGCCAAAACCCATGGTCGAAGTCGGCGACATGCCGATTATTTGGCACATCATGAAAATCTACGCCCACTATGGGGTGGATGATTTTGTGATCCTGTGCGGCTATCGTGGTCACGTAATCAAGGAGTTCTTTCGTAACTATTCCATGCGTTGCACCAGCGTGCGTTTTGATCTTCGATGTGGATCGATGGACATACTCGGAGCGGTCCCGGAACCCTGGACTGTCACTCTGGTAGACACCGGCGAGGAGACGATGACCGGTGGGCGCATCCGAAGGGCGGCTGAGTACATCGGTGATGAGACTTTCTTTCTGACCTATGGCGACGGAGTCAGTGACGTGAATCTGTCTGCGCTTGCTGAGCAGCATCGCCTGGAAGGCAATCAGGTGACTTTGACGGCAGTACAACCACCGGGACGTTTCGGTGCGCTTACCTTGGCAGAAGGTGATACCCGTGTGTCTGACTTTACCGAAAAACCGGACGGGGACCGGGCATGGATCAACGGCGGTTACTTCTGTGTTGAGCCCTCGGCAATTGATTTGATCGATAGTGACGCTACCTCGTGGGAGAAGGCACCGTTGAGCCGTATCGCGTCAGCCGGTCGGCTGGCAGCCTTCAAGCACTCGGGATTCTGGCATCCGATGGATACCCTGCGGGACAAGCATCACCTGGATCAGCTGTGGCGCGATGGCGTGGCTCCCTGGAAGGTGTGGGAGTGATTTTCACACCCACGTCCATTGACGGGGCCTGGATTGTCGACGTCGAGCGCCGCGAGGACAATCGTGGCTTCTTTGCGCGCATGTATTGCCATGAGGAGTTTGTGTCGGCAGGTTTGGAGCCCACCATCAGACAAGGAAATCTGTCCTACAACAAGCAAGCCGGAACGCTGCGCGGTATGCATTTTCAGCAGCCACCGCATCAGGAGACCAAGCTGGTGCGCTGCACCCGCGGAGCGGTGTTTGATGTCATCGTGGATATGCGCAAAGACGCGCCGACCTACCTCACACACGTCGGTGTGCGATTGGATCAGGACAACCACCGTGCGCTCTATGTCCCGCGCTATTGTGCTCACGGCTATCTGACTCTGGAGCCTGATAGTGAGGTTACCTACCTTGTATCGGCTGACTACACACCGGGGCATGCTGGAGGGTTTCGGTTTGACGACCCCGCCCTGGGTATTGAGTGGCCAGCGCCTGCAGACATCGTGTCGGCCCAGGATCGTGCATGGCCGCTGATCACGTTGTGACTCATGCGTGAATCAGGCAGGAACAACGTATGAACGCGACCAGCGAATCACGCGCATTCCCTGATCAGGGGTTCTGGTCTGGCAAGCGGGTTTTTCTGACCGGGCACACGGGCTTCAAGGGCAGCTGGCTTGCGCTCATGCTTGAGCAGCTCGGCTCGGTAGTCTACGGTTATGCCTTGCCGCCGGACACCGGTTGTGTGCTCTCGGCGGTGCCCCGCTACGCGGGTTGCGTGCACGCGGATATTCGCGATCCACAGGCGCTGGGCAAGGCAATACGAGAAGCACGACCTGACGTGGTCTTGCATCTGGCAGCACAGCCTCTGGTGCGCCGCTCCTATGCCGATCCGAGAGAGACCATAGAGACCAACGTAATGGGGACGATGAACGTTCTCGAAGCGGTGCGCGAGCTCGATACGGTACGCGCTGTGGTCGTTGTGACTACTGACAAGTGCTATCACAACAGAGAATGGGACTGGGGCTACCGTGAGTCTGAATCGCTAGGGGGCCATGACCCCTACAGCGCATCCAAGGCGTGCACAGAATTGCTTGCCGCAGCCTGGCGAAGCTCCTTTCTCGGACACACGGGCATTGATACACGTGACACCCCAATAGCCACCGCTCGTGCGGGCAATGTCATTGGAGGCGGCGATGTCTCGGCTGACAGGCTGGTGCCGGATGTCATCCGATCGCTATCGAATTCCGAGGCTATCAATGTGCGCAACCCGCTCGCTGTGCGCCCTTGGCAACATGTGATCGAACCTTTGCACGGTTACCTGAGACTTGCCGAGTTGTTGTGCGGAAAAACGGGGGCTGAATTTGCTCAAGCCTTCAACTTCGGGCCTGCGGAGGAGGATTGCCGCTCGGTCGGTGACGTTGTCGATCTGCTCTGCGATCGTTGGGGCGCCGGGGGGTGGCAACACGATGACAGTGTTCAGCCGCATGAGGCGCATCTACTCAAGCTGGACAGTTCACGCGCGCGCCGCCGGCTGGGCTGGAGGACGCGGTGGTCGCTCACCCAAGCCATCGAGGAAATCGTGCTCTGGGAGCAGGCGCGCCTGGCAGGGGATGATCTGCGCAAGATATCGCTTGCCAGTCTCGAGCGCTACCGATCTGCCGGGTCCTGAAAACACCGCCCGACGTCTCAAACTGCGCACATTCTTGTCAAGAGATCTTACCCGTAGCCGTCAACCGGGGAGATACGGGCGCAGACGATGATGGCAGGCATGGAAACCGGAACACTTGTGGTGATCGTTGGCGGTTTGTTGAGCGCTACGATCGTGTTTTTCTACAACCAGTTGGTGGCTTTGAAAAACCGGTATCAAAACGCGTTCTCTCAGATCGATGTGCAGCTGCAGCGCCGCTATGAGTTGATTCCCAATCTGGTGGAAACCGCTCGCGCCTACCTCACACATGAGAACGAGACACTGACAGCCGTTACCGAAGCACGCAATCAGGCAGAGGCCCGTCGTCAGCAAGTGTCGAAGGCACAAACATCCGGTACGCCTACGGCCCGGGCAACCGATGGAGGTCTGATTCAATCATTGGCCAACGCCGAGAGTTCTGTGGCCGGTGCGCTGGGGCGGATGAACATGGTCATGGAAGCCTACCCGGATCTGAAGGCTGACAAGCGGCTGTCTGAATTGCACGACGACATTGTCTCAACCGAAAACCGCGTGTCGTTCTCGCGTCAGGCCTATTCGGATGCTGTGATGCGCTACAACACGGCGTGCGAACAGTTCCCGGCAGCGATCGTGGCCAAATTGTTCCGCTTTGAGGACGCGGAGTTGTTCGAGGCGGCAAATGACCACGCGCGCGAAGCTGTCAAGGTCTCGTTCGGCTAGGCTGCGGTCCCAAGCGAGCGCATAGCGCATGGATTTCTTTGGCCAACAAGCGAACACGCGTCGGCGCTCCAGACTCTTGTTGCTGGGGTTCTTGCTGGCCTATACCGCTACCGCTGCGGTCATCTATTTTGGCATCGCGCTTGTCTCAAGGCAGCTTGGCCTGATACCGAGTGTGTTTGAACCGAGCGCACCGGTTGCGGTCGTGATCGGCTTGTTCTGGGTGGCCATTCTTGCGGGCTGCTTGTTTCGCTACCTTGATGTGCGGGCAGGAGGGCCCGCTCTTGCGCAGAAGTTCGGCGCAGAGCATGTCAGCGATTCCTCGCCACATGTCGAGGATCGAGAGCTCATCAATGTAGTGGCAGAAATGTCGGCCGCCGCGAACGCTCCGAGCCCGCAGGTGTTTGTGTTGCGCCGTGAAAACAGCGTCAATGCCTTTGTCCTCGGGGGAGCGCAAGACAAACGCGCTCTGGTCTTGACACAAGGGGCGCTGGATACCTTTGAGCGCGATGAGCTGCAAGCCGTGATTGCCCATGAGTTTGGTCATATCGCCCAAGGTGATCTGGAAGTGAACATGCGCTTGCTCACAGCACTGGGCGGCTTGATGGCGCTCGATGAGATGGGCCGTATGCTGATTGGCTCTGTCACCCTGAAGGCCTTGATTCGCAGAGACAAGAGTCAGAGCCTGCATCCAGGTGTGTTTGCCGGTTTGGCCATGCGTCTGTGCGGCAGCGTTGGGGTCTTCTTTGGATCCTTGCTGCGCAGCGCATTCTCGCGTCAACGCGAGTTTCTTGCTGATGCCTCGGCCGTGCAATTCACGCGAGCCCCGTTTGCACTGGCGTCTGCGTTGACAGCGATTTCAGAAGCAGACGACGAGGTGCCCTTGCATCTGCCCCAGGCTCCCGAGCTTGTCCATCTGTGCTTCTCGGGAGGACCTGGCCAAGGACTTGCCAGAAAAACTCGCCTGTGGAAACGCCCGCTGTTTGCCCGGTGGTTTGCTACCCACCCACCGGTGCCCGCACGCATAGACGCCATCGATCCACACTTTACAGTCAAGCGGCGCAAGCTCGACAAGGCAGCACGAGCCGCAGCACGCAAAGGGGATGTTGGCGGCATGGCAGCGGTTGCGGCGCCCGTGTCTGCGGCACCGGCACTGGTCATGACGATGACAGCTGCCGCGGTGCATGCCGAGATGTCTGTGGCTGCTAACGGCAATGTCTACAGCGACGTTTCTTGTCTTGCTGCCATAGGGCCGAGGAACCCAACAGGCCTGGCTGATCGGATCATGCTGTTGTTGCCTGATGAGCGCAGCTGCCTTGCGATATTGTTCGCCTGCTTTGTACCCGAGGAGCCGATCCCACGGCGTGAATTCCTTGATGAAGTGGCCTACTGTTTTGAGCAGAGCTTCAGCGACGCCGTACAAGAGCTCATGCTGTTGCTTCAGGAAGAGCTTGAATCTGATCGGATAGGTATTGTCGAGCATGCCGCCAGCGTGCTCAAGAGCAAGCTGGATATCGACAAGCGCCAGCATGCATTGTTGACTCTGGAGAAACTCGTCCGCGCTCTTGGGCATGAAGACCTGATGAGTTACGCCAGTTTGCAGCTGATACGGCGCAAGCTCGATGTCGAGTTTCCGGTGCTCACATCAGCCAAGTTGCAATCTGGTGCATGCAAGCGGGCCCAGGGTGGCAAGATCAAGGGTTTTGCAGCGATGGGAGAAGAATTTGCCTTGTTGTTATCCTTGATCGTCGAGGCCTCTGGCGCTGCTGCACAAGTGCTTGATGAGCAATACAAGCGTGTGCTGTCCTGTTACACCGGTGCAGAACTACCGCGTAGAAGCTCGAGTGAGCCGCAAATCATAGCGCAACTTGAGCAGGCCTTTCAGACACTGTATGTACAGCCAAAGGCTGTGAGAGCAGCCTTTGTTGAACACTGTGCGGAGATCATCTTGCACGATGGTATCGTCGCAGAACGTGAGCGCTCATTGCTGAGCTTGTTTGCCGCATCTCTTGGGTGTGAGACTGTGGCGCCAGCGCACTTGATATCTCGCGTTGCCTGAGCGGGTTTACTCATGCACGTCGTTAGTCGACAACACTGATTGCGCCAGATCGGGTCGGTCGGTCACGATACCGTTGACACCAACGCTTGCAAGGCGCGTCATCAAGGCGACGTCATTGATGGTCCAGTAAACCATCTGCAATCCCTGGTCTTGCGCCTTGGCAATGAACCTGCGCCTTGCGAGGGGCAAGCCATACCAGCTCACGGGGATCTGCAGATAATTGAAGCTGTGTGTCTGTGGGGAGCCTGGTCCTTTTCGCCCAGATCTGGAAAAATACAAGCGTGCCACTTCTTGCTGGCTTGCAGCTGTTGCGACCTCGGGTGCGCACTGGCGAAAGTGAGCAAGTGTTGCCGCATGAAAGCTTCCCACGGTCACGCTGTGTTCGCGTCCGGCTCTTTCGATAGCGCTGGCGACCGCTGTTGCTGCGGTGTCCGAACGGTCCTTGATATCGATATTGACGTGTACATCCGGGTAGCGCTCAAACAACTCACCCAGTGATTCGATACGCGCCCCTTCATTGCGCCAGGCGCGACCATCCAGGTCGGTGAAGTGGTGGCCAGCGTCAAGACGGGTGATGTTGGCAGCACTGTGGTCAATGACGCGGCCTCGTCCATTGGTGGTCCGATCCAGGCGCTCATCGTGTGTGACCATCACAACGCCATCTCGGCTCAAGCGCACATCGGTCTCAAGCACGTCGGCCTGGTGTTGCAGGGCAAGATCGAAGGCTTTTGCTGTGTTTTCCGGCGCCAACAGCGTTGAGCCCCGGTGGGCATAGATCCGTGTTCGGGTATCCTGAGTATCGAGGGGTGGAAGTTCGCAAGGCATGAGGGTTGGGTCTACGGTGGAATCACGGGGCGATTTGATGATCGCATTGACACGATGAAAAGTTCACGAACAAGTCGACCGGCCAAGGCCGGTCTGGTAATTGCTGCGGCGGGTGGCGCCGTTGCAGCGACCGTTCTGACGCTTGCGACGGTTGCCTTTCTGACGCCCGATGCCTGGCCCGGGGATGTCTCGCCGGCAGTGCTGGCTGGGTCAAGTCGAGCCGGGGAGGCCGGTGGTGTCATTCCCGCCAATGCCACCTCCAGTGAGTTCACTGATTCCTCACAACGCCTGCCAGGCGAGGCAGGCAAGCCTGTCGATCTTGTACAGCTTCAGACCGCGCTTGAACAGGCCAAGGGTGAACGCGCCCAGTTGTCGGCCAGCCTGGTCACACTCAACCGGGATGTATTGGCGCTGGATGTGGCCGTGGAGAGTTTGTTGTCACAGCAAGCAGCACAGGACGTGGTAGACCCTGAGGCGGCGACGCAGGAGCCGGTCGCTGAGGCCGAGCCTGATCCGGTGTCAGCGGCACCGCAGCGTCGCCAAGGGCGCTGGGCTATTGCCGACAATCTGGTTGCAGCCGGACTTGACCCACAAACCGCTACTGATTTGCAGAGGCGCCAGGATGCCTGGCAGCTGGAGCGACTCGAGCTGATCGATCTTGCAGAGCGCGAGGGCTGGATAGAAACGGATCGCTACGAGCAAGAGCTGGACGCGCTGTCCGCATTGCGGCCAAACCTGCGCGAGGAGTTGGGCGATGACGGATGGGACCGCTACTTGATTGAAGCAGGTCGGCGCAACCGGGTCAGCATCGCGTCGATCATTCCGGGCTCAGCTGCCGATACAGCAGGCCTCCAGGTAGGAGATGTGGTTGTGGATTACGGGGAGCAGCGGGTGTTCTCGCCGAGCGACCTGCAGGATGCAACACGATCAGGAGCGCGTGGCGAGGCTGTGACAATCACGGTGCAACGAGGTGGCAGCAGCCAGATTCTCAACACGGAGCGCGGGCCGCTTGGTGTGACCTTGTCACGTCAGCGCAGCGACCCCTGAACGCAACTGAGCGCGCCTGACAGCGACTCCAAACCAGCACGGCGCATCAAGCCGCGAGTGCTACCACCAGGGTTGCCTCAAGGCTTTCGTCCGGTTGCAACACATGCTGCCCGGCATCGATGCCCTGTGGCTCGAGATTGAAGGCGTCATTGGCGTTGCTGACCGGCTCCACGGCAAAGTAGGGTTGGTCAGGGTTGTACAGGACCGCAAATCGGCAGACGTTGCTTGCTCTCAGGCTCAAGATCAGGCCGGCCCCTGGCCAGGCAAGTCTGATGTCTCCTGCCAACCCGCTGAAGCAGTGATCGATGGCCTGGTTTGGGTCGATCGCTCGCGATGCGCGAAAATCGAGCTCGTCGGGCAAGGGCACTGCTGCGCCGTCGGGTAGACAATCGCCTGAGGTATCTGGAAACACCGCGTCTACCGGTAGTGTGAGCTCCGGCGTTGCTCCCTTGATAGTGCGTAGAAAGTAGGGATGCCAGCCAAGACCGACTGGCATGTTGGTACTGCCGCGATTGGTCAGCGTCACCGTGGAGGTGAGTGTTTGCTCCTCCAGAACGTGCGCCACAGTCGCCTCCAGTGGCCACGGCCAGTTGACCGAAGCCTTGACGTTACTCTCATACACCTGGCTGTCAAAGTGACACACCAGGCGGGTATCGCTAGTGTCGATAACCTGCCAGGGCAGTTTGCGCAGAGGACCATGCATGGCATGGCGCTCGGCATCGGCCAGTTGAAACTTGTGGCCCTCGAAGTGAAATTGAGCGTCTCGGATTCGATTGCTATAAGGCAACATCAGAAAGCTGGCGGCGCCGAGAAGTCCTGCCGCAGGCCCCGCATCTTCGGCTTCTGTACCGCGACAATCCGGCATTACATGCAACCACTCGCCCTGGTGATAGGCCTGTAGAGCGCACCAACGGACGCCCTCAGCCGGATCCAGCCATAAACGCCAGCGGGGTGAAGTGAGCAGGTACATCGTTTCTTGTCCGGGTTCTGCGATAACCACAGCTTGTCACAAGTCCCCGCGGAAGTTAGTGGTATCGGTGCGCGAGGCGTTGCGGCGCCGGGTATGAGTTCCTACACTGACAGGCAGTGCCGCAATGGCCCTTGATTTTCCTCCCTTTCGGTTTTCATCCACGCACTGTTCTCTCAAGATGACTCGTTTAACTCAGGTCGTATCGCACAGCCTTGCTGCGATGATTTTGTTCGGTACAGCCAACGTACACGCGCAGTCCGGCCTCAAGCTGGGCGAAGAGCCTGAGGGACCGGTGCTTGATCTGGGCGCCCAGCGTTCGGATGAGGCAAGTCCTGGTGGTGCCGATGGCTCAGCTTCGGATGCCAACGCGTTGGGTAACGCGTCTCTGGGCAGTGAGCCGACCGGCGAGCTTGAGCGCACGGTCCATGGAGACTGGGAGGTGGCCTGCGCCGCTAATGGTCAATGCGCCATGGCACAGATTGGCGCCGATGAATCCGGCACGCCGGTACTCGAGATGGTGATTCGAAAATTGCCCGAGCCGCTGGAAGTCGGTGATCGCACGGCCACGGCTGTACTCGATGTGGTGACGCCTCTGGGGGTCGTTCTGACCGAAGGCATAGGTCTGACAATAGACGGTGGCCGCACCGAGTCCGCACCGTTCCAGATCTGCACCGAACAAGGCTGCCTGGTCAGAGAGCCCATAGATGATGAGCTCGTGCGGCGCTTGCAGCGCGGTGCTACCGCTGTTGTTGGCATGGTCGCTGCCAATCAGGGTCTGGTCGAGTCCAATATCTCGTTGACAGGCTTTACCGCTGCGTATAAGGCGGTCAGGTAGTTCGGGGGGGGCAAGCATGCCCACTGGTCTGCACGTCGCTGTTGTCGGCGCCTCAGGGGGTATCGGGCGCGCACTGCTTGTGCACCTGCTGGGCCGCGATGCGGTTGCTCGGGTGTACGCGACTACCTATAGCCGAGCCTTGCAGCGTGATGCAAGCGCCGGACGTGTCGATGAAAGTCGACTGCGCACAGCGGTGGTCGATGCCAGCGACGAGCACGCGGTGCAGATGTGGCTGGGAGGGATAGAGAAGCTCGACTGGTTGATCAACGCAGTGGGGCTCCTGCATACCGACACACACCAGCCTGAGAAATCGATTCGACAATTTGATCCCGAGCATTTTCAGACCAACATGTCAATCAACACCTTGCCCAGCCTGCTGCTTGCAAAGCATGGCGAGCAATTGTTGAAACAAAGCGAGGCCGGTGTGTTTGCCACCTTGTCGGCGCGTGTTGGCAGCATCGAGGACAATCGGCTTGGCGGGTGGGTCAGTTATCGCGCATCCAAGGCGGCGCTGAACATGGCACTCAAGTGCCTCGCCATTGAATGGCAGCGATCCGCCAAGAGTCTACGTGTGCTCTCCTTGCACCCCGGCACCACCGATACCGCCTTGTCCGCCCCGTTTCAATCCGGTGTGCCGGAAGGCAAGCTGTTCTCGCCTGAGAAGACAGCGGATTTGCTGCTGACACAAATCGAACAGGCGCACGCGCATCCCTCAGGGCGCTTTATTGACTATGCCGGTGAGCCCATTCCCTGGTAGACCAGCAACAGGCGGGCTCAGCTGCGACGCGTATTCGCGTCAAAGTCGTAGAGCGTGCGATCAAGCAGGTGAGAGGGTGCTACCTGCCCAAGGGCTGTCAGCATCGACGCAATGCGCGACGGGTCTTCCCGCTCCCATTCGCTGAGCATCGCCTTCATCGCCTGGCGCTTGAGGTTTGGCTGTGAGCCACAGAGGTTGCAAGGGATGATCGGGTACGCAGCGGCTGTGGCGTGCGCTGCAATATCGTGCTCGCGGCAGTAGGCGAGGGGGCGAATCACCACGTGCTCGCCATCATCACTGGTCAACTTTGCTGGCATGGACTTGAGCGTGCCGCCATGAAAGAGATTGAGCAGCAGAGTCTCGAGCATATCGTCCGCGTGATGGCCGAGCGCGATCTTGTTAGCTCCTAATTCGCTTGCTGTGCGATACAGAATGCCGCGTCGTAAACGGGAACACAGACCGCAGGTGGTGCGGCCCTCGGGCACTTTTTGCTTGACAATAGCGTAGGTATCTTCCTGAACAATGCGGTAGTTCACAGAGCGCCTGTCCAGCCACGCGGGCAGCACATGCTCGGGAAACCCGGGCTGCTTTTGATCCAGATTCACCGCGATCAATTCAAAGCGGATCGGGGCGACACGTTGCAGGTGTTGCAAAAGATCGAGCAAGGTGTAGCTGTCCTTGCCGCCAGACAGGCACACCATCAACAGGTCGCCGTCGGCAATCATGTTGAAGTCCACCACCGCGCGCCCGATGTCGCGCTTCAAGCGCTTGAGTACGGCAGAGCCGTTGCGCCGCCATGGTGCTGGCGGCGGCACGAAGACAGGCTGTGGCACGCCAGGCAGGTCTGCCTGCAGGTCTGCCTGCACGTCGGAATGTAGGGTAGGGGAGCTCACGGGGCTCAAGGTTACAGCAGCGCAGCACTAATCGCCTCTCTCAGGGGTAGCGATTGAGTGGCTCTTGGATGCCCAGCCACCGTTGTTCACGGTTGGATGCGTACACCAGAGACTCCAGCCGGCGGTTAACCAGGTAGTCGTCCACGCGGTTGGCAAGCTCTGTTCCGTCCGTGATGTGCGAGACGATGTGCTGGCAACACCGGTACACACAGTCCCCACCGAACTCGATGTCGTCAAACTGGTACTCATGAATGACCGCATCCTGATCGCCATGCGCACGCACCCGTATCTGGCCGCTGCCATCAAGGTCTAGTGTTGCATCGCTGCCTTCAATGGTCATCTCTCCCATGACGCGCCTTGGATTATCAGTCTTGTGATCCACCAGGCGATTGGCGTTAAGCAGTCCACGCGCACCATTGGCAAACTCGAACATCACCATACCGGCATCTTCGCCGGCAATAGTCGTGTTGAGTCTCGATAGCCGGGCAAACAAACCGTCAACTTCACCCATCAAGTGACGAAACAGGTCAATGAAGTGCACGCCGGTTTCGCGGATCAGAAATTGCGGTTGTTCGCGAAAGTAGGCCTGACGCTCACGGTAGGCCTCTGGTCCCTGGCCATCGCCCGGGCGAAGGTTGAAGCGAATCTCATACGGAGTTCCGAGCACACCGGTAGCAATCAGCGCAGTGATTTCCTGATACCAGGGCTGAAAGCGAAAGTTCTCGTGCACGATCACAGTAGTGCCAGAGTTGGTAATTTCAGTGGCCAGGCTTTCGGCCTGCGCCAGGTCATGGCAAAAGGGTTTTTGGCATATCACCCACGGCACACCTGAAATCACGCACTCGCGTATCAATTGCGCATGAGTCTCCGGTGGCGTCACGATGTCGACAATATCGGGGCGTGTGTGGGAGGCGAGTGCCAACAGTGAATCATGGGCTGAGGCGATGCCGTGTTGCTCGGCAAATTCATTGACAGCGCGGGCATCAGGGCCTGCCACACCGCACAGCTCTACCCCCTCAAGTCGTTGCCAGGCGCGTGCGTGATAGGCACCGAAGTAGCCATGCCCGACAAGTCCGACGTTCAGATCCCTTGTACTCATGTCGCAGCTCTTCAGCTTGGCTCTTCAAGGGCGGCGCGCACCGCGTTTGTAACTTCATGGGTACCGGCCTTGCCACCACGTTCCACGGTTATCAGATTACCGCTGCAAAACGCCTGATCAACAGCCGCGCGCAGTTTTGAGGCAGCTTTGCGTGCCGCGGGACAGTGATGCCGCTCGCCGAGCCAGTCCATCATCATGGCGGCGGACAAGAACATCGCCGTCGGGTTTGCCAGGCCCTTGCCGGCAATATCAGGTGCACTACCGTGACAAGGCTGGAATACGGCATGTGTGTCCCCGATGTCGGCAGAGGGCGCATAGCCCATACCACCGATCAGCGCAGCACCCAGATCCGACAGGATGTCTCCAAAGATGTTTTCCGTGACCATCACGTCGTAGTCCCAGGGGCGCGTCACCAGATTTAGAGACATGATGTCGACATAGGCTGCGTCTGCGCTCAGATCAAATTCGTCGGCCACTTCAAAAAAAATCTTGCGAAAAAAGGCGAAGGCACCAAACACATTGGCCTTGTCGATACAGGTGATGCGCGGCGCAGTCGTCATATAGGCATCCTCCGACATCGCGACTTCCGGTTGCGCTCGAGTGAGCCGCCGGTCATGGGGTGAGTCAGCACTCATCGCAGGGTCTACCCGAGCGCGACGATCACGTGCGCGCTGCAGCGCCAGTAGGCAACTGGTGGCAAACAACTTTTCTGACACCTCACGGGTGATCACCAACGTCTCACGCGCCTCGCGATCTGCGACCAAGGTGCCGGGAGCCTGTGGTGCAAACAAGCCTTCGGTGGACTCTCGCACCAGTACAAAATCGATGTTCTGTGCGCGCGGATCAGCCAGCGGGCCAGGTACACCCGGGATACTCCTGACCGGCCGCAGCCCTGCATACAGACCGAGCTCAAAGCGCAGGTCCAGCTGCGGCGATATCTCGGTGCCGTCCGGATAGCGGATCGCAGGGTCCCCCATGGCCGCCAATAGAATCGCATCGCTCTTGCGAGCTTCGGCCATTGAGCTTGCGGGCAGTGCCTCGCCCGTGTTTTGCCAACAAGCAGCCCCTGCGGGCAGCTGAGCGACGTCAACAGCCACGCCACCTGCACGCTCGCACGCAAGCTGCAGCAACTCAAGAGCCGGAGACATGATCTCCTCACCGATACCATCGCCGGGGAATACTGCGATGGAGAAACGTCGAGTCATAATCAAGTGCCGTGGTCAGGTGAGGGCGTTCGGGGTCAACAGGATGAGTTCAATAGCTCAAGCCAGGGATCAATCGGCGCATTCCAGTGAACAGGCACAGCGCCTGCAACGCTTGATCGGAACACCGGTAGCCTATCGCCCAGCAGGTTACCGAGCCAGATATCGCGAAGGTCTGGCCCGCCGAATGCCAAATTCGACACATTTTTAAGCGTTTTTCCAGCGGCCTTGTCCAGATGTGCGCGGCCGAGCGAATCACTATTCCAGGCCTGCTCTGCCCAGGCCACGTGCTCAGGGTCACTGTCTTCGAACAATACGGCGACAGAGCCACTCGACTTCACATGCAGGACGCGATTACTGACAATGCTGGTCACCCACAGTCCGCCATTGGCATCCCGTGCCAGGCCATCCGGATAGGTACCCTCGCCAAAGTGAGCGTGCACTCGTCCGTTAACCAGACTACCGTCCGGCTCAAGATCAAACACACTCAGGCGCCTGGTGAAGGTCTCGTTGACATAGACCTTGCCAGCATGCTCGTCGATGACGCACTCATTGGTGTATCCGAGACCGTCGGCGACGATCCGTGCGTTGCTCTCGCCTGGCTCTGCCACAGCGATAAAGCCCGATGCTGCGCCCTTGCGATAGTCACGAGCGCGGGGTGTGAGGCGGGTGCTGACCGTAATCCAGAGGCGCCCTGCGGTGTCGGTGACCACAAAATTGGCTGGCGGCATGGGCTCGCCATCCACGGTATCCACGATCACCTCCGTCTCGCCGTCTGCTGACAGCGCTATGACGGCCCCATGCGTGTCACCCAGATGCGCCATTAGCAGGCGACCCTCCGAATTCAGAGCGATGCCATTGGGACGCAGCGCCTCATCGAAGACGGTCTGCCCGGAGGCTGCCAGCACGTGGCGGGTGTATGACTCACCGACGCGTGAGCCACTGAACAGGCTGATCCCTCCGTTGCCACGCCAACAGGGAGTAAAGATCAGGCCGCTGGCGTGCGCTAACGCACATTCCGGGCGATCGAGATCAAAACCCTGCTGGCCGCGCGCGACGAGCTCTGGCGTATTCGACATGATAGGCAGCATATCCTGATGATCGACTGGCACAACAGCTCGACTTGGACTGGCTCTGGTTGCAACAGGTGCCCGTCCCCCATAGTCTGGCGCTAGATCCTGACAGTACTGTCATAAAACAATATCCACTTCCGGGTCGACCGGCACCACAAGCGACAACGCCGAGGCAACAGCACTATGAACATGCCCACCGCTCCGACTGATTTCAACGAGCTCGTCGAGCTTGACCGCCGGCACGTCTGGCATCACCTCACCCACCACAAACCGCTGGAAGAGAAGGACCCGTTGGTGATCACGCGCGGCGACGGTATGCGCATCTGGGATCAGAACGGCAAGGAACACCTGGATGCGGTCTCCGGTGCCGTCTGGACTGTCAACCTCGGCTATGGGCAGACGCGTATCGCCGACGCAGTGCGTGACCAGCTGATGGAGATGTGTTACTTCGCGGGCTCTGCCGGCAACTTGCCCGGCATTCGATATGCCGAGCGACTGACCGCAAAGATGCCCGGGCTGAGCCGTGTCTATTACTGCAATTCCGGCACAGAAGCCAATGAAAAGGGCTTCAAGATGGTGCGCCAGATTGCGGCCAAGGACGGAGGGCGCAAGCACAAGATCCTCTATCGTGACCGCGACTATCACGGCTCCAGCATCGCAACGTTATCTGCCTGTGGTCAGGGCGAGCGCAAGGCACAGTACGGACCGTTTGTTCCGGGATTTGTAGAGGTGCCGCATGTATCGCGATACCACAGCGAGCTTGGCGATGATCCTGATTTTGGTGTCAAGGCTGCGCGTGAGATCGAGCGCATCATCGAGCGAGAAGACCCGGATACCGTCGGCTCCATCTGCCTTGAGCCGATCACCGCCGGGGGCGGTGCCATCTTGCCTCCGGAAGGCTACTTTGAGACCGTTCAGGAAATCTGCCGCAAGCACGGTGTGTTGCTGCACATTGATGAAGTGGTCTGCGGCATCGGGCGCACCGGCACGTGGTTTGGCTACCAGCACTACGGTATCCAGCCGGACATCGTCACCATGGCCAAGGGCGTGGCGTCGGGTTATGCCGCCATCGCCGTCACCGCTACCACCGAGGACGTATTCAATCGCTTCAAGGATGACGATGATCCCATGGGCTACTTTCGCGATATCAGCACCTTTGGAGGCTGTGCGGCTGGGCCAGCCGCGGCGCTTGCCACGATGGACATCATCGAAGAGCAGAACCTTCTCGAGAACGTCACCGAAATGGGTGAGTACATGATGGAGAAGCTGCGCGGGCTGCAAAACAAGCACGAGATCATTGGCGACGTGCGCGGCAAGGGCCTGTTTGCCGGCATCGAGCTGGTGCTGGATCGCAAGAGCCGCAAGCCTGTGCATGAGGGCGTGCCGATCCGTATCGCGGCTGACTGCATGGACCACGGTGTGGTTATCGGTCGCACCAATCGCAGCATTACCGGCGGCATGAACAATGTGTTGCTGCTGTCACCGGCACTGATTGCGGGGCAGAGCGAGATTGACGAGATTGTCGAGGCTGTTGATGCGGCGCTGGGGCGGGTTGTCATGTAGGTCGAATGGAAGTTTGTAGTGTCGCCCATCGATCAAAGCCGGTTTGTACCCGTCGTGCTGGCGGGCGGCTCAGGCACGCGTCTGTGGCCGCTGTCGCGTTCTGAGTATCCCAAGCAGTTTCTGACCTTGGGCAGCGATGCCAGCTTGCTCCAACAGACTGTCAAGCGGGCGCGCACGTGCGGAGGGTCCACACCCTTGGTAGTGGCGTCCGAGCCACATCGATTTCTGGTCGCCGAGCAACTCGCAGCGATGGGCGAGGGAGAGGCAACGATTCTCCTTGAGCCTGCAGCGCGTAACACGGCACCGGCAATTGCCGCTGCCGCTCACTACCTCGCGCGACATGACCCGGACGAGGTCATGCTGGTGATGCCGGCAGATCACCGTATTGAAGACGAGTCGGCCTTTGCCACAGCAGTGGCCACAGCCGTTTCCGAGGCCAGGCAAGGACGTATCGTGCTGCTTGGAATCACACCAACCCGACCCGATACAGGCTATGGATATATCTCTGCATCAGCGCTGTCATCGGCATCGGCAAGCACCGGCATCCTCGGTATCGATGCGTTTATTGAAAAACCGGATGCTGAACGTGCGGCCGCGCTGATTGAGGCCGGTGACTGCTTCTGGAACAGCGGTATGTTCCTGTTCACGCCAAGGACGTTTACGGACGCACTTGCCAGACTCGAGCCTCAGATGCACGCATCCACCCAAGCGGCTGTCAGCAACGCGCGTGAGGATCTCGATTTTCTCAGACTGGAGGCCTCAGCTTTTGAGAAGTGCCGCTCGGTTGCGGTCGATGTAGCGGTGATGGAGCAGGTAAGCGGCGCTCGACTCGTTCCGTTCTCGGGCGGCTGGTCCGATATTGGTAGTTGGGACGCCTTGCATGCGGTAACCGCTCAAGATGACAGCGGGAATGCAGTCATGGGTGATGTGAAATTACACAATTCACGTGACTGCTATGTGCGCAGTGAGTCGCGTCTGGTGGTTGGCTCCGGTCTTGAAAACCTCATCGTTATCGAGACGTCGGACGTGGTGTTGGTAGTGCAGCGCGATCACGCTCAGAGTCTAAAGCAAGCCTTGACCAGTCTTGCCGAGCAACAACGGGTGGAGCTGTCATCGCACACCACCTGTTATCGACCGTGGGGCCACTATGAGTCCTTGAAGGTGGACGGACGATTTCAGGTCAAGCGTATTACCGTCAAGCCTGGTGCCAGCCTGTCATTGCAAAAGCACTTTCACCGCTCCGAGCACTGGGTGGTGGTCAAGGGCACAGCCGAGGTCACTGTGGACGACTCAATTACCATGCTCGGCGAAAATGAATCGATCTATGTGCCGTTGGGCTCTGTACACCGCATGAGCAATCCTGGCCGAATCCCGCTCGAGATTATCGAGGTGCAGACAGGTAGTTATCTCGGCGAGGATGACATCGTCAGACTCGGTGACGAGTACGGGCGGGGCTGATCTGGCAACCGTAAGTCAGGTCACTCGCAAAACGACTGTCGGTGGCGACGTAGATGCGCGCCGCCACCGACAGTAGGGACCTTCCTAGTTGCCTGCCAGACCTTGCAAGGTTTCCATCATCGGTGTGAGAACCGGTGACAGCACCTCACCAACGCCATCGATGGACAGAGCCGACTCAGCTGCGGCTGCAACTCGCTCCATTCCGCCATCGATAACGCTGCTTAGAGCGCCTTTGGCAGTGTCAGGAACCTCGCTGAACTGATCAGCCACGTCGGTCAAAGAAGTGCTTGCTTCCTCAAGTGAAGGCACAGCCGCTTGGGCACTATCGGCATCGGTGACAGTACCGAGCACAGACGTCGTGGTACCAAAAACACCGCCAAGCTGTCGCGCCATGGCGCCCAGGCTCATGGACTCCCCAGCGTTGTCAGCAGCTTGTTCGGTCGCTTCCTCGGTTGCTTCTTCGGTTGCATCGGCGGCACCTTCGACAGCGTCAGTGGCGCCTTCAACAGCATCGCCCGCAGCGTCGGTAGCAGCATCAGCAGCACCTTCGACAGCGTCAGTGGCGCCCTCAACGGCATCGCCTGCAGCGTCGGTAGCAGCATCAGCGGCACCTTCTACGGCGTCGGTAGCGCCTTCAACGGCATCGCCCGCGGTTTCGGTAGCCGCGTCAGCAGCGCCTTCGACAGCATCCCCGGCAGCCTCAGTGGCATCAGCTGCAGCGTCGGTAGCCGCGTCAGCTGCACCTTCAACGGCATCTGTGGCACCTTCGACAGCATCCCCGGCAGCCTCAGTGGCATCAGCTGCAGCGTCGGTAGCCGCGTCAGCCGCACCTTCAACGGCATCCGTGGCACCTTCGACAGCATCACCAGCCGCCTCAGTGACGTCAGCTGCAGCATCGGTAGCCGCGTCGGCAGCGCCTTCTACGGCATCGCCGGCAGCGTCCGTGGCATCTGCTGCGGCGTCGGTAACTGCATCTGCGGCACCTTCGACAGCATTGCCAGCTTCATCTGCTGCAGCCGCTACCGAGTCAGCCGCATCAGAAGCCTCGTCTGTCGCTGCATCGGTTACTGATTGAGCTTCTGCGTTGTCAGCGTCGTTCTTGCCTCCTACAAAGCTCAGGATGATCCAGGCGAGGATCAGGATGCCGACAATCGGCAGGATTTTCTTCCACATCGGGTTACGTTCTCCGTTAACGGTTTAAGTGTGTGACGCCTTGTGTCGGTCGGCGACAGCGTCTGGTGTTGGTTAGGTGAGTTAGGTGATAGCAGCGATAGCTTGCTGCGACATTACTGAGTGCCACGAGCGATTTTTCAACGGTGATGACCCGATTGAGTCAGCGTGTTGCGTTGATCGTGTAGTGCTCTCATGACCATTGCCTGCGACATGCGGGAAAGATGAAAGTAAATGGGCTGGACAGCGCCGAGTCTACTAGGCCTTCACCGCAGGCTGCACGCTTGGTTGCATTTTGACTGATAAGAATTGTAGCGACGCCGACTTCGCACGAGTGGTTTGCACGGGTGGCTTCAGCCGGTACGCTGGATAGGTGTGTGAACGAGGTCTCTTATTCAGCGTTTGTCTACAGAAGGGCATCTCTGATGCGTTACAAGTCGAGATGAACCTTCGTTGACCTGTTGAACAGCGCGTGACAAGCCTGAGTGACAGAGGCATCTCGTGGTCGGCTTTGCGAAGCTTGAGTGGATCGTCAGCTGATAGCGCCCGGAGCTTGCGACCTCGACGCAATTGTGGAACAATAAATCAAAACATAAACATATATTTATATTTGATGGACGCGCTTCTTGGAGGTCTGCGTGCCGCTGGTGAACCCACCCGCCTGCGCCTGCTCGCGCTGTGTGCCCATGCAGAGTTGAGCGTTGGCGAGCTGGTGCAGATTCTCGGGCAGAGCCAGCCACGCATCTCTCGCCACCTCAAATTGCTGGTAGAGGCGGCACTTCTGGAGCGATTTCGCGAGGGGGTACAGGTTTTTTACCGGGTTGCAGAACACGGTGAAGCCGGCATGCTCGCAAGAACCCTGGTTGATCTCTTACCGCAAAACGAGGGTGATATTGGCCGCGATTTGACGCGTCTGGAGCAAATTCGGGTGCAGCGTGCCGAGACTGCGGCTGCCTATTTTGAGTCCAATGCGGCTGAGTGGGATCAGATCCGCCGTCTGCATGTGCCTGAGGCCGAAGTCGAGGAGCGTTTGCGCAAGGTCGTCGGTCCAGAGCCCTTCGACACCTTGCTGGATGTCGGTACAGGCACCGGACGGATGCTGGAGCTGTTTGCCGGGCAGATCAATCGGGGCGTCGGCATCGATTCCAGCACCGGCATGCTCAGCGTGGCCCGCGCCCGCCTGGAAAAGCCTGATCTGCGTCATTTGCAGGTGCGCAAGGGCGATATGTACACGCTGGCAGTCGAAGACGATAGCGTCGATGTGGCGACCCTCCACCTGGTCCTTCATTACAGCGACGCCCCGCAGCGGGTGATCAGTGAAATTGCCCGAACGCTTGCGATCGGTGGTCGGCTGGTGATTGTGGATTTCGCACCGCACAACGAGATTTCACTGCGCGATGAGCATCGGCATCGCTGGCTTGGTTTCGATGCCGAGACCTTGAGCGAAGCACTGAGCGAAGCAGGTCTTGAGCCGGGACCTGTGGAGAGTCTGGCAGGCGATCCGCTAACGGTTAACATCTGGCAGGCGACGAGGCCTGCAGGTTCTATGACAAGCCATTAGTGGGCTGGCCAGTTGAGTAACCAGAGCATGAGCACGCCAGCGCTTTCATTTGAGTTCTTTCCACCGAAAAACGACGTCCAGAAACGTCGCTTTTGGCGAAGCTATGGGGCGCTTGAGGCTGTACGCCCTCGCTATGTCTCGGTCACCTGGGGAGCGCTAGGTGCCGATAGCGCGCCAAGCCTTGAGCTTCTTGAGTCCTTGAACGCCGAGACTTCCATCCCTGCAGTAGCGCACCTCGCCTGCTCCGGAATGACAAGGGCGCAGGCGATCAGAACGCTTGATCAACTGGCGTCTTTTGGCGTGTCGCGCATCCTTGCATTGCGCGGCGATCGAGACGTCTCTGCCAGTGCTTTCGCCGGTGGTCTGGCGCACGCTACAGATCTTGTTGAGTTGATAGCCGAGCGAGGAGGGTTTGATATTTCGGTGGCCGCCTACCCTGAAGTACATCCTGAGTCTGACGATCAGTCCGACGACATTGCCTGGCTTGCGCGCAAGTCCGAGCTTGGCGCGGACTCGGCCATCACGCAATTTTTTTTTGACGCCGAGCAGTTTTTGCGCTGGCGAGACCGCGTGACTGCAGGCGGAGTCAATTTGGACATCGTGCCGGGTGTATTGCCCATTGAAGATATCGACAAGGTGTGCCGTTTTGCCGATGTCTGCGGCGCCAGGGTGCCCGATGATTTGGCAGCGCGCTTCAGGCAACTTGACTCTCAGGCTGACAGGGCGCGTCTGGCGATCGATGTATCGGCGGATCTGTGCCGACGATTGCACACAGAAGGCATTGAGCAGTTCCATATCTACACGCTAAACCGCTCAGCGCTGGCGGTGGGGCTAGCGCAGGCCCTGGGGGTGGTGCCCCAGCCTGATCATCTGGCCGCGTAGGCAGCTGTCGTCTGGTTCGCGGCTTTGAGGTACGCATGATCACTCGGTCGGGTCGCCTAGCCGATATACTGGACTTCGGCACTGTTTGCACTCACTCACCGACTTGATTCCCATCGAATCCGCACGTCCTGCTACCCGAGTTACGCCTCCCACCGTAGGCTTTGTCAGTCTCGGCTGCCCCAAGGCACTGGTTGATTCAGAGCGAATACTCACGCAGCTGCGCGCCGACGGTTATACCGTCGTGCCCAGTTACGAACAGGCCGACATCGTAGTCGTGAATACGTGCGGCTTCATTGATGCAGCCGTCGAGGAATCGTTGCAGACCATTGGCGAGGCGCTCGATGAAAACGGGCAGGTCATTGTCACAGGCTGTCTGGGCGTCAAAGCTGAGGAGATTCGGGAGAAATACCCGCGCGTACTCGCCATCACAGGGCCGCAACAGTATGAGTCAGTGGTCTCAGCCGTGCATGAACACGCGCCCAACCGAACACCCCATGATCCGAAGATTGATCTGGTGCCGGAGCAGGGCATCAAGCTCACCCCGCGCCACTACGCCTACCTCAAGGTCTCCGAGGGCTGCGATCACAAATGCACCTTCTGCATCATCCCCTCGATGCGCGGCAAGCTTGTCAGCCGGGATATTGGTGAGGTGCTGGGGGAGGCCGAGCGCCTGCGCGATGCCGGTGTACGCGAGCTGTTGGTCATCTCTCAGGACACCTCTGCCTATGGCGTAGACGTGAAATACAAGCTTGGTTTTCATAACGGGCGCCCGGTACGCACCAAGTTTCACGATCTGTGCGAAGCGCTTGGCGAGCTGGGTATCTGGGTGAGGCTGCACTACGTGTACCCCTATCCGCATGTGGATCACGTGTTGCCGCTGATGGCTGAGCAAAAGCTGCTACCGTACCTGGATATCCCTTTCCAGCACGCATCACGCAGCGTGCTCAAGGCCATGCGCAGGCCTGCAGCTGCCGAGAACACACTGGCGAGAATACAAGCCTGGCGAGAGCTGGTGCCAAACCTTGCCATTCGCAGCACGTTTATCACAGGGTTTCCCGGTGAGACCGAGGCGGATTTTAAGGAGCTACTCGACTGGCTTGAGGCCGCACGGCTCGACCGGGTGGGATGTTTTACCTATTCGCCCGTCGAGGGCGCTGTGGCCAATGCCTTGCCAGATCATGTGCCTGCCGAGCTTGCCGAGGAGCGTAGGGCGCGGTTCATGGAATTGCAGGCTCGGATAAGCGCTGAGCGGCTAGCAGAACGTGTAGGAGGGCAGGAGGTGGTGATTGTGGACGAGGTGAATCGGGAGACTGGGCAAGTTGTAGCGCGCAGCAGCGCTGATGCGCCCGAGATTGACGGTCTTGTGCACCTGCCACTTGATGATTGGGATCTCTCGTCTGGAGATCTTGTGGAGGTCGAGATCACTGGGGCTACCGAGCATGATCTGGAGGCTCGGATTCCTGACTGAGTAGCCCGCTGTCGGGAACGCAAGTCTGGATTTGACCAATACAGTTTGTGAAAGTGTCAAGAGCGTGTACGTTACATGGCCGCGAAGGGGCCGCGGACTACCCGGTCGTGAAGTCCCGCTTGGCGGTCGAGATGGTGACGGTGAATCCTGAGACCACATCTGTGAAGGCCATCAAGGTCAGAATCAGAAACGTCGTATTGCCTACACGATCCACGATCAAGAACTCGATCAGATAGACCACGAACACCACCAGAGACAGAGCGTGATCCACGATAGAGGCGAGCGATGTGCGTGTCGCCTTGAAGACCTCTACCCACAAACACACCACACCGCCGAGGATCAGCAGGTCGGCAACCGTGATGTGCAGCGTTCTACCGGACGGGACCTTCAGGTCCTGCACGATGATATTGACGTAGGGGTAGTCTGCCGGGCCACCCAGCATGGCCAGGTTGGCCGCGACGAGAAGCCAGGCAAACCAGGGAATGGTGAGGAGGAGTTTCACGGATGTCAGTTCTGCAGTGGGGTGAGGTAGCGCGGATAGTAAGTCCGTAGTGCGTGGCGGAAGCCTTGTCGCTCATTGTGAGCTAACGGTAACCTCGCGGGGTGCTCAGTAACTCGGCGTTGAAGTCGTTGAGTCCTTTCTCTGAAGTGTGAACTGCATCAGCTCTATGGCTGCTCGTTTTGAATCAGGAGGAGCGCCCAGAGTAGTATTGGGCGTGTTGTGCTCCCCAATTTTCACGGGAGCGTTCACCTAACAAGGGAATTTCAGGAGCTCATGGATCCGATCGTGTTTTTACTGGCGGGCGCTGCAGCCGCCCTTGTCATCCTCCCCGTGACCAGCAAGATCAGGGTTGGCAAGACCCGTATCGTTAGCACACGACGGGAGTTTTTTATTTTGTGGAGTCGTTGGCTGGTCGGCGCCTTGTGCCTTGGTGCAGCCTCGGGCTTGGCTCTGGCCAACTTGGGTTACCCCAGCCTGACCGCTGGCGGGCTCATGGCGTTGGTAGTGCTAATACCCGCTTCCATCTACTTTGGCGTGCGTTGGCTTCTGTCGCATTGGCACAGGCGTGCGCGCGACCGTCAAGAAGAGGAGTTTCTCAAAGACCAGGCCGATGACAGCGAGCTCGCGGACAGCCACAAGCGCGAGCGGGAAAACGCGACCAAATCTGAGCCGCTTTTTGGTGGTACGGGGGGCATCGAGGGCGCATCTGCGGGCAACGCCACGCGCAGTGCTGCTACGGTGCCGGCAAAGGCCGATATACACCCAGGAGGTAGCCCTGCGCCAGCCAGGCCCGAGGCTACGTTGATACTTGCCAGCAGTGACAGCGATAGAGCTGAAACTCAGGATGCGGCGCTTGTGCGGAACCTGGCGAATATCGACGAGAACGTGCGCACGGTTACACTGGGGGAAGATCCTGTTGACGGGCCGAGTGGCCTCGCCGACGTCCCTCCGGCCAGCAGAGAAGCGTCTTTTGATCCGTCACTGCAGATGTCGAGCGTGTCAGATGACGTTGACGAGGAGGACATCGATTTCGAGGCAAAACACCTCGCCACCATGGACGCTCATCAGATGCGTGCAATGGTGGTCAACCTGCGCGCGGAAAAGCACAAGCTGCAAAAACTCGTGCTGGCCCAAAAGGCGTCTCTGGATGCTGAGCGTGAGGCGCACAACAAAACCCACGACTACGCGAAAGCCACCGCTGAGGAGCTACAGGGGTCTTTGCTCAAACAGCAAAGAGTGGTCAAGATAGCGCGCCGAGAGAGAGCCCAACGCATCAAACTGGAAGACAGGCTTGACGGCATAAGCCGAAACTTGAGCAATATGCAATCGATGCTGAGTCAGCAGACTGATGCCTTTGAGCAAGCGGAAGCGTGAACAGGGCACAATTTTTTGTCAATAAAGACGGCCCGTAACGACGCAATGAGCCGCACACTGGCTCGCTCAGCCCTATGCTTTGGGCTTGTTTGACGTTCTTCCTCTTACCAACCCACTGAATGTGTGCCAATGTTCGGCCAAGCTTGTCGAGAGTTTACTTGCAACGCCCTGGGTTAGGTGGGGCCTGCAATTCAGCGATAGGGCGGGCTTGACTCGAAAACTTGTTGTAACGTTTCAGGAGTTGGGCGACATGGTTGAACTTTTCGGGATAGTTGTTATAGGAGCGTACTGTTCTTTCGTGTTTTCAGCCGAGCGGCTCAGCCCGTTCAAGCTGCCGAGTGCACAGACTGGCAGGGTAAGAGTCCGGCGTGGCTGGAGGAGCGCTGCGGGAATGGGCTCCTTGATCCTCGCAGCATTTGGGTGGTTGATGCTTGACGGCTTTGCCGGGTTTGCCTTGTCGCTGTTGGGTGGGTTGTCCTTCATTGTCACCGCCGTGTGGCATTTCTCGAGAAAGCGACACAAGCCCCGGCGCTATTTTGCGCTCTATTGACCGATGCGTGTCACTCGAGGCGGCTGACTCCCGCAAATCATCGTTAAAGAAACTGAATTGAATTGACTTCGGTTCACTGATCGGTCGCCGCAAATCAGATGAAACACTGTTTCGTCTCGCTCGGAATTTGCCTATGCGCAGCACGCTACGGCTACGCAATTTCGGCCGATTGTGCTCATCGATTACAGACCATTGCTGATGCTTCTGATGTTATCAGGCTTGTAGTTTCTCGGAAACTGGGCGCTTTCGTGGGTTGGAGGTTCCGGTAGCCGGGTATCAGGAGTTCCCCAAGACTAATACTGACGTCGAGTAGCACTTTCCCGGACGGGGGTGGCACGGGAAGAGTTGGTCAATGTAGCGAAAGACGGTGCCCATGGTTACTTTCATGGTCATGTCCCCTGTGAGCAAGCAGTTCTGTTCATCACTAGTTGGCAAGCTGGCATGGTGGCGGCAGCATCACGCGTTGTGCGATGTGTCCACCCGAGCAACTCGCCAACGGCACTTTAGCTCTGGATCTTGCCCTCAAGGCCTTGGATATCGCGCCTGGCGAAAAGCTCGTTATGACTTCTTCGTGCCTCCATCGCGTCGATGTCATCTGTTGAAAACAAGAGGGCGGTACTTGTATTTTCCGACGTCGATAGAGACAGTCAGTGCCTGAGTGCTGACACGAGCGAGGGTGTGTTGAGCCCGAGAACCAATGCTGTAATCATTGTTCACCTCGCAGTGCAACAAGCAGACATGGACTCGACCATGGAATTTGCAAGCGCAATGGCCTCGTTGTGGTCGACGACTGCGCACAATCACACGGTGCTCGCTACAGGGGACGATATGTTGGCAGCATCGATCACATCGCTGCGCGGTCTTTGTGTCAGGACAAGATCATGGCCGCGGGCCGCGAAGGGGGCATGGCCACACCCACAGGCAAGATGCTGTGGCGTCACATGTGGGAATACAAGGATCACAGCAAATCATGGGTGCCGCTTATACACGCAAACATTCCCCAGGCTTTCGCTGGTTGCGTGATTCCTTCGGCACGAACTGGCACATGACCGAGATGCAAGCGGCGATAGGACGCGGGCAGGTGGCGCAGAAGCCTGAGTGATGGACTGCCCGTGCACTTGCGGAGTTGCTCCGAGTCATACCGTGAGCGAGCATTCGACAATACAGGTCTGAGCCCTGTTGACCGACTGCCGGTTGCTCGGAAGCTGGGTGAGACAAGTCTTATGCTTCTGGTGCACCAACGTTGACGTCTAAAGAGATTGACAAGACATCGAATGTTACGAACTTAATGACTTGATACCGACGGCGGTGCTACGAAGTCCAGCACTGTGTTTGTAATTCCTCTGAAAATCGCTGGACACAGGAGTAGAGACCTTCTTGAACGGACCCGACAAGCCATGTATGTGCTTATCCAGATTCGCTGACAGTCAGATGCTTGCGAGTCTC
Source organism: uncultured Granulosicoccaceae bacterium (assembly GCA_937922675.1). Lineage (GTDB taxonomy): Bacteria > Pseudomonadota > Gammaproteobacteria > Granulosicoccales > Granulosicoccaceae > Granulosicoccus. The sequence continues at coordinate 219,015 of CALAJN010000007.1, forward strand.
AAACACTATGAGGAGCGGATAAAGCTATAGACCTGTGCCGTGAACATGATAATCGCGGATTCATGTCCTGATGCGTGGACGACCTGACACAATTTGAGACAGTCTCTACAGCGGTCGTGTGATGACCGCAGACTGCCCTTGAACTCGCCGAGTGTGAAGTCTCGCTCGTATTCTGATCGCGAAGTGCGCAGCAATAGATTTACAGGCTTATGTCATTTCCGTAGTATTCTTGCCGGTTGGCTGTCAACGCCTGTGGGCATTATGGCGATGCATGGCCTACAGCGGTCAGGTCGGAAAAACCAACGCTGGAGTCTTGTACGTTGCGTGTGATGGTTCCCGTTTGGCTATCTGACACAGCCAAAATTGTATGGGTTTGTAGCTGAGCACCGATGTTTATTCGGGCTCGAGCGTCTTGTGGAATCGAGAGTAACTGTATTCATGTATTCGGTATTGTTGTTCCTGGCATTTGCTGCAGTCGCGTTTGTGTTGCTGCCAGTAACCAAGACGATTCGGCGTGGCCCCAAACGTTTTGTCAGCAAACGAAAAGTGCTTGCGATCTTGTGGAGTCGCTGGTTGGTTGGCTCGCTTTGTTTTGGGGCTTTCCTCGGCTTCGTCCTTGGCGCTCTGGGTCACTCCATCTTGCTTGTTGGCACGATTGGCACGCTTGGTCTGTTGGTTCCCGCTTCGATGTACTTTGGGGTGCTCTGGCTGCAAACATTGTCCCTTGGCTCACCGCGGCACGGTTTTATGGTCGCAACTGAGCGAGAGAGGCCCAGTCAATCGAATCACTCGCAAGGCCGTGGACGTCAGCGACGTAGTGAGCGAGTCCAAGCCAAGGCCTCCAGGACCTCTTCGACATTTAGCCCTGCTGTTTTTGAACAAGCGGGTCACCCTGGCGCAAATGTTGAAACCGCTGCGCACGCCTTAACTGGATCGAAGGCAGGGCTGACCGCTGTCGCCCGTGATCAGCACCGAGCCTTGACCCAAGCCGAGGAGCTTCCACAGCTGCTCGCAACCATTGACGATCGCGTGGGCACCGTTACGCTTGATGACAGCCCCTCGCACCTGTCCCTGGTGAGGACAGAAGCAACCTTAGGTAAAGTCGACCAGGCGCTCATCGTGTCGAATCAGGCGGAGGGGCCTCATGTGGAGTCCGCGGAACAGCGTCTCGCTGCTCTTGGTGCCGATCAGATGCGGTCTATGGTGGTGAATCTGCGCAAGGAAAAGCATAACCTGCTAAAGCTTGTACTGGCGCAGAAGGCTTCCCTGGACTCCGAGCGTGAAGTGCACAACAGGACTCTTGAATACGCAAAAGCCACCGCTGAACAGCTTCGGGGATCGCTGCTCAAGCAGCAACGAGTGACCAAGGTCGCTCGGCGCGAGCGAGCGCAGCGAATAAAGCTGGAACACAGGCTCGATTCGGCCAACCGGGCTCTGCGAAATTTGCAGTCCGTTCGCAAGCACGAGTCTGATGCTGTTGAGGCAATGGAAGCGTGAAGCTGGTCGATCGCAGGTGATCAGACGCCCAGGTACACAGCAGACGTTACCTTTCTGACTGGTGCCATTACTAGTGGTGACGTGAGGTCTGGGTGCGTACCATCGTGGTACCGGTCAAGACCGTGCGAGTTGTTATGGGCTGCGTCCGTGAATATTACCCGTCTTGCCCGAAAGTTGTTTTGGTGCGGCTCATGCGGGATATCCTCGCTTATCGGCCGAGTTCGGGTCAGCAGCGCCGAAGGTGTTGCGTTGATGTAATGACGCTAATTGGGCACCTGCTTCGCGGACTAATAAACTGTATGGGGCGTATGTCCCAAATCGGCCGCGTCAGATGCGCGATAATCAGGAAGCTTTTGGCTGTTTGGGTGGGAGAAGGAGTGGTATGACAGTTAACGTTACGGAAGAGGTACTCGGCGAAGCTGCGCTAGGGCTACGTTCTTCGTTCAATACGGCCGACGGTCGTCTCGTTGCAGACCCGAGCTCTGCAGCGCGCCGCGATATTAGCGTTCCGGCCTCGTCATCTGCCTCAAACAGACGCAGACGTGGAGTGGTCCGGTCCGTGTTTGACATGGCTGCGCTGGTGACCGCCATGATCGTCAGTTATCCGCTAGCCGAGTTCTTGAGGTGGGCTTTGCTCGAGGTATGGACGCCAATCCCGCAAGTGGCTGTGGCGTCGGCTACCGTCATGCTATTCGTGGTTCCAGCATTTGTGGTGCTCGGTAGCGCCGCGGCCAAAGGTCACTACATTCGTCGGCGTCCCTTCTGGTCTGAAACGTTTGATCAGCTTATGAGCGTCGTGGTGTCCGCTGCCGTCATTGGCTTTGTGCTGTTTGCCATGAAATTCGACTTCTCGCGCAGCTGGACGGTCTGCTTTCTCGCGAGCGCCAGCATTCTATTGCCTGTAGGCCGGGTACTTTCCCGACGCTGGCTCAGCGCGCGGGGCGGCTGGGAATTGCCTACCCTGATCATTGACGACAGCGACATTGCCTACGAAAACGCGCTTGGCGTTACCGCACAACCAGACCTCGGGCTGCTGCCTGTTATGCGCCTGGCCCTGAGTGATGAAAGCCGAATAGACGCGCTTGCAGACGCGCTCGAGCGCTCTGACTCTACAGGTAACGCGGTTGCGGGGCCCTTCGGCATGCTGGCCGAGCGCCCCCACCTGATCGTCTCGGTGCAGCACATGGATAGCTTGATCGCCGCCAAGCCCCGCTTCGACCGACTTATGCAGGCTTGTCCTGTATTGACGTTTTTACCACCAATTAGTGGGCTCCCACTTTATCGATCAGAGCTGATACCTCTGTTCCGGCGCGATAACGTCATGCTACGGCTGTACAATGGGCATCGCCAATCATCATCGCAGGTCATAAAGCGCTCGGCCGACTTGGCGTTTGGCATTTTATTGTTGATCCTGCTCAGCCCGGTTCTGGGTGTCCTTGCTTTGCTGGTAAGCCGCGACGGTGGGCCGGCTATCTTTTCTCATGAACGTATCGGTAAAGGCGGCCGGCGCTTCAAGTGCCTCAAATTTCGCACCATGGTTAGCGACGCCGACCAACGACTCAAGACGCTGCTGGACAACGATCCCGAAGCTGCACTCTCCTGGGAGCGAGATCACAAGATAAAGGACGACCCGAGGATAACGTCCGTTGGTCGATTCTTGCGAAAGACCAGTTTGGACGAGCTTCCTCAACTATTTAATGTGCTTCGGGGTGAAATGAGCCTCGTAGGCCCGCGTCCTATCGTGGCCGATGAAATTATTCGCTATGGCGTCGCTTACGATTACTACCGACAGGCCAGGCCAGGCATGACGGGCCTGTGGCAGATTTCCGGTCGTAATGATGTCAGCTACGCCGAACGCGTCCGACTGGATGTCTGGTACGCGCGAAACTGGTCTCCGTGGCTCGATATAGTCTTGCTATTCAAGACCTTCCCTATCGTCCTGCGCAAGGATGGCGCCTACTAGTCGAACACCAGCCAGAAAGTGAGCGGGCCAACAACCCACGTCTTCTGGTAGTTACGAAGTAGTAGACAATTACAGCTCCACGCTACTCGAAGTAGCTACCATGGGTAGCGTACGATTAGTTGCGCATTTTTGGAGGCGGTGGCCTCAGGTTGACAAGATTTGGTTACCAAGCTGAATCAACCAGCCAGAGGAACCACCACCATGGACCAGGATACCAAACAGCTGAACAAGGTCGTCAGCATCGATGATTCGAAGATCAAGAATCACCTCGATGGTCTTGTGCGATCAAGCGTCGAGGAGACGCTGACCTACTACAAGTACCCGACCAACCGTTGGGTTCGGATACGATCGAATAGTCTACTTGAGCGCCTCATGCGCGAGATACGACGCCGTACACGTGTTGTCGATGCCATCCCCGATGGCCAGTCGGCACACTGATGCTTGCGGCAGCCCGATTACGGCATGTGGCGGGCGCCAAGTGGGGAACCCGCCGGTACCTAACGATGGATGACTTATATAAAGCAGACTTGAAGGTCGCGGATATAGCCTGAAGCCACTCGTCGCCAAAAGTGCGAAAGATGGTGGACGTTATCTGATGTCCTCGCTGACCGCCTCATCCGCAACGCAATGGCTCAAGGTGTATGAAGTTATGTTCTTTGATGCCAGCCTTTTGTACTACCTGCCCTTTGGTGGCATAAAACGACTTGAAACAACACCATATGCGGCTTCATTTGCGAATTCGCTGCCAACGGCTGCGTAGGGCAATTAAAAAATCTCTCAATCCAGTATTTCTTGAAACAAAGATTCTGACTGAATTCAGAATAGTGTCTTTAGCTTTATCCAGCATAGGGGTGTGATTGATTATAGCCTCTAGTTTTTCACTTGGTAGGCCATGCTGAAACTCATCTGTAGTCATCAGATCCATTTTCTGTTTCCCAGAAAACACTACCTGTATATCTGATGTAACCGGATCAAGTTTCTCTACAAGACGCAACAGTGCATGCCTCTGGTTGACATTTGAGGGAATGTCGGCTGATTTAGCCGCAATCTCAGTCCGGGCCTTGTTTCTCTCCGTCAAGATATGATCTGGTGTATAGCAAAGATAAAGTTTTGCCGTTGCAGACTTGTCGCGCAGTAAGCTAACTAGTTTTTCTTCGCGTAAATCGCGCAATTCCTCAAATGAATGACGATCAGATTCCACATGAGTATTGAAATACACAATGCATACAGACTTGGTGCTTAAAGCAATATCATCGCCCGCCTGTGCAAAATCTAAAAATTCAATGTCCTTGCTCGGATCCAATCCTCTGGACCGAAAACCAGAAAGCAACTGTTTTTCAGTAAAAGCGGTTTTCCCTGAGCCACTTAACCCGGCGACGATTATTATTTCTTCAATTGTATTCATGGTAATTCTAAATTGCCAGGCGGTCTAGTGCGATGTTATACAGCTTTATGTCTTCTTGATTGCATTGCTCTATTACTTTAATGCTTTCAGCAGAAACTTCATACTGTGATTTTGCGTTTTGATTGACGTTCTCATTGTGAACGAATGGGCATTCGATTCCCATTGCGTCTTTTAGCGCCGTTAGGCTTTCATTGTAACGTTCGGTAATGCCAACAAATTGGTACTCCTTCAAGTCCTGTGACTGCAAGCAATGCGCTTGAACATTTCTGTTATCGGGATGATTGGCAAATTCTTCCAGGGAGAAGCCCAATTGATTTACGATGAGCGCGTCCGGGTGCTTCCTGTCAATTTTTCTTTTAAGATAAAAGTAGTTCGACAAAATACGCTGAACCGGGTCTCTCATAAAAGTTATATATTTACTATTTGAGCCTAGAAAGTCGTATTTTTCCGGATAGAAATGCCCATGAATAATATCGAAGTCTTTAGCGATCTTTTGAGCTCGTTTTTTGGCAAATATTGCACTCGCCTGCCTTCGTTTAACTGAACTAGGCCAAGTTGAGCCCATTTCATCGCCATAATCCAGTAGTAATCTATTTTTGTACTGCTGAACTAAGCCTTTCCGAAACGAGGAGCCTGCACACTTTCTAAGGTGGACGGAGATTATCATGTAAGGTCTGGAGCGTCCGTTTGACAAATTCGGGAGAGTATACTAGGGATAAATTCTGAGTACAAGACGGAGATAATTCGTATTGTCGTAGAAACGATGGGTTTTTCTAATCCCATCGCATTTTTCAGTTTCATGCGCCTGAGAGGAGCTATTGACAGGTTTGATGTCTGACTGGTTGGGTCACTTGGCTTTCTCACTGACCTCTTTCACATCAATCCCATACAGGAGTTAGACCCCTGCACCAGCTTGTTGAGAATGTTGAATCCGCTTGATTTGCGCTGCTTTATGTCACCACATTGTCTAGTCTAGAGCGTCATGTGCAACATCATATCGCGTTACAAACATCCATTTGAACGATTGGTCCGATGGCGCACGGTCGCAAGCGTAGACTCGGTTGGACAGCAAACCGTTCGGGGTGTAGCTCGTAGTTCCTTTCCAATGCCGCTTGTCGAATCTGTTCGTATCGCTGGGTGAATACCTGCTCTGGCGTGTAGCCCACCAGACCTTTATAGTGATGGCGGTTGTTGTACCAGTCGAAGTAGCCCTGATGCAGGCTTTGGCATCGGGTTTGGTCTTGTGTCCATGGCTTTGAAAATGGTGTTATCCCAGACCGGTAATGTCAGTGGTCAGGTTGACATACAGGGGTCCCGGGCGTAGAACGCGAGGACCTTCTCGTCCATGCCGGTGACGCGACGCTGGTCCCTGCGTACGAACACCGGGTCGAAATCGCCTTCTCGGTCGCGCGGGACCTCGACGTCCACTGGGCCATTGTCGCCAGACACTCGCTTGCGCGAGGTGCCATTGCGACTGTTTCCTGAGCCATTACCGACAGGGTCGTACTTTACATACCCCAGGTGCTCATCCATCTCGGCTTCCAGCGCCGTCTCGATGGTCATCTTGGTTAACTGACGCATCACCGCACTCAGATCAGCGTCTGTCTTCATGCCCGTGACCAGCTCTTTGGCCATGGCTTTGAGCCTTTCGTCGTCCACTACATCTTCCATCAGATCTGTCCTCTACAGGTTGCCAGATCCAATGGCGTTTACACAGTTATTGGGTCAGTCTCCCGCAGGCAAACAGCGCCATGGCTCGCCGTGTACGTGGGCTCACCACTTTTTTGCAGCAATCTCCTTCATCACATCAACCTCAAGATCGCGCTCTGCGAGTAGTTTCTTCAGGCGCGTGTTCTCGACACGAAGCGTCTTCAGCTCCTTGACGTCGTTGACTTCCATCCCGTCGTAGAGGCGACGCCAGCGATAGATCGTCTGGTCGGTTATCGCGTGCTTCTTCGCGGCGGCTACAACGGAGGTGGCGTCAGCCTCACGCAAAATCGCGACAATCTGCTCGTCCGTGTGGCGCTTCTTCTTCATCTCGGTCATCCTCGTGCTGAGGGAAACCTATCAGAACTGCTGGCCTAGAGCTTGGGTAGCGCTCCACGGGCACCAAGTGGGCAATCCGTCGTTACTTAACCATGGATGAGTTATACAAAGCAGACTTGGAATTCGCGGAGATAGCCTGAAGCCACTCGCCGATAAAAGTGCGAAAGATTGTTGACGTTATCGGCTGCGTCGCCCACACCGAATCAGGAAGACCCAAAGAGATTATCTGGATTCTGAATCGCCCCGCGACTAATAGCGCAAGCAAGCACAGCAAAGACAGCCCGAAACTGCCACCGCCGATCGTATCTGCATTGTTGCCCTGGTCCATCTCATCACCTTCGTTTGCCACCACAGTTTCAACCTTGGCCGTCTGACCGTTCGCCACAACAGTTTCAACGGCCGCCGGTTGTACAATCATCGCCGTTTGTCCATTGGCCAATGCTGTTTCAAGCGCCGCCTGCTGTTCGTTCGTCACCACAGTTTCATTCGCAGCTGGCTGTTCGTTCGCCAACGTGGTTTGTATCGCCGCTGGCTGTTCGTTCACCGCTGTAGTTTGAATCGCCGCCGGCTGTTCAATCGCCGCCGTAGTTTGAATCGCCACCGGCTGTTCAATCGCCGCCGCTATTTCGCGAGGACCGGGCGGTGTGTTCGCAACGTCGCCAAAGACAACCCCCTGGCCACTTGCAGTTGCGTAAAGCCTGCCTGGGATATTTCGGTCACCGGCAATGGTTCTGATGCCGCCCCAAAGTTCTTTTTCGCTATGCTCATTGATACGAATCCAGTTTTGTCCGGCATCGTCTGAACGATAGAAATGAGCTTTGGAGCTGTCATTCAATCGACCCAAAACATAGACAGCTGGGTATTCACCAAAGCCGGCACCAAAACTGAGCGCTTGCGCTCGATGTACAGAATCCACTTGCGTCCAGTTTCGGCCTCCGTTGGTGCTTTTCCAAAGCTTGTTCTGAATATTTATAAACAAGTGACCCGCATTGCCCGGAATAGTGATCAGCTTGTTACGATTCCACAGATCGGTTGTAGCGGGCAGGTCGTTGCTTATAACTCCCCAGGTCGCTCCTCCATCACTTGAAATATTGAAAGAACCATCAGGTGAGTAGAAATAAAAAACGCAGTTAAGTTCTTTGTCAGCAGCGAGAAAACGACCATTTGCAAACACATTGTAGTTGAACCTTGGGATGCCGCTAACCACCGATGGCTTGATCGGTGTGCCATCAAATGGAAGCCCGCATTTATTAGGGTAGGCGTTCGAGCCGACAGAAGCCTTGAAGGTATCACCACCGTCGGTTGTATAGCGCACCTGTTTTCCATTTAACATAACCATCGAGTCAGGATCATTGCTGGCAAACTCAATGAGTGACTTCCTGTACGCCAACTGGTAGCCGTTTTTGCGTACCCAGTTTATCCCGCCGTCAGAAGAAGTGAGCAGTGCACCTACATTACTTTCCCAGGCATCAGTTAACACAACCGCTAGGTTGTCAGGCTGCTTTTCACTGAAAGAGAAAGTGGCACTCTTCTTTATTTTGTCAGCCCCTAAAGATTTTTTATCCGAAGCGCTTGTAAGTTGGTCGATTTGGTTGGTGGGAAAGGATCTAGGGTTTTCAATGCTGTTATCGAAGACAAAGCCACTATGATCACCACTTCCAGCCATCAAAAAATGTCCCGCAACATTTTCTGGAAAGGCAACAAGGTCAGTCGGCACTATCTCTTCGTGCCCTGCGGAATGAAGGCTGTGCCATGTACCCCCTGAAGTTGGTGACCAGTCATCTGACGAAAACGTACTGAACCAACTGGTGTAGTGCAATCGATTTGGGTTGTCAGGATCGAAAGCAAACTGCGACACATGCGATGCAAATGCATCGGTTCGCCACTGAAAAAGATGATCGTCGAGATTAACGCTGCCGCTTACCACGCTCCAATTGGCACCGGCGTTGTTGGTGGTCTGGAATTTATTTATGTGATTCCAGCCAGCGGTTACTGTTATTGCAACATTGTTGTCGTGTGGGCTCGTATCAACCGTGTAATATCCACTGTTCCCAGCGGTACTTCCAAGGCCACCAGCGAGTGAAGTCCATTGAATTGCTTGGTTACCTGTGTCAATTCCAGTAGCTTTCATTATGCCCGCTTTCTCGCAAGCCACAAGCATATAATCAGCGTCTTTTGAAATAGAAATATCGGTGGCCTGCAGCAACTGCGGATGGTCGGTGCCTCCCGACGGGTCAAGATTCCAGAAGTTTCTCGTTAATGTGTTTCCAACATAAACGCCGTGACCAGGATAAGCAATGTACACGTAGTTTAGGGTAGGGTGAAATACTACCGAGCGAATGCTGTACTGGTTTTTGTTTGTTGGTAATTTACCTGTGTTTATTTGGGTTGATACCAGCGTTGTTAGATCCAGTACCCATAAACCCTTCTCGCGTGTGCCGATATAAAGTTCATTCGTGTTCAGCGGGTTTATTGCTAGCGGTGTGCCCTGCCTGTCTTTATCACCGTTGTTGGGGGTGTTCGGATCGTAGTTGGCGTTGTTGGGATTATTCACATCGCAGGTGCGGCCACCGTTAGCGGCAAAGTGAAATTGAATTCCACCTGCAATTGATACCGGGCTGAAATTTCGACCACCATCGGTCGATTTCAAGATGGCAGTACCAGCTGGTGAGCAACCACGTCCTACTCCTAGATAAACAATGTCTTGGTCTGTAGGGTGAAGGGCAATCCCTGCCACACTGTAGTGGCTGCTATTGGTGCTGAACACCATTTGTTCCATGCGTGATGTTTCGGCATCCCATCGATAAGCGCCGCCGACATCGGTGCGGTAGTAGCGTTTTTCACCGTTTAGTGGGTGAATTTTCATGCCGGTTATGTAACCGCCGCCCCCAATAGGGACGTTGGCCCAGTCATAATCTTCATATGCCTGAGCGGTTACAGATAAAGCTAAAGTGAGAACTGCGAGGATGAGCTTCAGACTGTGCTTCATCGTTATTTCCGTCGCCAGGTAACTGTCGTCTATCCATCGGCGAGAGGGCTATGTGTCATAAGTTAGTAATCTGTTAACTTGGGGGAAGGTCACATTGAGATGCCCATCACAGATAGCAATAGTTTGTAATTAGAGCACCTGCTTTCCGTGCATATTGCTTCGACACCTTGCGATAATGCCGGGTCAACCTCGCAGGAAAGTAATAAATGAAGCTTGTATCGGAAAAGCGTCTTGTCGCCCGTTTCGTGACCGTCTTGGCGTTGCTCGCAGCGTCTGTTGTGGGGATGGCCCCTGTTGGGGCGGCTGACCACGGACAGCTAGTCGGGGAGCTCCCGCGACGCGATGTGCCGGTAGTGCTTGACGGTGAGGTCCGCGCTCATGCACTCATAGGTAACCGAATTTTTGTGGGCGGTGATTTCGAGCAGGTGCAACGGCCTGATGGCACCACGATCACGCAGTCGAACATCTTTGCCTACGACGTCAATACCGGCCTGCTCGACGAAAACTTTCGGCCGGTTGTTGACAATCCCGTATGGGCGCTTGAAGTCAATCCACGTGGTGACGCGCTCTACGTAGGCGGGCGCTTTATCAAGTGGGACGATGCGTTCGCTGTTCGAGTGGCCAAGCTCGATGCGTTTGGCAATCTGGACACAAACTTTGAATCTGCTG
>CALAJN010000008.1 GCA_937922675.1 uncultured Granulosicoccaceae bacterium
GCGGAGTTGATCTCTTCCTGGGTTGTGGCAAGAAATGTACTCACTTGAATGTAGCCGATCGATGGTCGTTCAGGCATTGTTGACGCTGGAAAACGTGTGACATGGCCCGTGGTTTGCCATTGATAGGGTTCGTAGGCAACAATTACTTCTCGTGGTGCTTCTTCACCCGTTCGAATTGTCATTGCAACTGCTGACTTTGTATCCAATAGTGCTGTATGTATTTCCTCGTTGGTAGTTTGCTCAATAGGATTACCATTGAATGCAATTAATTCATCACCTCGACGAATACCAGCCAAGTCGGCCGGCGAACCTAGTCTGGATTCACGAAACCGAACGGTATTATCGGCCGCAGGAACAAACCAGAAACCATAGCCAACGCTTGTTCCTGAGAATGCTAGGTCTGTTTGTGTCACTGCATCCTGAACATTGCTGTAAACATCAGGAGCTACTCGAAGTGCTGTGATAAGGCTTTCTGCAGAGTCGAAATCATCCAGCTCAAGCACTGGAACCTGGTCGTAGTGGATATAGTAATCTCGCATGTCGAAATCGACACGCCTTTTTATATCTTCTTCAGAACAAATTTCCACTCCGTCCGGTGTGATGTAGCTTAGTGGTTCGGGTTCGGGTTCGGGTTCGGGTTCGGGTTCGGGTTCGGGTTCTGGTTCTGGTTCTGGTTCTGGTTCAGGTTCAGGTTCAGGTTCTGGTTCTGGTTCTGGTTCTGGTTCTGGTTCTGGTTCTGGCTCTGGCTCTGGCTCTGGCTCTGGCTCTGGCTCTGGCTCTGGCTCTGGCTCTGGCTCTGGCTCTGGCGTGACGAATTCGCAGACCGTGTCGACTGGCGTGCCGTCCACGTCTTCGCGGATGAAGTAGGTGGCAGCCGCTGGTGCTTCGTTGTCGATGTAATTCCTGGTGCCAATGGGTGCGACTATGGCGTCTATATCTTCACCGTCGCTGCGGTAAGCGTCACCATCAAAGTTCCATTCGAGGCGAACGGTCGCTGGTGCAGTTCGAGTTGCGGTGCATACATTTCCATCTGGCACATCCGGACTAACCACATCAAACTCGGCAGATGGGTTCGATCCAACCGAACGGGTGTTACCTGCGACGTCGCGAACCCACACCTGTATTTGGTATGAGCCGGCGTTGGTGAAATCAACATCATCGGGCAGAGCCCAAGAATAGCCATCCGAGACGAGTGGACCATTTGAGCTGACCGTGGCCGCCAAGGGTGAGCGTGCATCGACCCAATCAGAACCATTCCAGTATTGCACCGGATTGGTATCTAGCCTCGATATTGTTACCCGAACTCTCTCTACTCCTGACACATCGTCAGAGGCAGAGCCTTCAACCGTCACAAAAGCTGGTGGTGACAGGTCTGCTACTGGAGAAAGAACCTGCGCCATTGGTGCCTGTACATCTGGCTCCGGCTCCGGCTCCGGCTCCGGCTCTGGCTCTGGCTCTGGCTCTGGCTCTGGCTCTGGCTCTGGCTCTGGCTCTGGCTCTGGCTCTGGCATGGTGAATTCGCAGGAAGTATCGACAGCCCTGCCGCCAACAAAGTCGCGGATGAGGTAAGTGGCATCGGCTGCGGCGTTGATGTCGGTAAAAGTGGTAGTGCCTTCCTCCTCAGTGGAGAGCCAGTCGCCATTGCGCCTGATGATGTTGCCGCCGGTAGTCCAGGTGAGGGTGACCGTAGCTCCATCTCGGACCGCCGTGCATCCATCCAAGGCCGGCGGATCGAACGGTGTTGGTGCGCCAGACCCCCCATAGAACGGGTCATCGGCGAAAGCAACGTAAGCGTCAGTGGCTGCACTCGAGGAATTAATCCTCCAATCGCAATCAAAAACGCCTTTTGTGTCGTGCAAATTGAAATAGCTGACAAGCGTGAATTGAGAATACGCGGGATCCTTGAACAGATTTTGTACGTCGTTTATCCAATTACCTTTGCGCGTGGGGTCAGCGGGATCTTCGGCAGAGCCGAGTTCAGCAAGCATCAATTGTTCGTTAGGGTGCTTGAGGCCAAACTCGCGGATGGGGTCGATGATCGATTCAGCGGTCATCCAGGGTGTAGTGATCCCGGCTCGGCATTCGTGCCAGTTGAACACGTCGGCAGCGATGGCCTCAACCCACTCATCTCCCGGGTACCATCGATCGGGAAAGCGACGATCGGACTCTGGCAGTTGAAATGCGTAGTCGGTCATGATCCAGACGCGGCCGGCGAGTTCTACTCCCTCGTTGTCCATGACAGTCATGAACTTGCGCCATGCGGCAATGAACTCATCAGCCTCACCGTTGGCAATGTTGGAGCCGGACTCGGGTTCGTGCTGGAACGTCAGCCAGATCTGTGATGCATAGGGCCTGATGGCATTAGCCCAGCCGACCATGTCTTGGTAGAGCGGTTCGCCAGGTTGGGCCGCAGCTATGTCTGCCCAGAGGATTCTTTCGCCGTCTTGCTGCTGTGCTCGAACCGAGAGCAGCATGTCACGGTCGTTGAGCAGATTTATGTCACCCGCTGATGGAAAATCGTCGTCCCACCGTTGATAGCGTCGAACGACGTCAACGTTTCGCCCGATGACGGTTTCAAATTCGGTAACAAGTGCGTTCGAGTCTCCGTCTACAGCTACCCCAATCTGTACTTGTTGTTGCTGCGCACCGAGTTGGTCGGTTGAGATAATGAACACGAGGGTCGCAAGCAGGAGGGTTGTTGCTACCGCAACCACACCTTCACTATACTTATTGTCATGCCGAGCGAAGTAAGATCCCATGGTTAGTTACCGATTTTGACAGCCTGATTCCGCATTGATCGACAGCCCGCAAGATCAAAACGCATAGTTGACGAGAATCACTATTTGAGCAGCCGACTATACCGCTTTGGTAGCCGGATTTAACCGCGCTTCAACTAAGGTACAGTCGAAACGCTTCCGCTCCTTATTTTACCCCATTCTGCCGGATCGAGCCTGGTCACAGCTGTGACGACGTCTGGGAAATTCGTGAACCATTCGGCCTGGCACTCATAGGCACGCCTCGACGTTCAACAACGCCAACTTACGTAGGTACGCCGGTAAGAGATCAGTGCGTACGTTACCAGTTCGGCAGAGACGGACAATGGCAATGACGCGCATTTCGTGGAAAGCGCCTCATGACTTTCTCGAGAGTGTGTCCAAGAGTGTGCGTTCCTGCGTCATTGCCATTGAATACTTCATTCAGTTTGTGGGGGGTGTATTCCCATTACCTCTTTGGCCGAATGCATGATCGTCGTCCGCTTTTTTATCTACCCGCGAGTACAGGCGTAGTCGGTAATTTTTCCGCCGTTTCGCTTTCGGGCAATGTAGTTAGCGCCGGCATTCCCAGCTCGGTCAGTATAGGTTTTACTGGCGGTAGCAAGCCATTTGCCGTTTTTGCGAAGTTGGATGGTGCCAGGAACACCGAAGACGAAGTTCGCTTCGTTTGCGTTGAACGTGACTACGCATGGATCTACTGGTGCGTTTCGATCGAATTCGCAGCGTACGTCAACTTTGCCGCCCGGTCGCCATTCACGGATGTGGTAGGCCGCGTTGGCTGGTGCGTCGATGTCGGTGAATGAAGAAGTGCCATTGGGTACGGTGGAGAGCCAGTTACCGTTACGACGGATCACGTAGCCCTTCGACTTCCATTTGAGGTTTACGGTTGATCTTCCGGTGCGGACTGCCGTGCATGCACCTGTTGCCGGCAGAACGGCTGTAGCCGGCGAAATGGGTGCTCTTGCTACGCCAGTTCCTTTGTAGTACGGATCAGCAGCAAGAGCGGCGAATGCCTCGGTGGCTGGCCTCGACGTGCCGACTCGCCAGTCGCAATTATACTTGCCACCTTTGTGGTGCAGGTTGAAGTAGGCGAGGTGGGTGAATTGAGAGTACGCGGGCTCCTTGAACAAGTTTCTTACGTCGTTGATCCACTTGGCCTTGCGGTTGCGATCCCTGGGGTCTTCGACTGACCCGAATTCACCGATCATCAATTGTTCGTTCGGGTGCTTGCGGCCAAAGTCGCGAAAGGGCTCGAAGATCTGTCGAGGGGACTTCCATGCGTTGTTGGTGCCGGTTCGGCATTGGTACCAGTTGAAGGCGTCCGCCGCGATGGCTTCGACCCATGCATCGCCTGGGTACCACCGGTCGGGGTGGCGTCGATCGCTCGCACGTAGCTCGAAGGATTGGGTCGCTATCCACACACGACCGGCCAGTTTTACCCCCTCTTTGTTAAAGACTGACATGAAGTTGCGCCATGCAGCGATATAGTCCTTGGCGTTGCCGTATGAAATGTTGGTGCGGGCTTCGGGTTCGTGGTGGAACGACAGCCAGATGTTCGATTGATAGGGCCTGATGGCGTTGGCCCAGTTGACCATGTCTTGATAGAGCGGATCGCCTGGTCGGGCTGCAGCAATTTTGGCCCAACGAATTGGGCTGCCATTTCGCTCTGGCTTTATCGAGAGGATCAGGTCGCGGTCGTTAAGAAGATTTATTTCGTGGTTCGATGGAAAACGGTCGTTCCATCTTCTGTAGCGTCGAACGGCACCAACGTTTCGCCCAATGGACGCTTCGAATTGGTTGAGCGTGGGTGACTTGTTGGGCACTGCCACACCAAGCTGGATTCCTTGTTGCTGTGCACCGAGTTGGGCGCTTGGAATAATAAAGGCGAGAGTTGCGAGGACAAGTGTCGTCGCCATAGAAGCAGAAATTTTCATATCGTTTTGTATCGTTAACAGCGTGTTCACTTAACGGTCAATTCATGTTGCGCGAAAAAACCGTGTGTTGACTATTTCTAATGGTTGGTAAAGCGTTCTGGAAAAGCATCAAAACGTACTACCTCCTTGCAAGCACGCCGCTCTTGTTTCATTCCGTTGTAATTGTTCAGCAAGGCTTATTTTTCAGCGATCAAATACTAGAGGATTTAAAATTCTGTGTTTGCTGGTGGAGCCTTTGTAATACTCATAAGCGTTGGTGTGACGGGTAGCTTGAGATCAGCAACACGGGTCCTTGGCTTGTTGTCTGTGCTGTGCCTTTGTACAACTTGGCTGTCAAAGCTAGTAAACAGGATCCTCGTTGCGGTCCCGCAATGAATCGAACACTAGCTATAGAGATGCAATCAGTAGAGGTGAATGACTGACGACGACAAACTTTGATGACGCACAGTTGCATAGCGTTTGTGCAAGGCGCTACGAACCTCCTAACTCAAGTGGGTAGAGGACGGGTAGCGTGTTGACGATTGTCGTGAGATATGCAGGCAAGCACGTGTGTTTCGTTGCAACTTCTGGTCATGTGTCGGCGAACATACAGGAGAGCTGTTGGTCAATGATGCCGGTACATGCTCTGTGTTCTGAATTGTAATCCTCGCGAAATAGCTGATTGATACAAAAGTACAGACCTACGAGGGCTGAGTAAAAAGTGGTTTGCAGGGGCCCAGTTCGATTCACAGGCAGCTAGACTCTGGACACAAGCGACGAGTATGTTGTGTCTCTGGCATGCCTATGGACGATGCGGATCTCGCGACGCGGAACTTACGAACGTGTCATGCTGGAAGGCTATTATCGTTTGTTGATATTGTCCTGAGGCGAAGCGCGCTGCGGGTGCGTTGCTGTACGGTCTTGTATCGCATTCGCTGTTCGACATTCTCGACCCTGCGCGGCCTGGATCCAGAGCGCTCTGCCAGCAACGTCATCGTTCACTGTGCCTTTACCTCTGTGCTCGGTGAGTCTGATGTGTTGATGGCTCTGCGCGCCAACTAGGCCCGGCATCGGCCATGAAGCGTACGTCTGTTGCTGCAGAACCGAATCGTCGATAGCGAACACACCATCTCGCGTATCACTGACAACCGTTTGGCGGAGAGCTTGGTGTGCGACTTCATGCGACGCTACCGCTGCGTTGGCTTTAACGCGTTGAAGCCCAGGAGGCGCTCGAATCGAGGTTTGCCACGGGCTGAAAATGCTCAATACTGAGCGCACGGATCGTGGCATTGATCGAGTTCTTCTGCGTGGTTTGAGGCCACCGCATAGGTCTTTACGGTCCAGATAAACGGAGCACTGCAAGCACCTGATTCGAATATCACGCTGATCGCCGCATCCGGGTCCGCAAAAGACCCAGCCATTCTGACTCCAAGACGCTTGAAGAATCGATGGGCTTGGTGCAAGAGCTCGCCGATAAGTGCTGAGAGCCAATCACTTCGCTACGAGGTCGAGCAGCTGGGCGAGCGAGACTGCCCCAGCTCTCGCAACTCCTGCGATCACCGTCAAGCGATTCGGACGCTGCTTGACGCAAGTGCAAACCTCGCAGCCGCTCTGGTCGATCACGATGTGCGCACCCCGGACACAAGAAGCGCACGTGCGCGATGCTCGATCAGGAGGCCTTGTCTGCACCGCCGCAATCCGATTCGGCAACAGGCCACTGTGGCCACGGTGGCGCCATCGAAGTTGATGAGGAACCGAGCTGTCGCCATCAGGTGTTCGAGCTCCCCGAGTTGCGCCGCTGTTGCATGAGTACAGGCTGTACGCCGGCACCTGGGTTTTGAGCCGTATCAGGCGATCGGTCGACATCTGCAGCGACAGAACATCGTGCGTGCTGATGAAACAAGACATGTTCGTGGCACACAGTGGTTTTTGCTCTGGACAATGGCGCTCGAGCAAGCGGCGTTGTTC
Source organism: uncultured Granulosicoccaceae bacterium (assembly GCA_937922675.1). GTDB lineage: Bacteria > Pseudomonadota > Gammaproteobacteria > Granulosicoccales > Granulosicoccaceae > Granulosicoccus. The sequence goes on from CALAJN010000008.1 coordinate 6,656, forward strand.
ATTGTGCATCTCTCCTGCAAACGCGCACTGCGTCCCTACGTGATTTGGCGAAAACTCAGCTATCCCGCAAAGTGCAATCGTGGGGATATATTGGGCCCGATGCTGCTGTCTCTGGTTCCAGCAGCACAAGCGCTGGGCGTGTCACCCGTTGAATTTCTGACCAACATAGCCGCCGAGTGTCAGCAGACAGGACAAGTGACAACGCGACTGTCGTACAGAATCCGGCGATACTGTCTGCGCCCTAAAACGGGCGGTAACTGTGGTGCGCTCTGGTCACTAATGGTTGGCTTACATTCGGTGAACACGTACAGCAAAGACAGCGTTGCCGGAGAAATTTTCCATATTCGATCTGCTGGAGGGGCATCGTCGCAGAGGCCCAAATGAACAAGGTGCTCGAGCGGCTGTACAACGAGGCCAAGCGGCGAGCGACAGTTGCCGTTTCATTTCCAAATGAGGATTCTTGGCTGCGCCTGGTCAGCGCGATGCTGATGGAGATATCCGAGAAATGGCAAGCGGGCCGTGTACGCATCACCCTGCAACCAGCCGCATGAAGGGTAGACCAAGACAACAGAAAAGATGATGCATTTGTCAATGCAGGGGAGTGGGCAGTCACGGGTACAATGTACAATGACGAACTCCTACAGCTCCGTCGGCGTTATCGCGCCGCTCGAATGCCTGGCCCTCAATCGCAAGAGTGTGTACCGATGCCGCTGCTGAGATTGACGGGAAGATGAAAAAAATAATCTATAAAGCGCCAGGTTGTATTTATCCTAATGTTTGAGAGTTCGTGAATATATGAAAGACTCACCAATTAAAATTTCGGTGATTATTATTACCTGGAATGAGTTGGATCTAGTTGATCGCTGTTTGCATTCCTTCTATAGCGATTTTGACTTCAATTCCCACGAGATAGTTCTAGTGGACAATGGCTCTTCTGATGGTACAGATGAGCTGATATTGAAAAAATACCCGTCAGTCACCTACCTTAAATTGAGCAAGAATATTGGCGTGGGTCCAGCTCGAAATCGCGCGATAATCGCCAGTCGTGGTGAATTTATAATGACACTGGACAACGATGCACTTCTAGAGTGTGACTTTTCTACTGTTGCAGCGAGTATTGAGAGTTCTTTCAAGAGTGAAGAACGGCTCGGTGTAATGGGCTTCCGATTATGCTATCCGGATGGTACTTATCAATACAATGGAAGGACTTTCCCCGGTTTGCTGCAGCCTCTCGTAAGCCGTGTCGCTGTTCTTCAAAAAGTCAGCATTTTGCGTAGGTTGATAGATAATCATTTGCGCAAAGACCTCGGCAACGAGTCAAGCGGTTTGCACGAAGTTGATTATGTCTTGGGGGCTAATCAAATATTTAGAAAGAAAGACGTAGTCCATGTCGGCATGTACGATGATGCTATTTTCTTTGGCCCCGAGGATCTTGAATTCTGTTGGCGTCTAAAGGAATATTTGGGGCGTGTAAACATGATCAACTTGTCGCTCAGCATCGTGCACGATTATCAGCGTAGGACAACAAAGCTCAATCTGATTTTGTTGAAACACTTGTTCTCGTATTACAGAACGTGGGCGAAAATGAGGTTTGCCCGGTTTTGAGATTGCGCGTTGTTCGCCAGTGCGAAAAACGATAGTCAGGGTTATTTTCGTGCAAGAGCTTTTCAAGTTTTCTTGCCGACGATAAATTCCTGCTCGACCGAGCAGGGGGGGTGGGGCGATCGTTAACGATCGCCGCGGCCAGGCGACATGCACCCGCGACGATCTCTACTTCTCTGGCAGCAAGTGTTTATCGGGAGGGCTATATTTAATCAACGGCCCACAAGGCTACGATCCATATTTTTAAAGGCGACTGACTCATTGCGCCGCATTTTTAGAGATGATTGGTAGCGCCGTAGGTCATTATGTATTCACTCGCCCTTTATAAAGTATGGATCGTTTATCAAATCCCTGTAGCCGTCAAGCTCGATGTTTCCACCGGTGTCGATTCTCCAATCGCAACCCAGGTGATCTCGGTCGAAATATGTTATCGCTTTGATATTGGTCCAACTTTTCAGTGTCTCACTGGCATTGCGAAGCCACTGCGCCTTGCGCCCGTCGACCAGTTTGTCATCGAAAGTGCCCCATTCAGCCAGAGCAAGAGGCTTGCTGAATTGCGATGCCCAGTCGTACCAGCCTTGCCCTTCCACACCCAGCTCTCTCCAGCGACTATTGATTTCTCGCGCTGTCAAGCTGCAATTACCGGCCATGTTGTACAAATCGGCGGACATCCAGTCGACATAGTCAACACCGGGAAACATCGATTCAATGTGATTTCGAACAGTATCGTTACCACCGGGACCCCACTGCCACCCCATGATGATCCAGTTCCAGCTGACATTGTCTACCTGAAGCGCGGCGAAGCGATTATGAATGTAGCGCCACATATCGACATAGTCCTGCGCTGTTTGTCCTTCCCCGCAATTCGGTGTGTTGTTGGAGCATGCATCATCTTCTGGTTCATGATGAAACGTCAGGAGCATCGGGATGCCTGAGTCCTTGATGAGACCAGCTAGCTTGTCAATGATCGCGTCCGATCTTCCTGACGTTATGTTTTTCCAAGCGCCCACTTTGTAGGACACCATTGGAATCCTGCCATTGACGTAGCTGTTGACAATCTGGTTGATGTTTATTCGATCAAGCGTCCAGTTTCTATTGGGGTAGAAAACTCGTTCGATAGCCATTTTATGCCCAAGCAAATTTTCTCGACCTGCCAAGGTAACCCCATTAGCTTCATCGCCAGAGTTCATGCCGATGTAAGCGCCAAAATCTGGTATTGCAACCTTGTTGTTGCTGTTGGCAGCGCCAATTACTGGGGCGCTGATTGCCGAACTGTTAGTTGATCCATTGGGGCCGTCGATAGTGGTGGATGCGCCCGTTGGTCCTACTCCGACCGAGCCGCTTACTTTAGACGAGTCCTGGCCGGCGGAATCGCTCTTTTCTGCCTGGTCTGGAGCCTCAACCGCCAAGGGCGATTGGCCACAGGCGGCCAGGAATGCTGAAAAAACCACCACCTTGAGGATCTGGACCATCTGCTGAAGAGTGCTCTCAAAACCAACCTGGTTCAAACTCATGTGTCACCCGCGTGTCGAAGAAGTACCTCTATGTCTTCTCGTAGCGGCAGAGCGTCTGTGAATATTAGCGAAAGTGACGGAGAGGTAACGCTTTATGTCTACGAAACACTGCTGCTCACTGTACGTGCTCCCAAATCGGTAAAACGAGAACTCATCGAGTTGCGTCAAAATACTGTCAGTTTCGCGCAACCTCTGACCCGTCACGGGGCATTTTAGCCTCGACTGCACAGTACTGATCAAACCGTCGGCACAGTTCGAGCCAGAAAAGGAGCCCGATACCTACAAGAAACGATTCGATGTTACGCAAAAGCCACAGGCCGATATGTCCGATCATCCCCCCACTGGCCTCTACTGCTGCAGGGTCAACTACCCCAGTCGGAAACACACCCTCTGGGTAGATCACGCCGAGAGCCAGAGCGCCGGCACCGAGCGCAACAGCTAGCATCAAACGCTGATCAAGCGGCATAGCCGACTCTGGATCGGATGGCGTATCAGCCCAGGAGGTTATGGCAACAAATACCATGACCAGCCCTGCGGCCTCAGCGTTCCTGTTCATGAATAGATTAAAAGCGCTTTGCGGTGCCAGGATTTGTGGGGCAACAACGATCACTAAAATTGCAAGAATAAAGAGCGCAGGCCGACGTTGAGATGGTGGTACAAACAACCACACCGCGATGACTACACCGGCCAGAAAGGACTCCGAATGCGTACCTATCGACGCCGGTAAACCCGGATAACCGGTAGTAAACAGAAGGCCAGCTGAGAGTAGAATAAATGCCAGGCCAAGCCGAGGGCGGCTGCTGCATTGCAGCAGCGCGATGGAAAAGGCAAGAAATGAAACAGCCTCAGAATTGTTAGAAGACTGCTGTGCAATAAAATCTGGAAAATGATTCATTGCTGGCGATACAATTGTCACGGCAAGCAAAGCGAGCGCGCTGATTGCGAGCCAGGGTAGGGAACGGGACACAAATAGCCCCAGGCGATGTTTCCGATTAAAAATTGAGCGAAGTCTCATTATCGTCATGTGTTCGAATGCGTACTGCAAGGGTCGTCGTGAAGCCGAATAGAGCAAAAGCCTCAGATTCCCGTCTGCAACGCGTCTGTGAATTTCTGTGTTACATGAATAATTTGAATTGCCGTAATATTTGTCACATCTGACATTTTACCGTACTTCCTGTTGTGCCACTTCGCAAACCCGTGTATCGCTGAAGAGTTACCACGTACTATCAAACTTGTAATAGCAGTTGCGAAGCAAGCTTTTCTAGCTAGGTCTTATCGGCTCGGCGCGACCGTAGTAGAAAACGACCACAAAAACGACTGCCAACCCAACTAAAAAAACGGATGAACCCATGAATGAGACAGTCTCGATCATGTTCAGATTGAGAATGCTTGGTCCGACCACAAGGGGAAGCAATGTGGCGACCAGCAGTACAAATTGAATAAAAAGTACAGCCAGAACTTTTCGATTTGCCGATAGTGCACCCAAAATCGGCTGCATCACCTGTACCACGAAAATTCGCAGCGCTATCTTACTCGCGAGCAGGCCACTTACCGCCCACGCCGCGCCGAATATGAACGAAAAAAGAGCCTTTGAAAAGAGCGCAAGAGGCGCCAGGATCAGCGTTACTATCAGCGCAATGAGTCCAATTTTACGCATTGGCAATCTGAATGTTTCGCTGCTTTTCTCAGACGCGGAAATACCTACATAGGTTCTGAGAACGGTGGTTGCCGCAGCGACAATCGTTCCAACAGGCCGGTTCATGACCAATAGAGCAAGGGCATATTGTCCAGCCGCTGCCGCCCCAAAGAAAAACCCCATGATAAGAACCGGTAGCCTGTCAGCGAGTACACCAAACAGCATGCCTCCGCCTTCATTCATCGGATATTCTTTATATTTACGCAATGTCGTACCTATCGCCCAATCGAAAGCTTGCGTAGATCCGCTCTTAAATAGTCTGATGGTTTTCAAGATCAAGTTGTGCAAACCGAATACGCTGCCGAGTACCGCCGCAAGTAACAAACCAAGCACTCCTCCTTCCACAACGCCTAGCACAACCCGTGATGATGCCAAAGCAAGGGATCTGCCGAATTCTGACTTCGCAACGTCAACAAAGTGGCTTTTACTGTTCAGATAAGCTGCCAGTACGAAGTACATATTCCTTCCCAGAAATATAAACAGCAAAAGTATCGCGAGCACCGCGTTGGGTAGCGCCGCGACATAAGTTGATTGTTCACCCGAGGTCAGCACCACGTAGGTAGCCGTAGCTCCAACCATCGCAGTCGATGTTGCGATGATTAGTGACAAAACAAGAAGCCTATTGCGATCTTGTTCATTGTCACTGACAACGAAGGCACGGTCATAGGCCAATGCGCAGATGACCATCACAATTTGCGCAATAGCATCGATTGACTGGACTGCGCCAAATACCGCCGGAGAGTAGAGCCTCGTTACGATGGGCAGCACCAAAAGCAGCACAACTTGTCCACCGATAGCGCCCGATAGTAATATCGTCACATGGCCAATGAAATTATTGTTCTTATTATTGCTCTGCACAATGTTTCTCGTTATTTTTTCTTGTGGCTTAACCGTGCTTTGCCATTGACTTTCGCGTACAAGGCCATGGTTTCAACCCTGGTCGCTATATTGAAGTCGAAGATTTGGTCTTATTAATGATTTTTTTTGACGATAGCCACAGAAACGCCATGACAAGGCGCCCATACACAGTTGGTGCATAGGCCCTGAGTGATCGCCTGAGAAGCAATTTGGCCGACACACCTCCTTTCCTGTAGCCCAGGTAAATATCTTTGAGCACGGTGAATGGTTGTTTTTTTGCCAGGTATTTTGACAGATAAGTAGCTCTGAATCCGTGATAGCCTTTGTTGGTGAACGATGATCTGTTGTTTTCAATCCATTTATTTAAAATATGCCCGTGGTCGTACCGAGATAATCTGCCTTCTGATTCAGAATCATCGTAGACAACCAGCACATCAGGAATCATTCGGACTGTGCGCCCACTGCCGGCAAAACGAATAATAAAATCGAGATCGTCTGCCACTACTAGTGAATCGTCAAAGCGTATTTCGTTAGTGCACGTTTTTTTAATGACAAAGGTTGATGTGGGCACGACCTGGTAGTGACAGAACATGAATTCCGAAACATCTGAATCGCCTAAATCCAATTCAGGGGTTGTCCACTGTCTGTTGTCGCCCTTGAATATCGATGCCCTGCTGACATACATGTCAGCCTCGTTAATTCGGATTTCGCGCTCCATGACCTCAAGCTTTGTAGGAAGGAAGTGGTCGTCTGAATCGAGCAGGGCGATATATGAACCACGCGCTTTGGAAAAACCATTATTACGAGCGGCGCTTGCACCGCTATTCTCTTGTCTCACATACTTGAAGCGGGGGTCAGACATCCCTGTTACAACACTCTCTATATCTTCGGTGGAGCCATCATCAACGACAATAACCTCGAAATTTGTGTAAGTTTGCATCACACAAGACTCTAGAGCCCGGCGCAAGATATTCGACCTGTTGAAGCAAGGAATGACTACGGTGAAAAGTACATCGGATTCAGTCACACTGAATGCTCCATCAATACTGGGAAAAATAGAAAACCATCGTTCATCGTGATGCAGCCCAAGCTTGAGCTCTCACACACTTGAACCTGGTACTTAGAAAGGTATGTTGGCCCGAGCCCGTCTGGGGCTTGAAGCAGCCTGAGACGACCGAGTTTGCCTCTGGTTTAGTCGTGACCTGAACTGGACTCCAAGGTACATAGTTGGAGCAACCCATAAATAAAAGGAAGTTAGGTCACCGCCACCAAGGATCGCGCAGACCACGAACATGAAAAACGTGAAACGTGCTCTTCCATTGTCTGGGGAATTGCCACGGCGGACGGATCTCGAGTTGGTCGCCCTGTAGCCAATTACTAAAAGAACGATGAGAGACGGTATGCCAACATACATTCCAAGTCTGAAAGCAAGATTCCTGGAGGTAAGGGAGCTCCCCTCAGCCAGATTTTGGTTAATTTCCCAGACGTCGGTTGAATTGACAAGCCTTTCAGGAAAAATAAAAATTTCGTTGGACCAGCCAATACCGAACAGAGGATAATCCAAGATTATTTGCAAGGCCACCAGGTTGTATTGTGTTCTGACTGCCGTAGATTGATCTTCGTCAAGATTGGCTAATCTATCTGTAACTTCCGCAAAAAGGCCAGAGAAGTGAGCGAACAATACAACTGCTATAACGACCGTCAAGCAAGCGATGAGTTGCGTCAAGGACAATAGTCTAAGCACAATTGCCACGTACAGCAGGGCTATAGCTCCTATTAACACTCCGGTGAGCGAAAGTGATGAAACAAGCAGGACAATGGCAAGCAATATCAGATAATTATTTCGCTTTCCCACCAAAGGGAAAATAATCCACGGCAGAAATAACAACACGATTAATCGTGCTAGATCAGAGGGTTCTTGGGTTGGTCCCGATACCCGACCGCCACGACTGATATATGATGTGTCCGCCGGTCGAGCGCCTTCCAGAAAAGGCCAAATTTGTTCGTATATCGGGATATTGACGAGTACTGAAGCTACCTGCAAAACTGCGTAAGCACACGTGCAATAGAAAGCGATATGCATCGCTTTGTTTAAAGTCGCACGCGGAACTTGAGCGCCAATCATAAATGCTGCTACAACGAGAAAGATCAAAAACACGGGCACAAACACAGCTTGCGATGCTTTTTCCAATGGTTGAATGCCGTAATCGCCTAGCCCTGCGGATTCAAAGATAATTGCATTGCCGAAAGTAGTGAAGCAGCAATATATCATTACATACATGAACCCTCGGATGAATTCAGTTTCCGAGCCGTTTTTGCTGAGTACGGTTGAATAGGTGGTTTTTGAAAAAGCCAGCAGCGGCAGTAAAAGCAAAAGCGGGAATAACGCTAGATTGGCATCGAAATTACCAAGCAAACCCACTTTAGATATCGCGCTAAAGGGTATTGCAATGATGAACAGTGTTGCAACAAAGTTCATTTTTAAGACTTCATCATGGTTTTGGCGACATCATACCAATAGCCGCTATGCAAGCAGGCACTCATGTGGCGCATCTTGTGAGGTAGGGCCGTATGATAGTGTGCGCGGTGCACCATTATCGGTGTTTTCATTTTTTTGCCTGACGGGTGTCTCCAACCCATTCTTCAGACGATTCGTATCCCAAGTCCAGAAGAGCTTTTTGGGCTATTTTTGCAAATCGTTTCTTTTTCCGATGATCCCAGCTTGTCCATTTGCTCGATGTTGAAAAGTCTTTGGGTTTTTGAATCGGGACCCAGCTTGCACGCCCATCCACTTTTATTGATGACGCCCCCCGAACTGGCAAATCAATAGCAACCTGGACAGCATTGTCATCGATGTCCAGCTCAAGAAAACTAAATAGACTTCTGACAGACTCGTGTGGGCGCGAGATATAGTCTTCATATCTAAATACATAGATATTTGGATTGTTCTCAGCTCCGTGCTGCGATAGGCACTCCTCAATAACTACAGCCGCAGCCGCGTACTCTCTGGCGATAGCTACGTCGTTTCTTAAAAACCGACGTGCCCCCTTCCAGGTATCCGTAGTCGATTGAACAATATCTCTTCCGTCTCTGATCACTACAACCAGCTTATCTCGTGGAAACAACGTTGGGAAAAGATCCAGGTGTTGAACACTCGGCATTTTAAGAAGCGCAGTCCGATCGTTTCCAATTCTTGTCTGCAAGTCACGCATCCAGCCAGAAACCAGGAAGCTCATCATCTCGATACCTGTGACGTTGTCAGCGACTTCACGATGACGAGCTACAATAGAAGCAAAAAACGCATCCATAGACCGGGAATTACACAGCAATGGAAACTCACTCAGGCCTATTGACCGGCCGACAACATCAGGATGAGTTTCGATAATGTCGTGAACAATATTTGAGCCGCACCTGGGCAGAATGCCATGAACGCAAATAGCCGGGGTATAGTTATCGCCCCGTATGTTCGACGCAACTTCCTTCGCGCGAGGAATGCTCTCATGCCATAAGTCTGGGGTCTTGTAGTAGCTATCTACTACGTGATTAGCACCGAATATGCGACGGGTGATCCAGGATAATTCTTCAACCCTGGCTCGAGCTAAGCGCCACATCCAGTATTCGTTCCCCGATAAGGGCGGCTTGCTTGCCTCCGGGACGTTACTGTATCTCATGCGAAAAATAGTCTCTGGCTCTTGGCATCTGACTTTGATTGTTGGAGGCGCTGTACATTGAATTGATCAGCTCAGCCCCGTCGATCGTTGTTTAATATGTCTCTCAGCTTTTCAACAAAAATATCTTCTCCTTTTCCTTGAAGGTTGTTCTCCACAATATGGTCAAAATCACTACTGTTTGAGATCAGGCTGTTCCTTTCAGTTCTGGCTCTGGTCACGTAAAACACGTTCCAAATGCGCAGTCTTCTCAGAAAATTTAAAAGCAATCTTGCGTTGCTCGGAATAAGAGCAACTCGAACTATTCTAATGGGAAATATTTCCTCGAGCAGTTCTATAAAGCGACCGCCAGAGTTGCTGTGCCTCAATATCTGAGGCAGCACAGTTACAAAATTGTTTTCACACAGTGCTAGCTCGACGAATTTTATTTTTATTAACTGCGCGTCAGGCGGGCTGCTTTCAATGTTATGACGGAATTCTTGTATTAGGCCGTTCTCATCTTGATTTGAAAGCCAATCTGAAAGAAACTCTTTTGCTTTCGGCAGTCGCTTGTTTAACACTATCGTGTGGTAATAGCGCAATGAGTCCATCTCAAATACGCATAGTGTGTTGTCAAAGTCAGCAGAGCTAGCGGCTCTCAGCATGTAACTTTTGCCAGAACAATTCGATGCTGAAATCAATATTCCTTTTGTATTTGCATTCATTTTTGATCAACTAACTTGAAACGTGGTGCAGCCTGCCGCTATTGCAGACCGCCTTGCCAAGTCTCTGGGTTGGAGTGCCGCGGTTTTTGGTGTCGCCGATTCGCATGCAGACAATACGACAAAATGGGTAATATTTTCTCTTGACAGATACAGACATTTCGCTGTCTTGTCTGCCTTTCTAGCCGTGTTCAATTCTGCTCTTGATCGCCGCATCTTGTGCCGCCTCCAGGCTGGCCACGTCGTTCAGGTTAATATAGTCACCGGTCATATCAAACGCGCCAATGGTGTGGCCTGACCGGATCAGGTCATCCACGAAGGTCACAAAATCCAGACTAGTACGGCCGCTATCGAATGCAGCCTCCAGCTCGGTCATGACATCAGCTCTGACAAGAAAGCTAGCCATGCCTAGTAGGTCGTTGGGAAGAGATACAGGGTTTTCGACAAGCCGAACAACGCGTGTGCCATTTCGTTCAACAGAGAAATTCTTTTTGATGAGTGTTGGATCGTCGACTGATTTGACGGGAAACACTGCACTGTATTTTTCAAGATCAAACGCGCTGAAATCACCCATGTTGGTGTTGAGGTAGAACTCGTCGGCAAGCATGATGCAGGCATTGCGCCCTGCCAAAAACGGCTTTGCGAGTAGTACTGACCAGGCCCAGCCCTTGTCCAGGTGCTGATTCTCTACATAGTTGATACGTACGCCATGTTTGGCTCCGTCCTCAAAGAAAGACTGGATGGTGTCACCCATGTAGCCAAGTATGATTACGATTTCGTCTATGCCCATCTCATCGCGCATCAAGTCCAGGTGGCGCTGGATATTGGGTTTACCGTCGATGAGAAACATGCCCTTGTGCAGCTCGTAGGTGTACGGGCGTGCACGAATGCCGCTACCTGCTGCAGGGATGACGCCAACCAGTGGTGAGGACACCATATCTCCTAGAGAATGGGGGATGAGTAGAAGTTTTTGATCAGCGCAAGTAGGTCGTCAATTGAATTGAGTGACTTGCGTCCAGTCATCAAGCGTTTGCTCAACTTGAGATTGGCGATCTCAAGCTTTGAGCGAATATCTGCGTCTTCTATGTCACGGATATCTGCAACACCAGCGATGCCGAGCGTTCTGCGTGTCATCGAGCATGCGGCAAAGCCGACAGCATCCTGAAGTAAGGTATGCATGTAGGTCTGACGGTACTGCGCCTGCTCGTCGTTACTGAGAAATCCGTTGGTGAGTAAGGTGGATTCACCGGCCTGTGTCCAACGTTCAACAAAATGACTGCCAAAAGTATTCCAGATGACTTCGATTTGTTGTAGTAACCACTGCCGGTACTCAGTACCTCCTGAGCGATAGTAGTGGGACGTGCAACACAGCAAGAAATTACCGATTATTTTTCCTACATCGAAGGCAATCGGCCCAAAGAACGCAAACTCCATATCGATGACATAGCTATCTGCCTGATTCACCATCATGGAGCCGCTGTGAAGATCGCCATGTAGCAACGCTTCGGTCTTGGATACAAACAGGTTTTTGAACGCCAGCACATCCAGCTTGTATTGAGAATCGGTGTGGATATTCTCTCTTGCCCAAACATCTGTTGCTGGATTTGAGTAGTTTGACCCGTGCTCCATGTAAGGGAATGTAAAGATGAAATCTTCGCTGAGTTTGCAGAGCTCAGCGTTCATCGTGAACTGTTCCATCAGTTGACGTCGCTCAGTGCTTCCCATGGACCAGGCACTGGTTGCAAACAGGGTCTCTGCCATGAAGTAACCGATGTGCTCGGCTACTTTTGGATATTGGATGCCATCGATCATGCCGAGGCGCAGAATGATGTGGTCACCCAAGTACTCCATAATGAGCGTGCTCATCTGTTCGTCAGTATGGTAGGCCTTGGGTACCAGGCCCGGTACCAGTTGGTTGTACAAGGACAAGGCTCGGATTTCATAGGTCATCCGATCTCGGCCAAGTGGCCAATCCTCTCCCGCCAAACGAAGATAGGGCACGGCTTGCTTGACGATGACAGCCTTGCTTGCATCGGCTGCATTGCTGACGTGGAATACAAAATTCAGATTGCCATCACCAATTTCCCGGACATTCAGGTCGGCACCGGGGCCGAGTACCTCTACTACTGCAGGGATGCCTGCCAGGTATTCGGGCAAAGAATCTCTATCAAGTATTCGGTAGTCTGCGGTGGTGTTGTTGGCACCGCTCACCCCGCAAGTTCCTCAACCTGAGCGCTTGTTCGCTTGACGACACCTGCCTTGTCTAGCTCACGCAATATGTCGTCGTGAATTAGCCCGTTGGAGACGAGCAGATCTGTCTTGTCGAGACGCCACGGGCGACCGTTGAAGTCAGTGACTTTGCCGCCGGCTTCTTGCGCAGCTAATACGCCTGCTGCAACATCCCACGAGTCGATATTCAGGGTAGTGAAACCATCGACACGGCCAGCTGCAACCATGTAGCACTCGACTGCTGCCGATCCAATTTTGCGAAAGTCTTTGATCTGCTGGTGCAGTGCGTACTCCATCTCGGCAAATCGTACGTTGTTTTTCTCTCCTCCCGGGCAACCGACTACGTAGGTGCGGGAGAGATTTTTTGTAGAAGAAACCATAACCGGGCGACCATTTAAAGTGCAACCTTGGCCTTTGCGAGCTACAACCATCTCTTCGATAAAGGGAGATAGGATGACACCTGTTATTGGCTCGTCGTTGTAGGCCAGGCAGATTGACACCGCAAAGAAGGGGTTATGGTTCAAAAAATTGCTGCTGCCATCCAGTGGGTCGATGATCCAGGTATAAGGGCTGCCATTGTCGATCAAGCCCGTCTCTTCGGTGAGCAGGTTGTGCGAAGGGCAATGCTCGCGCAGCAAGTCAATGATGATCTTGTCGGCCTCGTGATCGTTCGACGAGGTCACTTCTTTTGAAAGGCTGCGATTTCCAACGGATAACACCTCGTTTCCGTAGACAGAAGCGTGGTGCTTGCGAAAATTCCTGACAAGCGCCTGTCCAGCGAGTGTTGCTGCCTTGACGGCGGTATCAGCGAAATAGTGCACAGGTTCTCCAAACATCTCAGGGCTCGATACCCGATCTACAATTCTACTTGCCTTCCGAGAGATCGAGTACGGCAGACACTGTAATTCTAATGAAATAAGGGGCCTGTCACAGTATCCATTCGTTCTTGCGAAGACCGGACGGTACTTTGCCGGTGTGACGTGGTAACGCTTCGCAGTGCGAACTCTCATGACTGCTGTCACATCATATGTGACAGATATTTGTCAAAGCCATTTAAGGGTTAGAGAGGTGCCTGGTACCTCCTTTCCAATATGACAGGTTTCTCGTTTAACGGGACACAGCACTCAGCTCGTGTGAAAGGAAGTAAACACCCGTTACAGGACGCCGATAGGTTTGGTAGCCGCGCCGAGAGGCCGCACCATTGTGGGTGCCTGAAAGGGCGCGAGGCTTCCGACAACTCTGAGGCTATGAGATGAATACACGGAACGGTGTGATTCCTGTCCTGTTCCTGGCAACGCTCTCGGCGTGCTCCGATGGCGACAGTCCCGTTGACCAGCAATCAGAATCTCGCGAGCCCCTTGCCGCGGTATCAACAACTTCGAGCCCCAGCGCGCTTGTCGTTCCTACGTCCAGTGCATCCACAATAGTCGATGCCGAGGGTTCGAGCCCACAACCGGCCAACGGAGCAGCTTTGCCGCAACCCGGCGACACTACGACTCCTGCCGAACCGGAGCCAGAATCGGCGCCCAAGGCAGCGCCGGAACCTGCACCGGAGCCTGCACCGGAACCTGCACCGGAGCCTGCACCGGAGCCTGCACCGGAGCCTGCTGCCTCACCAGACAGCAAAAAAATTATGGTCGGCACTGGCCCGGGCGACGCACGGTGCCTGGCTATTCCAGCAGAGCAGCGCAATTTTGGATCTATCAGCAAGTCCGACTGGTCGCGTTGGGTCGGCGATGTACGCTTTGTCAATGGTCCAGAGTTCCTTGAACTGCCTGGAGAGACTAACGGGCGCCGTACCCTGCGCCAGAGATTTATACCGGCAAGTAACGGTTCACCTCGGGTGATTACCGGCGCCAACCTGCCAGAAGCGCGGACATATCGTCTTGTTCAGTCAGTGCTGTTGGAGGACGGATGGGATTGGGGTGGTACGTACGAAAGTGGAAAACTCGGCTTCGGGCTATCGGGAGGGACGTCCCCCACCGGTGGTGCTCTTGATACCGCTGGATTTTCTGCAAGGTTCAACTGGCGCGGCAACAACGATGGTACGGGCCGGATCAATATCTACTCCTACGCTTCTGACCGGCCAGAGAGGTATGGTGAAGAAATTAGTATTGGCAATTTTGTGGCACCGATCGGCCAGTGGTTTGATCTCGCTATGGAAGTTAAGTTGAATTCTTCTACAAACGCGGCGGATGGTGGCATCCGAGCCTGGGTAAATGGACAGCTTTTGCTTGACCGAGGCGGTATCGCCTGGCAAACCTCTGGAGGTACTCCCGTCGTAGACAACTTGTATTACTCGACATTTTATGGAGGAGGCTCCTCAGAGTGGTCACCTGACCACACCACGTATTCGCAGTTCAGGGATGTCTGCTGGGCTGCGGTAGTCGATGGTTATTCCGGCATTGACCCGGACAGTGGTCGTATTACCGCGCCGACTGCTGCTGAGTTGGACAACGTGCTTTTTAATGACGGTGCTCAGACTACTATTTCCGAGCCCTTCGAAGGTTTTCGGAAGAACATTCGCACAAGACTGGAATCTATCCATTTCGAACTGTCCTCGCTGCTTGACGTCGAGTTGCCCGTCATTGGCTACTCATTGGCGGTTGCAGAGTCCTACGTGCGTGCGGCAAAAAAGGAGTCTCACTGGATCTCTGACACCGAGATCAATCCTCGTACACAGGCTTTGATGCATCTGGACTCCGCTATCCTGGCTTTACTTGACACCACTGACGTGCGTGCCTCGCTTGGGGAGTCCGCTGCGCTTGAGCATGCACGCACCGCTGAGCTTCTCGTGTTGATGAACGAAGTCCTGGATAGAGTCATTGCACAGGCAGGCAGGGCAGTCGCTATATCGGCGTGTTCGGTAAACGACAGTGAAACCTGCAGGGCAGCTGAGCAAGCGCTTGAGGTCGCGTTGGACAGTCGTGAGCAAATGGACGCGTTGAGCGATGACGTTCGGCAGGTTCTGACTGTCGCAAGGCGCGCCTGGGCAGGCGCTGTTAACGTGCTCAACTCCCTCCGCTAGCGGTAGGGCTGGGCGGCACGAATTTCCGAAGCTAGTGCAGGCTTTTGATAGAATCCGGGTCAGCAATGCTGCCCGGCGATACAATGAGTCCGCTGTTCTCCTCGAATCTGAGTCTTGAAGACATACGAAGTGCGGCGTCGTCGCTGTTAGTGGGTTTGGGTCTGAGCGTTTACGGTGAAGTAGACGCTCAATCGCAGGGCGGCAGTGTACGTCCTGACGACATTCTGGATCGATCACGCATCACGGTGGGCTCCTCCCCGGGCGATGCGCAATGTCTGAAATTGCCCGCGGAAAAGCGTCGCTTCGGTTCAATCACCAAAGCCGATTGGTCCAGCTGGATCGCCGATGTTCGATTTGCCGACGGTACCAGGCACCTGGAGTTGCCGGGAGAAATTGATGGGCACCGCACCCTGCGACAACAATTCGTGCCCGCAAGTAACGGCACAGACAGAGTCATTACAGGTGCTGATATTCCAAAGGCCGTGACGTACCGTATGGTTCAGTCAATCCTGTTCGAGCGAGGTTGGGATTGGGGCGGAAAGCACGAAGGGGGCAAGATCGGCTTCGGGCTGTCTGGAGGCACCTCCCCCACGGGCAACGTTGTAGACACCGCAGGATTTTCGGCACGTTTGATGTGGCAAGGAAACAAGGATGGATCCGCTCGCATGGGAATGTACACCTACAATGCAGACCGCCCCAAAGCTCGTGGCGCGTACTTTTTGTTTGAGGATTTCGTGGCCCCCGTTGGGGGCTGGTTTGAGATTGCTTTTGAAATCCAGTTGAACTCGAGTATTCGCACATCCGATGGCCGAATGCGTGCGTGGGTCGACGGCAAACTTGTGCTTGACCACGAAGATATCGGCTGGCAGACCTCAGGCGACATACCCATGGTCGACAATCTCTACTACGCATCATTTTTTGGTGGAGGCACCAATGAATGGTCGCCACAAAACACAACCTACGCCCAGATTCGAGATGTGTGCTGGGCTGCCGTTGTTGACGGTCACTCCGGTATCGACCCCGACAATGGAAAGCTCCTCGCGCCCGAGATTGCAAAGCCAGACAATGCTGGACTCTGATTCAATGCGGTTGCGCACAATGACTTGCATCGGAAGAACATGACGACACAGGTGGCAGCCCGCAATTCGAGCAGGCGTCGTGGGCGCAAGAAGCACTGGCGGATTTCGGTGCCGAAAGTTGTGACCATGGCAGGACGCTTGTTGCGTCGCATCAGTTCTTCGCTGTATCTCAATTGTGCCCCGCTGGTGATAAACCTGTTTGCTGCCTCTCTGTGGTGGACGGGTATCCCTCAGCTTTTTGAAGGCCCGGACCAATTTAGTCTTTACTGGGCTGAATCTCGTGATTTGAATGTTGAGTTGACGCTGACTTACGAGTTGTACAAGCAGAAGCTGCAATTTTTCGGGTACTTCCTTGTAGTGATGCTCTTGCTTGGAAGAATGCGTGAATTGCTTGCTTTTGTTCGCTGGGAAAAATCGCTGCCTTTGCTGCTTGTGGTCTTGCTGTTGTCATCGCTGGTAAGCGATTACCCGGATAGAGTATTCATCGATAGTTTTCATCTGTCGTTTGGTTTTTTGGCGATATGGCTGTTTTGTCGTCACCCAACAGTCAGGCGCTCACCGGCACAGGCGACTTTTTACGTGCTTTTGGTACCGATTCTGTTGATCCAGTTTGGAACATTTTTGCTGTGGATGATCAACCCGTTAAGTAGCATCAGCGATCTGCTTGCTGGTAAGCGTATGGGAGGACTCGGTGGCAATCCTAATACCCTGGGCGCGCTCTGCACAATTGCTGTCTGGGCATTGCTTGGCTTGATGTGCAGGCTGACACCCAAGGTAGTGGCATGGTGGTTGGCGTTGGTGTCGCTCGGTATCGTCTTGTTCAACTTGTTTGGAACCGGTAGCGCAACCGCACAGGTTATGTCGGCGATAATTGGCGTTGCTTACGCTGCGCAAGTCAGCTTTGGATTTCTTGGCACGAGGAGCCGTGCTGTAGTGATTTTTTTGGGCGCAGTAGTCGTGCTGTCTACCGTGTTCTATTTGCTGGCGCTCCAAGAAGTGTCAAATTTTGCTGCTGCTTCAGTTACCGCGGTTGGCAAGGACCTGACGTTGACTGGTCGTCTGGACATTTGGGAAGTGGGGGCGGGCGCGTTTCTCGAGAGGCCATTCTTTGGGTGGGGGTACGATGGACATCAAACCGTGTTTGAAGATCCACGTTTTTCTGTTGGGTATAACCAGTACCACAGTGGCTTCATTGACACCTTGATCAACGTGGGCCTGACAGGGTTTGTCGCCTATTTGTTTGTTTTAAAAACATTCTTTACCCGGTGTTTCTCGCTGCTGCGAGGGCGTCGTGACGTGTTTCCAATGCTTGTCTTTGGATTCATTGGAATAGTTCACAATCTCACTGAATATTCGATATTCAGACCGAATGTAAGCTTTTGGTTTGCGTGGACCATTGTGTTCATGACTGTTGCGGTAGCGTCAATGCCTGCGTCCTCTGCCAGAAAATCAGGATCCCTGCAGCCTGCCGGGATTCACCGATCAAACTCTCGTCGGGCTACTCGTGGCAGGACCAGACTCCGGTGGTAGCGGCCAGGCAGGCGGGGTGGCTCAGGCTGCTGTCTGCCTGGATGAGCAAACGCCATAACCGCTGGTTTGCGTCTGCGGAGCAAGGAGGGCTCAGTGCCTGTAATTTTCTGGTGTCCTTGCTGGTGCTCAATTACTCGGGTATCGCTGTTCTCGGGGAATATGGTTTTTGGTTTTCGCTCTCGCAACTGTCTTCCTTGCTGGCGGCAGGCTTTGCTATCAATCAGATGGTCCTGCATGTCGCGGACTCATCGGTGAGGCGTCAGCGGGAAGCACTCGCCGTAACTGCCTCGGTCATTCTATGTTTGCAGCTTCTGCCCGGCTTGTTGTTGGCCTTGGGGGTGTTTCTTCGCTACAACGATAGCGCAACTGGATCGCTCGCGTTTGCCGTTGTGGTCTACACGCTGACATTTAGTTTCTCGGAACTGGCGCGTCAGTTCTTGTACATGCGCGGACGTCAGCGCCTATCGCTTTTTTACGCGGCAACGGCTATCTGCGTGGCGATGCTGATATTTGTTGTGGTTATCTTTGTACTGAAACCGCCAGACGCGCTGGCATCGGCATTCTGGTGTCTGGCAATTGCTCAGGGAGGGTATGTGCTTATTGCGGCCCTTGTCATGCGGGCGTGGCGCTTCGCAAAAAGACCGAGCCGTTCAATGATTGCTGAAACAGTGGGGTTCTACTGGAGCCATGGACGACTAGCAGCCGCCGGGATGATAGTGACTTGGGGGCAAAACAAGAGTGTAGCGCCCCTCCTGGTGATCATGATGGATAACGTCACAGCAGGCGTGTTTCAAATTGCAAGGATGATATTCGCTCCTATCAACATGATTACTACGGGCCTTGCTAGAAGCGCTTTGTCACAAGTTCGCAGAGCCTGGGGTGACGGCGATGAGTCCGCATTGCGAGTTGCCGTCAACGATCACTTGAGGTCGTCGATGAAAGTTGTCGTTACATTCATCGTTTTAGCATCCGTCAGTTTGTATCTGATCGATGCTTTTGGATTAAAACAAGTGCCGCCGCAATTCCCTTACATATTCATGGCTACTACCGCAGTTGTGCTTTTGACCAACTATCGATTTTGGATATCGTGTCGCTTCTCTGTCAAATTGCAGTACGCCTTCCTGCTGATCAACGGCTGCATTGCAACCAGCGTTGCGCTGTTGTGGATGCTTGCCGGGGGGCTGTGGGTAAAGAGCGCGCCCATGGTGGTGTTGGGCTCGGCGATAGGAGAAATCTATATGCTGCACGTGCTGCACCGGCGCTTGGCTTCAACTAATCAAGCCAGAGTGCTCGATTGAATCCTGTTGTGTGGTCACAGGCTGCCTTGCCACAGCAAAAGCCTGCTATTCGATTTCCTCGGGGATTGCACTAACGCTGCCAGCATTGGCGAGTGTGGTCTTTGCGGCACGATCGCTGTGTGACGCCGAATCCGTTGACTGTAATCCCGCCGTGGCAGTTGCCGCCGGGGGGGGCGTTGGTGCTACCAGTTCTGATGCTTGATGCAGGTGCTCAATGACTGTAAGCAGGGTGAGGTGATAAACAAAAACGATCACCACAAAGCCAATGAACAACAGCGGCTCCAAAGAGGGGTAGGGGTTGGCGAGTACACCAGTGCCAACGAGTAGAACCTGCATGCAGCACATGATGATCACCGCCCGGTTGATCGGCAGCCCCGCATCTACCAGTCTGTGATGCAGGTGGTCACGCCCGGCGGTCATCGGTGATTTGCCATTGCTGACACGGCGAACCATCACCGATACCGTATCCACCAGTGGAAGACCAAACAGCCAGCCAGCGACCACAGGTGAGATTGCGTTGCTATCCGACTGCGTCAGGCTGATAAAGAACCAGGCAAGAGAGAATCCGATTAGCGTACTACCGGAGTCACCGAGAAAGACCTGCGCCCTGGGGGAGAAAACCCGAGCGTTAAGACACAGGAAGGCAAGCAGCCCGCCGGCAAAGATCATGGCGAGCTTTGCGCCAATGTCGTGGTCGCCGAGCGCACACAAGATTCCGATGCCAGTGAAACTAAGTAGTGCCAGCCCTCCGGAGAGCCCGTCAAGACCGTCGATCATGTTGTAGGCGTTGATGACACCGACTATGCAGATCATCGAGAAGCCGATAGCAATCAGGCCTTCCAGCTCGAAGATGCCAAATCCGATCAGGTTGCCGACGCGGTGAATCTCCACACCACCATAGGCGACGGTAAGCCAGGCGATGGTCAGTTGGGCCGTAATGCGAAACCCGGCGGGCAAGTCATAACGATCGTCCAGCAGGCCAAGAACCAGGACCACAAAGGCAATAGCGACGTACACCGCGGTGATCGAGTGTGGAACGAATACAGCAATAGACAATGCAACGGATGCGAACAAGGCGGGGCCGCCCACCAGTGGAACCAGTGAGTCATGCTGCTTGCGTGCGTCGGGTCGGTCCAGCAGCCCAAATCTGGGTGCCAAACCGCGGAGCAATAGCAGGCAACTCAGACAAACGAAAAACGCATGCGTTGCGTACGGCAGCCTGGTCGCGATTTCGCGTAGGGTTGTTAGGAGATCCATGATCTACGGCTGGGAGCTTTGCTCGGGAGGCTATCACTTGCACTAATCCTTATGTGCGGTCTTAGGGCCATATCAGAGCCAAGTCACCTTTCCACTTGTGTCACAAGTGTCAAGCACCCGCGAGCCGTGACGTGGGTTTTGCGAACGTGTGTGACGCGATCGTCGTCAGGCAGTTACATCCTGAGAGATTTGGTCGTACGATGTGACGGGGGGCGGGAGATTGTTTCAGAGAGTGAATATTGCCAAAAACGCGCGAGTTGAGAAAGTCAATGCTGTTGTTTTTCTCGCAGGTGAGGGCGGTCATCTCGAGCAGGCCAGGCGAATTCAACACAGACTAGCGCCGGATGTCGTAGAAAATGTCGTGAGCGTGTTGATCACTGACAGCACACCAGAGCGCGTCTCGGCGTTCCATAGCGTGCATACGGTATGCAACCCATCCCCAAAAGACCGAAGTCCTCGATTACAGGATGTATTCCGTTTCGGTTTGGATCTATTTCGAACGCTATTTGCACTTGGAAAGCAGTACCGTGTCGCAGCCGTTGTAGTTACAGGCCCTGGATTTACTGCTGTGCCCGCCTTGTATTGGCGCCTGTTGGGTGCCCGTCTACTTGTTTTTGAATCCTGGTCGCGCTTTGAGAAGCGCGCCAAGTGCAGTCGCCTGTTGTATCGTTTTTCACACCGGTTCTTTATTCAGCACAAGGAACTGCAACCGCTTTACCCCAAAGCGACATGGGTCGGTTTGCTGTGAATATTCTGGTGACGGTTGGTACAACACCGTATGACGAGCTGATCGAAGCCGTTGACACGGGACAGCACGCAAGCAATGCACGATTGCAAATCGCCAATGGTACCTATATTCCCTTGGTGGCTCAGTGGGATCGCTTCATCGATGACTTTCAGATCCGATGCGCCGAGGCTGACGTTGTTGTGTGTCATGCCGGGGCGGGTTCTGTGTTCGGGCTGCTTCAGTCCGGTGTGTGCCCTGTCGTTGTTCCCAATCTGGCTCGTCGTGATGTTCACCAGGCTGAGCTAGCGCGTTGGTTGGAGCGAAAGCGTTTCGCGCCGATAGCGTGGCAGCTTGATGATGTCAATCTCCTGATTGCAAAACACACCGAGTTCGCTGCAGATTGTCGATCCTTTGATGTGGAGAGGTTTTTCCTGGACGACGAACTCAACGATGAATTGAGGCTCGCTATTTCAAAGTGAGGTTGAGTTTTGGTCGCCCGATCGGGACAGTCACGTAAGACTGTCCGAGCGCAAGTCGCTCGGACCACGTCGTGACAAGACACGGCCCTTGCCAAGAGCCAGCAGTCGTTTGAGCAAGCTTTTTTTGCCCGGGATATCAGTTTGGACAAGCATGCTTGCATGCAAATCGTATAAACCCAACTGCTCGGTGGATACATCACCGGATTCGACACGTTCGATAAGACCGGTAACCCCTGTTACGAATTGAGGTGTCTTGTAGACGGGGTGAAGATTCCACAAGTTTCCAGAGCCATTCATGTCAACCCGGAATTGCTTGTGGGCAAGCATGTTCTCCTGACAAAGGATCTCCAGATGATCCACCATCGGATATCCAGCCAAGCGTGTGAAGATTCGGTCATTTCTCCGCTTTGGTCGTAATTCCGGCAAGCCGCTCATCGTCTTGTAAAACCGTTCAAGCTTGACCAGATGCGAGCGTGAGGTGAAACCTTGCACCTTGAAGCCTTCACCAGTTGCGGTTGAATACGGTATGCCGTCGCTATGATACGGGCCTGAATGCCTTGGGCCTGCCAGCGGGTTGACAGCAAGCACGTCCTGGTCAGATTCTATGACGTCAATAGCTTCCTTGAACCACGGGCCGGATCCGCCGAACATCAGATCGCAGGCGCAGTGAAACAAGTGAGGATGGCGAGATTGCCGCAACTGCTCAAGAAAGGCATGAATCGGGATTCCCTTGAAGTCATACATCGGATATCCAGCACCGCCAAAGAAGGTGTTGCTGACCCAGCGCCGCGCATTTGCGCTGTAGTCAACTTCAACAACCCGAACGTTGTCGAACTGAGTGCTCAGGCTGTCGAGCAGCGCGTCGAGTAGTTCGGGGTTATCCGGTTTTTCAAATCGATTGACCGAAAAGACGACGTCATCTGCGTGTTTTCCGACGACCTTCATTTGGTGGGGTAGCACGTGCTGTGCGTATCCAAAGTCTCTGTCAGAAACTGGGATTTGCATTGTGCATGGCGCAGTGGACGTGTCCGTTATCGCCATCGGTTGGCTCCCTGATTCGACCTGTCTACTGGTAGTGCGTGTGCGGCACAAGCCTTGTCAGGCATTGGCAGGAGTTCAGGCCCCGCTTTAGCTGGTCTCTGCTTTGTTGCGCGATACCACCCACGCAAACAACCCTGCAAGCACGAAGTACCCAATGCTACCCGGAAGCGTGCCAACGGTGTTGAGAAGCAGATCGTGAGCGTGCGAGTTGCGCCCGGGTATTTGCGTTTGCGTCACCTCGATGAGCAAACTGAAGATGAAACCTACGAGCAGCGCATCGAATACCGTTTTGAGCATGGATCGGTTGGCCGGCTTGCGAAAACGTCGGAACACACCTGCCAAAGCGAAGCCAAACGGTGCAAAGCCTGCAAAGTTGATGACGACATCACGCAGGTTTTGATCAAGCAGTTGATCAAGTTCCATCGTGCCGATCCATGCCTTGTCAGGGAATTTCCCGATTCCTGGTACTACAAGTGAATGCTCGGATTGCGTGAGGTTTTCTATGTTTGGCAAAGCATTCGTGCTCAAGTCAAACGAGCTGACAGAAGTGTCGTCCGACATTCTTGCTATGGAAAAACTTGCCAGGCCTCCGACCCAGCCGTGCTTTCCATCGGGCGAGTTTCCAATGCTGATTCTGGTCAAGGGCTCTGTAAAAGCGAAGGGCTCACCGGAGGCGGCAAAGCGACCATTGACATCGATTCGGGACTCTTCTGAGCTGAAGGTAATCAGCAAGTCTGCTGATGCACCCATGTGCTCCTCGAGATTAGCGGAGACACGCGGCAGTCCGAACTGGTTTCGATAGTCTCTGCTATTGATGACAATGATGCTGTTCTTCCATTGACCGATGATCATCGGGTCTGTGCTGCCCGGCGAATCGAGCTGAGCGAGAATACGGAAGCTCGAGTGATCCGGATAACGCAAATTCACGGTGAATTTGATACTCAGATCCTGACTCATCGACGCATTGCTGATGTCTTCGGTGAGGTCACCGTGCGCGAGGCCAAAACCCTTGAATCGCGTAACGCCGGACGCAGCGTCAAACTCTACCCAGTTGTCTGAATAACTGGCGTAGGGACGCAGCCCGGCAAACAGCATGATGGCGCTAACGATTGCAAGCAGAGCGAGCCACAGCAAGCGCTGACTTGACCCAACGTCCCGGATTGACTCCGGGGTTGAATCGTCAATTGAATCCGATATGATGTTCAAGAGCGTAATCTGCCGTAACTACGGATTGTCGGGATGAACATGAGTCTGCCTCCGATTACAGCATGCAGCTACTGATCGAGGAATAGTGATGACGGTGGAGGTAACGGTAGGCGTGGTGACTCATGATCGCTCTGTGTTATTCGCGAACATGCTAGAGCACTTGAAGGCAACAATACGCGCATGCCGTCACAGTGTTGTCGTGCTGATCGTAAACAATTCTGGCTCCGACTCTCACAGAACAGTGTCTGATCTTGTAGAGCAATCAGGCCTGAGCGAGCTGTGTCCGACAACAGTGGTTGATTCGCCGGAAAACAATATCGCTACGGGGAGGAACGTCGTCATCGACCACTGCAAGACACGGTTGCTGGCGTTCATTGACGATGACGAATATCCGCGCGTCAACTGGCTCACGAAACTGATTGATCAACATCTGCTTGGCCTGGGGGACATGGTCGCCGGGCCAACGCTTCCTGTGTACCCTGAAGGTGCAGCCGCCTGGATCAAGGAAATTGATTTGCACAACGTTCGTGGGCGAAAGACGGGCGATGTGGTACGGCGATCCGGTTCTGGTAATTGTTTGCTTGATCTTGAGGCCATCGGTGAGGCCCGGTTTGACCGAGCTTTTGGGCTAACGGGCGGTGAAGACGCCAAATTTTTTGAGTCCTTGGCACGTCGCGGGCACAAGCTTGTGTGGTGCGCGGAGGCAGTTGTAGACGAATCCATAAACGAGGACCGATCCACCGCGCGCCACGTTGTGTTCCGCTTTGTCAAGCAAGGCAATAATTTCAGCCGCGTGATGCTTGTGGATGCCAGCCTGGGAGAGCGAGTCTGGTTTCGTGCCAGAGGGGCGATGCTCGCGCTGGTGGGCATTGTCTGCGGAGCCCTGCTGTTACCTTTCAGCCCGCGCGGCTGTGCGCGGTGCTGGAAAGGTGGATTTACCAACCTGGGCAAATTCGTCTCGTTGCGTGATGGTCTCTATGGTTGAGGTGGTGCGATATCCAGCACGTCAGCCGCATAGCGCCGAGCCAACATCTCCCAGCTGAGTCTGGCAACAGGGTTCTGTTGGAAAGGTCCGAGTGCACCGCCGGTTCGCTCGATCACCGTAACGATCGCATCGGACACCGCATCCACTGTTTGCGAGCTGCAAGGCGCGCCTACACAACAGTCTTCAAATAGACCATCGATTGCGTGATCCTGAAGGTACACCACGGGGGTACACTGACTGATAGCTTCCAGAAAGGAAATACCGAAGGTTTCCTTGCTGGGTAGCACGAATGCCGAGCTCGCCTGCATCAGATCAAGCACCGCGCGAGGGTCCTTGATGTGACCCAAAAATTCGACGTGATTGTTTAGCAGGAGTGGCGATAGTGAGGCGCGAAAAGTGGTTTTGTATTGCGCATAGCTTATGCCCAGAACCTTGAGCGACCAATTGTCTTGTTTGAGTCTGCGTGCGGCCTCCTCACAACTCTTGATGGTCAATGGCAGTTTTTTGTACGGATACCCCGCCTTGCCCATGCTGAGAAAAGCCAGATGGGTTGCGGGTGCCCGGTCCTTGTGAAGACGGGCATTGTCAATATAGAAATCACTGACCCCGCTACCAAGATGGTAGATGCGTGCAGAGTCCACGCCCAAACGTTCAGCGGTACGGCTGGCGTCTCCGTAAGAGATGACCATCAAGCGGTCTGCATCGCGAACAATGCGCTTCATGAAATGACTGGCATACGGCCTGTAGCGAAAGCAGAACTGAACATCCGTTGCCCTGAAGCTGATCGCATGTCTGCTTCCGAGCGCTTGTGCGAGATATTGGCTGGCAAACGCATCTGCATACGCCGAGTGGGAGTGAATCAGCTCGATTTCACATTTTTCAAGCAGGTCAAGCACGCCGCCCCTTAGCAGCATCTTGAAGATTTTTTTGCCGCGGTGCACCGCTGACAAGCTGGTTGCATGATCGAGGCAGGGAACTTCAATCATCGTCCCGAGCGCCGTGTTATTGACAATGACGGTTGTCCCCCGATTTTTGGTGGGAACGATAATGATCTGGTGGTAGCCAGTCTGCGCTCGCAGCTGATCAAACAGACTTTTGTGAACATGGCTCGTATGAAAAAACGAGCACATGTGTATCAGAGTCTTGCCGGCAGGCGTCACTTGAAAAACCCTTCTTCGGGTGTGGGCTGGAACGCGGCCCGCCGGGCCGCGTCGGGAAGTCTAGCTGTTGCCAAAAAGCAATTGGAGATGCTTTCGCGAGCCGCTGGTACAATGGGAAATTAGATTAGTGTCACCCGAGACCTCAGCGCCGATGCCCCGATTTCGCAAGTCTACGATGGCCTTTCAAGCTGTGCTTTGGGCGTTTGGCGTGTTGTCGGTCGCAACGCCTGCTGCAGCACAGGACCTGGACCGCCAGCAAAGCATCCAGGTTGGCCAAGGAGATCTCTACCCGGCGGTCAGGGTGGACGTCGAATCCAACAGCAATATCGGATTGCTGCCCGAAAATGAAGTCGACGGGGTATCCACCGTCGTTCGCCCCGAACTGATCTATGTGGCTGACCGCAGCGGGCTCGAGTTCAAAGCGGAGTACATCGGAGCTATCAGCATCAGCTCCGAAGATGCGCTCCAATGGACCGATTCTGCACTGTCCACGAGCCTGGAAGCCGAATTTGATCGCCGCCGTAGAGCCAATGTTTCGGTCGGATTCTCGCGTGAGCATGAAGACCTGGGCCGCAACCTCACGCGTGGCGCGGGCGATCGGTTTGATGAGCCGGTCGAGTTCAACCGCTTCGATGTGGCCGCGTCAGTTGGTTACGGCGTGACAGACGCGCGCGGCAATGTCCGCGCCGGGTTCAGTTTCATAACGCGGGACTACACCAACCTGGACTCAGTGACCGACGGACTGGGGTTCACCTCCTTCAGGCCTTTTGGCGAGTTCAGCGTACGTGCTGGCGGTAGTAGCCGCGCCTTTTTCCAGCTTCGGGGCAATTTCACAAGTTTTGATAACAGCCTCAGAGATCGGGACCAGATCGGCGTGTTTCTGGGACTACGCTTCAACGCGACCGGGCGCTTGTCCGGCTCCATCGGCCTGGGTCTGGACAACGTCACTTTCGCCAGTGATGCCCAGGAAGACGACACTCTCTTTGTCGTCGAGTCCAATCTGCGCTTTCAGCCGACATCCTTTGCCGCGTTTACTCTTGATATCAACCGGGAAATCAACAATCAGGGTTTTGGCTTCGCTGCTGACGGTCAAGGGGACTCCATCGAGACGCTGGTGCGCCTGGGCTGGGACCACGAGTGGTCGTCCCGGGTTTCATCCAGGGGCTTTGTTTCAGCGGATATCGATGACGAGGTGTGCCCGACCATCGCGGATTCCACCGTGACCGCTGGTTTCGAGCTCAATTTGGCCTTGCGGCGCTGGTTGGAAGTGGGTGCCGCGTATACGGGCGAGTCTCGCAGTACGTCTTCCTGTGGGCCCGGAGACGGGGCGGGGGCCCTTGAATACGACCGTCAGCTGGTCGGTGTCCATGTTCGAGCCACCTTGTAGGATTCCGTGGGTACCTCAATCGTCACGTAGATTTTGGCGAGGACTGGCTGCACGGCAGCTTTCTTGAGTGTTATTACCTGCATATATCAGTTTGTCGCGATACAATTCCCCCGCGCATGGCGGCGTGAATCGGAACAGCCGGCTATTGATATCCAAATGATTGGCCTGTTTCACATGCGATTTGAGACGTCCTTCCATGGTGCAGGCAATCGCTCAAGTAGGCTATTTGCTTCGAGTTTCACTCAATCAAGGCCCTTAAACCATGAAGCTGATGTTTAGGCGTGCGCTCCAGCCGATCGCCGCGCTCTCCTGTGTCATATTGCTCGGCGCTTGCGCCACCCCGCCCCAGGCGCCGTCGTCGGACCAAATTGACTCAGGTGGGACTGCTCCGGCAGTAAGTGCCGACAGTTACCTCCTTGAGCAGGGGGACCAAATCAGTATCCAGGTGTTCGATGAGCCGGATCTGACGATGGATCAACGCGTGGGTGCCAGCGGCACCATCAATTACTCCTACCTGGGGGACCTGCGAGTAGCCGGCAAGACGGCTCAGCAACTCGAGCAGGAAATCACCGGAATGTTGCAGAATGGCTTTCTGGTCAATCCTGCCGTCAACGTGACGGTGGTTGAATATCGACCGTTCTTCATCAACGGCGAGGTCCGCAACCCCGGCAGCTACCCCTATCAGCCCGGGTTGACTCTGGACAAGGCCATCGCGCTGGCAGGCGGGCTCACTGACCGCGCCTCCACTCGCAAGATGTTTGTTCAAAAGGCGTCGAATTCAGACGGACAAGCAAGAGCGTCGTTGTCGACTCCCATTGCGCCCGGCGACATCATTTCTATAAACGAAGGGTTCTTCTGATGAACTATACAAACACCCAGGTCAGGGACGAATACGCTGACGAGTACGATTCTGGTGCTGTGGGCGAAGCCTTTGATTTGCAGCACTACCTGCGGATCTTGCGCAAGCACAAGTGGTTGATCGTGCTCTTTTCGTCGGCTGTTACCGCACTTGCGGCGTACTACGCATTTACGGCAACGCCGATTTACCGCGCCTCTTCCACGCTGCTCATCGAGCAACAAAAGGCCAATATGGTCTCTATCGAAGAGCTCTACGGCGTCGATACCGAAAATGCGGATTACTACGAAACGCAGTATCAGTTGCTCCGCTCGCGTGGTCTGGCGCAGCGGATCGTAGAGCGCCTGAATCTCTGGGAACACCCCGAGTTGTCCAATGGTGCAACAGGTGCAGTTCAGCAACAGGAAATGTCTGGAGACCAGGCACTGGCTGGAGACAGCATGGAAACCCTTCCGGTGTCCGAGGATTCAGAGTCTTCGGCTCGCACTAGCTCTGGTTTTTCGCAAACCGTCCTTGGATTGCTTGACCAAGTGGGTCTTGGTGGTGCGGCTGGGTCCCGGAACGACGCTGATGCCAGCGAGGTTACCGAAGGCCTGTCTGCGAATGAGGCGGCCATGAGAGAACTGGCTTTGTCGTCGGATAACCTCGCACAATCGTCAATTCCGGGCATCACTGCGTCCGATATTGAAGGCCAGGGACCCGCGCTCACGCCAAAACAGGAACGCACGATTTCCAGGTTCATGAGTCGTTTGTCAATTTCGCCTGTTCGCAATACCAAGCTTGTCAATATCAGTTTTGACTCTGAGGATCCTGTGTTTGCTGCTCGCGTAGCCAATGTGGTCGGGGACGAATACATCCAGAGTTTTCTGGATGCCAAGCTTGAATTGACAACCACCGCGTCTACCTGGTTGAACGAGCGCCTGGGCGAACTCAAGGCAGACCTTGATGCCGCTGAGGATCGTCTGATCTCCTTTCAACAGGCCAACGATCTGGTCGATGTGCAGGGCAGCGTAGGTCGATTGAACGAGCAACAGCTGCTGCTGGACACGGCAGAACTGACACAGGCGCGCAGCGAACTTGCCTCTGCCAGAGACGTATACAACGACGTGCGGGCATTGGAAAACAACCCGGAACTTCTGGAGACGATTCCAGCCGTACAAGCTGACCCACTGGTGCAACGTACCAAGATCGAGCAGGGCGCGGTTCAGCGCGAGTTGGATGAGCTGCTTAATCGATACGGTGAGCGTCACCCGCGTGTACTTGATGTGAAGTCGGAGCTGGCCTCCCTGGAGGGAGCGTTGGCCGGTCACATCCGACGGATTTCCGGCACTCTTGCCAAGGACTTTCAGCTCGCACAGCAGCGTGTGGCGTCCATCAATGCAAAGCTTGCCAGCGGCCGTAGCGAGATTCAGCTGATTGGCAACAAAAAGTTTGAGCTTGACGCGTTGCAGCGTGAGGTCGAGACCAAGCGTGGAATCTACGACCAGTATTTCAGTCGCATGACCGAGGCCGCTTCGGCCGATGGCCTGGAGACCGCCAATGCGCGCATCAGTGATTTTGCTCGCGTACCGGTTGAGCCGGTCAAGCCCAAGAAGCAGTTGATCATTGCGCTGGCCGGGCTGGCGTCACTGGTGCTCTCCATGCTGATGGCCTTCCTGTACGAGACCATGGATGACACGGTCAAGGGCACGCGCGATGTCGAGGTCAAGCTTGGGCAGAAACTGCTGGGGCTCTTGCCTATGGTGAAGGCGGGCCTGTTCCAGACGGTCAAAACGCTGCCACTGAACCCCGATGACATTCCCGACAAGAACGGCACCTTCTTTGAAGCTGTCAATACGGTCCGTACCGCATTGACGCTCGATGATGGCGATAAACCGGCCAAGATCATTTTGGTGACGTCTTCTGTTCCCGGTGAAGGCAAGTCCACAGCGTCCATAAATCTTGCTTACTCCCTCGGCCAGCTTGAGCGTGTGCTGCTCATAGACTGCGACATGCGCAAGCCCACCGTCGCCAAGGCGGCTGGCCTGGACAAGAATGTTGACGGTCTGAGCAGCTTGATTGCTCAAACCGCCAGTGCACAAGCGTGTATCCATCGTGGTGCCTTCGGCGGCAAGGTCGACATTCTGCCGTCTGGTCCCATTCCGCAGCAACCGCTCGAGCTGCTGTCCTCCAAGCGCTTTGAGCGCATCCTCGGTGAGCTCAGTCGGCACTACGATCGTATCGTGATCGACAGCGCACCGACTCAGGCGGTGTCTGACGCACTGGTGCTTGGCAAGCTGGCCGATGGTGTTGTCTATGTCGTCAAGGCCCATGCAACCTCCATGGACCTTGTCAGTCGTGGTCTACAAAGACTGCAGGAAGCCAGGGCCCCGCTGTCTGGCATCCTGGTATCTCAGGTAGATATCGAAAAGATCTCATCCTACGGAGGCGACTATTTCTTCCAGGGCTATTACGATTACTACGGCTACAGAGACAAGACCGATAGCAAAAGGCGCCAGGGCAAGATCAACCTGACGCAGGAAGAGCTGCTTGCCATCAGAAACGATGACAGTGACGTCAGGTTCGATCTGGATACGAACTACAACGGCAATTCCACCGTCGCGTACGAGAATGGATTTGAGCCGGCACCCGATGCTCGCAGGGTCAATGGCGCAGGCGCTCCTGCTCATTACCGAGACCGGGCAGAGCCGCGCCGGTCGGAGCCGGCTCGCCAGCCGCGTCAAGCGCGGGCCAAACGCCCTCGTTTTGAAGACGATCTCGACATCATGTAAAGCAGCACCATCCCCGCACCGGCAAAACAACTGTCGGTGCGGAGACACTCTCCCGTAAGGGGGGGCTGGAAGAGGGCCGCTACCTGCGGCCCTTTTTGCGTATGGCGCTCAAACAATCAGCGGCTCTACCGTCAACTCCACGCCATAAGCCTCCCGCACTGCCAGACGTATCTCCTCAACCAGCGCGAGTAGCTCCACACCCGTCCCACCGCCGTGGTTGACCAGCACCAGTGCTTGCCTTTCGTGCACACCGATAGCACCGCGGCGGACCCCTTTGAAGCCGAGGCTATCGATCAGCCACCCTGCGGCGAGTTTGAAGCGTCCATCTGGCAGCGGATAGCTGACCAAGCCGCTGTTAACAGCGGAGATTCGGGCATGTTCACTCCCCGATACGATCGGGTTGTGAAAGAAGCTGCCGGCATTGCCGATGACGGCTGGATCAGGCAGGCGCGTACTGCGGACCGAGATTACCGCCTGGCTCACCGAACGGGCCGTGGCGTTGTCGCTAGTGCCTGCCGCCAGATGCTCGGCCAGGCTGGGATACTCCAGAACCAACGGGGTGTCACCACCGACCACCAGGGTCAAGGACATCACTACCCAGTCACCCTGTTCGCGTTTGAAGCGACTGTTGCGATAAGTGAACTCGCAGTCTTCACGGCCCAGTGTCAGGAAACGCCGGGATGGCCGATGCCATGCGCGCAGGCTGCAAAATCGGTCGACGAGTTCGACTCCATATGCGCCAATGTTCTGCACCGGAGCTGCGCCGACGGTGCCGGGAATCAGGCTCAGATTCTCGAGTCCTTGATGTCCGTGCTCCAGAGTGTTCATGACCAGATCGTGCCAATTGACACCGGCATCTGCTGTCACCTGCATCTGGCCATCAGGCGCGGGAGTGTAACGAATGTCGCGATTGCCGAGGCGCACGGTAATGCCTGGAATGTCGCGGGTTAAAACGATATTGCTACCACCCCCAAGGAGGAATACAGGCAGGTTTTGATCTGTTGCCAGATCAAGTAGTGCAACCAGATGGTCTTCATCATTGGCCGTCACAAAATACTCGGCTTGAGCGTTGAAGCCGAAGGTGTTGTATTCAACCATCGGCACACCGCGTTGGACACCCAATCG
This sequence comes from uncultured Granulosicoccaceae bacterium, assembly GCA_937922675.1. Taxonomy (GTDB): domain Bacteria; phylum Pseudomonadota; class Gammaproteobacteria; order Granulosicoccales; family Granulosicoccaceae; genus Granulosicoccus. The sequence goes on from CALAJN010000008.1 coordinate 38,853, forward strand.
TTGCAATTCTTGCTCGGCGCTACTGTGCATACGTCACGATACTAGTAGAGCGGCCAATGTACACACACGTTGGCCTGCACACTTTCCTGGGGTCTGTAGAGTCGCAATGGAAGCGACGTTGCTCTTGTCGGCGCTGTCGAACATCAGCGGCGGTGCGAACAGGTGTACGCCAAAAAAAACGGCGCCCTGGGGCGCCGCATTGTCACGAAGATGTGAAGGTGCGTCAGGTTCAGCCGTAGGATACAACTTTCAAATCCGGGGCTTGTCCAGACATGTCGGGTCGGCCGATGCAGTCGTAAACAAAGCCTGCTTCACGCATTTGCTCAGGGTCATACAGGTTACGTCCGTCGAGCACCACAGCTTGCTTGAGCCCGGCCTTGAGATGCGCGAAATTCGGTGAGCGGAACTCTCGCCACTCGGTATTGATCAGCAGAGCATCACATCCCTCGATGGTGTCCATCGCGGTGCCCACAAGCTCCAGGCGTTTCTCGTTGGGGTAGAAGTGACGCATCTCTTTCATGGCAACCGGGTCGTAAGCGCGCACCTTTCCGCCAGCGGCAAAGATAGCCTCGATCAGCACACGGCTGGGTGCTTCTCGAAGGTCGTCGGTATTGGGCTTGAACGAGAGCCCCCAGACCGCGAAGGTCTTACCGGTAAGATCTTCACCAAACTGGTTGGTGAGCTTGGCAAACAGTACGTGCTTCTGGCGCTCGTTGACACTCTCGACAGACTCGAGTAACTCTGCCTTGTAGCCGTTGTCACGACTGGTGGCGATCAAGGCTTTCACATCTTTGGGGAAACAGCTGCCGCCGTAGCCACAGCCTGGGTAGATGAAGTGGTATCCGATACGCGGATCAGAGCCGATACCGACTCGCACGTCCTCGATGTCGGCACCGAGCTTGTCAGCAATATTGGACAGCTCGTTCATGAAGCTGATCTTGGTAGCGAGCAGTGAGTTGGCAGCGTACTTGGTCAGCTCGGAGGACTTTCGGCTCATGAAGATCAAACGATCTCGACGGTTACGGCAGAAGGGTGCATAGAGCTCGCGCATGACTTCCGTGGCGTATTCATCATCGGTACCGATGACAATCCGATCCGGCTTCATGAAGTCCTCGATGGCCGCGCCTTCTTTCAGGAACTCAGGGTTGGAGATGACGGCGTAATCCGTCTTTTCGCCACGGGTCTTGAGAGACTCCGCGATCACGTTCTCGACCATGTCGCCCGTGCCCACAGGAACGGTGGACTTGTTGACGACAATCTTCTTGTCGGTCATCCGATCCCCTATGGTCTTGGCGACAGCACCGACGTATTGCATGTCGGCCGAGCCGTCCTCTCCCGGGGGCGTGCCGACTGCGATGAACTGCACTTCGCTGTGAGCGACAGCGCGGTCCATGTCGGTGGTGAAGTCGAGCCGTTCGGCCTCGACGTTGCGCTTGATCACATCATCAAGCCCTGGCTCGAAGATCGGGATGACACCCTTTTTGAGGTTAGCGACTTTGACTTCGTCGACATCGACGCACAGCACATCGTTGCCGACATCCGCGATGAGCGCGCCTGTGACAAGACCAACGTACCCGGAGCCGTAAATCGTTACTTTCATGTGTCTCTCGTGTTACACCTGACAGCCTTGTCGGTGCGTAAAAATGGGGCGGTTGCGGTTCTCTTGGACAAGTCAAGAGGATTCACTTCAATATTGAGGCAACCCAGCGAAATACGTGCCATGCCACTATTGCGGTGCAGAGTACAGAAATAGCTCACTGGACTCTACTGTGCCTATGTCAATACTCTGCCGGTAATACATCACAATTGTGGTGCAATAGTTCCGGTCTATCAATGGCTACATCGCCCGTCACGCCAACTCACCAAGAACAGGATCTTGAGCATCTTTTGCAGTCGCAAGTCTGGCGCTTATCCCGCTCTACGCGCCCGTAGAGTCTCACGCTTGCCTGCAGGCCCAATCAGCCGCTCCACGTCGAATCCCACACCCCTGAGATCGCGCTGCAACTGCCCTCGGCTTGAGTAGGTGACCAGGGAGCCGCCGGGCACCAGCGCATCTCGAAGCCTTGCGAGCACCGGCACAGACCAGGGCTCCGGATTGCAGGCGTGACTGAATCCATCCAGGTAGACCGCATCGAAGTGGTCAGTGGGTAGAGCGACGTGACAAACATCCTCGAAGCGCAGTTCTACCTGTATGGCTGGGCTCTCGGACAACTTCAGCATGACCCGTGATACGGGCTCAGTCGGCCATTGCTGAATCAGGTTTTCCAATAGCGGACTGTGCTCAATCCACCCTCCGTGTTGGCACTCGCCAAGCTGCGACACGCTCACAGGATCATTTTCGATGCTTACCAGTTCAAGAGCGGTGCCCGCGCTGCAGGCCACATCAGCTGTGACCAGAGCTGTGGTACCCACGCCAAAGCCGATCTCCAGCACCCGGCACGCCAGGCCCGCCTGTAGGCGGGCGCCAATGCCACTTGCCTCCAGAAAGACCTGGCGTGCCTCGCCGACAGCGCCCCGGTCGGACCGATAGGTCTCACCGTAGCGGGTCGAGCGCAGCGTCAGTGATCCGTCGCCTGTTGTGACGATCGACGTTATAGGCGGCTCGGCGATCATCAACGCGGCGGATCAGTCCAACAGCCGTGTCAACAGCTCGCTAGACGCTCACCCAGCGCCTCACACCGAGCGTGAAATTTTTCGGTGCTACGCGGCATCGGCACGCGCGCGCGAGCGATCCAGTTAATCAGATCTCGACCTGCGGTAATCGTGCGCAGAGCCTCTTCGAAAACGTACTCGCACTTCTGCGAGCGGGTAACGTCTGTTGCGGGGGTGTAGTTGCCGAGCGCCTCGCAGGCGGCAACAAAGCGCGGCCAGATCTCGAAGATGCAAGCATCCGACTTCATGGTCTCGCATTCATGGCGGGCGGCCTCTGCCAACGAGTCCACCAGCGGCACAAGCCCTGCAAACCCGGATTGGCCTTGAAAGCGCAGCTTCAGACCTGTGGCAACTTCATCGATGTTTGCCATGGACTGGGCGACCTTGATAAGCCGAGTCTCGTAGTAGGCGGCGATGGGCAAGGTGAATGCTCTGAACGGCTCTCCCCAGAGCTCATCAATCCCTTCTTCGCCGCTGTGGTGGCGTACCGACTTGCCAAGCTCGAGCGCTTCCTTGAAGCAATCTCCGCACGCCTTCATCAATTCATTGCTGCGACTGATGCGCACGCCTTTCTCCTCTAGCTCCACGATCGCTGTGAAGATGTCCGTAGCGCGATTGAACAGGGCGCCTGCAAGCATCGCAGCATTGACGCGCTTGAGCGCCGGGTCGTTTTCGTTATGCCAGGCGGTACGTGCTGCCTCCAGGCGCTCGCCCGGGGTATTGATACCGGGCTCTGTATGATGAAACGCGCGCCGCGTCAGGTTGTCTATCAGGCGCTTTCGCGAGGCAAGTGAATCGTCCAGTGGGCGGTAGTAGCGGATCCAGTAACCGTCGTAATAGACGTACTCAGCACCGTCAGTACTGCGCCGCGTACCGTTAGCTGGGGAGCCTGCCGCTGTTCTTGCGGTATCACCCCTGACCACGCTTGGGATTTGGCGCGCCGCCGCGCTCTTCAAGCCGGTACCGCCGCCACGGGAGAACACGCGCTCGGGCCGCCTACGGTCTGCGGTCTGGCCGTGCTCGGTAATGGGAGGTGTAGCTGGTAATTCTGCAATGGCCATACACGCCGTGACAGGCTTCGATAGCGCCGGAGTATATCCATCAAGTGGGTAAAAACTGGCGAATAGGACGCGCTTTTCATGCGCGTGTCATGCTGGATGCGTACCAGGCTTTAAGCTTGGCACTGAGCAACAGATGCCAGGTGTTTGATTTGGCAATGAATACAGGCTCGATGTGACCCATGCACGCTGGGTTACACAAATGATTACCGTTTTTTGGCAACGAACACCGCACGACAAGGTGCTGGTAAACCTTCTACTGTGAGCGTCCTGTCGTTCGGGTCAAGTGCTTGCTCGAGAGACTCATAGGGCATCCATTCTGTGCGCCTTTGTTCTGTGCACCTTGTGGTTTCTATTGATACTGCAGTTGGTGACAAAAAACCGGCATCACGCATCCATCTCAGTACACGCTCAACGCTGGGCAGTAGCTTGATGTTGCGCATACGTGCATAACGCCCTGTTAGTGTGAGCTCGGTGTCACTTGCGTTGATATCGTTCAGCACCAGGGTTTCAAGTACGCACTCACCGTTTGCGCGTAAGCGTGCGTGGAGTGCTTCAAGGTGTGCGTGAGGATCGGCTGCGTGATAAAGCACGCCCATTGAAAAAATGGTGTCGCAAGCTAGCAGGGTATCTGGTAGCTGTTCCAATGTTAGTGGTACGCAGTGAACAACGGGGTCTTGTGTATAGGCTTGCACCACATCGAACTGATACTTGTACAACAGCATCGGCTCTACACCCAGCGCACTTGCAGCGCCCGCCTCGCGCATCCGCCACAGATGGTAACCACTGCCGCAGCCGATATCAATGACGTGCCTGCCTTGTAGTGATGAAAGGCTCGGTAGAACACGATCCCACTTCAAATCCGATCGCCATTCGGTATCGATAAACACATCACCGATCTGAAAGGGTCCCTTCCGCCAGGGACAGAATTGCAATAATGCTTTGCGTAGTTGCTCTTGCTCGTCACTTCCTGAAGCCTTGCTGGAACTCGTGCCCATCCCTGCGTTGCCTACACACACGCGCCCATCGCGCACGTGCACAGGCCCTGCATCGCGGGGCGGCAACGATTCAAGAGCAGCCCGCCATCGCGGCAAGTCTCCGTGACGGATCTTTCGCTTGTTGATCGCCGCGACCAGCGCCTCAACAGCGCCGGCGACAGGGGAGCCGTCCAGGGCTGTACAGAATTCGTCGACCCCCGCGACATAGTCACGCGGGTCCTGAGAGCCCAACAAGCTCAAGCTCTGTCTCTACGCCCGGTTGTTGCTAGGGCGTGTTGCGCCTTTTAATGACAGCCTCGCCGAGTTCTTCGAGTACCGAAGCTGTCGTGCCGATGTCAATACAGGCATCAGTGATCGACACCCCATATTCAAGATCCTTGGGGTCATCGAGCTTTTGGGCACCGGCCGCGATATTGGATTCAAGCATCACACCGACAATGGAACGATTGCCACTGGCGAGTTGGGATGCGACATCGCGTGCCACCAGCGGTTGCCTGTTGTGGTCCTTGGCAGAGTTGGCGTGAGAGCAGTCAACCATGATACGAGGTGCCAGGCCTGCTTTTTCGAGGGCCTGTTCAGCCATTGCCACATTGACCGAATCATAATTGGGCTCGCGTCCGCCGCGCAGGATGACGTGCCCGTGTGCATTGCCACGAGTCTCGAGCACGGTGGCGCGACCGTCACTATCAATACCGAGAAAGGCGTGTGGGGAGGCCGCTGAGCGCATGGCATTGATAGCGACTTCCAGATTGCCGTCCGTACCGTTCTTGAATCCAACCGCCGTGGAGAGTCCGGAGGACATTTCTCTATGCGTCTGGGATTCTGTAGTGCGGGCACCGATGGCGGCCCATGAAAAAAGATCAGCGAGATACTGAGGGCTTATGGGGTCGAGTGCTTCGGTGCCTGTGGGCATACCCGCTTCGGCCAGCCAGACAAGAAGTTCACGGGCACGCGATAGCCCGGTCTCGATATCAAAACTGTCGTCAAAATGCGGGTCGTTGATAAGACCTTTCCAGCCGACCGTGGTGCGCGGCTTTTCAAAGTAGACGCGCATCACGATATCGAGCGTCGCGGTATGTTGCGCTCGCAGTTCGAGCAGTCGCTCTGCGTAGTCACGGGCAAGCGTCACGTCGTGTATCGAGCAGGGACCGACGACTACCAAAAGGCGATCATCGCGATGTTCGAGGATGGCTTCGACCTCCGCGCGGCCAGCCTCGACCGTGTCTGTTGCAGCACTTGAGCGCGGATAGCGTTCGCGCAGCTCCTGCGGTGAGACCAGTGTTCGTTCCCTGAGGATATTGGTATTGGACAGCGGGCGGTTCATTTGCGCTGCAACACTGCTGGCGGTCATGCGGGTACGTATCCGGTACGGGTAGTCGGGGCCGTGAGATTACGCGATACGGGGGTATTTAGTCGAGTGGCGAGTACACACTTGCGCGTGGTGCGATCCGGGCCAGGCTACCCGATGGAGCCCTTTATCAAGGCTCTGACAGCGCAAGTCCTGATCGGGTAGCGCGCAAGCTGGCCTCGCCGCTGATCAGCTTTGACAAAGCCTCTCCAATCAATGCATCTCGCCAACCTGGCAGTGCCTCCTGTCCATCGCCTGCCACAAATTGTTCCAGCAAGGCGGGTGGGGCGAGCAGTCCGGGGGCGATATCGAGCTCTGCGGCGCGGTGATGTACCCACGCGTCAAGCAGCTGAATCCGCGCTTGTGTGGCCGGACTGGTCTTGAGCTTCTTGCGAAAGGGCGGCAGGGGTTCGGGGTCGCGCTGGCGAGCCTCTGCAATCAAGCTGACGAGCTCCTCTGCGTAGCGTTCGCGTGTGCGCCGGTCGAGGCCGCGGATATGCGCCAGCTCTTCTACATCGGTCGGTTGTTGCTGCGCGAGCAAGGTCAGTACCTCATCCTTCATCAGCCAGTTGCGCGGCTGATTGGTCTCGCGCGCCTTGAGCTCGCGCCATTCGGCAAGTGCTTGAATGCAGGCAAGTGCTGCTCCCTTGTAGCGGGTGACCTGACGGACCTTCTTCCAGCGCTCACGCGCAGGCTGATCGTACTTCTCGACCGATTCGATGGCGCGAAACTCGGGCTCCAACCAGGCGATACGCCCCAGCGATTCAAGTTCCTGCCTCATGTGAAGGTACAGGGTCTCCAGATGAATGACATCGTCGAGCGCGTACTGAATCTGTTTGTCGGGCAGTGGACGGCGGGTCCAGTCGGCGCGCGTTTGAGATTTATCGATATCAAGATCCAGCACAGCCTTGCAGAGATTGGCGTAGCCGATCTGTTCGGGATGACCCAGTAGAGGTGCTGCAAGCTGGGTGTCGAATACGGGTGAAGGTACGCGCCGCGCGATCATCCAGAAGATCTCGAGATCCTGGGATGCTGCGTGCAAGACCTTGAGGGTAGAGGGGTCTAGCAGGCGTTGGACCAGAGGCGAGAGATCGGTGATTGTTTGTGCATCAACGATAGCCAGGGTGTCCTGATACTTGATCTGTATCAGGCAGAGATCCGGACGATAGGTACGCTCGCGCAGAAACTCTGTATCCAGCACCAGGTAGGGCGCGCTTTCAAGCTGCTTGCATAGCGCCACCAGCGCCTCGTTGTCTGCTACGTAGTCGTAGGTAATGTCGCTCATGCAATGAGCATACGCCTACCGAGCTGCGGACGGTCAGAACGAGAACTCGTAGAACAGATCCACAGCGCGTTCAACGCCTTCAGCCGCCTCCACATAGAGCTTTTTAGTCAGGTCGTAACGCAGATACAGGTTGCTTTCGACATCGAACACGCTGCGTCCGTATTTGACCAGCAGCTTGTCATTCAGCCGTCCACTGACCACCAATTCAGTGTCGTCACCGGTGCCTCGAGTCTCCAGGCCAAAATCCTCAATGCCGAGTACGTCGGACACCTTTTCGCCGACAAAGGAGCCGCCCTTCACACCCAGAGCCAGAGCGGCAGTAGTCAGCAGATTGGTCTCCTCATCAGAGGCCTCGTTGATGTCCCGACCCAGCACAATGTAAGACAGGATTGAGTCATCGCTCTTGTCAGCAGGGTCACTGAAGAGGCTGACTTCAGGGTCCTCAACCCGACCTTCGATCAGTAGTCCCGCCAGGCGATTCTCCAGCTCGATGTCGCGCACCGCCTGTAGTTCGAGCCGGGTCGCGGCGACCGGGCCAACGAAGAAAATCTCGCCACTGGCCTCAAGGTCCTGACCGTATTGTTTGTAAATCCCGTCCACTACCGTGATCGATCCGGATAGGTTGACAGGATCCGGTGAACGCATTGATACACCGATGTCGCCGGTCAGATTGGCGGTGAGTCCATAGGCATCGACTTCCACATCATCACCGAGAGTGACATCTAGTTCGATCCGCAGGTCGGTGCTGCCCGCTGTATCAAGGTCCTTCGAGCTGGACCCTTGAGGCGGCAGATCCTCGACAATGACAATGTCATCCGACAAGGTGGTCGCCCCTTCGGGCAGCTCTGCTACATCAATTAGCGCACTCGGGATGTCGATGCTGCCTTCGATTCGCACGGTCCCTGGTCGTGCGGATATCGTGATGGAGGGATACACGTCGGATTCGAGCAAGGGCTCGCTCACAACATCAAGCTGCTGGCCGTCGATGGCGACATCCGCCTGCCAGCTGCCATCGCTCCAGCTGGCGGTGCCGTCGATGTCGATAGAGCCATCACCTGCGATCAAGTTGCCACCGATTTGCGCACGCTGTCCGATGATGCGGGCATCAATGCGTCCGTTGTCGATATCCAGCGGCAATAGCTCACCGCGTGCGAGCAGTTGCTCGAGCACCACGTTACCGTCGAAGCGCGGTTCGGTGAGAGTCCCGGAAAGAGCGCCCATGGCATTGATGGTGCCACCAAATTCGTCAAAGTCGGGTAGGAAGGCCTCGGCGACGGCGATATCGAAGCCACCCAGCGTGATCGTGCCGTTGACAGGCTTTTGCTCGTTGGCGGGGTCGAGCTGCACATTGATGTTTGCCGTACCAAGTCGCCGCGAGACGATATCAAGCTGTGCTGTAACGTCGGTAGGATCCAGGCTTGTTGTGAGCTCCACACTGTCATAGCTGAAGGTGACCGGGTCGTCGTAGGCGTCCGCCACCGTTACGCCACCCTCGTCAAGCCGGCTATTGATGTCTGCCCGAAAGCCACCGTCAATATCGGGCCCCCAAGCAATATCGCTGGTCAGCCCCAGGGTGCCATCGAGTGTAGTCTCGGCAGGCATGAAGGGGTTGAGGCGCATGAGCGGATAGGCGGTGAGCGACACGGTCGCTGTACCTTGAGGTGCTGCGAGCACCTTGTTTTCAAGACAGAGTCGGGTGTCCTCTGTTTGCCAGCAATGCGCGTCGACACCAAACAGGGCGTCTTGCTGCTGCCATTCGAGTGCAGTCGGCGACGCTAGCGTCAAGGTATGTGCAGGTACGTCAACCACGGCAGAGCGCAGCTCGCCTTGCCAGTCAAATTGTTCTGAAAGACCACCTGCCAGGGCGATGTCCAGGGCTGTCGCCTCGGGCCCGTCTGCGAACAGAGTGAGTTGGTGATCGGCTCGGGTGCCAGTGGCGTTGAGGCGCAGGTTGCGCACTTGCTGCTCGCCAGCGTTGATCTGCCGCACAGTGAATTGCAGGGCACTGTCGTCAAGAGCAGCCTTGCCAATGTCTGCGATGATACGAACACCTCGTACCTGATAGTCCTGGTAGCTGAGTCGATCAGTACGCGCCTCCAAGGTGATATCGGGCTCTTTGAGCTGACCTGCGACACTCAGATCGGCGGTGATATTGCCGTCCAGTTCAGGCACCAGGTTCTGCAACTCCGGTAACACAGCGGATATCTTCAGATCAGAGAATCCGGTGTCAGCCAGAGCAACGATGCCGCCGCCGCGTATCTGGTTAGCTCCGTTGTCGAGCACCAACTCATCGACAACGAGCGAGTCTGGATCGCTCTTGTGCGCGCGCACAGCAAGATCAAACGGGTAGTTGTTCAGCTCGCCGGTGATGTCGGCACCATCGAGAACCAAGGTCCAGTCACCGCTTGCAACAGTACCTGCGACATCTATGGTGCCACCGAGCACGCCATCGAGTCCCTCAAACTGCAGCCCGGGTTGTATACCTTCAAATCCGATGGCTGCGAGCCAGTCAATGCCATCGGTCCAATCAACGGAAGTGGTGCCCTGCAGAGCGCCGCCCAGTGTCCCGATATTGAGTTCAGGCACGAGCATCCGCTCGGTGTTGATGCGCCCATCGATGGCGAGCGAGGTGTCGGGCACTTGTGCACCAGTGACATCCGCCGTCACATCCAGCAGGTAATCTTCGAGCGTGCCATCGATACCCAGTTGTAAATCAGTAATCGCCGCGATGGCCTTGGTGTCCAGCGGCCAGCCTAGCAACTCACTGTTGAGTGTCGCCTGAAGTGGCAGTGTGCTATCCAGAGGCTGCACGCGCCCGGCCAGATGTGCATCAGCGAGTCCGGTGAGTACTACGTCGAAGTCGAGATCTTGCACGGTGTTGTCAAGCTGAACGGCAAGCCCGGCATCGTAGGAATCAATCACATCCGATGCGTTGAGCGCAAGGTCAAGATCGAGTGGGTAGTCCCCCTCAAGCTGCACGCTTCCGGTGATCGCTGCGGTGTAGTTTTGGTAGGCAGCAGAGAGATCCTCGATGTTCAAGCTGTCACCGGCTGCTGTCGCTGCGAGGTGTATGTTCTCGACAGTGTGTGCGGGCGCCTCTCCGACGGGTTGAAAAACGAAGCGTTTGATACGCAGCTCGCTGATGGCTACATCGATGGGCAATGAAACAGCGGGTAGTTCGATTGGCCCGGTCTTCTCTGGCGCTATTGTCTCTACAGGCTTTTGCGTAAACGTAAGCTCGTCAATAGTCAGGCTGTCGAGACAGAATTCGCGCGCAAGCAGGCATCGAGTACGCCAGGCTGAATCAAGTCCCGCGATATCGACACGCATGGCATCGTTCTCAAAGGCAAGCGTCTCGCCGTTGATGCCGCTGATCAGATTGCCGCCAACGGCATCGATCTCAAGCCCGGGCAGGCGCTTGTGCGCCTCGGCGACGGCTATCGCGAATCCCTTGTTTGTGCCTGCGAACCAGGCGAGGGTGCACAGAGCGATGACGACAAGTAGCAGGGGCAGGCCAACTAGCCAGGCGGTGATTTTGAGAAATCGCTTCATTACAGGTCTGGACCCAGCGAGATATGAAAACGAACCGCGCCGCCGTCGTTGTCACTGATGGGTGTTGCTACATCCAGTCTGAACGGTCCCACAGGGGAATCCCAGCGAACACCCACACCGGCACCCGCACTGTAGGCTTCGTCGTATGTGTTGAACGCGCGACCGACATCGACAAAGGCCGCCCAACGAAACTGATCCCGAAAGCGGCGATTGTATTCAATAGAGAATTCCTCAAGGTATCGCCCACCGTTCGGGATGCCAGCGGCGTTGATGGGGGAGACATCCCGGTAGCGGAATCCACGCACACTACGATCGCCACCGGCGAAAAAACGCTGTGATGCCGGGACGCGCTCAAAGTCATTGGATGCAATCCAACCCAGTCCTATGGAGCCGATGAAATAGTTCTTTTCAGAGAACTCGCGCAGATATCGAAAACTGAAGGTCGTCTTGAAAAAATCAATCGTTGAGAACGCATCGTCCGAACCGCCGTAGATCGCGAAGGATTCAGCTTGCCCCCAACGGGTGTGCGGATCCCCTTTACTTCGCGATCGCGAATAGGAGACGCCGGGCAACAGGAGGTCGACTCTGTCCTCGACATCGCCAAAGGTGGAGATTTCGTTCTCCCAGCGCAGAAACAGTGATTGCTGGAAGTCGTGGGTGGTACGTGACACTCTCTCAACCGCCAGCGTGGACCTGAATGAAGATGGTGTATCGTCACCAAAGTCCTCGTTCAAGAATCCGGTCTCAAGACCCCAGTAGTTCGTTAGTGGCTGTTTTTTGCGTGGAATACGGTAGTTGAAGCTTGCACTCTGCCGCGGCTCGGATACTTCAAGATCGACCACCGCCGAATGTCCGTAGCGATTGATCAGCGGCTTCTCCCACGACAGGCTGACGCGTGGACCGATGTCGGTCTGAAAGCCAATACCCACACCGACGAGGTTGTTGTCCTTTTCCTCAAGTGTCACTTGCACAGGCACAACCTTGCCGTAACGCGCGTCACGTTGGGGTATGACGCGCACGCTCTTGAAGTAGCCACTGTTACGCAGGTTGTCAGTGCTCTCGGCAACCTTGTCCATCTCAAACGGCTCTTCCGGCTCAAACGTCAGCCAACGGCTGAGGAATTCGTTTGAAAAGGCCTCGCCATCAAAGAGCACGTTGCCAAAGGTGTAGCGCTCGCCACTGGCGACCATGATGTCAACATCAGCGGTGAGGTTTTGGCGGCTGACGGTGACTTCGCTGAGCGGTAGCCTCAGGTCGAAGTAGCCGAGATCCTGTGCGACACCGAGTATCAGGTTCTTGATCGATTCATATTCGGCTGACAGAAATACCTCCCCTTCGATCAGAGGCAACTCCGGGATAGCTGACATGAAACGCTCATCTTCAAGAGCGGGGCCTGTGATGGTCAGGTTCACGGTGTTCACGCGTACAGGGTCATTGGGCGCCGCGTTGATCGTGATCACCACGTCCCGCCCGTCCGGGTTGGCATCGGTCGCGCCGGAACTGGAAATCACATCGTCGGTGTCGATATTGATATCCGCTGCGTAGTAGCCGAGCGCCGAGAGTGCTGAGCGAGTATTGCCTTCAAGATCTCGCACAAATCGCCTGACCGAGCGTGACTCGTCCTTGGGCAGCGTACCGACCACGGCGCGCACGTTCTCTTCAAGCTCCTCGGTCAGGCCGGTGATTTCAAGACGGACTTCAGCGTCGACAGTCTGTGAGCCGAACAGGATCGTCAGGCACAGCGCACCTGCGGCGAGGGGCCGGGGGCAGCAGGTACTCAGTTGATCCAGAACAGGTGACATCACATCCGAGAAGTCAGTCGACACGGGAATAACACCTGGAACCATGCAAGCCACGTACGAAAACAGAGATACTGCGGCTGCGAGCACTCAAGAGTGTGAACGAGTCGATCTTATCAGTCGCTGAACAGCAGCAACCTGCACACGTGGCCGGCCACTGCCGACGCGTGGGCGACGGACAGCTGAGAGTGCAGTGTCAGCCAATAGTCGTCTGACAGGCGCCCAGGGGTCGAGCGTGGCGGTTGTTGTGAGCCTGCCAGGCGTCTATTCGGGTAAGGCCAGGCGACCCGCAGCATCAGAGCCGGACGCAGCCCACTCCTGGTACCCACCGTCGAGGCTGTAGACTTCCTCAAACCCTTCCTGGGCAAACCAGGCTGCGGCTTGCTGGCTCGAATTGCCGTGATAGCAGCACACGATGATCGGTGCTTCGAGGTCGGCATGGTTGCTGATGTGTGCTGCAAGCTCCTGATTGAGCAAATGCGCGCCTGTGATGTGGCCCGCAGCAAAACTGTCCGGATCACGAATGTCGAGTACCAGCACTTCCCGCTCCTGCATCAGTGTTGCAGCATCTGCAACAGACAGTCGGACAAATTCGGTCATGGTGAGTAACGGTAGTCAGCAGTGGTTGTGTTCACGGTGAGCGATGGTAGCAAGAGAGCATCGTTGCCGGCCGGTCATGAGCCGCTGATCACAGCGACTCTGCGTACACGACCAGAAGACTTTGTAGTGCAGGAACTGCTTGACCTGCCGAGCGATGAGTCGACAACGGCTGCACACCTGTGGGTTTGTATTGAGAAGCGTGAGCGCAACACCCAGGATGTGGTGAACGCTCTTGCCAAGGTGCTGGACTGCCCACCGCGTGACATCGGGTTTGCCGGACTCAAGGACCGTCGCGCGGTGACACAACAATGGTTCAGCCTGCCAGCCGCCTGCACGCAATACCTGGGCTCAGACGTGGCGGTTCAGTTGCAACAGCGCTTGCCTGAGGATGCGTGCGCACGAGTGCTCGACGTTGCATGGCGCTCGCGCAAACTGCGCCGGGGTGCGCATGCAGGCAATCGCTTCGAGATCACGCTGCGCGAGGTGCGCTCGATCCATACGCCTGATGCTCTTGAGAGGCGTATGGCCGAGCGTATTGGCGAGCTTGGCCACAGCGGATTTCCCAATGCGTTTGGCCCACAGCGATTCGGTGCTGGCGGGCGTAACCTGACTAGCGCAAGACGCTTGCTGGCGCGAGCGATAGAGTCACCGGATGCTCGGTCAGGGCGTTCGCTGCCACGCCCCAAGGGGCAAAGGCAGCGCCAGGAGCGTGGCCTGTTGCTCTCCGCTGCCCGCTCGCATCTTTTCAATCAGGTACTCGAGGCACGTGTTGCCAATGGCACATGGCAACAAGCTCAGCCCGGGGAGCCTCTGATACTCGTGGGTTCAAACAGCCGATTTGTCCCGGAGCAGATAGACGACATGATTCATCAGCGCCTGCGAGAGGGTGACCTCTCCACCAGTGGCCCTATGCCCGGACGCGGTGACGATGGGGCGGCAGAAGCATGGGTGGCATGGGAGGCGTCGGTGCTACAGGATGAGGCAGGGCTTGTAGCAGGACTAACGGCTGCAGGTGTGGAAGCAGGGCGTCGTGCCTTGTGCGCTCAAGCACGAGATCTTGCGTGCCGGCAGCTTGATCAGAGCACGTGGTGTGTCACGGTGACACTCGATAGCGGGGTGTTCGCTACCAGTCTGTTGGCCCAGCTGGGCATATGTCAGGATGCCACGACCGCGGGCTGAGCTCAGCTCTCGTTCAGTCTCGGCATCAGCATCACCAGATTGCAGGGGCGAGTGCGATTGTCCAGCTGCTGTGAGACCAGCTTTTCCCACGCGAGGCGACAGGCGCCGCTGGAGCCGGGCAGAACAAAGACAAAAGTGGCATTGGCAACGCCTGCCAGCGCGCGTGATTGCAAGGACGAGGTGCCAATTTCCTCGTAGGAGAGCATCCGGAACAGTTCTCCAAAGCCATCAATCACCTTGTCCAACAGGGGCTCGATTGCCTCAGGCGTGCCGTCTCTACCGGTAATTCCGGTGCCGCCGGTGGTCAATACCGCATCGACATCCTGGGCCGCTATCCAGCGCGAGACCACGGCTCGAATCTGGTAGGCGTCGTCGCGCACGATAGTCTTCTCGGCACAGCTGTGGCCAGCCCCTTCCAAGGCCTCAACCAAGCGTTTACCCGATACATCCTCAGCCTCGCTACGGGTATCGGATACGGTCAATACGCCAATACGCAAACTGATGAAGCCATCGGCATCAGTGGCGGGCGAAGGTGTAGTGGTGGTGCTCATCGCACAATCCTACCAGTGTCTTGAATGACGCTCTGGCGCCAGTTGGGCAGGCCGCCGCCGGGCTGCGAAGGCGTGTCTACCCCTATCCCGAACCTTGATGCCCCTTCCCACCGCGATCCGCACTAGACTGGCGCGCATGGCAGAACGGCTTCAGAAAATCCTTGCAAACAGTGGTCTCGGCTCGCGGCGTGAGCTGGAGCGCTGGATCGAGGCGGGCGAGATCAAGGTCAACGGGCGTGTGGCAAGCCTGGGTGATCGCGCGGCGCTCGACGATGATCTTTCGGTGCGTGGTACGTTCTACAAGGTCGTCCCGGATGACCGCTTGACCCGGCGTGTGCTGATCTATCACAAGCCTCTCGGGGAGGTGACTACACGCGATGACCCGGAAGGCAGACCAACGGTGTTTGATCGATTGCCGCGCCTACATCACGGTCGTTGGATAGCCGTTGGGCGCCTGGACATCAACACTTTGGGTCTGTTGTTGTTGACCAACGACGGTGAGTTGGCTAACGCGTTGATGCACCCGTCGAGCGGCTTCGAGCGTCACTATGCGGTTCGGGTCAACGGGCAGGTCAGCGATGAGATGCTCAAGACCTTGCAGGATGGGGTGGAGCTGGACGATGGGCCTGCGCGTTTTGATCGCGTAGTCGCCGAACCTCTCGATGGAGAGGGAAGCAATCACTGGTTTCGTGTGGTTCTTCGTGAGGGGCGTAACCGAATGGTTCGCAGACTTTGGGAGTCGCAGGACCGCGCGGTAAGCCGGCTGATTCGCACCCGCTTTGGTCCGGTCGCGATGCCTCGTTGGTTGACGCGTGGCAAAGTGCACGAGATGGCGGCTGGCGAGATCGCCGATTTGTCAAAGGCGGCAGGTCTGGATCCAGCGCCTGCCAATAAATTACGCATCGTTGCTGTTCACCCGAGGCACAGACGCAAGGCGCGACGCCAACACTGATTCTCAAGCCCGACCCAAGGTGCGACTTAGAGCACGATATCGAGCTGCTTCAGATCAACAACGCCTGCGATAGAGCGCCACGCGGTGTCTTCGCGCCCGGCGTTTCGGCTCCCCGACGACGAGGGCTCGAGATCCGGGCTTGACGCGGACTTCGATGAGATTTGGGCGGACAGGGGGTATCTGCTTGGCTTGTTGGCGTAGTGGCCGACGTGTTTGGCGAGCACTTGGCTGACGCCTTCTATTGCGCCGGTGTCCGTGCGCGAGTGTGTGTGCCTGCGCTTGCGCCGAGCAGTTGCCACCACAGCCAACGCGGCGAACCCGGCTGCACAGGTTGCAATTGCCAGTCGCACGTCTAGTTTGAGCCGTATCAATACGAGGCAGATCAAGCTGCTGCAAACCGCCGCTGCCGCGATATACAGCCAGTGTTTGCGTCGTCTGGCGGCCCGGCGCGATGCGTGTGTCTTCGGGTGTCGAAGATTGCCATCGGAAAATGCGACGGCCAAAAACAGTGTGACAATGATCGCAAAGAACGCCGGAGCAAAAAAGCCGCTCTCGAACCCGTCCAACACAAACAAGAGAAAGTTGTAAGCGTCCATAGGGATAATGGTGCCACACTCTATTGGCCGTTGAGCGAGTGTTTCCCTTATCGTTGACAGTGTTTTTCGATGAAGCTGGCGGTCTTCAAGTAGAGGTTGCGGTCTAGTAATACGGCGGAAGGTCTGGCCGACGCACCAGGCAGTGTCTGGAAACAGACTGCACATCGCTCACCAATCAACCACCTGCTTGCCGTCAAATTGGCTAGACTTGCGCGCACGGAGAGGTGGCCGAGTGGTCGAAGGCGCCAGCCTGGAAAGTTGGTATACGGGGTAACTCGTATCGAGGGTTCGAATCCCTCTCTCTCCGCCAAATTGCCCGTCTGCTGCCAGCGAGCCGGGCCGGTGCGATGTGACCGGCAGCGCGTATCGCCGTCTGAAACCTGACAAGTCCGGTGGGGACGTCACAGCGCAGCGGAACAGTGTGCAGGGAACGTCTGAACAGGCCGCTAGTCATAGCGAGGCGCAGATGGCCACGGACATGAATCGATCAACTATCGCCGGCAATGTGATAAACGAGACCAGGGTTACACGCAGGAGCCTGGGAGTCGTGGCACTTGTGCTCGCCTGTCTGGGGCACACAGGCGTGCTTGCCCAGGATGTGTCGCCGCTGGATCTGTCCGTCATCGACATCACGCAGCGAGTCATCGGTGGCAATGACGCCGTCGCTGGCCAATACCCTTCCATCGTGGCCTTGGTGGATACCGACGTGTCCGGCTTCTTTACGGCTCTCGCGCGCCAATTTTGCGGTGGCACCGTCATCGACGATCAATGGGTGATGACGGCAGCTCATTGCGTGCACAATGATTCTGGAAGCGTTGTTGATGCTGCGAGCTTGCGCATCGTCGAGGGCTCCTTGACCTTGCGCGAGAGTACGCTCGAGGAGCTGATCGTGACCAATATCATCGTTCACCCCGGCTATGACCATAACAGTCTGGACACACGCAATGACATCGCCTTGTTGGAGATGGCAACGCCCCTCGTGTCCCAACCGGTCGCATTGTTTCAGGGAGAGCCGGATGATCTTGCAGGTGTCTCGGCTGCAATCGCTGGATGGGGTGCGACTGAATTCGTCGATGATCGAGTGCGCGCCTCGGCAACCACCTTGCAACAGGCCTCACTGCCGATTGTGTCGCTCGACACCTGCAATGCACCGACGTCCTATGACGGTTTGATTCAACCGGGACAGATGTGCGCAGGCTTCATCGAGGGCGGTGTGGACGGTTGCGTTGGCGACAGCGGCGGTCCTTTGTACATCGAGTCCGACGGTGGTCAACAGCAGGTCGGCATTACCAGTTTTGGTGTCGGTTGTGCTGAGCCCAACTTCTATGGGGTGTACACCAGTGTGGCAAACTTTGTCGACTGGATCGACGGATTTACCGGCATCGGAATGACGAGCTCAGCTGGCAGCACGTCGCGAAATGTTGGCAGTAGCGGAGGGCAGACCACTGACGGCCAGGAGGCTGAAAACATCTTCAGCGAGGGCTCCAATGGCGCTGCCAATGGTCCGTTAGGGCTTTTGGGAATGACAGCTGCCTTGGCAGGCGGCGCTGTCGTGCGACGCCGCGAGCGAGCGCGGCGTCTTATGAAAACTCCTTCATGATCTGGTCAAAGCTGGTGTGTCGGATATCTCGACCCTTGACCAGATAGACCACGTACTCACAGATGTTTACCGAGTGATCGCCAATGCGCTCGAGAGCTCGTGCGCACCAGGTAATCTTGAACAACTTGGATACCTGCCGAGGATCCTCAACCAGATGGGTTGCCAGCAGGCGCTCAAGAGAGCTGTACTCACGGTTGACATCCCCATCTCGTGCAGCCACCTTGAGCGCGGCATCAACATCCATGCGAGCAAAGGCATCCAGAGCCTCTCGCAGCATGTCGTTAACGAGCTCTCCGAGATGCCGAAGCTCCTTTCTGTACTTGCCTGTCTCATCCGGGTTGGCAAGCTCTACCGAGAAGCGCCCAAGCTTTTCCGCTTCATCGCCAATGCGTTCAAGATCGGTGATGACCTTGATCACTGTGACGATCAGGCGTAAGTCGCTTGCTGCGGGTTGTCGTCGAGCGAGCACCTGAGTGCATTCTTCGTCGATCTCGACCTCCAGCGCATTGACCTGGTAATCAGACTGGCTGACCGACTGACCGAGATCTCGGTCACCTTCCAGCAGTGCGATAAGACCGTTGGTGACCTGTTGCTCAACCAGGCCTCCCATGGAGAGGACCTTGTTGCGGATCTCTTCGAGCTCAAGATTGAACTGCTGCGAGATGTGTTGGTCCAGATGGAGCTTGTCCATGAGCGGGTGCCTGTGATGATCGTTCGTGATCAGCCGAAGCGACCAGTGATGTAGTTTTCGGTGAGCTCGTGCTGCGGGTTGGTGAACACCGAGTTGGTGTCGTCCACTTCAACAAGCTTGCCGAGATGAAAGTACGCGGTGCGCTGCGAGACCCGTGCGGCCTGTTGCATCGAGTGCGTGACAATAGCGATAGCATAGTTCTGTCGCAATTCGTCGATCAGTTCTTCGATGCGGGCGGTGGCAATCGGGTCCAGAGCCGAGCAGGGCTCGTCCATCAGGATCACTTCCGGGCTGACCGCGATGGTGCGAGCGATGCAGAGGCGCTGCTGCTGGCCGCCAGAGAGTCCGGTGCCGGGTGAGTCGAGCCGATCCTTGACCTCATCAAAGAGCCCCGCGCGTTTGAGGCTCTCGGTGACGATATCATCAAGTTCTGCGCGATTGCCGGCAAGCCCATGAATGCGTGGGCCGTAAGCAACGTTGTCGTAGATGCTCTTGGCAAAGGGGTTGGGCTTCTGGAAGACCATGCCGACCCGTGCACGCAGCAACACAGGATCAAGGCTGGGGTCGTAGAGATCCTGGCCATCGAGCGACATACTGCCGCTGACGCGACACGTGGGGATGGTGTCGTTCATACGGTTCAGGCAGCGCAAGAAGGTTGACTTGCCGCAACCGGACGGGCCGATCATGGCGATGACCTCGTTATTTCCGATATCCAGACTGACATCGAAGATGGCTTGCTTGTCGCCATAGAAGACGTCCACGCCATGCGCGCTCATCTTCGGGTCGTCGACGGTTTGGGTACCTACCGTGCCCTTGATGTCGTCAAACGCGGTATCCATCTGTTCCTCACCATTAAGCCCAGTCGGATGAACGGGCGGCGTGAGTATATCGCTGATGGTCGTGGTGCTCATCGAATGTATCATCAGTTTTCCGGGTTAGGCTGCGGCGAGCACGCACTACCAGCGTCTTTCAAAACGTTTGCGCAGCATCACGGCGAGCGCGTTCATGGCGATCAGAAAGGCCAGTAGCACCATGATTGCGGCCGAGGTCTTCTCGGTGAACGCCCTTTCGGGGCTATCGGCCCAGAGATACACCTGTACCGGCAGAACGGTGGCCGAATCGGTCACCCCTTGCGGTATATCGACGATGAAGGCGACCATGCCGATCATCAACAGGGGCGCGGTTTCACCCAGGGCTTGAGCAAGCCCGATGATGGTTCCGGTCAGGATGCCCGGCATTGCGAGGGGCAACACGTGGTGGAAGACCACCTGCAAATCGGATGCGCCGAGACCTCGTGCGGCTTCGCGGATCGAGGGCGGTACGGATTTGAGCGCCGCGCGGCTTGAAATGATGATGGTGGGCAAGGTCATCAAGGACAGCACAATACCTCCCACCACAGGGGCCGACCGCGGCAAGTGAAAGAAGTTGATGAATACTGCAAGCCCAAGTAGTCCGAAGACAATCGAGGGCACGGCGGCCAGGTTGTTGATGTTGACTTCAACAAGGTCGGTCCAGCGGTTCTTGGGAGCAAACTCCTCGAGATAAATGGCCGCGGCGACGGCGATCGGGAAGGACAAGACGAAGGTGATCAGCAAGGTGTACGCCGAGCCCACAAGAGCTGCACGTATGCCGGCAAGTTCCGGCTCGCGTGAATCACCATTTTTGAAAAACGTAGTATTGAAACGCACGTCAAAGTCACCCGCGTCTTTAAGCTCTGCGCCCCAGGCAATCGCTTGATCATCCAGGCGCGTCACCAGAGTATCTGGCGCGGATAGATCAGCTCGTTGCTTGACGAGCGCTCCGATCTCATCATCAGAGGGTAACCACAGGGTCAACCTGTTGCCGAGCACTGAAGGGTCGTCCATGACACGTGCGGCCAGATCAAATTCGGCTCCGGAACTGACAAGCTTGTACAAGGCACGTGTAGCCGAGCGCCCCTCAACCTCGGGGAAGCGCTCGCGCATTCCCTGCCGGATGGCGCCGTTGAAGTTGGCTCGACGGATGGCCTGAGTAGAGATCGACCCGTCGAGCAGACCATCAACGGTTTGCTGATCAATACCGAGAGTCTCAAGCTCCAGGGGTACATCGAGCTGCATGTAGGTTTGTGTGAACGCGGGCAAACCTTTGCTGACGATACTGATCAGCAGCAATGCCAGAAAAGCCAGGGAAGCGGCGATGGCGAACATGCCGTAGAGGCGAAAGCGTTTTTCGGCTGCGTAACGGCGTGCGAGCCCAGCGGTGACCTGCCGAGTCGTGGGCGACATGTCGGATGCAGTCCTCTCAGGTGCACCCTTGGCAGGTTGGGATAGTTGATCGCTCATTCGTATTGCTCCCGGTAGCGCCTTACCACATACAGCGCGACGACGTTCAACACGAGTGTCACCACAAATAGCATCAGGCCAAGCGCGAAGGCGGCCAGAGTCTTGGCGCTGTCAAACTCCTGGTCACCAGTCAACAAGGTCACGATCTGGACCGTGACGGTAGTTACCGCCTCAAGCGGGTTGGCAGTGAGATTGGCTGCAAGTCCTGCTGCCATGACCACGATCATGGTCTCTCCGATTGCGCGCGAAGCGGCGAGTAATACGCCACCAACAATACCTGGCAAGGCCGCTGGTATCACGACCTTGCGCACCGTCTCTGACTGTGTTGAACCCAGTGCGTAGGAACCATCCCGCATGGCCTGCGGGACCGCTGTGATGACGTCGTCGGAGAGCGAAGAGACAAAGGGAATAATCATGATGCCCATGACCATGCCGGCAGCGAGCGCGCTCTCGGAGCTGACAGACAAGCCGATCATTTGGCCAAAATCACGCATGGCCGGTGCAACCGTGAGGGCTGCAAAAAAGCCATAGACGACCGTCGGGATGCCCGCCAGGATTTCAAGCAGGGGTTTTGCAATGTTTCGCACGCGGGGACTTGCGTACTCGGCAAGATAGATCGCGCTCATCAGGCCAAAGGGTACGGCTACCAACAATGCGATCGCTGAGATCAGCAGCGTGCCTGTAAACAGGGGAATGGCGCCGAAGGAGCCGGAGCTTCCGATCTGGTCGGCACGGATGGCGGTTTGAGGACTCCAGCTGGTGCCGGTCACAAACTCGACAAAATTAACCTGCTGAAAAAAGCGCATCGACTCGAACAGCACCGACAACACGATGCCTAGCGTGGTCAGGATGGCAATCGAGGCGCTGGATACGAGGAGAAAGCGCACCGCGCCCTCAACCGAATGGCGCGCTCGCATCGGGACGGCGATCTTTCGATACGCGAAGGCTGCGCCACCGAGTGCGATGGCAATCACCAGCAGTGACAACGCAATCCTTGAACTGGATCTCTGGGCAATCAAGCGCTCACCCAGCAGTCTCTTACCTTCGTCGGTCACGTCTGACACATCGCCGTCAGCTGCGAGATTCTCTACCTCATTGCGATAAAGGGACACATTTTGACGCCCTTTGGCTGACACTTCGGCCGGCACGGTGTCGGCGACCACCGCACTGATGTAGGCCGGTTCAATCAATTTCCAGCCTACGATCACAACCAGAGCTGGCAACAGGCACCAGAGCGCAACCATGGCGCCATGGTGAATTGGCAAGGAGTGCAGCGACCGGATGCCGCCGCTCTCTCCTGCTACCGCCCAGGCACGTGCCCGACCGGCAAAGAACGCCAAGGCAGCAAGCACCAACGCGATGATCAGTAGTTGACTTGTCGACACGCCGGTACCTGCGCCTTGTCCGAGATCCTGCGAGGGATCAGTTCAGCTGTACGCTTTGTAGCTCTGTTGCAGCCGCAGCAACTTCAGCACGTGCATCAGCGGGGAGCGGAATCATACCTTTATCAGCCAGGTAGCCGTCTTCTCCAATCGAGCCTTCACTGGTAAATTCAGCCAGGTACTCGGCGATGCCGGGAACGGTGCCCACGTGCTGGCCCTTGACGTAGAAGTAGAGCGGACGAGATACCGGGTAGCTACCGTCGGCGATAGTGTCAAAGTCAGCGGCAACGCCGTCGATCATCGAGCTGTGTACCTTGTCGCTGTTTTGATCGAGGAAACTGTAGCCGAAAATGCCAAGGGCATTCGGGTTGGCCTCAAGCTTCTGGACGATCAGATTGTCGTTCTCTCCAGCTTCGACATAACGCCCGTCTTCACGCATCGTGGCGCAAGCGGCGTCCTTGGCATCGTCTTCGAGTGCTTCAATGGCTTCGAAGCTTGCGCAGCCTTCTTCCATGACCAGCTCGACAAATGCGTCGCGGGTGCCGGAGGTCGGAGGCGGTCCGAGTACCTCAATGCTGGCCTCAGGCAGGTTGGCGTCGATTTGTGACCACGTGGTGTAGGGGTTGGGAACAAGACCTTCGCCGTCCGGATTCGGGACATTCTTGGCAAGTGCCAGGAAGAGGTTTTCGCGAGAAAGCTCGAGCGGATTTGCTTCAACCGAATTGGCGATGGCGATACCGTCGTAGCCAATCAGTACCTCAACGACATTGGTGACACCGTTGTCTTCACACATCTGCAGCTCGCTTGCCTTGATGCGGCGCGATGCGTTGGTGATGTCAGGGGTATCGACACCAATACCGGAGCAAAATAGCTTCAGGCCGCCACCCGAGCCGGTTGACTCAATTTTCGGGGTGGGGAAATCGGTGGTTCGCCCGAAGCGCTCGGCAACGACTGTAGCGAAGGGGAAAACCGTGGAAGAGCCGACGATGCTGATGCCGTCACGAGCGAAGGCCGGGGTGGTCAGCGTCAGGGAGGCTAGCGAGGTGCCGATCAGCAGAGAGGTCTTGTTCATGTGAATTCAAACAATACGATTTAGTTGAGTTGCGGATTGTCGGCTCTGAATATGACGCTCATGTGACACGCCTGAAAACTGCCGGGCAGTTCACACTAACCGGTCGAGGCACTGGGCAATGCCGCGTTTCGTGAGTCAATCATTTGGTGACAGCGGGCTGCGGGCAACCTCACCGAGAAGCTGGATCCGGTACCCGGTGTACTGTCGATGCTGAGCTCGCCGCCATGGCGCTGAGCGACGTGCTTGACGATGGCAAGACCAAGGCCTGTGCCCCCACTATCACGCGAGCGACCTCGGTCCACCCGATAAAAGCGCTCGCTAAGTCGGGGCAGGTGATGAGGTTCGATGCCAGGGCCATTGTCGCTGACCTCGAAGACGGCGTCCCCATCGGCTTGTAGCGTCCAGCTGACATTGATTTCGGTACCCGCGTTGGTATAGCGCGTCGCATTGGTCATCAGGTTCTGGCACAGACTGAATAGCTCTGCCGGATTGCCGTATATGGACAAGAGCGGATCTGCAGATATATGAAATCTGTGCTGTGGAGAGGTGCGCCCGAGATCTTTATGAATGGCTGCGATGGTGTCAGCAAGCAGAACGGGCTCACCTTCGTTGTCTTTCAGCAGATTGCCCTCGAGCTTTGACAGCTCTAAAAGGTGTTCGACCAGGTGCTGCATGCGAGTGGATTGCTGGTCCACCTGAAGCAGCGCCTTTTGAACAGATGGGGTCAAGCTGCTGTCGTCAAGCAGCACCTCGAGATACCCGTTGATAACGGTCAGGGGAGTCCTGAGCTCGTGAGAGACATCCGCCACAAAGCCCTTGCGCATCTCTCGTATCCGCACGCGCTGGGTGACGTCGCGGGCAACCAGCAGAAACATGTCGCGCCCGGATGCCGTCATGCTCAATGCAAGCGTCTTGTCAGGTGCTCGCGGGGCGGCTACCTCGGCCTCGACGGTGCCGGGAGGTTCCGAGAGGAAGGCCTGGATGGCCGGATCGCGTAGCAGGTTGTCGATGCGGTTGCCGCGATCACGTTCCGGATGAACGCCAAGCAAGTTCAGTGCGGAGGCATTGGCCCAACGGATTTGACGTTGCTCGTTGAGCACGACTGTCGCGTCAGGAAGCTCTGATGCGAGTGCGTTGAACTGCCCAAGAGCACGCTTGTAGCGGTCCTTGTGTTTGGCATTGTTACGCTTTTCGCGGTGCACGCCCGAGATAAGGGCGTCGCCGAGGCCAGCGGATTGCGGGGCACGCTTGGCTTTGGTGCCTGTATTCAGCCAGGCGACGACGTCGCTGATTCGCCAGATCAACCATACCGCGTAGGCGCTCACAGCCAGAAGCGGTGCCAGCATCAGCGGCAAGCCGCTTAAGCCGCCAACCAAAAAGCCGAAAGCGATGGCACCAAGTAGCCACCGGATCTCTTGATGGGCCCCGAGCACCAACGGCTGGCTAGTGGCCGCTTGCGACTTGTCGCTCTGCAGCTTGGTCCGGGCATTGGCTGACATGCGCCGCATCATACCGGCCGAATCGGGCTCAAAGCGGCGATTGGGTCGCGTTCCGGCGTTGCCCCGTGCGGATAGTCTGCCGAGGCACGCCAGGCTCAGGCTCAGGGCAGCGCCTCGGCAAGCCGGTACCCGGCGCCGCGCACGGTCTGCAGCAGCCCGTCAGCGCCTACTGGTTTCAGGGCCTTGCGGATGCGTAGCACATGCACGTCAACGGTACGTTCTTCAATGAAGGTATTGTGCCCCCAGACCTGATCGAGCAGCTGTGAGCGGCTGAACACCCGTTGCGGGTGCCGGGCGAGGAAGGCAATGAGGCTGAACTCGGTATGTCCGAGTGCTACTTCCACACCGTCGACGGTGACCCTGTGGCCTGTGATATCGATGTGCATGGGGCCGACATCGAGGCCTTCATCGCGATCGAAATCGCGGCTTCGTCGCAACAATGCGCGAATCCGTGCCTGCAGCTCGCGCGGTGAGAATGGTTTGGTCAGATAGTCATCGGCCCCCGCATCAAGCCCCGCGGCGATGTCTCGCTGCTCGGTTCGCGCGGTGATCATGATGATTGGCAGCCGCGCGGTCCGATCTTCGTTGCGTATTTTCCTGACCAACTCGATGCCGCTGCCACCCGGCAACATCCAGTCGACAATGGCGCAGTCCACGCTCTCGGTCTGCAGCAGTCGCCAGGCATCGATCGTGTTCGAGGCATCGAGGAGCTCGTGATCTTCTCGCTCGATCGCAAAGCGAATCAGATCCCGAATGTGCGATTCATCCTCGACAGCGAGTATGCGGGTGGTCATGGCAAGGGTTGGATAGGTGTCAGCAAGTAAGCGTGCCACGACGTGTGGCGGCGCGTAACGATGACGGTGTTGGATGACAATTTGATGACAAGCGGTTGATGAGCCCGGTCCGTGATTGATCCTTATTCGCAGAGTTCACTTGCGAGCGAGCCCGTTACCGGCGACAATACCGCTTCGACGGTGTTCCGTATCGGCACTCTCGCGACGAAACCTTGTTAACCCCGTCAGGCCTGGAAGGGAGCAGCGGCAGCAACGGAATCGGGTGCCGGGATGCGGCTGGTGCGGAATGCCACCCTTTCTGCGGGCCGGGCGCTGGCGGCGGTCCACCGCTGATGAGCTGTGTGATCAGGGCATGAGCTACAAGGTACTCGCCCGCAAATGGCGGCCGCAGCACTTCGACCAGATGCTGGGTCAGGAGCCCGTGCTGCGTGCGCTGATCAACGCGCTGGATAGCGACAGACTCCATCATGCGTACCTGTTTACCGGCATGCGTGGGGTGGGAAAAACCACCATTGCGCGCATCCTTGCCAAGTGTCTCAACTGTCTTGAGAAGGGTGTGTCATCGGCACCCTGTGGTGAGTGCTCTGCGTGCAAGGACATCGAAGCGGGCCGCTTTATTGACCTGATAGAGGTCGATGCCGCCTCTCGTACCAAAGTGGATGAGACGCGTGAGCTACTCGAGAATGTGCCCTATGCGCCAGCCAGCGGGCGCTACAAGGTTTATCTGATCGATGAAGTGCATATGTTTTCAACCTCAAGCTTCAATGCATTGTTGAAGACGCTTGAGGAGCCGCCGGAGCACGTCAAGTTTCTACTCGCCACCACCGATCCGCAAAAGGTGCCGGTCACGGTGCTGTCGCGCTGCCTGCAGTTCAATCTCAGACGAATGGCGCCGGATGCGCTTGCCGACTACCTCGCGCGCCTGCTCGCCGAGGAGAAGATTGAGGCTGAACCTGCTGCGCTCGATTTGATAGCTCGCGCCAGTGAGGGGAGCGTACGAGACTCACTGAGCCTGGTAGAGCAGGCTACCGCTTATGGCCAAGGTGCCGTAAAGGTGTCTGAGGTGGAGACCATGCTCGGGCGTGTGTCACTACAGCGACTCGCGGGTTTGCTCGAGGCACTCGCGCGGGGTGATGTGCAGACCCTGTTTTCCAGCATTGAGGGGTTGGCAAGCTATGCACCGGACTTCTCGGAGATTCTGGGTGAGATTCTGAGTCTTCTGCACCGGCTTGCGCTGATGCAAAGCGTACCGAGTACGGCCAATGCCAGCGAGCCCGGTCACGAAATTCTTGCGCAGCTGGCTGAAACGGTGTCGGCTGAAGAAGTACAACTGTGGTACCAGATTGGATTGCACGCTCGGCGTGATCTGGCCTATTCGCCAGACCCGCGGGAGGCCTTTGATATGGCGATGCTGCGCATGCACCGATTTCGGCCACAGATTTCGGGTGTAAGCGGCAGTGACGCGATGGTGGAGCGGGGCGCGCAAACTGAGGTGACAGGCAGAGTGGCTGGCGCGGCGCAGGCTCCAAGCGCATCCGGGTCAGACGCGTCGGCGAAGCCTGCTTCCGCGGCAACCGCTGCATCTATCCATGGCGCCGGATCAAGTGCCGGTGTTGCGGGTGTCGAGGGACTGCCGGTGCGCGGCAGTGTGTCCGCCGGTGATGCACGCGATGCCAGGGCACTTGCGTTGGCGGCGCTGAACGAGACGGGTGATGAACCTGACGAGCCACCTGCCAACACGCGCACTGCCCTGCGCAAACCAATGCCTGGCGCGGCAGGTACGTCGGTCTCTGCAAGCGTCGAGGGCTCCCCGGTGAGTCATTCAACAGGAGCTCTGGCCGATTTGGGTACCTTGCCCTGGGCTGATATTGTTGCCGGGCTGGGTGTCTCTGGAATGCCGCGCCAGCTTGCCGCCAACTGTGTGGTGGATTGCCTTGACGATCACACCGTGCACCTCATATTGGACGCAGCTCAGGATCATCTCAATGCGCCGCGGTTTATCGAGCGGCTCGCACAAGCCTTGTCGGTGTGGTCCGGTGACACTGTCGAAGTTGAGGTGACTGTCGGCGGTGTGGCAGAGGGCACGGCACTCGATACGCCTTCGCGGCGCGACTCGCAGAACGAGGCGGACGCGCTGGTATCGGCGCAGGCGTCGATACAGGCGGACCAGCGGCTCGCCCGACTACTTGAAGATGTTGACGGCAAAATCGACCCCGCCAACGTAAGACCATTAACTCTACAAACTGATTGACTACGAGAACGTGATGAAAGGTGGAATCGGCAATCTGATGAAGCAGGCGCAGCAAATGCAGGCTGATATGCAGCGCGCCCAGGAAGAAATTGCCAACATGGAAGTCGAAGGGCAGAGTGGTGGGGGGCTGGTCAAGGTCGTCATGAATGGCCAGCACGAGCTCAAGAAGGTCAATATCGACGACTCACTCTTCGGCGATGACAAAGACATGCTCGAGGACCTGATTGCCGCGGCGGTCAACGATGCCACCCAACGCCTGGCAAGTGTTTCAAGAGACAAGCTTTCCGGGCTTACGGATGGTCTGGATTTGCCCGCCGGCATGAAGTTGCCGTTCTGATCACGGCCTGACGGAACACGCTAGTCATGGCCAGCGGATCAGTTGAGGATCTGGTTGAAACCTTGCGGTGTTTGCCAGGGGTGGGTCCAAAGTCAGCGCAGCGCATGGCGCTACACCTGCTGCAGCGGGATCGCGCAGGCGCCACGCGTCTAGGGGAAGCGCTGTTGCGCGCGATGGAGCAGGTCGTCCATTGCGAGCGCTGTCGCATCTTTACCGAGCGACAACCCTGTCGCTGGTGCAGCGATGAAAATCGACATGCAGGTGAGGTGTGTGTGGTTGAGAGTCCGGCGGATGTGCTGGCTATTGATCGATCTACTGACTATCGCGGGCGATTTTTCTTGCTGCTCGGGCACCTGTCACCGCTTGACGGTGTCGGGCCGGCTGATCTTGGTCTGGACCTGTTCGAGAACCAGCTAGATGCGGGCGAAATAGAAGAGGTGACGCTTGCCACCAACCAGACGGTGGAAGGACTTGCGACCGCGCGCTACATCGCTGATCTGTGTGCGCGTCGACAGGTGCCAGTGTTGCAAATCGCCCGCGGCGTTCCTGTGGGTAGCGAGCTCGAATTTGCCGACGGCGGCACGCTGTCAGTGGCGTTTGCAGAGCGCTCGCGCGTCGTAGGTTGACGGCCAAGCCAGCAGTGAGTGGTGGCTTAATCCACACTCAATCGCCCGTTTTAGCGCCCAATAGCGACTCATCAGGCGTATTTTTCAGCTGTTTGTACTGAAAAAACAGAGACTTGCTGGGGTCGGACCCCATGGCTCACCATGGCTCAACCCCATGGCTCAAATCGAGAAGATGTGCTCGCGGTAGTGCGCGAGCTCGGCGATGGATTCGCGGATGTCGTCGAGTGCGAGGTGGGTGTTTTGCTTACGGAAGCTGCCGGCAAATTCTGGTGACCAGCGGCGCACAAGCTCCTTGATAGTACTCACGTCCACGTTGCGGTAGTGAAACCATCTCTCAAGTGCTGGCATCGTGCGTACCATGAAGCGTCTGTCCTGGCAGATGCTGTTGCCGCACATGGGGCTCTTGCCGGCAGGCACCCAGTCGGCGAGGAAGGCCAGGGTGTCGCGTTCAGCATCAGCGAGGCTGAAGTCGCTGGCGCGCACGCGATCAAGCAGGCCAGAGGCCCCGTGATGCTCGGTATTCCATTCATCCATACCGGCGAGTCGAGCCTCGTCGGTGTGGATCGCTATGACCGGGCCCTCGGCGAGTGTGGTCAGCTGGCTGTCGGTGATGATTGTGGCGATTTCGATCACGGTGTCGGAATCCGGATCCAGGCCGGTCATCTCAAGGTCGACCCAAACGAGGTTGTCCGGGTGAGCTTTGTCGTTCACAGCCATCTGAGTCAATTGGAGCCTTGGGGTCGTTGAGGATAGTGTGCCGTACGCCAACGCGCGTGGGTTACGGTTTTGCCGCTAGATCAAAACGCTCTTCGTAATATTCGCAAGAGCGCTTCCGGAAGAGGGTTCGAGGGTATGGTGTAGGCAATTCCTGCCACCTTGAGCTGTGAGTCAACTCTGAACCTAACAACCGCCACCAATGTCCCTCCGAAGGACGTGCAATGACATCTTCGTCCAATGACTCGATTACGCCAACCCATCGGGTGATAGCGAACCATCGGCGCACGCTTGCCGTTTGTGCCCTTGATGCCCCGGCAGGTTCAGTTGGGGATAGTGTCCCTGACGTTATGCATGCTGTGCCTCTGCGACACTTGCCTTTGATCGTGACCGGGGATCGCGTCGTGGTTGAGACGGATCAAGCAGGTGCGACACGCGCCACGGCCCTTGCGCCTCGAGACTCCGTGCTCGAGCGAGCCGAGCAGCACGCTAGATTCAAGCCGCTTGCCGCTAACCTTACCCACCTCGGTATCGTGTCGGCCGCGCCGCCCGGTATCGACACACTGCTGATTGACGAATTTTGCGTGGCCGCGCGGCGTGCAGGTCTCGGAGCGATCATCATCATCAATAAGTACCGTTCGTTGTCGGCTGAGCAGCAGTACGCAGCAGATCGTCTGCTGGAAGCCTATCGCGCAGCCGGGCATACGGCTTTGGCGTGTGAGGCGGCCGACGCCGATGGGATTGCCAGTGTTTCCGAGGGGCTTGCCGGTCGTGTGGTCGCGTTGGTCGGTGCCAGTGGTGTGGGTAAGTCATCTATCGTGCAGCGATTGCTACCGGATCGTGATGTGCGCGTCGGTGCCGTGTCGGCAGCTACCGGGCTTGGCTCGCACACAACCAGTGTGACCTTTTGGTACGAATTACCCGGAAATGGGGCACTGGTGGACTCGCCGGGGGTGAGGCGTTGGTCTGTTGAGGAGCTGTCGCACGACGATGTTCGTGCAGGGTTTGGCGATATTGCCGAGCTTGCCGAAGGCTGTCGCTTTAACGACTGCAAACACACTGTCGAGCCAGAGTGCGCTGTAACGCGAGCGCTGAACTCGGGGCAGCTCGCGCGCTTTCGATATGACAACTACTGCAAACTGGTGGCGCATACGTAGATGTCAGGCCACAAGTTACGTAGTTCCCATACCTGTACCGCCAACAACCCGTTCAACCCTGCAACTGTCAACAGAATATTGAAAGGCACTTTCCGGGAATTTACCCTGGTGATGCTTGCTCCAGCACTGATAAATGCCAGGGAATCGGCAGGCAAAAGGAAGCTTTTGTAGTGCCGGATCCTTTAACAGTGCTGTGAACGGCGGAATGCATGAAGTTGTATTGTGTGGCTGCAATACAAAATGAGATCACCGAACACTCATTGGCCGTGCTCACCTGTCAAGAGGCAAGTGAGGAGCGCGAAACCGCTCAGCGTTCCTTGGGCAGGTCCGCCCGGTTGCCCCAGACGGACCAGGCGCCATCAAGGCCGCGCACATCCGCATACCCCAGGCTTCTCAGAATTAACCAGGTCACAGCTGAGCGCTGATGTGACTGGCAGTACGCAACCACACGGTGTTCGGGCAGCACATCGAGACGCGCGAGTTGTGTGCGTAGCTCATCTACATTCTTGAGTGCGCCGTTGGCCTGCAGTTGGGTGGTCCACTCAAGGTGTCGTGCACCAGGTACATGTCCACCTTCAGCGCTGCGTACATCCGAGCCTGTGTATTCGGCAGCACTGCGTACATCGAGTATGCGCAGCGCCTGGTCGTCAAGCTCCGCCGCCAGTTCGTCTGCGGTGACGCAGTTGCTCGCAATTCGAGTCGGCTTGAATAACGGACTGTCAGTGTGTGAGGGCGCAACGTAAGCTGGTACGCCAGTGGTTGTCGGGCCTCCGGAATCAGCCCAGGCTTGCATGCCGCCATTGAGCCAACTGGTCTTGTCAAAGCCCCAGGCCTGCAATACCCAGATCAAGCGCGCAGCTGTAGTTTGCGCGCCTGCGTCTGTAGCCACGATGTGGTCTTGTTCGCGTAGATCAGCCGCCTGAATCAGTGCACTGATACCCGATTGGTCTGGCAGCAAGCCTGCATGTGGGGGTGAGACGCGATTGAGGAGGCTGGTGTCAATCCGGTGCGCGCCCGGGATGTGCCCCTTGACAAAGGCCTCTTCCGGGCGCAGGTCGAGCACCTTGATTGACGAATTATTGGCATTGGTGGCAGCGCGCAGGGCGGCGGCCTCACTGATCTGCGGTGCTTTCAAGGGCTGATTCATCGGATTGCCATTGTGTGTCGAAGCTCGCGGGTTGAGAGCCCGTTTGCATTTAAGAGTGAACTATACCGGCGCAGACGGTCCTAGCTGTCATGGACCCTTCAACACAACAGGATCTGGCAACGGCATCGGCGGTGGCTCGAGCCCTGACAAAAGCGAATCCACTGTTATGATCTCCGCTTCTTCAAAGCCGACCGGCTTGTCATCCGACACCCGCCGGGCAGGGGCCACTCCCCCCACTGGGCCGCGTGAGAAGTCCCGCCAAGCAAATGAGGTCGGAGCTAAATCCTTGAGTGACCGAGAGATCGATCAGGCGCTGATCGAACGCGTGCAACGCGGTGACAAGGGAGCCTTTGATCTTTTGGTGCTGAAGTATCAGCATCGTATAACCCATCTGGTCGGGCGCTACGTACACGATGTGCATGAGGCTCAGGATGTCACCCAGGAAGCCTTCATCAAAGCTTATAGAGGCCTTAAAAACTTCCGCGGTGAGAGCGCCTTTTATACATGGCTCTACCGGATAGCGATCAACACCTCCAAGAACCATTTGGTAACACGTAGCCGAAAAATCAGTGATACCGGTATAGATGCTGCTGACGCCGAGCAATACGACACAGGTAGCGCTTTGCGTGAAAACGCAACGCCTGATCGTGAACTGGTAACAGCCGAGATTGCCGATACCGTACGCCGGTCAATTGAGGCCCTGCCAGAGGATCTGCGAACGGCAATTGTATTGAGGGAATTTGAAGGGATGTCTTATGAGGAAATCGCGGTCGCCATGGAATGCCCTATCGGTACGGTGCGCTCGCGCATCTTTCGGGCACGCGAGGCGATTGACAAGAACCTCGAGCCTTTGCTCGACCACGCGCGTGGATAAATGGACGTGGGAAACTGAATATGTCTGAACAAAAGAACCAACGATTGACGTCCGATCAACTGTCTCAGTTGATGGACGGTGAATGGCACGATATTGATGCCTCACGCTCTGTTGAGGCGGCCTGCAACGATCAGGGTCTGCGGTATACCTGGAGCCGGTGGCATCTGATTCGCGACGTGGCTCGCGGAGAGTCGGTAACCGTTCCTGAGCAGGGCTCCGACCTTGCCTCGCGAATCCGTGCTGCGATTGAGGAAGAGCCCAGCTATTCGAATGTGACGTCGATTCATGACGGCGGTGCAAACCATGGATCCCAGCAGAATTCAAGAATATCCGGCGCGCATCTCAGCAAGTCGACTGACAAGTCGGATAGCAACTCGATCAGAGAACAGGTGATAGCCCCACGCTTCGCCTGGCGTCGTGCTGTTGCCGGGATGGGTATTGCTGCCAGTGTGGCGGTAGCGACGGTACTCGGATTGGATATGCTCGACGCGGACCTGGCAGGTGGCGCTCAGCCTTCATTACTTGCCAATGTACCGACGTCGGGAGTGGTCGTGCAACCGGAGCTACCACAAGTGGAATTAGTGAGTAATTCAAGCAGTTTCGCGGTCGAGCAGAGTAGCGAGGTTGGCGTGCGGCACGGCGCTGTTGGCAGTGAGTTGCTCAATTTCTTGCTATCGCAGCAAGTCGAGAGCTCCGCCGCGTCAGAGCGTGCGGCCATGGTGCCCTACGCGCCGTTGGTGAACCCCGAAGAACGACAGGGCGTCCGGGCCTCTGAGGCGCGCTGAGATAATTCCTCACAGGTTGAAAGGCCCTGCTCGAATCCGGCTTCAGAGTCGCCGCATGACAACACGATGAGTGTCTGCAAGCCCGGACCAGCTGATACCGCGGGATCGGTGATCCGAGGCTATGTCACTGAGCATTTGTCAGAGGGACAGATCCGCGTGATAGTGACGCCTGCCGAGGCCTGCGCACGTTGCGCCAGTGCCCGGGGTTGCGGTCTTGGTCTGGGCTCGGCAGCTCCGATTCAGCTCAACTGTGAGGTCGATGGCGCCCTGCCTGCTGTCGGTGATGCGGTCGCTGTGGACGCAGGAATCGAGGGTTCTGGTTGGCTGCTAGTGGTCGCTGCCGGCTACGGTCTGCCGACTCTCGGACTGCTCGGTGGCGTTGTCATTGGGGCCTCCATGCCTGCCATGCTTGCCGGGTTGACACCCGATCTTGCGGCGGCTTGTGGCGGTTCGCTGGGCCTGGCTGGCGGAGTGCTTGCATGGCGATTGCTCGCGCCGTACGTAGTTGTGCGCAGTGTGCGGGGTCCGCGCGCGACGCGGGTTCGTAGAAGGCGTGAAGATGTGCCGGTTGTGTTTTCGTCGTAAACCTGAGGAATCCTTGATGGCCGTATCGACCGCTGCGAGTGTCTTGCCTTCCGAGTCCAGCGTGCTCGCGCTCGCTCCTGTATCCGGCGCGAGTTCCGGCATGGCGAGGCTTTGTGCCGGTTTGGTGCTGCTTGCAGGTCTGGCATTTGCCACCGAATCCAGAGCCCTTGAGGGCTTGCCTGATTTTACTGATCTTGTGCAACGCAACCACGAGGCTGTTGTCAATATCAGTACTCGCGCGGGCGCCGTGGATCGCTCCGATGAGCCAGAACTGGACGAATCGGTAGAGGATCTGATTCGGCGTTATCGCGGAGAGAGTCAGCAGGAGCGCGGCTTTGATACCCGTGCCCAGGGTTCCGGTTTCATCATCTCCTCCGACGGCTACGTGCTCACCAACAACCACGTGGTGGAAGGTGCGGGCGAGGTCGTGGTTCGTTTGCATGATCGTCGCCAATACGTAGCCGAGGTCGTCGGTACTGATCCGCGCTCGGACATGGCAGTGCTCAAGATCGATGGCGAACAACTACCGGTGGTCACCATCGGTGACAGCAATCAGCTCGAGGTTGGCGAGTGGGTGCTCGCTATTGGCTCGCCCTTCGGTTTTGACTTCTCGGTGACAGCAGGGATCGTCAGCGCCACCGGCAGAGCGCTACCTAATGAGAGCTATGTGCCTTTCATACAGACCGATGTGGCTATCAATCCCGGCAACTCGGGTGGGCCCTTGTTCAATCTTGATGGCGACGTGATTGGCATCAACAGCCAGATATACAGTCGTACGGGCAGTTTCATGGGCCTCTCGTTTGCCATACCCATCGAGATGGCAATGGATGTGGCAGCACAGATTCAAGAGTCCGGTACCGTGCGTCGCGGCTGGCTCGGTGTCATCATTCAGGAGGTCACGATGGATCTGGCCGAGTCCTTCGGTATGCGCTCGGCGCACGGTGCGCTGGTCGCTAACATTCTCGACAACAGCCCTGCATCGGATTCTGACCTGCGCGTAGGCGATGTCATCACGCATTTTGAAGGTCGCAAGATAGAGCGTTCTTCCGGGCTGCCGCCGCTTGTTGGTCGGGTACCGGTCAACTCGGACGCCTCGGTGACGGTCGTACGCGAGGGAGAGGAGATCGAAGTCATTGTCAACATCGGTGAGTTGCCGGGCAGCGATCCGGTCAGGCCAGCGTCCCTGCCGGCAAGACCCAGTGACTCGAACCAATTGGCGCTCAGCATCGAGCCTGTTGATGAACCCACGCGAGAGCGCCTGGGTGTCGATCGAGGCGGCGTTATGGTCAGTGAAGTGGACGAGGACGGGCCGGCGGCACGAGCCGGTATCGTCGCCGGTGACGTGATCCTCACTATTGACAATACCTCGGTTGATTCACAGAGCGATCTTGATGGAGTGCTCGAAAGTATTGGTGACCGGGCCTCGGTCCCTGTGCTGGTGCAGCGCGAAACGGGCCCGGAATGGCTGGCACTGAAGTTTGACGACAACTGAAGCAAGGCGCTTGCGTGCTCGGATTCGAGTGGCCACGTCACCGTGACCGCAGCGGCATCGCTTGAGCCTGTGCTCACGCTGCTGTATCGCGAGGGGTGTCATCTATGTGAGGACATGGAGCAGCAACTTGCCGAGTTGTTGCCTGCCGGCGCTTTCTCGCTGCACCGGGTCGATATTGACGAGCATCCGGAGCTGCGCGCGCAGCACAACGCGCGGGTACCTGTTCTGTTGCTCGCCGGCAATGAGCTGTGTCACCACTTTCTTGACCTTCAGGCGGTGCGCGAGGGTCTGGCGAGCTACACTTGCAAGGACGTGACAGTGGAGTAAGACCGCGCTGTCTACGGCGAATTCGAGACGCACGTGCGTCACACGCCCACTGCCCACGAGGCGCATGCAACAGAACATCCGTAATTTTTCGATCATCGCGCACATCGATCATGGCAAGTCGACGCTTGCCGATCGGTTCATTCAAGTCTGTGGTGGTCTGAGCGACCGCGAGATGTCGGCGCAGGTGCTCGACTCCATGGATCTGGAGCAGGAGCGCGGTATCACCATCAAGGCCCAGGCTGTCTCGCTGGATTTCACCAGCTCCAGCGGTGAGGTGTATCACCTGAATTTCATCGACACGCCGGGCCACGTCGATTTCAGCTACGAGGTGAGCCGCTCGCTGTCGGCTTGTGAAGGGGCGCTTTTGGTTGTGGACGCTTCGCAGGGTGTTGAGGCACAGAGTGTCGCCAACTGTTACACCGCGATCGAGCAGGATCTTGAGGTGCTGCCCGTTCTCAACAAGATCGACTTGCCGGCAGCCGATCCGGAGCGGGTGGTCGACGAAATCGAGGAGATCATCGGCATTGATGCACATGACGCGATCCACGTCAGTGCCAAGACCGGTATCGGCATCAATGAGGTCCTCGAACAGATCGTTGAGCGTATTCCACCGCCCACGGGCGATGCCAACGCCGCAGCGCGTGCGCTGATCATCGATTCCTGGTTTGATGCCTATGTCGGGGTTATCACTCTGGTGCGCGTGATTGAAGGTCGGATCGAGCGCCGCGACAAGATCAGGATCATGTCCACCGGTCGTGACTATCAGGCTGATGATGTCGGTGTATTCACACCAAAACGCCTCAAGCGTGAAGCGCTGTCCGCAGGTGAGGTGGGCTATATCATCTGTGGCATCAAGGAGATTGAGGCTGCGCGTGTAGGTGACACCATTACGCTGGCGCGCGAGGCTGCATCCGAACCCTTGCCGGGATTCAAGCAGGTACAACCGCGCGTGTTTGCAGGTCTCTATCCGATAGAGGCCGATGATTACGAGAACTTTCGTGAGGCGCTGCAAAAGCTCAGGCTCAATGATGCCGCGCTGCATTTTGAGCCTGAAACATCGTCTGCCCTCGGTTTTGGTTTTCGCTGCGGCTTTCTCGGGATGCTGCACATGGAGATCTGTCAAGAGCGGCTTGAGCGTGAGTATGATCTTGACCTGATTTCCACTGCGCCGACAGTGGTGTACGAGATTGCTGACACTCGTGGAGAGATCTCCTACATCGATAATCCCTCGGATCTACCGCCTGTCAATGTCATCGACGAGATTCGCGAGCCGATCATCCTCGCCAACATCCTCGTGCCACAGGACTACGTTGGCGATGTCATCAAGCTTTGCGTGGAAAAGCGTGGTGTGCAGTTGAATCTGCAATATCTGGGGCGCCAGGTGCAGCTCTCTTATGAATTACCACTCTCGGAGGTGGTGCTCGATTTCTTTGATCGATTGAAGTCCTGTTCCAAGGGTTATGCCTCTTTCGAGTATGAGTTCAAGCGTTTTCAGGCCTCGGATCTGGTCAAGGTCGACATCCTGATCAATGGTGACAAGGTGGACGCGCTGGCGTCGATCATCCACCGTGCGCGTTCACTCACCCGTGGGCGCGAGTTAGCCGAGCGCATGAAGGAGATCATTCCGCGTCAAATGTTTGAGGTCGCCGTGCAGGCGGCAATCGGGTCGCACATCATCTCGCGTAGCACCATCAAGGCGCTGCGCAAGAATGTCACCGCCAAGTGCTACGGCGGGGATGTCAGCAGAAAGCGCAAGCTGCTTGAAAAACAAAAAGCCGGCAAGCGCCGCATGAAGCAGGTCGGCAAGGTAGAGATTCCGCAAGAGGCCTTTCTTGCGGTGCTGCAAGTTGATCGTGGTTGAAAAGGAGCCTGAGTGGACAACCTGAACTTTCCCCTGATTCTGGTCATCGCCACAGCGGTCACCGGGGTCATCTGGCTGATCGACGCGGTGGCGTTCGCCCCAAAGCGAGTGCTTGCAGCGCGTGGCGGTGAAGTCGGCGAGCCCCTGCTCGTTGAGTACGCGCGCTCCTTCTTTCCTGTGTTGTTTATCGTCCTGGTGTTGCGCTCGTTCATCTTTGAGCCCTTTCGCATCCCTTCTGGCTCGATGATTCCGACCCTGTTGGTCGGGGATTTCATTCTGGTGAGCAAGTTCAGCTACGGTCTGCGGCTGCCGGTGGTCAACAAGAAGATTCTGGAGACGGGCGAGCCGGACCGAGGCGATGTGGCGGTCTTTCGCTATCCGCGTGATCCGAGCAAGGACTACATCAAGCGCGTCGTGGGTCTGCCAGGGGACACGATCACGTTTCAGGGCAAGAAGCTGTCGGTTAACGGGGAATTGGTCGAGGTTTCCGGCGGCGAGCCTTATGTCTACACGACTGAGGACGACACAGTAATCAAGGCGCAGTTGTTCCAGGAGACTCTTGGGGCATCGACGCACGATCTGCTGATCGACCCGGCCGATCGTCATGCCGTGAACAACCAATGGACGGTGCCTGATGGGCATTACTTCATGGCAGGCGACAATCGAGACCACAGCAACGACAGTCGCTACTGGGGCACGGTCCCGGAAGAGAATCTTGTTGGCCGGGCGACCCGCATCTGGATGCACTGGAACGGCGGTGTCGATTGGGGCCGCCTCGGAGACAAGATAAGATGAACGTCAGTTTCTCGAAGGCGAGTCACTTGAGCGGCAACTTGCAGCGACAAGCGGGCATGTCCATGACCATGGTGCTGGTGGTCATGTCGGTTGTGGTGTTTTTTGCCACCTTCGGATTCAAGGCGGGTCCGGCGTATTTCGAAAACTGGACGGTACAGAAAGTCGTCAGCCAAGTCGCCGGAGACGCGCAGGTCATGCGCGGTACACGCAAGGGTGTGTTCAAGAAAATGAACGAAATGCTGGGGCACAACAACATCTGGTCGCTGAAGGCCGAGGATATTGTTGTTCTGACCAAAGTGTCCACAGGCTACACGGCACACCTCGACTACGAGAGGCGCGAGAACTTGTTCAGCAATATCGATCTGATCATGCGGTTTAACACCGAGGAAGAGGAATCCTGAGCTACAACCGTCCGAGTCATAGCGCCTCCCGACCAGGCGCTCTCGACTCACGCGATTCGCTCGACGAGGCGAGTCAGCGGGCACGCCAAACGCTCATCGAGCGGCTCGGGGTAGTCGTTGTGAATGAGCGCCTCTACGATGAGGCGCTGACCCATCGGTCAGCGGGCGCCCCTCACTATGAACGTCTGGAGTATCTCGGTGACGGGTTGCTCAATTTTGTTACCGCAGCGGAGCTCTTTGCCAGATTACCTGATGAGGATGAAGGCGCCTTGAGTCGCCTGCGAGCAAGTCTGGTACGAGAGAGCACGCTCGCCGAGATTGCCCGTGAACTGGACCTGGGTCGTAACATCCGCTTTGGTCAGGGGGAACAA
Organism: uncultured Granulosicoccaceae bacterium; assembly: GCA_937922675.1. Classification (GTDB taxonomy): domain Bacteria; phylum Pseudomonadota; class Gammaproteobacteria; order Granulosicoccales; family Granulosicoccaceae; genus Granulosicoccus. The sequence continues at coordinate 78,505 of CALAJN010000008.1, forward strand.
CGGTCAGGCGGGCAAAAACGCGCCTCCATACTCTCTGATGTGATCGAGTCGCTGATAGGAGCCTGCTACCTGGATGCCGGATTTGATGCCGGTCGCGCTCTGGTGTTACGCCTGTTGGGTGAGCGCCTGGACAACCTGCCATCCTCCGAGACGCTCAAGGATCCCAAGACTCGCCTGCAGGAGTGGCTGCAACAGCGTGGGCTTGAACGCCCGAGCTACAGCGTGGTGGCCGAGGCGGGTGCCGATCATGAGCGCGTGTTTACCGTCGAGGCCGTGCTGCCATCCGATCAGCGCCGGGTACAAGCGCAGGCGAGCAGTCGTCGCAAGGCTGAACAGGCCGCTGCAGCAAGACTGCTTGGCGCATTGGAGACCAACCAGCCCGCTTGAGGGCGCGCGGGGACCGCGTTTGCGCAGTCAAGCCCAGCTTCCACTAGACTGCGGCCCTGTCATTCTGCTCTTCACACCATGTTTTCACGTAGTCACCGCTCATGACGCACTCCGGTGTTGTCTCCATAGCTGGGCGTCCTAACGTCGGCAAGTCCACGTTGCTTAATCGTTTCGTCGGTCAGAAGCTCAGTATCACGGCGCACAAGCCACAGACTACGCGTCACAGTCTTCTGGGTATTCGTACCGTGGGTGATGTTCAGGTTGCCTTTGTCGATACGCCTGGCATTCATGTGGGGGCGCGCCAGCGCCTGAACCAGGTACTCAATCGCACCGCCTCCAATGCGGTACATGGGGTGGATCTTGCTCTGTTGCTGGTACAGGCACCGGTGTTCAATGATGATGATCAACGTGCCTGGGATGTTGTGGTGGGGGCCGAGGTGCCTTTTCTGCTCGTCGTCAACAAGGTCGACACTCTGCGCCGCAAGACCGAACTGTTGCCCTATCTCGAGTCCTTGCCAAAACACGAACGCCTGCTCGACACGCACCTGGTCTCGGCTTTGAAAGGTGAGGGCGTCGACGATTTGCTCGGCGCGATCAATAAACACATACCCGAAGGCGAGTGGCGTTATGACGCAGACGAACTGACCGATCGCTCAGCGCGATTTCTAGCCTCCGAGGCAGTGCGCGAACAGCTGACGCGACTGCTTTCGGCAGAGCTTCCCTACGCCTTGTCGGTCGAGATCGAGAGCTACGAGGACACCGAGGCCCGCGGTGGTGTGCCACTGACGCGCATCGGTGCTGTGGTCTGGGTCGACAAGGCCAGCCAAAAGGGCATCGTGATCGGCAAGGGAGGTGAACGTCTCAAGGAGGTGGGCAGGCGCTCGCGTGAGGCGCTCGAGTCGCTGCTTGACCGACGTGTGTTCATCGAGATCTGGGTGCGTGTGAAAGAGGGTTGGGCCGATGACGAGCGTGCCTTGCACAGCCTCGGCTATGACATGCCGCAACGTATACGCGACTAGCGCCGGGCTATTGGAAGCGCAAGCATGAGTGAGGCAATAGAGTTACAGCCCACGTGGCTTTTGCACTGTCAGTCCTACCGCGATACCAGTTTGATCATCGATGTGTTCACGATAGGTCACGGTCGGGTTGCCGTCATGGCACGCAGTGCGCGCGCAGCGCGTCCTGCCATCCGAGAGCTCTACCAGCCCTTTCGCCCCTTGTTGCTCTCCTGGGTAGGCAGGGGTGACTTGAAGACACTCACAGGTATCGAGGCAGCAGGACAACCGCTGATACTTGCCCCCAAACCGCAAGCCTGTGCCTATTATCTGAGCGAGCTGGTGTTGCGCTTGTGTTCCAAGGGGCAGGCACAGGCCGAGTTGTTTGCGCTCTACGGGCTTGCCTTGTCTCAACTTGCAGAGGATGTGGAGATCGAAATCGTGTTGCGGCGCTTTGAGTTGCAGCTACTCGAATCTTTGGGTGTCTTGCCGGATTTTGCGCACGCGACACGTGATGAGCAGACGGTCGATCCAGATCTTCGCTATCGCTTTCATCCTGCCAACGCGCTCGCCGTGCCGCTGCATGATGCGGAACTGCCCTCATTGTTGAAACCGCTAAAGGGCGGTGCAGAAGCTGAAGGCGCAGAGCGATGGCATGCGGACGGAGTCACTACTGACGAGGGTGTTGAGATATCCGGGCGTAGTCTCCTTGCGCTTGCGGCGATGGACCTTGACGAACTTCAGGTGCGTAACGAGGTACGTCCCTTGATGAAGCGTTTGCTACGCCTGCAGCTGGGCGACAGGCCGTTGAACAGTCGACGCCTGTTTGAGACTTTGGCTCGCTCATGACAGCGATAGAAGTCTCCGAGATTGTGGCGGCACTGGCCGTTGCCGAACCTCGCGCCAAGGCACACGCGGCGATAGCACTCGCGTCGCGCGCACAGGCCCTGTCAGCCGCCGGTCAGCCCGTTGTGGTTGGGGTGAACACGTCGGTGCCCACCAACCCCGGGCGGCCTGACAAACCTGAGCTGGTTAACCCCTCCTCGTTGGCGCGACGTGGACTCGGAAGTCAGGCGGGGCGTGTCGCCTTGCTGCATTCGCTTGCGCATATTGAATTCAATGCGATTGATCTTGCGCTTGACGCTGTGGCGCGTTTTCGCGGTCAGCCAGCGGGATACGATTCCGATTGGCTGCGGGTTGCCGGTGACGAGGGGCAGCACTTTTTATTGGTTGCGGATCGGCTGGAGGTGCTCGGAAGCTTTTATGGCGCGTTGCCTGCCCACGACGGTCTCTGGACCATGGCCCGGCGTACCGAACATGACGTGCTGGTGCGCATGGCGCTGGTACCACGAATACTCGAGGCTCGGGGTCTTGATGTGGCGCCGCCGATGATTGAGCGATTGGAGAATGCTGGAGACTCCGAGAGCGCAGCTATTCTGCAGCGTATCTATACCGACGAGATCACGCATGTGGCGGTCGGAAACCGTTGGTTTCGGTCTGTGTGCGAGCAGCGCAATCTGGACGGCGCTGACGTCTTTCGTGATCTTTTGCGCGGCGGTCACAGCGTTTGGCTGCGTGGGCCGTATAACGATGCTGCGCGATTGCAAGCAGGCTTCGATCCGGCAGAGCTTGCCCTGATCAGGGAAATGGAGGCTGAGTACAGATCAGCCCAGGCTGCCAATCACGGTGTAGATACGTCGGGATAGGGAACAAGCCGCAGACCATTATCTGCATCGTGTACAGCTACTTGTGTACCGTCGGCGTGCCAGTCTCCTAGCACAACTCTGCGCGAACCCTCTGGTGTGTTGCTCGCGGCAGGTTGATGATCAGCAGGGCGGTGGGTGTGTCCGTGCACCAGGGTCATCACTCGACACGCGTGTAGCGTCTCGCGGACGGCCTGGTCGGCTACGTCGAGGATTGTGCTCGCTTTGCCCTGCATCGCATCGCGGCTTCCGTCACGCATCTGCTGCGCTATTGCGTCCCGTTCGGCGAGTGGCCGGGCCAGAAAATCCTGCTGCCAGGCGTCGCCGCGCAGAGTGTGTCTAAGGCCAAGGTAGGGGGTGTCGTCAGTGCACAAGGTATCTCCGTGCATGAGCAGGCAGGCATCAACTTCGGCCGTACCGTTTTCGTCTACAGGCAGCCCGGTAGTCAGGTCGATCAGCAAGAGGTCTGCTGAGTGCACAGTGACACCTGTTCGCTCGGCAAAGCCTGTACCGAGCAGAAAATCACGATTGCCATGCATCAGATGGACATCGGTGCCGGTTGCGCAGAGCTCTGTGAGCGCAGTCATGGCTGGCTCGAAATCGGTGAAAGGGTTGTCGTCACCGATCCAGACATCGAACAGATCACCCAGGATCCACAGTACGTCGAACTCACGAGCCTGAGCGAAATAACGCGCAGCCAGCGCGCTCACCTCGGGCGCGCTCTTGTGAAGATGCAGGTCGGCGATGAAGCCAGTGCTCACACGACAATACTCACGGACCGATGCTCACGGGTATGAATCGCCCTTTATATGCGCCCGCTGCCTTGTGGCCGTCAGTCAGTGACTACGATGCTCTCGATCATGACCGGCTCGCTAGGGACATCGCCATGCGGACCATGCTGCCCTGTCTCGACACCGGAAATCTTCTTGATCACGTCATCACCAGCGACTGTTGTGCCGAAAACAGCGTAGCCAAAGCCACTGTCAGAGGTGTCGCGGTGATCGAGAAAGTCATTGCTGATCAGGTTGATGAAGAATTGCGAGCTCGCCGAGTGCGGCGCGCTGGTGCGTGCCATGGCGATACTGCCCGCTGTGTTCTTCAAGCCGTTGGCCGCTTCGTTCTTGATGGTGTCGCGAGTGGGCTTCTGATTCATGTCAGCGGTGAAGCCGCCACCCTGGATCATGAAGTTGGGGATTACCCGATGAAAAATCGTCTGATCGTAGTGGCCATCATCAGCGTAGCGCTTGAAATTGGCACAGGTCTCAGGCGCCGCTTGGGCGTCCAGTTCCAGCTCGATGACACCGTGCGATGTCGTAATAGTGGCTTTCATGTCTTAGTTGGTCGCTGCAGCGCTAGCTTGTGATCCGTCCTCGAGGCGGGTCTCGGCAGGATCGGTCACGATGTCGGTTGCGGGTGCCACCGCTGGTAGCAGGCGCTTTACCGACATGATGATGATAGGTTCCTTGGGCGCATCGCGGCTGAAGGGGCCGCCCCGACCCGTTACCGCTTCTGATATTCGATCTACAACGTCAAAACCATCGACAACCCGGCCAAACACGGCGTAACCCCAACCACGAGCTGACGGATCCGTGTGATCGAGGTTGCGATTGTCAACGGTGTTTATAAAGAACTGTGAGGTTGCCGAGTGCGGTTCGTTAGTACGCGCCATGGCAATTGAGTAGGCGCGGTTGGACAGTCCATTGTCGGCCTCGTTGCGGATGGGCGAGCGTGTTTGCTTATGCATGTAACTCTCGGTATATCCGCCGCCCTGAATCATGAAGCCTTCGATCACGCGGTGGAACAGTGTGCCGTCGTAAAAGTCGTCGTCCACGTAGGTGAGAAAGTTTTCCACGGATACAGGTGCGCGCTGCTCGTCAAGTGCAAGCAGAATGCGTCCGTAGGAGGTATCGAGTTGGACGTCAGCCCCATCCTCGGCAAAGGTGGCTGGTGCCAAGAGCAACGCGGTTGCCGAGAGTGATGCGACGACGGCGCGGCGAATATGTTTGCCGGACTGGAGAAAAAGGCGCTGCGCTGGAGCCAGATACGCGCCTGCCAGACTGGCTGAAGCGAACTCGGAGAACCGGCCAAGGAGCTGGCCTGGACCCTGTGTGCAAGGGCGATCGATAAACATGGAGGGCATGGTTTTCTGCAGACACGGCTAGTTTAGCTGCTGAGACGAATTTGCCTCGAACTGAGTGCTGCGATATCCATCAGGTAATTTGTCTTCGGCTACTCTATGCGACATGCAGATTCACAACACCATGACGCGCCAGCGCGAGACCTTCGAGCCACGTGAGCCTGGGCGCGTTGGTCTCTATGTATGCGGCATTACTGTCTACGACCACTGCCATATCGGGCATGCGCGAGCTCTGGTCGTCTATGACCTGCTGGTCCGTCACCTGCGGGCGAGCGGCTATGATGTGACCTACGTGAGAAACATCACTGATGTAGACGACAAGATCATTGACCGCGCAGCGCGTGAAGGGGTTTCGGCTGACGACATCAGTGAGCGGTTCATAACCTCCATGCATGAAGACGCCAAGGCGCTCGGCACCCTTGCGCCCACACACGAACCGCGCGCCATGGATTCGATTGAGGCGGCCGTTGTCTTGATCAAGCGCTTGATTGAATCTGGACACGCCTATGCGGGCGATAACGGCGACGTGTACTACTCAGTGAGCTCATTTTCCGAGTACGGAAAATTGTCTGGGCGCAAGCCTGCCGAGTTGCGTTCCGGTTTGCGTGTGGCTGTGGATGAACACAAGCGTGATCCTCTGGACTTTGTCATGTGGAAAGCGGCCAAGCCCAATGAGCCGCAGTGGCCATCGCCCTGGGGGCCGGGTCGACCCGGATGGCATATCGAGTGTTCAGCGATGTCTATATCGCTACTGGGCGAGACCTTTGACATTCACGGCGGTGGGCTTGATCTTGAATTTCCGCATCATGAAAACGAGATCGCGCAGAGTGAAGCTGCCACAGGTCAGCAGTTTGCGCGCTACTGGATGCACAACGGTCTGGTCCGGGTAGACGATGAGAAGATGTCCAAGTCGCTCGGCAACTTCACCACGATCCGTGACGTACTCGATCGCTATGACGGTGAGCAGATCAGGTCTTTCATTGCGTCGAGTCACTACCGCAGCCCGCTCAACTATTCCGATGCCCAGCTGGATGCGGCCGGTGCGGCCTTGCGTCGACTCTACAACGCGCTGCGCGGACAACAGCTCGACAGCAACGAGCTCGACACCGAGGCGGTGGCAAGGTTTGATGCCGCAATGGACGATGATCTGAACACGCCTGAGGCCATGGCAGTTTTGCACGAGCTCGCCGGCAGGCTGAATGTTGCCTCAAGAAGTGGTGGTGCCGATGCTGACAAGTTGGCCGCGACGCTCCGACACCTCGGTGCAAGGCTTGGGTTGTTGCAACGAGATCCCGATCTTGTTTTGCAGGGTGAGACCAGCCTGCCCGCCGAGCGTATCGGCGCCTTGATTGCCGAGCGTGCGCAAGCGCGCACAGCAAAGAACTTTGCACGTAGCGATGAAATCAGGGACGAGCTTGCTGCCGCTGGAATCGCACTTGAGGACGCAGGCGGCAAGACCACCTGGCGACGCGAAGGCTGACTGGCTGCTTGTGGTCAGTAGGCTCACCTGCGCGTATGATCAACACTCAAGAGTCCTCGCTGTACCTGCGTGAAAAAAATCCCATCAGTTGAGTCCCTGCGTGCTGCCAGACCGGAAGCAGCCTCTGCAGAGGCTGCTCCCAAGAGTGTGGGTGACGTTGCCAGTAGTCCTGCCAGTGACGTTACTGGCGATGGAGCGGACGATGCTGCAAGCGAGGCTGATGGCCCAAGTAATCTGAAGGCTGCGGGAGCCGTTGCAGGCGCTTCTGTGCGAAAGCGCAAAGCCGGCCCATCGCCGAGCAAGCAGCGACAGCGCCTTCGCTATGCTCGCGAGCGTACGGTACAGGCCTTGTACCAGTGGGATGTTGGTAACTCGTCGTCGAGTGAGGTGCTTCGGTACTTCATCGATCAGCAGGACATGAGCCGAGCAGATCCGGATTATTTCCGGGCAGCCTTTCAAGGTGTTACCCATGATCCGGTGCCGCTCGATGGCCTGATCTCCCCGCTTCTTGATCGTGGCTTTGATGAGCTTGACCCGGTGGAGCGCGCCATTCTGCGGTTAGCGGCATGGGAGCTCAGCCAACAACTCGCGACGCCGGTACGAGTGGTGATCAACGAGGCCGTCGAGGTGGCCAAGCGCTTCGGTGCCGAGCAGGGGTACCGCTTTATCAATGGGGTGCTCGATGCCTTGGGGCGGCAGCTGAGGCCACATGAACAGCCAGACGAACGGCCGCAGGAGCCGGCTGGCCCAACCGAGTCAAAAGAGCGTGACTGAGCCGCAGACCAAGACAGCGGTTGAGCGTGTCGACCTTGCGCTGTTGGCGACTCCTGCAGGATTTCTAGCGCTTGGAGCAGGGGCCGGCCTGTCGCCGCGCGCGCCCGGTACGGTCGGCACGCTGCTCGGTATTCCACTGGTATTGGTCATGCCGGAGCAGCTTGGCCCGTACCTCGGCGTGCTGCTCGTTTTGAGTCTTGTAGGCGTTTGGTGTTGCAGCGTGTGTGCGCGCATGCTCGCGGTGCACGATCATCCCGGCATCGTGTGGGATGAAATTGTTGGCTACGCGGTCACCATGATCGGTGCGCCGAGTGGCGTTCTGCCGCTCGTACTGGGGTTTGTCTTGTTTCGCCTCTTCGATATTCTGAAACCGTGGCCAATCAGTGTCATCGACCGCCGCGTCGGCGGTGGGCTAGGGATCATGGCGGATGATCTGGTGGCTGGCGTGTTGGCCGCGGTCTGTTTGCAGAGCGTCTGGCTTTTTATCGCCTAGACGGCCTAGGGTATCGCCAGGCCACAGTCACGCAGGCGCGCCGCGAGACGGATCAAAGGCAGGCCGACCAATGCGGTAGGGTCCTCGCTGCGGATGTGTTCAAACAGGGCAATGCCCAGGGATTCAACCCTGAAGGCCCCTGCGCAATCGAGCACATCATCACGCGCGACGTAGCGATCGATTTCGGCAGGACTCAATTGCCGCAGTCGAACGTGCGTCACATCCACATCGACAGTGCTTGTGAGGCCTCGAGGTAACCTGTCATCCAGCACCACCAGCGAGGTTACAAAGGTGACATCGCGCCCTGACAAGGCGAGTAGCTGCTCAACAGCCGCATCCACCGTTCCGGGTTTGCCGAGGCGTTGCAGTGGCGCTCCGCTGATCAAGTGGTCCCGAGGAGCCGCCAGGGCCGCCGACTGATCAGACGCGACAAGCAGGCGTCCGGGGGCCTGTTCCCGGGCGGCACGTGCCTTGGCGAGGCCGAGTCGGACCACCAGATCCTGCACCGGTTCATCGGGGGCGGCCGTCTCGTCAACCTCCGGGGCGAGCGTGTCGAAGGTGATCCCCAACTGGCGCAGCAGCGTGGCTCGGTGACGCGAGCCGGAGGCAAGGGTCACGTGCACGTCATTTAAGCGTTCTGGGGTGTTGCGTGGCATCGGACGGTTCGCTATCCTTGACCGGCTATGGCCAAGCCACTTCCCAGCCGGTTCAATCCGGATTTGATGGCTCGGGACGGTACTCGCTATTCGGCGACTGTACCGCTCGTGCAGTTCAAGAGGTTTGTGCCTATCCTCGCATCGTTGGAGGGTGACGTGCACGCAACGGCTGTATTTTCCCGCCGCAAAGACCATATTGTGGTCAGCGGTGAGCTTGCAGCGGGAGTCAGTGTTCAGTGCCAGCGCTGCCTCGATGTGTTTGTTCTACCGATTGAATCGCGTTATGAGTTGGTGTTTGTCGATTCGGAAGCGGCTGCGCGAGCGCTACCGGATGATTTTGATCCGGTGATCACTGACGATAAAGGCCACATTCATGTAGTGGATCTGCTCGAAGACGAGCTGATCTTGCAAGTCCCGCTGGTCACCCGACATCCGGACGGCCAGTGTGTCGCCGCCCAACGGAGCTTTGGTGATATCGCCCCGCAGGAGGCAGAGCCCGGCAAAGACAAAAAACAACGTCCCTTCGACGTTCTCAAGAACTTGAACCTGCATTGATTGCAGGCCACTTTTAATCTGCTCAGTACTGACCGCAAATCTCATGGCCGTACAAAAAAGCCGCAAGACCCCCTCACGTCGTGGCATGCGTCGCTCGCATGACTCACTCTCCGGCCCGACGCTCTCCACCGATCCGACGACCGGAGAGATGCATCGCCGTCATCAGATCACCGCCGATGGTTTCTACCGCGGCAAGCAGGTGATTGCCGAGCCGATGGTTGACGAGGACGACGACGAGTAAGCGGCCGAGTAAACGGCACGGTTAGCCAGTGACCTTTAGCCAAGCCTCGCGATGAGCACTCCCGGTGAGGCGACGATTGCGATCGACGCCATGGGCGGCGATGGCGGGACGCCCGTAGTGGTCGAAGCTGCGCGGCTCTTTCTGGACCAGCATCCTGACGTCAGGTTGTTGTTGTTTGGTGACCCTGCCGTCATCGCTGCCGCAACGGGCTCGCACGCATTGCCTGCGCATCGGGTCGAGATTCGTGAGGCAGAAGAGGTTGTCACGATGGAGGACTCGGCCGCGGTTGCCCTGCGCAACAAGAAGCGCTCGTCGATGCGCCTGGCTGTCAATGCGGTCAAGAGCGGAGACGCACAGGCCTGTGTGAGTGCCGGCAATACCGGCGCCCTGATGGCGGTCTCCAAGTTCGTGCTCAAGACCGTGCCCGGCATTGATCGGCCTGCCATCGCCGCGATCATACCGGCGCTTGGCGGGCACACTCACATGCTCGATCTGGGGGCCAACGTGGATAGCACCGCAGAGCAACTCTACCAGTTCGCTCAGATGGGCTCGATACTCGCCAGTGCGGTTGACAGTGCTTCGCGTCCGGCAACCTGGGTCCCCCGCGTGGGTCTGCTCAACATCGGCTCTGAAGACATAAAGGGCAACGAGTTGGTGAAGGCGGCTACCCCCTTGTTGCAAAATTCCGACTTGAACTACGTCGGCTACGTCGAGGGAGACCAGATCTATTCCGACATGATCGATGTGGTTGTCTGCGATGGGTTTGTCGGCAACGTCTCCTTGAAGACCAGTGAAGGCGTCGCCCGCATGGTCTCCAAGTACATGAAAGAAGAGTTCACGCGTTCCTGGCGCAACAAGCTCATCGGGCTTGTTGCGCGTCCGGTGCTGCAGGCCTTCGCCAATCGCATTGATCCGCGCCGTTACAACGGTGCCAGTCTGCTCGGATTGCGAGGCGTTGTCGTCAAGAGTCACGGTGGGGCCGATGCAGTGGCCTATGCAAATGCGCTGAATATCGCGCTTGTGGAGATTCGCAACGCAGTCCCGGAGACCATCGCGCGCCAGCTTGACGCGACGCTGGACGCGGCTTGAAGTCGATTTGCTGATGGCACGGTTCTCCCGCATCATCGGCACGGGTGGCTACCTTCCCGAGAAGGTACTCACCAACGCCGAGCTTGAGCGCAGCATCGATACGACCGATGCCTGGATTACCGAGCGCACGGGTATTCGCCAGCGGCATATTGCAGCTGAAGGTGAATTCACAGTAGATCTTGCTGAGGCAGCATCGCGTCAGGCATTGGAGGCAGCAGGGCTCTCCTCGGTTGACTTGATCGTGGTTGCCACGACCACGCCTGATCGTGTGTTTCCGAGTACCGCTTGTCTGTTGCAAAGTCGTCTGGACATCCACGGTGGTCCCGCCTTCGATGTACAGGCTGTTTGCGCCGGATTCATCTATGCCCTGTCGGTGGCCGACCACTTCATCAAGGCGGGTACGGCCAATACGGCGCTTGTAGTCGGCGCCGAGACTTTCTCTCGCATCATCGACTGGACCGATCGCGATACCTGTGTGTTGTTCGGTGACGGTGCCGGAGCTGTCGTGCTGCGCGCCGATGATGGTCCAGGAATTCTCTCCACGCATCTGCATGCCGATGGCGACTATGCTGATCTGCTGCATGTCCCAAAGGGTGTATCCACCAACCTTGCCAGCGTCCAGGCAGGGACCGCCTATGTCGAGATGTCCGGGCGTGAGGTATTCCGCATGGCGGTGCAAAAATTGGGTGAGCTTGTGGATGAGGCCTTGCAGGCGAATGGGCTGGAGCGTGGTGACATCGATCGACTTGTGCCTCACCAAGCCAATATTCGCATCATCACAGCGACTGCGAAGAAACTCCGCATGCCGATGGATCGTGTTGTGCTGACCGTCGCTGAACACGGCAATACCTCGGCCGCATCTATCCCGCTGGCGCTCGATGTGGCCGTCAAACGGGGTGACATCAAGGACGGTGACCGGCTCTTGCTTGAAGGATTTGGTGGGGGTTTCACGTGGGGTGGTGCGCTGGTTGAGTGGCGCAGCTGATGCCGATTTCAGGCGGCGGCTCGGTGTCTGTGTTGGTGGTCGATGACCATGCGCTGGTGCGCTCCGGGGTGCGACGCCTGCTCGAGGACAACGCCATGATCGGACAGATCGAGGAGGCAAGCTCGGGCGAGGAGGGATTGGAAGCGGCGCTTGCCAAGGCCTTTGACCTTGTTCTTATGGACATCTCATTACCGGGTATGAGCGGCCTTGAAGCTGCCGAGAAATTGCTGAGGCGCAAGCCTGACACGCGCATCATCATGGTTACCGGCAAACTCGACCCGGGACCTGTGCGCAGCTTGCTCTCCTCCGGTGTGCACGGCTACGTGACCAAGGGTTCGACCAGCGAAGAGATGGAAGCTGCGATCCGAACAGTCATGGGAGGCAAGCAGTATTTGTCGTCCGATGTAGCGCAGCAATTGGCGATCAACACCATTCATGGCGAGGACGGTGCAAGTCCGTTTGAGCGCTTGACATCGCGTGAGCTGGAAATCGTGCACATGTTGTTGCGTGGGCAACGCAATCGACAGATATCGGCCGCTCTGCACATCAGTGAAAAGACGGTCAGCACGCATCGGGTACGCGCGTTCGAGAAGCTTGAGGTGGGCACCACAGCAGAGCTTGTGCGCCTTGCCATGCGCCATGGTCTTTGGAACGAAGACTAGGCCTGGCCCGGACGATAGAGTTGACATGAGCCCGCCTGACGTAGCGCAATTTGATGTCGCGACGTTCATGCACACGGTCACAGAGCGTCCGGGCGTGTATCGAATGTACGATGCTGCGGGCGACATCATCTATGTCGGAAAGGCAGCCAATCTCAAGAGCCGGCTCTCAAGCTACTTCCAGAAAAATCTAGACAGCCGCAAGACACGTGCGCTGGTCTCGCATATCGCTGATGTGCAAACGACGGTCACCGCCAGCGCGGCCGAGGCACTCATTCTTGAGCATAACCTCATCAAGGAGCATCGGCCTCGTTACAACGTCGTGTTGCGTGATGACAAGAGTTACCCCTATATCTTCATCTCCACCGATGATGAGTTTCCGCGACTCGCCTACCAACGCGGTGCGCGACGCGTCAAGGGCAAGTACATCGGGCCGTACCCGAGTGCCGGCGCTGTCAAGAAGTCACTGCGCCTCGTACAGAAGCTGTTTCGGGTACGCCAGTGTGAGGACAGCTACTTTCGTAATCGGTCGCGCCCCTGCCTGCAACACCAGATCGGCCGGTGTACAGCGCCCTGTGTCAATCTGATATCCGCGGAGGATTATGCGTCTGATGTCGCCATGACGATCGGTGTACTCGATGGCAAGACAAACGATGTCATCGCAAATCTTGCCGAGCGTATGGAGCAGGCGTCCGAGCAGTTGCGATTTGAGCGAGCTGCGATCTATCGCGATCAGATTGCAAGCCTCAAGGCTGTCAGTGACCTGTCCAGCTCACTGCAGCCCGAGGACAATGCGGACTACGTCGCGGCGCTGACGCGTGGTGGGCAGAGTGCTGTGCAAGTGTTTTTTGTGAGAAACGGGGTCAATCTGGGTAACAAGGGTTTTCATCCGGCCACGCCACCTGGCAGCACCAGCGGCGAGATCCTTGATGCCTTTGTCGGGCAATTTTATCTGGAGCACGAGTTGCCGCGACAGATCGTCCTGTCGGAACCGATTGAACACCTTGAGCTCTTTGAGAGCGTCTTTCGCGAGCGCGCCGGTGCTGCGGTGTCACTGGTGCATCGTGTGCGCGGTGATCGAGCGCGCCTGCAGCAACTCAGTCTAACCAACGCCGAGGTTGCGCTGGCTGCACGATTGGCCTCACGGGCCGGAGCTGCAGCCCGTCTGGACGCCGTTCGCGATCTCGTCGGGCTGGATGATGTGCCGTCGCGGATGGAGTGCTTTGATATCAGTCATACGATGGGGGAGGCAACGGTCGCCTCGTGCGTGGTGTTCAACGCAGAGGGTCCCCTACGCAGTGACTATCGCCGATTCAACATCGAAGGCATTACCAGTGGCGATGATTATGCGGCAATGCGTCAGGCCCTTACACGCCGCTATACGCGACTAAAAAAAGAGCAGAAGGATCTACCAGATATTCTTTTCATCGATGGTGGCAAGGGTCAGATCGGGGTCGCGCTTGATGTGTTGGCTGAACTCGATATCGACGCGATCGAGGTGGTTGGTGTCTCCAAGGGACCAGATCGGCGCCCCGGTGATGAGACCCTTGTGCTGACTTCCGGTGAAAAAATCGTCGGTACCCGCCAGCTGACCAGCGACTCAGCGGCACTACTGTTGATCCAGCAGATCAGAGATGAGGCTCATCGCTTTGCCATCACCGGGCATCGCGGGCGCCGAGCAAAAAAGCGCCAGGTGTCGTCGCTTGAGGAAATAAAGGGTCTTGGTCCCAAGCGACGCAAGCTGCTGTTGACCCACTTTGGTGGGCTACAACGTCTGCGCAAGGCGGGCATGGAAGACATACGTGCGGTACCCGGGTTCAGTGATGAGCTGGCGTCGAGGGTGTACGATGAGCTACACCCCAACCGCACGTCGGATCGTTGAGCAGATTGTCGCCAATGCCGACTCACGTACACGGATGTCAGCCATCCCATCTGTCATGAAGCATCGGATACCGACTTGGCTTACGCTCATGCGAATAGCCTTGTTACCCGTCATCATCGTTGTGTTCTATCTCGACACCAGCTGGGCGCGGCCGGTGTCCAGTCTGCTGTTTGCGCTTGCCGGCATAACCGACTGGCTGGACGGGTACCTGGCGCGGCGCTGGCAGACCGAGAGTCGCTTTGGTGCGTTTCTCGATCCGGTCGCTGACAAGCTGCTGGTGGCGACCGTATTGATTCTCATCGTCGAGTTTGATCACTCACCGTGGCTGACAATCCCTGCGATCATGATCATTGGCCGTGAGATCACCATCAGTGCGCTGCGCGAGTGGATGGCCGAGATGGGGGAGCGTAACAAGGTGGCCGTTGGGTGGATTGGCAAGGTCAAGACAACCGTGCAGATGGTTGCCTTGGGCCTGTTGTTGTGGTGCCAGGATTTTCTCGGCTTGCCGATTTATCAAATGGGAATCGTTGGTCTCTATATCGCAACGGTGCTCACTTTCTGGTCGATGATCATTTATATGCGTGCTGCCTTCGCCGACACACGCCCCACCGCTTGACAGACGTGCAAGTGACCGCCACAATTCGCACAGCGATGCGGGAATAGCTCAGTTGGTAGAGCGCAACCTTGCCAAGGTTGAGGTCGCCAGTTCGAACCTGGTTTCCCGCTCCAATCCCTTCGTCATCCTTCCTGAGTGTGCCGTCACGCATCGGCCGCACATTTGCCGGTCGTGGTGGCTTTCGGAAAGCGTCAGGCCACGTGGCTGAGTGGCAGAGTGGCTATGCACCGGATTGCAAATCCGTTTACCTCGGTTCGACTCCGGGCTCAGCCTCCACGCTCCTGACGCTGGCGCCACCCTGATCGCAGCAGTGTGCTCGCGCCCTGGGTGCGACGCGGTCGTTGCAGGTAGACGTGCGCCCGGGTGGCGGAATCGGTAGACGCAGCGGACTTAAAATCCGCCGACGAGAGTCGTGGGGGTTCAAGTCCCCCCCCGGGCACCACTGCTCAAGCCAGGGCAGCAGCCAACGCGCCCCTTCAAGCTGCGCTCAAGGCTTCAGACGCTGGCGTCGACACCGCCCAGCGACTCAAGCGCCGTGCTGGCTCTGGCGAACCACAAGCGCGATACGAGGTCGTCTTTCGGAAGGTCAACGCCGAGTGCACTGATTCCCGTGTGGCGCGACTTGAGATCTTCCAGCAATACGGAGGCGAGTCTGTCGTTACCAAGCTCCTGCTGGGCCAGCGCCGCGCCGTATTGAGCGGTGTCGTAGTACGTGCTATCCGGATGTGTATCGGTCAAGGTCTGGAACTCGCGCAAGGCGAGTGCGGGATCGTTGAGATCCTGTAAGGCGATGTAGGCTTTCAAGTACTGCGCGTCGTCAGCAAGATAGCTGTCCGATTCGAGCACGATGAGTGTGTCCAGCGCGTGCAGGGCGTCCTCCGGATCGGATCGTTCGCGAGCGGCCAGCGCGTCCAGATAGAGCGTTGAGTCACGCCCATCGCCGTATAACTCCGCTTCCTGTACGACCGGGATGCGCACGGCAGCGCGGCGCTTGTTGACGGTGACAGGGTCGCTCTTGAGGTAGTCCTCATAGCGCTCGGCGCTTGCGCGATACCGACCGTCTGCAGCCAGATCAGAAGCCTCGTAGTAGGCCTGTTCCTGGACGTTGACAGATTCGTCCACCAATTGAATGGTCGTGAAGTCCACCTCGAAGCTAGCAGTCTTTCGGCCTTCGCTCAATGGCTCAAACGCGATCGGTATGCGAAGCGCTTGCGCAGGCTCAAGCAAGACGTCATCGAGTATGGGTGCAACGAATGAATCAGGGTTGTCCCCGACCATACGTATGCTTTCCAATGAGTATCGATCGGCTGCGCGGTTCTGAATTTCAAGAACTTCTTCTGAACTGGATCCAACGCTGCGTGCCCCGTAGTAGATTTCCGGGATAGAAACAAACAGATAGCTTCCGCCCACACCCTTTGAGGCAGAGTCAGATGTGCCGCTATCGGAGCAGGCGGAGATCAAGACCGCGACAGCCAACGGAGCAAGGCGCATGCTCATCATAGTGTTCAAGTCGTTGTGTTAGGGGGGGAGCTTCAAGCGGCCTTGCTAGCCGTTCCTTCATCGTTGGCAGCGTCACCGGCCTGGAACCAATCAAGCGCGTCTCGACACTCGGCAACCGCATTTTCGAGTGATTCATTGTCGAGTCCCTGTTTTGCTGCGGCGATCTTTTCGCGCACGCTGTGCAAGGCGTACGCAAGCTCGTTGGCCAATTCACCAAATTCACGGTCGTCACTGGCACGCAGCTTTACATCCAGGTTGCCAGCTGCCACTTCGCGCAGACTGCGCTTTATCGCAAGCAGGGGCTGGCCAAGTTTGCGTGTGATATAGGTACCGAGTGCTACGGTGATCACCACATTCACAGCAATCATGGCAAGTAGCCAGTTGCCCAAAACAGATGCCAGCGAGGGCACAGCCTCGGTGG
The DNA here is from genome assembly GCA_937922675.1 of uncultured Granulosicoccaceae bacterium. Lineage (GTDB taxonomy): Bacteria > Pseudomonadota > Gammaproteobacteria > Granulosicoccales > Granulosicoccaceae > Granulosicoccus. The sequence continues at coordinate 95,078 of CALAJN010000008.1, forward strand.
CGAGTGCCATGTCCTCGGAGACAAACAACAGCGGCGCCATGCCGTCGAGCAGACGACCGAGCATCTGGTAATAGAACACGCCTACGAGGCCCGTGGTCACCGCCAGATAGATCAGTGAGAGTTTGGCTACACGCCTGATCTCGCGCGCCTGGAAGGTCCGGTCGCGCAGCAGGGAGATCGGAAAAACCGAGTCGGAGGAACGGGCCATGGCGATGCACTCGAAAAGCTGACTATGATGAGATTTGTCGGCCAATCTGTGAGCAACTTGACGTTCTGTTGCCACAAGATCGACCTTGGCCGCACAAGATTTCTGTCAAAGCGGCGTGCAACGCGACTTTCTGCCACTCGGCAGCCGCGAGCGACAGGTATGATCGTGATGCGCTCCTCAAAAAAGGGTATTCCAGGTCTTCGTGTTCGAGTTCGACACCATCGTGTCCTTGGCAGGTTCGCTCTATGTGGTACTCGCCCTGGGCTCAGCTGTGCATGTGCTGCTCAACAAACAGAACGAAGGCGCCGCGTTCAGCTGGCTGGGCATCATCGTTTTGTCCCCGGTACTGGGCGTGCTTCTTTATTGGTTGTTCGGGATCAATCGCATTCGCCGCCGGGCTCAGGCCGAGCGGCCAGAGCATGCAGCACAAGTGCCACCGCACCGCGACGTCGCACTGGAAGGCGATCAGCTGAAGACGCCAGATGCAGCGGAAGCGCTACCGGCTCGCTGGCGACAGCTACTGCGCCTCGGCTGTGCAATCCATGCCGAGACCTACGTTCACGGCAACGCGTTTGAGCCGCTGGTGGACGGAACGGCTGCCTATCCACGCATGCTCGAATCCATTGACCAGGCGGAAAAAAGTGTTCGGCTGTCGAGTTACATCTTTTCTCACGACGAGGTCGGCAGACAGTTTGTAGATGCATTGGCCGCAGCGCAGGAACGCGGTGTCGAGGTTCGCGTGTTGATCGACGGCATCGGCGTCAGTTACGGACCGTCACTGCAGCGCATCGACCGCGCGCTGCGCAAGAGAGGGGTGCCAACGGCACGATTTCTGTCCACCTTTTCTACCTCGGGTACGCGCTTTCTCAACCTGCGTAACCATCGAAAGATTCTGGTGGTCGATGGGCAGCTCGCCTTCGTTGGTGGCTTGAACATCAGACAGAGCAATATGGCGGGTCATGCGGATAAACATCGCACGCGTGATGTGCACTTCGCGGCTACTGGCCCTGTGGTCGCGCAGATTGATCACGTCTTTTGTGATGACTGGCAGTTCGTTACCGACGAAACGCTGGTTCCGGCGGTTGCGGCAGAGTCTGCTGGCCACGGTGTACTTGCAAGGGTATTGGTCGATGGCCCGGACGAGAACTACGCCAAATTGCAGATGACGATGCTCGGCGCGATCAATACGGCGCGTCGTAGCATTCGTATTGTGACCCCGTACTTCTTGCCTGAACGCAGTTTCTGGCAGGCCTTGCAACTCGCCGCTCTCAGAGGCGTGCGCGTAGAAGTCATTGTGCCGCGCAAGAACAATCTGCCGTTTGTCGGATGGGCCATGCAGGCAAACCAATGGCGGCTCCTCGACTTTGGCATCTTGTTGTATGAAAGCCCTGAACCATTTGATCATTCCAAATTATTTTTGGTGGACGATGTGTGGACTTTGATTGGGTCGAGCAACTGGGATGCACGTAGCCTTGAACTCAATTTCGAGATCAATGTGGAATGCTATGACATGGCCTTCAATGCGGCGGTCAGTGACCTGGTGGATGCCAAACGCGATGCAGCAGTGGCGCTGAAACTGGTTCCCGAGCGCTCGTTGGCGATTCGCTTGCGTAACAATTTTTTCAGGCTTTTTTCACCTTATCTCTGATCGAACTGCGCGATGCTAAAGGCACTGCTACCGGAGAGTTACCGAGACCGTGAAGGGTTGCGGCGGGTGGATGGTGCTGTGGACCTGGCTCTTGGCCGTACGATCAGGGTGCTCGTCTGGAACATGCTCAAGGCCCGTCGGCGAGATTTCAGTCGAGACTTTGCCGAGCTCACTGCCGATCGTGATCTGGTGCTCTTGCAGGAGGCGGTGTTCAACGCACCTTCAGATATCTTGTTCACGGTGCCACGCTTTGAATGGATCATGGCGAGAAGTTTTCGCCTGCCACACAACGGCGTTGAGCACGGCATCAAAACCGGCTGTGTAGCCCGAGCGGAAGCGACACGCCTGTACCGCTCTCCACACACAGAGCCTGTCACCCAAACACGCAAGATCCTGCTGGCGACCGGGTATCGTCTGGACCATGAGCAGGGTCGCGATATCAGCCCCAGACGCTTGCTGGTGTTGAACATGCACGCGATCAATTTTGTGTCGGTACGCAAGTACCTGGATCAGCTTGATCAACTAGCTGAGGCTCTGCAGGATCACAGCGGACCGGTCATTCTTGCGGGCGATTTCAATACATGGAATCCGCGTCGCCTCGAGAGCTTTATCGGCCTGACGCAAGAGGTCGGACTTGACGAAGTGCCGTTGGACAGACGCAGCCGCCTGAGCCATCTTGCGATGCACCTCGATCATGTCTTCTTTCGTGGGCTGTTGCTGCGAGAGGCTGCCTCGCTGGAACACATCACATCATCCGATCATGCACCGATAACGGTGACCCTCGATGTGCCACCAAAGCTCGGTTGATGTCAAGAGCGTACGAAGGCAACCAAAAGGCCGACAAACAGCACGACTCCTCCGATCAGCATCGAGACGTTGAGCCACTCCTTCTGCGAGCCCTTGGGGCCGTTTTCCATCCAGTGTTTTGCCACTGGCCACATACGCCAAAGCATCACGCCCAAGAGGGCAGCCCAAATTATCTTCATCCAGTCCAATGGCTTGCTCCTGAGTCGCGGGCTCGAGGCTTGAGCCTCTGCAAAATTGGCAAATACAAAACGGGCCGCACAAGGCGGCCCGTCGGTGCTCGATCGCTGGTAGCTGTTCAGCGGATCTGTTCAGGCACGCACGGGGCAGCCCGCGCTGGCCAGAGGGCATCGGTACTTAGTCGTCACCCATTACGCCCAGCAGGTGCAGCAGGCTCGTGAACAGGTTGAAGATGTTGATGAACAGGCTGACTGTAGCGCGTATGTAGTTCGTCTCCCCGCCATTGATGATACGACTGGTATCAAACAGGATGAAACCACTCATCAACAGGACCATCGCCGCAGAGATAGCGAGCGACAAGGCCGGCATGTTCACGAACAGGCTCAGGATGATGGCACCGAACAGCACCATGATGCCCACCATCAGGAAGCCACCCATGAAGCTGAAGTCCTTCTTGGTGGTCAGCACATAGGCAGAGAGGCCGAGAAAGATGCCACCCGTACCGGCCAAGGCGGTCGCAACAACGCTGCCCCCATTGGGTACCGACACGTAGTAGTTGAGCATGGGTCCAAGACCGAAGCCAAGCATGCCGGTAGCAAGGAAGACGATGCCGATGCCCGCTGCCTGCTCTTCGAACTTCGGCAGAACGAACATCAGAATCACGATGGCGCCGATAGAGCAGACCATCGAGATCATGGCCGGCGGAGCGACCATCATGGAGACAACCGCCATCAATCCGCTGAACAGCAGCGTCATGGCGAGTAGTGTGTAGGTCTGGCGCAGAACCTTGTGCTGCGCAAGCACGCCCGATTCGGATCGGGCGACGGGGCTGGTAAACTGCGATGACATGTCGTTTGTTCCGTTTAAGTGGCGAGATAAGGATCTGGGGCTAGGCATAATAACGTCCGACAAGGGATTTGGATCAGTACAAACTCACTCCTTTGCCAACTTCGTGAATATGAGGGCCCTGCACGCGGTTTCAAGACTCAGGCCACGCGTCTGAAAGCCCCCTTGCTGTAAGTGGTTTTTGCGCACGGAATATTGTCTCCAGAGACTGTGGTGCTGCGCTAAAGTTCGACTAGAATAGGGGGCTCGGAGAGGTGGCAGAGTGGTCGAATGCGGCGGTCTTGAAAACCGTTGACTGTCAAAGGTCCGGGGGTTCGAATCCCTCCCTCTCCGCCATTTATCGCCCTTGGTTGGCGCTCCAGGCACTCGAAACGGGTACTCGAACCGGGCCCGCAGCATCCGCGTAACTCTGCCCACTTGGTCACAGCCAGATGATATCGGGCAACTTGGTGCTGTTCCAGGTGGTGATGTCGCGATGGGCGCTCGATCTGGGTTGCCGGCCGCTGGTGTAATATATTTGACACTCGGACGACGCCGCCAACGCACACGGACGCACATGCGATCAATTGGAGCCCTGATACTCGTCGTAGCCCTCACGCTTGGCGTGGCGCCTGCTGATGCACTTACGCTCAACAATCGCGCTGGCGATGCTGTCGACTTTGACACTCTGATTGGCGATGGACGTTGGACCCTCGTGATGTTGTGGGAAATTGATTGCGTCTTTTGCGAACAACAGAAGCCGGAAATTGATGCCTTTCACAAACGTAACGTAGATTCCAAAGCGCGCGTCATCGGCGTGGTCTTGGACGGGCTTGAGAATATTGACGAAATCAACAAGATGGTGAAGCGATCACCCACGCGTTTCCCTCACTTCGTAGCTGACAGGGAGCGCCTAGGGGCGGACCTGCTAGCCGTGAGTGGAAAAGAGCTGTGGGTAACGCCGACCTATCTGTTGTACGGACCTGACGGCCAGTTCAAGCTTTCACATGCTGGGGTGCTCAAGGGTCAGATGATTGAAGATGTCATCAATCCGCCAAAGCGCACGAGCACTCGTTGAGCGCAGCTGTCTCTCCGGAGTACAAGTCATCGTTGATGTTTCTGATCCGTCGGCGCACGTGACCAGAGCCTACGTCTGCGCTTGACTTTCGGTCAAATTGCGACCGTCCTTTTGGCGAGAAATCTGCCATAAAGCGCCTCGAACTTGTTCCAAGGCACGCGCTGCTGCCAGCCGGAGCGTATTGTGCTGATTAGCAGGTGGCGGTTCAGTAACGTCTGATGCGCTACCGTGCACTGCCAAACTGAAGAGTGGATCTGAGGCGATGATTGTGATCAGTCAGGACTCGAGCTATTCGATACGCATGCAACGTTTTGGGGGCCTGTTTGCGTGATGGTAGGGCGCTCTATTACGGCGCGCCTTCTGGTCGTCGCTCTGATGCCGTCACTTATTCTGGTCGTTGCACTCGGAAGCTGGTTTGTGATCGAGCGCGTACGCAGTATTGCCGAAGAAGAGCGCGCCTACGCCACCTCATTGCTCGAAGGAATTGCGCTCACCAGTGAGTTTGCGGTTGCTAGCGGCGATGTAGGTCTGCTCGAAGACATCGCAAGAACCGCTTTGCCGCTGGCTTCTGTTTTCTCTGTACGTTTTGTTGATAGCGCCGGTACCGAGTTGGTGCGTGTTGATGACGATGCTGAGTATCCATCCAATGCGCTGACACTCGAGCGTGATGTGTCGCGCACGAGCATGTCTGACATGAATGCCTCTTCGCTTGCACTACCGCCGGGGCAGGAGGCAGACGACGCGCCGAAAAAGCGCATCGGTCGCGTCAGTTTCGTCATTGATCCTGCCAGTATCTGGACTCGGCAGCTCGATGCGATTGTCAAAGGATTAGTGGCTTCGCTTCTCTTGTTGGTGCTGGTCGGATTGGCGGCCTGGCGCCTTGCAAGCTCCATAGGTGAGCCGCTGAGACACTTGCATCGCGCTATCGGTCAGGTTGCGCGACAACAACCGCCGACAGACTTGCCCCTGACAGCTCACGGCGAGGTGGGTGAGCTTGCGAGGAGCGTCCGTGATCTATCCCAGGATCTTGATGCATTCCATCGGGGATTGAAGGAATCAACACGCATAGCGACACATGATCTTCAGCAGACACTGGAGTTGCTTGAGCGTCAGAATCTCGAGCTTGCGGACGCACGCACGGTGGCCGAGCGTGCCAGCGCATCCAAGTCGACTTTCCTTGCAAACATGAGTCACGAGATTCGTACGCCGATGAATACCATCATCGGTACCTTGTCGATGTTGAGACTGAGCGCTCTTGACGAAGTGCAGCGAGCAGAGCTGACACTCATTGATCAGTCGTCAAGAACACTACTGGAGTTGATCGATGACATCCTCGACATCTCTCGCATCGAAGCTGGCCGCCTTGAGCTTGAGTCGATACCAACGGATATCGGGGTGCTGTTGGGGGAGGTTGCCACAACCTTTGAGGCAACAGCGTTGGAACAAGGAACGGTTTTAACAATCAACATTCATGAACTGGATGTTGGCTCTGTTGTGATGACTGACCCTTTGAGGCTGAAGCAGATTCTGTTCAACCTTGTATCCAATGCACTTAAATTCACAGCTAACGGGGAGGTATCTGTGAACGTATCAACGTGTCCTGGTGTCGCCACCGATGCGAGCGATACTCCTGGGGCGAGACAGTGGTGTTTCAGTGTTATCGATACCGGGGTGGGTATACCCGAGAACAAACTCGACAGTGTATTCAAACTGTTTACACAGGTGGATATGTCAACGACACGCGAGTATGGAGGCTCGGGGCTAGGCTTGTATATTTGCAGTCAGTTGGTTGAGCAAATGCAAGGCAGTATTTCCGTACAAAGCACCCGTGGGCAGGGAACACGATTCTCGGTGTGTCTGCCTTTGGTTTCCACGGACGAGATTCCCGGGATGCTGGCAAAGGTCTTTCCAGATGTGCTACCTGAGGTGTCTACCAGTAGGTCTATCGGCGGGCCTGTGCGTAAAGTGCAGGAAGGACCGTGGCACGCAGTTGACTTCAACACATCATCAAGCACCCGGTCGAATGCAATGCGTTCTGTATCACCCTGTCGTTTCGAGGGCGATTCCTTTGTGCCATCTATCCTTGCCGTGGATGATCAACGGATCAATCTTGGCATGCTGCAGCGTTTCTTTGATCACTTTGGGGTGCTGGCAGACTTCGCCAGTACAACATCTGAAGCAAAGTACTTCCTGACGGCCAAACACTATGATTTGGTTATGACCGATCTGCACATGCCGGGCGAAGATGGTTTTGATCTTGTCCGCTGGTTGCGTAGCGATGCGTCTCAAAACAAGGACTGCAGCGTGCTTGCTGTTACGGCAGATGCTTTTTTGTCTACTCAAGAGCGGGCGCTTGCAGCAGGCTTTGAAGATGTCCTTACCAAGCCAGTAACCCTCGACATCATCGGCTCAGCTATCGAAAAATGGGCTTTGCCTGTTGCTATGACACAAGTCCCGGTTGTCTCTTTAAACGAGCCGACTCGCGTAAGCATTGCAGCTTGTGCCGAAGCGGTGTGCGGAGACATGGAATGGGCTGTTGGTGCGCTTGCAAGCTATCGCGATGAGATACCGGTCCATTCGGCCCACATCGTACAGGCGCAGAGGCAGGGTAACGTGCAGGATCTGTTTCAGCGAGTGCACGCTCTGAAGGGCGTGTCGGATGTGTGTCGGATAAACCGCGTGTCCGCAGCGGCTGAAGCACTTTGCACTGCGGTAACGTCCAACGAGCCCGAGCAGCTCGAGGAGATCTTGCCCGACCTGATTGGCGATGTCTTGCACGCCTTGCAAGAAGCAGGGCCTGCCTGCACCAAGGCAATAGAAGACTACAAGCGAGTGCTTAGCTGAGCCGGCGCCAGGTATCGCGATAGCGCTCGAGCGCATCACTGAACGCTGCCCGAGATTCAGCGACAGGCTCGATACTGCGTGCCACAGGTGGTGCAAGACAGACCTCTCGCGGATCAAGGTCATTGGCTGCGATCAGCCCCAGCCTTGCGGCCCCGAGGCTCGCGCCGAACTCACCATCGGCCGTGAGGTGGAGCGGCACGTCGAGTACAGTCGCTATGGTCTTGAGCCACGCGTCGGAGCGCGAACCTCCGCCAATGGCATAGGCTTGCTGCAGCGTGGTTCCTGCAGCGGCAAGTGCGCTCTGGCAATCGGCAAAAGCGAACGCGACCCCTTGCATTACTGCAGCTGTCATGGCCTCGGCGTCACTTGTATGCGATAGCCCGCTGAAGACACCACGAGCGTCCGCATCATTGTGCGGTGTGCGCTCGCCACCGAGGTAGGGCAGGAACATCTCATCAGTGGGCGTGATCGCACGATTTTCAGCAGTCGCTGCCAGATCTGCCGGTGACTGGCCCGTTACTGTGGCCAGCCAGTTGAGCGAGTCGGTGGCAGCGAGAATGACACCCATCTGATGCCAGGTGCCTGGCAAGGCGTGACAGAAAGCGTGCACAGCACTATCAGCATTCGGCATAAAACGTTCGGTCGCTGCAAACAACACACCGGAGGTGCCCAGTGAGACAAAGGCTTGGCCGGAGGTGACGGTACCCATGCCACAGGCACTGGCGGCATTGTCACCAGCTCCACCTGCGACAACGACGTTCGACCCCATGCCAAAGCGCTTGGCCAGTGTCTCTCGTACTGTCCCGGACACATCTGTTCCTTCTACCAGGCTTGGCATGTGCGATCGTGTCAGCCTGGTCTGCTCAAGCAGTGTGTCTGACCAGTCGCGCAGAGCGACATCAAGCCAACCCGTACCGGCCGCATCCGACATCTCGGACACTCGCTCACCCGTCAACCACAGGCGCAGGTGATCCTTGGGCAGCAGCACCTGATCGATACGTTCGAATACTTCGGGTTCATGCTCGGCAAGCCAGGCCACCTTGGGTGCTGTAAAGCCTGGAAACAGGATGTTTCCGGTCAGCGCTCGAGAGGCCGCGGTATCCATTCGCGCTGCCTCGGCATGGGCTCGCGTGTCATTCCACAGCATGCAAGGGCGCAAGATGTTATCCGAAGCGTCGACAAGGGTGGCTCCGTGCATGTGGCCGGACAAACCGATCCCCTTGACCGCCGCCATGGCTTTGCTGTGTGACGCCGAAAGCGCGCTCAGTGTTGTCTCGGTGGCGGCGATCCACTCATCCGGCGATTGCTCTGCCCAGCCCGGGTGATCGCGAGTGACATCGATTGAGGCGCTCTCACTGGCGATGACGCTCTGCGCCTCATCCATTAACAAGGTTTTGACGCTGGATGTGCCGAGATCGATACCGAGGTACATACCAAAGAGTACAGGGCTGATGTGATCGGTGAGCTTACGACAATTTCTATACCGAATTCGGTATTGATTATTGGCTGTCGCTCACCGGAAACCACTGCATCACGTGGGACTCGTCCCGCGTAATGACGACGTGCCGATTGGCAAATAGTCGATACGCGGCACTCCATTCACCATCTGGCCACTGGATACGCACAATCGCTCTCTCCGCAACACCCAGACCGATGTGGACAAAGCCGAGTGAGCCTGACGCGTGACCGCCACCGACGCGTATACGACGGCTCTGCACATGATTCCCGGTTTGTACCGAGATCCTTGCACCAATGGCATTGCGGTTGGGACCGGACTGATTGAGCTCCAGCGCAAGCCAGTTACCACCCGGCAGGACACTCGCAGTCGGCTCACCCTCAGACGGCTGCATACCGGCATTACGGAATAGTGATACCGGAGTTGCGCGGTTGACCACGAGCAGATCGAGCAGGCCGTCAGCGTTTAGATCAACGACCGCGGCACCCCGACCACGTGTGTCCAGCGCTATTCCTGCGCGATCACCGCGTTCAACAAAGCGTCCATCGGCGCGACCGAGCAATAGATTGTCAGGATCGGAGGCGGCAAAATCACTCATCGCCTCTACATTTCCCTTGGCGATAAAGAGATCAAGACGCGCATCGTTGTTGATATCGGCAAACTCGGCATGCCAGCCGGTGGAGGGGCGCGGGTCAGAGCCTGTGTAGGGTCTGTGTGCGGTGGCGCCACGCTCCCAGGCAATGTCTTCATACACTGGTCTGCCTTCTTCACTGGCTTGTTCAACATCCAGCTGTTGCAGGCGGGTGTCACCCATTGAAGTCAGCGCGTATTCAGGATAGCCGTCTGCGTCCAGATCAGAGGCAGCGATACCCATACCCCAGATCACCAGTGATTCCCAACCATCGGCGCGGGTGTACAGTCGGGGCCAGCCACCATCAGGTATGCGCCAGAGTTGCTCCTCACCATCGCGGTAGTAGTGCCGGTCATTGGTGATGCGTAGTGCGTCCTTGCCAGATCGATCCCAGTCAGTAAACATCATCGACAAGGCGCAATGCCCTGGCGACAGCGGGATAGCCTCGGTATAGGCTAAAGGAGGGGCCGGATTCGGACGCAACAACTGGTTGTCATCACAGGTACCCCACGGTGAGCCAGGGGCGCTGCGATCCACGTAATTGCCAAAGGCGAGCGTGGGACCGGGTAGATCAGGTTCAAAGGTTGCACTGAACGCTGTTGTCCAGCCACGGCCACCGTCAATCCCCAGCGCCTGGTTCATCGGGGTAAAACTGCAGTCCGGGCCGCCCTTGTATATTCTGTTTTCACCGACGCGCAGCACCACCAGATCAGGCTGCCCGTCAGCGTCTACATCCAGCGGATAGGCGCCGATCACACCCTGCAGGTCTGTTGACCTGGCATCGAGTTTCTCGAACGCCAGCGGGCCTGCGGGCGTACTGCGATTGACATACAGAGCGGCCTTGTTGTCGCCGCCCGCAATGTAGAGATCGGGCAGGCGATCCTTGTTGCAATCAAAAGTTGCGACCCCTCCGCCGACAAAGTGCTCCCAGGGCCCGTCGTAGGTATGCTGAACGCCAGCGGACGTGGCCTGCTCGACAAGGACGGGAACATCGCCCAGAAAGGCCGGCGGCTCGGACGCCAGTGTGAGCGGGGGCAAGCCGACAAACAGGCAGACGCACAGGCCCGCGCCGAGGCCTGCTTTCAGGAATGACCAGGCTCTACGTGTGGTGGAGGTGCAGATGCGAATCATGGCGAGATACGCAGACTCTTGAGAAAGGCGAGGAGGTCGTCACGCTCTGCTGATGATGCTGCCTGCCAGGCGTCGCGCGCCTGCCTGGCATCGCCTCCATGGGCCTCGATCACTTCGCTGAGCGTACCAAGATCTCCGCGGTGGCCGTAGGGTGCCGTCGAGCCCACACCCCAGAGCTCAGTGGTCTGGAAGACATTGCGTTCCACGAATCGTTGTGACAGCAACTCATTGCCGAGGGTGCTTACCTGCTGGTCACTGATCACGTGCCGTTTGAGATCTCCGTACAGCGGCACCAGTACATGACCTTCCGCGTTGCGTGGCAGACTATTGATGGCCTCAATCAAGGCAAGATCATATTGCAACTCTGGTGACTCACCCTGCCGTAGCGTGCCGGCAGCATCCATTGGCCCCGGATCCTTGAACACTAAAGACTCAAGCGGTAATTCGGGTCGATGACAGCCTGCGCAACCGAGTGTGTCGAAGTGCTGTTCGCCTCGTTGTGCAGCAGCGAGCCAGGCAGCCCGCGTGCCATCGTCAACCAAGGTGCCATTAGTCAGCGCATTCGGCAGTGACCTGGTCGGTGGAGCAAGGCTCGCCTGCCAGGCAACCAAGGCAGAGACGCCGCGAGGCCCGAGTTCATGGGCCAACCCATCGCCATCGAAATCCGGCTCATCGGTCCAGCGGGCAGAGAAACGCTCGGACGCCTGTATGCCGTGGTGGTGGTTGAGTGCATTGACAGTAAACTGTCGTATAGAGGTCATGACGCCCTTGTGACTGAAGGGACGTATTACCAGATCAGCGTCTACGCCTTCGATGTTTCTGGTATCGACTCGGCCGTCAGGGTGGGCCGTCAATTCACCGAACTGAACCTCCTTTGTCGTGAGTGAGACGGTGCTGGCTGCGCCTGTGGATCGTGCCAATTGCAGCCCTTGTTTGCGCTGTAGCTGCAAGTCGGCGCTCATTTCCCGCGCGAGTAACTCGATAAGGCCAGCCCCGAAGAGGTGATTGGTATTGCGCTCGTTGGAGAACTGCGGATCGGTAGTATCAAAATCCGAGTGACGAAAGCCTTCGGAGACGAACACGTTGGCACTGAAGTCGCCGCTACCGCCGACCATAGGCGTATGGTGACAACTGGCACAGGCGTTGGCGTCCAGGCCTGCGGTACGTGAGTATTCAGCGCGCGGTGGGCGCTTGCGTTTGGTAGGTACGATCGCCTGGGTTGCCAGCGGTCGGATGCCGCCCTCGGCCGCGGTGAAACGATGCTCGAACAAGCGACCGCCGGTTTCAATCAATTGGTTCAGTTGCTCTTCACCAAGTGTCCCTTTCAGAGCCTTGTGTTCCGGGGTAATCCATATAACCGGTGCAGCTACGTCACTCCAGGGCGCGGTTGTTTCGCCGTCGTCAGCCAACGCTATCACAGGCCCTGACAGCAAGATCAGGCCGCTGAGCAGCAAGCCTGCAGGGCGAAGTAGAAATCGATGTGAGCTCATGGGGCTGATTGGTTCCGGCTCGGGTGGTTAAAGGCTTGCATCAGCGATCTGTTTGTCCGTTTCAGTCAAGGCATTGAGTATCAAGCCGCGTTGTAGCAGACCATCTTCATCAGCAAATCCGGGCAAGACGATCTTTCCTGGATCCATGGGGTGAGGTCCAGCGGCACTGAGGGCCGTGGTCAATTGTGGTCGCATTGCGTCCAGAACAACTTCGCTGCGACCCACCAGTGCAACAGGCATGGGTCCAAACAAAAGCGACAGGTCGCGAAGGCCATGACCGATCGCATTGCCTGCTTGTGCAAAGGCGGCCTTGGCGTGCTTGTCACCCTTTGCTGCCTGCTCGGCAGCGCGATCCAGAACCCCTGCTGCAAGGCGCCCTGCGTGCGATTGCTCTTCGTCAATGGTAGTGAAGTGCGATCCTTCAGATGTTCCGTTGTGCCGGGCAAGATAGCGAACGATGGCGTAGTCCGCTGCATAAGCCTCGATACAGCCGCGTTGGCCGCAACGACAGAGCTCACCATCGAGCTCATGCCGCATATGACCAAATTCAAGAGCTGACGTGCCAATACCGGCAAATGCCTGGTCGTTCAACACTAATGCAAGTCCGATACCGTGCGAAAAATTGACCGTTGCAAAACTGCTACCGAGCACGTCTTGCTGACTTACCTGCAAGGCACTGGCAATCAGTCGACAATCATTGTCCACGGTAGTGTTGATATTGAATCGACTGGTAATTGCACTTTGCAGTGGCACGTGGGTGATCGACAAGATCGGCGACCACACCAACTCTCCCTCGGGGTGCGAGGTAATGCCCTGGACGCTAATCGATATCTGGCGCAAATTGGCGGCGTGTGATGACTGTGCAAGGTCGGCGATCGCGCTCAGTATCGCGTCGATAAAGCCGCTCTGGTCGAGTGCACGCGTATCAAGGTCATAGCAGTGCTGCCCCAGTGCCTGGCCGACATAGTCAATCAGTTGTAACTCCAGCCGATCAATGGTCAATGAAACGGTTATCATGGTGGCAGCGTCGGGCGAGAGGGCCAGAACGCTTTGCGGTCGCCCGCGTCCAACGCTTTTGCGTGTAGCGGTGGCAACGCCTTCGGCCAACAAGTCCGAGGCAAACGATGAGATCGCGGCGGGTGAGAGCTGCGTCGCCTCGCCCAGATCCACACGTGAGCAGGGACCGATGCGGCGCAAGGATTCCACCACGCGACGCCGGTTTTCACTTCTCAGATCGTGACTGCGGCGGATCGTGGTTGACATGTGCAAACCGAGTGGAGGGGCCACGCTATTGGATAAATTGCGGAATGGGCCTCATGATTCCGCGGCAACTTTAAGTTGACACAAAATTATCATTCAGTCATCATTTTTCTTCGTCGTGAAGAAAGCGACCCCACCGCTGACACTGGTGGCGTGATCCACCGTCAGCAATCCCACTTGATGCTAGAGATTTGGAGCGAACATGAAAAAGCAATTCGCGGTTGCCGCGACCCTGGGTGCCCTCCTGGGCGTGCAGGCCATGACACCGGCGCTGGCCGAGGGCAAGGTCATCGGTGTGTCCTGGTCCAACTTCCAGGAAGAGCGCTGGAAGACCGACGAGGCGGCCATGAAGGCGGCCATCGAGGCCAATGGCGACTCGTATATTTCCGCTGATGCGCAGTCCTCAGCTGCCAAGCAGCTGACCGACGTTGAGGCTTTGATCAGCCAGGGCGCTGACGCATTGATCATCCTGGCTCAGGATTCCGGGGCCATCGGGCCAGCCATCGAGCAGGCCTCCGCCGAGGGTATCCCGGTAGTGGGTTATGACCGTCTGATCGAAAACCCCGACGCGTTCTACATTACTTTCGACAACATCGAAGTAGGTCGCATGCAGGCACGTGCGGTTCTTGAGGCGATGCCTGAAGGTAACTATGCCTTTATCAAGGGCAGCTCCAGTGATCCGAATGCGGATTTTCTCTTTGGTGGACAAATGGAAGTACTCCAGGAAGCCATGGACGCTGGCAAGATCACCAACGTTGGTGAGGCTTACACCGACGGTTGGAAACCTGAAAATGCGCAACGCAACATGGAGCAGATCCTCACCGCCAACGACAACAATGTCGATGCGGTCGTGGCCTCCAATGACGGCACCGCCAGTGGTGTGGTAGCTGCTCTCGCGGCTCAGGGCCTTGACGGTTCTGTACCCGTGTCCGGGCAAGACGGTGATCACGCTGCGCTCAATCGCGTCGCACGCGGTACGCAAACCGTAACGGTCTGGAAAGACTCACGAGATCTCGGCAAGAACGCTGCAAACATCGCTGCCATGCTGGCAGACGGTACCCCCATGAATGAAATTCCGGGTGCTGTGACCTTCTCTGGTGGGCCGAACGGTGTGGAGATGAACGCGATGTTTCTCGCACCGGTGCCGGTTACCGCTGACAATCTGGACGTGGTCATTGACGCCGGCTGGATCGAGATGGAAAAGGCCTGCGACGGCGCAGCTGAAGCTGTTGCTGCCTGCGGCTGATCCCATCCGCTGACTGACCGCCGCCTCGCAGCGCACGTAGCGCGCTGTGGGGCGGCTTACAGGTTTCGTTCTATTCAAGCGCGCCACTTGAGTGGCCGATTTATCGGTACGCGCCGCAACCCCCCCCAACTAACTAAGCAATGACAACAACAACAGAGTCTGATGCGCCAGACGCACAATGGGCTCGCGCTGATGAGGGCTCGGCCTTGCAGCGTTTTTTTCGTGCGACCGAGATTGATACACGCATGCTTGGCATGCTCGGCGCTCTTCTGCTGATCTGGATCGCCTTCCATATAATGTCAGATGGCCGGTTTCTGACCCCGCGTAACCTGTGGAATCTGTCGGTCCAGACGTCAGGGGTCGCGATCATGTCCACCGGGATGGTGCTGATCATCGTCACCCGCAATATTGATTTGTCAGTGGGTTCAATACTGGGCTTTGTAGCGATGATCATGGGTGTCGCACAGACCTCATACCTATCGAGCTTTCTTGGCGATCACGCCAATTTCACATGGGCCGCAGCCCTTGCAATCGGTATTGTGGTCGGTGCGATCATTGGCGGGTTGCATGGACTGGTAATCGCCTACCTCGGCGTGCCGGCCTTTATCGTTACGCTCGGCGGACTATTGATCTGGCGCGGTGCCGCATGGTGGGTGACATCCGGGCAGACAGTTGCACCCATGGATTCGACATTTCGATTGATGGGCGGCGGACCCTACGGCGCTATCGGCGCGTTCTGGAGTTGGGTCGTCGGCTTTGTCGCCTGTGCCGTCATCGTGCTTGGCCTGGTATTTGGTCGACGCAATCGACGACGTTTCAATTTTCCGCTGCGCCCGATGTGGGCTGAGTACACGATCGCTGGTGTGGGCTGTGCCTTGGTGATGCTTGCAGTGGCTGTTGCCAACGCTTATCCGTGGCCAAAAGGTATCGTGCGGCGCTACGTGCAAAGCAACAACATAACTGTGCCTGAAGGGGAAGCCTTGTTCATCTCTCATGGCATCGCCATACCGGTACTGATCGCTATTGGCGTGGGTATTGTTATGACTTTCATCGCGACGCGGACGCGCTTTGGGCGCTACGTGTTTGCGATGGGCGGTAACCCTGAGGCAGCTGAGCTTGCGGGCATCAACACCCGTTGGGTTACAACCAAGATCTTTATCTTGATGGGGATGCTGTGTGCCATTGCCGGTGCCATCTCTACCGCTCGCTTGAATGCGTCGACCAACGCTCAAGGAACACTTGACGAGCTGTTGGTTATCGCAGCCGCGGTCATCGGTGGTACCTCTCTCGGTGGCGGCATCGGCACGATTGTTGGCGCAATGATCGGTGCTGTTGTCATGCAGTCCCTGCAATCGGGCATGGTACTTCTTGGTGTTGACGCACCGTTTCAGAACGTAGTGGTAGGGGTTGTATTGATAATGGCTGTTTGGCTTGACGGGATTTATCGGAGAAAGCAGTCATGAGTAGCGCAGAAGCGGCCGCAGCGAGCCTCAATCAGGCTGACACTACGCTGGCAGATAAGGTGATTGAGATGCGCGATGTCTCAATTGCCTTTGGCGGCATTCGAGCTGTCGACAAAGCCTCGCTGGATTTGCACAGGGGCGAGGTTGTTGCCGTGCTGGGGCACAACGGGGCTGGCAAGTCGACCTTGATCAAGATTCTCTCCGGCGCCTACAAGCGAGACTCTGGCAGCATTCATGTTCGTGGGGCCGAGGCAAGAATCGACAACCCGCGTGATGCCAAGGCTTATGGTATCGAGACGATCTACCAGACGCTTGCCTTGGCGGACAATGTGGACACCGCTGCCAACCTGTATCTCGGGCGCGAGCTTAGAACGTGGATGGGGACTCTGGACGATGCCGCCATGGAATCGAAGGCGCGTGAGGTCATGGGACGTCTCAATCCGCGTTTTCAACGCTTCAAAGAGCCTGTCAAGGCGTTGTCTGGTGGGCAAAGACAGTCGGTCGCGATCGCCCGAGCCATACTGTTTGACGCTCAGATACTGATCATGGATGAGCCGACTGCTGCGCTGGGGCCCCAGGAAACCGCCGGGGTTGCTGACCTGATCAAACAACTGAAGGCCGATGGCATCAGCATATTCCTGATCAGTCACGATATTGAAGATGTGTTTGATCTTGCTGACCGGGTAGCCGTAATGAAAAACGGTCAGATCGTCGGTACCGCTCCTGTGCATGCGGTCACCAAGGACGAAGTTCTCGGTATGATCATCCTCGGCAAGTGTCCCCCCGGAGCTACAGCCGGACCCGGGGCCGTGGATATCTAACTCTCTTTCGGCAACGGTCTACCCTATGAGTACTGGTTTTTTCGGTGATATTGGTCGCATCCCGTTCGAAGGTGCTGATTCCGATGCGACCCTGGCGTTTCGTCACTACGATCCGGATGAGCTTGTACTCGGTAAGCGGCTTGAGGATCATCTGCGGTTTGCTGCGGCCTACTGGCATTCCCTCGCTTGGTCAGGTGGGGACCCTTTTGGCGGCCCGACCTTGGAGCGACCCTGGTTTGGCGACAGCATGGCAGACGCCAAGCTGAAGGCCGATGTGGCTTTTGAACTGTTTGAGGCCCTCGGTGTGCCTTATTTCTGCTTTCACGACGCAGATGTACGACCAGAGGGTGGCAGCTTTGCCGAGAACACCCGAAACCTTGAGGAGATGGTTGACTACTTCGGGCAGAAGATGGCGTCCAGCTCGGTCAAGTTGTTGTGGGGCACCGCTAACCTTTTTAGTCACCGACGCTTTATGGCCGGAGCTGCGACCAACCCGGATCCGGATGTCTTTGCCTTCAGCGCGGCGACCATCAAGACGTGCATGGATGCGACCCACAAGCTCGGTGGTGAAAACTATGTGTTGTGGGGTGGCCGGGAGGGCTATGAATCGCTACTCAACACTGACCTTGCGCGCGAGGATGCTCAGGCGGGACGTATGCTCAATCTTGTGGTCGAGCACAAACACAAGATCGGCTTCAAGGGTGCGATTCTTATCGAGCCCAAGCCGCAGGAGCCCACTAAACACCAATACGATTATGACGTAGCCAGCGTTTACGGCTTTCTGCGTCGCCACGGCCTCGAAAAAGAAGTACAAGTCAATATCGAGCAGGGTCACGCGATTCTGGCCGGGCACAGCTTCGAGCACGAGATCGCCCTCGCAGGTGCGCTCGATATATTCGGCTCAATCGACATGAACCGCAATGACTATCAATCCGGTTGGGATACTGATCAGTTCCCCAACAACGTCCCGGAAGTCGCGCTCGCCTACTACTACATCCTCAAGGCCGGCGGTCTGACGTCCGGTGGCACCAACTTCGATGCCCGTCTGCGCCGGCAATCACTCGATCCAGCGGATCTGCTTGCCGCGCACGTCGGGGGTATGGACATTTGCGCTCGCGGACTCAAAGCCGCTGCCCGCATGATCGAAGATGGTGCGCTCGAAGCTGCTGTGGCATCTCGATATTCGGGTTGGGATGACGGCCGGGGCCAGAAGTTGCTCTCGGGAGATCTCTCGCTCGACGACATCGTGGCCTTGGTCGAAGAAGAGGACATCAATCCGGCGCCACGATCAGGCCAACAGGAAATATTCGAGAATCTGGTCAACCGCTACGTCTGAGGCGCTGTAAGTCCCCGGGAACTTGATCGGTCCGCTAACATCAAAGTCAAGATTGTGTGATGTGAGACGGTGTGATCATGGCGGTTCCAAGGCTATCTGAGATGGCGCAACCTCGAACGCTATCAGCATCGTGGATAGCAACCAGTGTGTTTTCTCGAATTGTTCCCAAGGCGGCTCACTGCCGTATCGCCAGCGGCGTGCTTGCCACCATCGTCCTGTTGACCCCCTTGTCGAGCTCGGCAGAGCTCGCCATCTGTACCTCACCGCAACGCCCTGACTGTCCCTCGGCCATAAACGGTGTGGCACAAGGAGAGTTCACGTTCAGCCGGTTGATATTTGCCGACAACCAGACCGCCATTGATGATCTTGGTGATCGCATCGGCTACCCGCACTGGCAGGCAGACTGCTCGGAATCCGAGCCGCACTTCATTGCTGCGATGAAGCGCCTGACACTCGTGGATACCAATGAGAGTAGTCAGTCCATTTCCTTACTCGACGAGCGGATATTCGATTTCCCCATGTTGTATGTCGTTGAAGCGGGCTTTGCGTCCTTCTCGACGAATGAGGCTGATAATTTGCGCGAGTACCTGCTGCGCGGCGGATTGCTGTTTGTCGATGACTTTCATGGCAGCTATCAGTGGAGACAGTTTGAGAACTGGATGGGTCAGGTGTTCCCGGATCGAGATATCGTTGATCTGCCATCGACGCATGAGATCTTCAATGTGCATTTCCCGATAGATGACTTTATCCAGATCCCGGGCCTAAGGGCTCTCTGCCTTAACCCTGGCGAGACCTGGGAACTACCGATATCCAAAAGCGCCGCGGTTATCGAGAGCAACACCTCACGCCAGCAACCTCGCTGGCGTGCAGTACTCGATGACGATGGACGGGTTATGGCGATCGTTAATTGGAACATGGACTTGGGCGATGCCTGGGAACACGCCGACATGGAAGAGTACAGCGCTCTCTATACCGCAACTGCGTATCGTTTAGGTATCAACTACGTGCTCTATGGCATGACCCACTAGGATATTTTCCGGTGGGTGTCGCTTGGCGTTGCACGCAGTGGTGTTTTGCTGTCATCGGTGAGTCTGTCGATGATCAATGGCGCTTGTCCAAGTGTTCGCATTGCTCGTCAAAGGTCCCTGGTGGCTACTATTGAAAGTAGCGGTCGGCAAAATCCATAACGTCCCGCGTGGCGGTGTCGTCAACGATATACAACAGTTCCACTGTATCGCTGAAGTCGAGCTTGCACTGTTCTGTGACGACTGGACAATCCGGCCGCAAATAGTCAAATGCGGCTTGCCAGGCTTGCTGATTTGAACTGGCCAAAGCTCTGGATACAAATTCAGCGGAAGGCATGCGAAGGTCTGCGCTAGCGTTCAGAATGTTGCCATTGGGCACATTTGTGTAGGACACAGTGCGCTTTACATATCCAATGTCGGCGGTCTGGCCCTCATTGAAAATCTCGCTGTGCTGTACGACATTAACCCGCGTTAGATCCAAACTGGGAAATCTCGCCACAAGCCCACGTAGTACTTCTGTTGTGAAATCAGATGGGCCGCCTTCAGCTACCCAAACTTGCGCACCGCTGGATAAGGTCGTTGCCCAGTGGTTGATGCTGGCATCGAGCGCGGCCGCGCGATTGTTCATCGCATCAAGACTATCCAGGGCAACACCGTTCCATATCAAAGTGCTCAAGCGCACACTGTCTTGCCTGAAACGATTCCTAAGCTGATTGCCGCAAGTGCCGTTGACCACAAGCGGAGCAGCCACGTTCAACGTTTGTACCACTGACAATGCTGACGCCATGGCGTGTCCATCGTCAGGATCGGGGCAGTTGTCATAGTGCAGGACAAGAAGATCGTTCGCAGAGAGTCGACCGATAGCAGGACGATCAACAGACGGTTCGGAAGTTTGTGGTGTCTCTGGTTCCTCGGGTTGCGGTTCAGGTTGTGGTTCGGGCTGTGGTTCGGGTTGTGGTTCGGGTTGTGGTTCGGGTTGTGGTTCGGGTTGTGGTTCGGGCTGGGGTTCGGGCTGGGGTTCGGGCTGGGGTTCGGGCTGGGGCTCGGGTTGTGGCTCGGGTTGTGGTTCGGGCTGGGGTTCGGGCTGGGGTTCGGGCTGGGGCTCGAGTTGTGGTTCCGGTTGCGTTATATCTACGCTGGCTACTTCGTCATTGGCAACGGCTATCTCGCGCTCCTCGCCAAGTGTCTGCTGGTCATCTGAGCTGTTGCAACCTGCGACGAGCAGCGCGAAAGCGAACGTGAGAGCAAGGGCCTTATATTGCATTGTCCGTCAACTGTGAGTGGTGCCTACGCCAATGTTGCGACTTGTATCACAAGGCATCTGGCGTCCAAACTCCACACGCTACTTCACGAATGACTAGAGCAACACGGAAAACGGAAAGACTTTCGTTATTGTCAGAAAGACTGGCGGTTGAACCCGAGTGTGAGCGTAAAATTGTGCTACCAGTTCTCATTTCCAGCGATAATGACTGATATTGCAGTACGTTTCGATTCACAATCAGACGAGTCTTCAAGCGGTTGATTGCATCAGGATAGTTTTAACGTTCTTTCATCTGTCGCAGGTCAGGCGCTGAGTTGTGATGATATGACGGTGAACGGCGCTTGTAATATGGCAAGCACGAGATGCTGTAGCAGAAGTATTGTCCTGATTCTACGACTGCAAGAAACCAGTTTTTCCAGATGACTATTGCAAACTGGCTTTGGTGTTTCAAGGTTTTCCCTGTCGAGGATTTCACCGAATATCTGTTGGCGACGTCGGCTGGCCTCTGTCGTGGTCACGGTATCTCGATGATACGCAGCGCGATACCCCAGGTGCTGGCAAGGTCCGACGCTGCTCTACGGATGTCGTCCAATTGATCGACGTTTATCATGCCGTGTTGCACGATGACTTCAAGCATGATGGTGACAGAATCTGACGCCTCTAGTCGCGTTGTCCTACCCAACTCTGTTCGTTCGATAAAACCATCTTCAGACAAGGGGATGATCAAACCTGCTTCGATGTCGCGACCGTCTCGCATCAAACGTTCGTACAAGGAACCTGGTTCGGCATAACTTTGACTGGCTAGATCACGGCTGCGTACCACTCGCGCTTCACCTTGAGCTATGAAGTCGACGACCGGGAATGAGCGCACGGTGGCAACAGAGCCAGCGAATGGGTCAGTGTAAGCCAGCGCCTGTTCGATTCTTGAGCCACGTTCTATCCCGACGTACGCGTCAAAGTAGCTCTGACACGTCTCTGGACGTATGTCAATAGTAAGCGCCTCGTCGATGCTCGGACCTGCTTGAAAGTCGTTTGACGGTGGATAAGCACTGGCATCACACTGTTCAGGGCAGTCGTCTTCAGTGGTGTTTTCTGTCAGCAGGAGCGTTGATAACAAGTGACCAGTGCTGACGCTTTGCAAGGGTCGCTTCTGCTCGATTGCGATAGGCAGCGTTTGCTTGAGCCGGTTAGATTCCACTCTTGCACCGGCAACATACTGTTGCGGACTTGCTGATGTACTGAACAGGGTGTAGCGACCAAAGCCACCTTCGAGGATTTCTGTCCCGGTCTTCGATCGGTAGCGAACACGCTGGCTATCAAGTTGTTGTTGAGGTGTATAACGCTGCGTACCGCTTTCCGTGATCAGTAAGCGATTCTCTCCCTCATTGATCAAGCGCGGTGTATCGCTTGCAAACACTGAGCTGCTTGATAGGGTGGGTACTGTGAGCATGAACAAGGCAGGTAATCCTTGTAAGCAGCCACGCCTGATCTGTGCAAAATGCATATCGAATCTCCATTTCGTGATGCAGTCGGTCCATCGACAACACGAAAATACAATCAAACTGAGGTCTTTGGCAAGCCATTTTTGAATCCGCTGTATCGGATTCCAGATGTCATGGGGAAATGCTGCGGTGCATGTCTCAAAAGGCACGATCGCTGATTGACAGTTTCCACCCATAGCCGTAGCGTCCGCTGAGAATTGAACCGACAGGAAGTCGACATTGAGCATAGAGCGCTCCTCAATTGGCTACGTTTGTAGAACACAAGTCTTGACACTGGTGACTGGCCTGGCGGCAGTCTTCATGCCTCAGTCAGGTCATGGCGTCGACCTACAACTACCGCTGCGACAAACCGGATTGCGCGCTGATCACGTTCTGATCAAGCGGGGCTCTGACCGTGTTCTGGAACGAAGCCGGATTAGCCTTAGCCACGATGGGCTGCGCGTAGAGCAGTCTCGCACCGGGATGCGGATGGTTCTCAACTACTCTGAGCAGAAATTTTGGTTGGTTGATCTGTCGCGTGGCGTTCAGCATGAAGTGCCCGCAAACTTTGTCGATCTTCGCCAGACGAACGAGACAGATCAAGCGGTGTTGGATCGCCCTCGCGATATTCAGATTGACTCAGGGTTGCTGGCAGTCAGCGCCTGTGCAGGTTTGACAGTGGACAGTGCCTTTGACGCTATTTGGAGAGCACTTCCAGTCACAATCAGTGAGTGTTCTGATGGTGACGGGCAGCCTGTTGTGCGTCATTGGTTCAACGCGCGCATTGGCCTGGTCATCCGCACGATGGATACCGAGGGCCGTATAGAAGAGCTGCGCACTGTAAAACCTGCCAGATTTCCCAGTGGCTATTTTTCTGTGAGCCCTAGCCTCCGCAAGGTAGCAATAAAAGAGTTTTTTACCGGTGCAAAAACCTTGCAGCGGTATTTTCCGGAGGTGACGGCAGCATCGTCACAGTCCATTCGCAGGAGACATGATTCTCCTCGTTCTCTTGGCTCGATGAGTCAATTCAAAGCTGGCTCAAGTAGCCAAAATTCACCAAAGGAGTAGTGAATATGAAAGGTCTGACACAAACGGAGAAAGCTGTTCGTCGGTATATTCTCGGCCAGGGAATGACAGAGTACATCATCATTGTCGCCTTGATTGCCGTGGCCAGTATCGGTGCCGTAAGTGCGTTTGGTGGTGTTATCAAAGATTCGTTTGCGGGTATGTCAAGAGCGCTTATAAACGAAGCACCAGAGCCGGTAACGACCCAGAACATTTCGGCTGGTGCCACAAACAGCACGCTGGGTACCTTCAAATAGGTTTGGCAATCTACGGGTAAGCACTGGCTTGCCCGTAGATCCCGTACCTCTGTAGTAGATCCGCTGCCGCGAATGGAAACGCGAACGAATGAAAGGACGTCAATGTGGCCAGGCTATGCCCCTCGGCATCGCACTGATACTGTTCAGTATTCTCAGCGCGTTTGTCGTGTACAACACTGGGCAAAGCGCCTCACAAAAAGCGCGGCTGGTTAACGCCGCAGACGCAGCTGCTTTCAGTGGTTTGCAGTGGCAGGCACGCGCCTTGAACTTTGCAGGCTATACCAATCGCGCAATGGTCGCCAATCAGGTATCGCTTGCGCAAGCAGTTAGTCTTGCGTCGTGGTCTACCTACGGGATGATCATGGCGGAGAATCTTGCTCGAGTTCTGTCACCGATACCTGTGGTCAACGCCATTTCTCAGGGTGTTGAAACGGTGATGAGCACGATAGAAGCGACAGTGACGCCGGTGGCCGGTGCCATGTTGCAAGTCATCGACAAAGTCAATATGGGTGTGTCCACCGCTCAGGAAGCAATGTACAACGCCAGCTACCTTGCCACGCCAGAGATCGTAAAGGCTGTTGCAACACAAACTGACTCTGAATTCAGGGTGGAGACGGCGTACACCATGGCTGGCGTTGCCAAAAACCTTCATGAGTGGAATGAGTTTTCAGAAAGAGTGGGCGACGATCGCAAGGACTATGACAAGGTGCGCGAGCGCGCACAGATCATCCAGGATTCACGCGATGCCTTTACCCGCGCAAGAGACTGGTCATTCTTTGATGGATATTTGTATGTCTTGCCCTTCTTCAAGATTGACTTGAAAAAGGAGGGTGAGACACGACTGATAGGTCGTGAGGGAGACAATGGGCTTGAATGGGAGTGGAAAGCCAAGGATTCGCTATCGTTGCATACGAAAGTTCGCGTGCCGTTTCGGGGCTGGAAGGGTGTAGAGGTTCCCATTGGTTACGGGATGGCGATCGCTAATGCAGTGGACGATCTGACCATCGAGGAGGATGCCTGCATGTCACGTTGGGATTGCAATACCTGGTCAGACCATAACGAGATCAGTGAGCGCATGGCAGATACAAATTATCTGTCTCTCAATGGTAGTGATAGTCGTGTGGAGATGAGTGGTTACACGGAGCTGAATGGCTTTCGGCGATTGTCCGAGACGACCATTGACGCTGCGTTCCCGACAATCAAACTCCGCGTAGAAGTAGAACTACCGGCTGGTGGTGTGTCCAGTAGCAATGGGTTGGTGGCTGGTCAAAAATTTACCATGCCCACCGAGATGCCCGGCAATGCGATGTCGTCTGTGTCTGTTGCCGAGGTGTATTTCAAGCCACCGCAGGCAGATCACGCTGATCAGCAGGGTAGGCACATAGAGTTTGCTAATTTGTACAGCCCGTGGTGGGACGTTAGGCTAGCAAAGGTTTCAGAAGCTGAACGCCTCGCTGCGTTGACACTCCGTGGAGGCACTGATGGGGTAAGCGTCATGCCAGGCATGATCCCAATAGGCGATGGTGAAGAGGGACAGGTGCATTTGATCCAGGGAGAGCAAACACCGTCCGATGGATCTTCGGAAGAGACTAATCCGGGTCAAGGATTGGTTGAATATTCCCTGGACACATTTGGTGAAATGGCGGATCAAGCAGCAATGGATGCGGCCAATGACGCAAAAAACCGTATCGAGGAACAACTTGTCGGCGTCCTTGAAGATGCCGTCGCGCAAGTGCTCAGCGGTAGTGTAAGCAACGCCAGTGGTGGCCTTGTCACAGCTGAGGATCTCAAACAGTGGGCTGATGGAATTCGCGCTGACACCAATCAGGATCAATCTGAGGCGACGGCCACCACTGGGGCAGCACGGCAGGAGATGGATAAGCTGCAGGTGGAGTTTGAGCGACTTGATGCGGTTGTCAGCGCCCGATTTGAACAAGCGTTTGAGGAACAGGCTGAGGTATACCGGACACGTACCTCGTATCTGAGATCAACCGTGTCCGGTTATGTGGGTCGTCAAATTGGGCTCTTCGAGCGCGTACCCACAGGAAACCTGTCCGAAGGTCAGCGAGATACTGGACAACAATTGGACCAACACAAGGATGCCTTGATTGTCAATTTGTCTCGAATCTATCGCGACATAGTCAATGAAGAAACTGATCGATTCGAAATGGACTTCTCGATGGCTCGCGATTTTGTAACCACAGCGCTCGCCAGTTACGATAGCCAGGACAGAGAAATCAATTGGGAGTTGTTTCAAATAGCGGCACCTGCTGAAACATTGGGTACGAAAGAAGGTGGTACGCGGGAAGAGGGCACGCAAGACGAGGAGGAGAACGAGGAAGGGGAGCGGGATGATTCATAGACGGCAAGCGCTGATGGTTGACAGATCCTTGGCTGACCCCTTGTGCCTTGATTTGACAAGATCGTGTCGAGGTGCGGCCCTTACGGAGTTTGTTGTCTTGTGTATAGCGATGGTGCCATTGATGTTTGCTGTGCCCATGATCGGCAAGCTCATCGATGCGAAGCAAACCAGCATTCAAGCAGGGCGCTATGCAACATGGGAATCGACCGTCTATCCCGATCGTGAAAATGCGTCAGTGTTGCTAAAAGACCGATTCTTCTCGGCTGAGGACTCGGTGATTACCAGTCAGCCCGCTGAGCTCGAGAACAACCACCTATGGGGTGGTAAGGCAAGCACTGAGGGTGGTTTGCCGCCAGATACAGCCGTTTTGATCGATGAGCAAAGCATCAGCATGACCACACTCTTGCACAAGGATAACTCAGGAATGAAAATCTCCAGCGGCCTTGGCAGCGTGATTGAGTCGGCGGGCAATGTTTTAGGCGCTGTGTCTGGCGGTAAGTGGGATTTTGGAAAGACGGCGTTGACACGTACTGAGGTGCAGGTTGCTGTTAAATCAAATTCCTGGATCGATTCATTTCAGTCTCAACAAGGTTGTGGTGGAGGTCTGGGTTGTTTCAATGCCCATGGCGCCATTCTGGTCGATGGCTGGAGCGCCAAAGACCAGAGTCAAGCCAAAAACCGAACGCGCGCGCTCGTTCCGGCAGGAGCCCTCGAGCCGATTGGCGACATAGTGTCAATACTGGGTCATATCCCAGTATTCGAAGAGCTCAAAGGTATGGACGACATGTTTGGGCATATCGACCTGAGACCTCTTCCAGCGCACGCAGAACGCGGTTTGGAACGTTACCAGGAGTAACAAAAAATGAACCAATTTTTCGCCACTGCACTAGTGCTTGCTGCCAACAGTGGCTACGCTCTTGCTGATCTTTCCACTATCAAGAACATGCCGTTACCGTCCGGCGCCGCGTTGCAGATAGTTGGTGTGGATATCGAACAAAACGGTAGCCGTGTCTCCATAGCCGATTTTCAAAGTCGCGATGAGCTTGATCGAGTGTTGGCGTTCTATCAACGAACCTGGCCTGCCGTTGAAAACCACCCCGGTCATGTCTATCAGCAGGTTAACGAGTGGAGCATTATTGCAAGGCTTGATGACGGCATCAATCTGGCCTTGCAGCTCAAACCGAATGGCAAGGGTGGTACGGCCGGTGTAGTGTCTGCTCTGGATGTCGATAGTGCCGGCAGCTACAGACTGGATCCTCCTCCTATGCCACCTGGAGCCAGTGTACTGTCGTCTACGGGTACAGAGGATGGGACCAGGCGCGCGCACACCTGGATGCTGCATGCCGGTGGCAGGCCATCCGAGACTGCAATGTTTTACCGAGACAGAATGCCTGAAGACGACTGGAAGGTGGTTCTTGATCGATCCGGTGAGAACCCCGCAGTCGTTATGTTCAGTGGTGAAAGCGGCACACTGGAGATCGTAGCAACCTCTGGCTCTGACGGCACGTTCGTACTGGTCAATCAAGTAGAGACCGGGTTATGAACTCACCAGCTAAACAATACAGAGGTGCCGCTTCTGTCGATTATGTCGTCGTCAGCGGGGTGATCATTGCGGTACTCTTCCTGCCAATGGCGGGGGAATCCGGCTCTTTGGTCAACATGGTCATCGATGCTCTGAAACACTTTCAGGCCAACACGCTCTACCTGCTATCGATGCCCTGATGGATCGCTACACCGAGACACGGAGGTTTCTCGATGACACTCAGATCGCCTGTGCAGGCGGCTTCACGCTCACGCAAGCCGCTCATCATGTTTGGACTGTCGCTACTGCTCGGTGGTGCAGCAGTGTTCTACTCCAAACACTACATCGAAGCGAGCATCTCTCACTACCGTGACCAGCTCGAGAAGACTGAGCCGATGCTTAGCGTAGTCGTACCCAACAGAGCTCTGGCAAGAGGTGAATTGCTCATGCAGGACGATCTTGTCCTGCGGGAGATACCTGAACAATACGTTGACTCAAATTCCATCACATTGGACAAGCTGGATACAGCATTGGGTCAACACCTCGACTTTGATATTGATCGTGGCGCGCCTTTGCTGTGGGCACACCTGGAAGGTGGCTTGACGCCGACCTTTAGCGGCAAGGTTGAGGCGGGCCTTCGAGCCATGACTGTTCGTGTTGACGAGATCAACTCCATTTCCGGGTTTCTTCAGCCCACAGATCATGTCGATCTTCTACTGACGCATGGGAGCCACGGGAATGAATCCATTGCTCCGCTCATGCAGCGCCTCGAGGTTATCGCCACTGGCACTCAGACACTGGTCGACAAGAACGGAACAAGCGGTCGACGCTCATTCACAAGCATCACTGTACATGTAACACCACAGCAGGCGCAGAAGCTGATTCTTGCGCAGGAGATCGGTGACATAACAGCGACACTCAGGAATCCAGAGGACGAGTTGCCACTAGGTGATATACCAATGACCGTGGCTGAGCTTTTGGGTCACAAGGTCGAAGTAGAGCCGACGGTTGCTGCAACACCTACGTCACGTCGTCGATCTCAGGCACCTCCTGCCATTGAATACATCATTGGGGGCTCATGATGATACGGGCACCTCATTTGGTACTGATGGCCACAACGCTTGCGTTCCAATCTGCCGTTGCAGATGATCTGGTCTCCAGTGGCGGATGGGCTGAGGTTCGTTCGTCAAGAGCAAGTGCTACACCCGCACCAACACGAGATCCGGCGGCTGCCCTCAACCAGTCCGACAAGGCAAATCCTGTGAGTTGGCAGGTGCGGGAGTTTGCCTCACCAACACAGGAGCTGGGGATTACAAACACTGTCGAAGTGCCGGCAATTGCGCCTATAGACGATGTCGAGACGCGCAATCTTGATCTTTTTGTGGGTGAGGTGAATGTGCTCGGCCACGTGTCGGTATCGCGCGTTGCTGTGGGTCAAGGTGATGTGATTCGCGCCGAGATTCTTAAAAGCGGAGAGCTTATGGTGATAGCCCAGGCGCCAGGCAGTTCCTCGTTGAGGCTGTGGCATCTGGATGGGCGGCAATCGGATTTCAACATACGCGTTAGCGCGTCTGACCCGGCAACGCGTGTGCGTATGGAGTCAATGGTACGCATGCGTGTGCGTATGGTGGAGTTTCGGAAGAGTGCGATTGGCAAACTGGGTATTGATTGGACCGACAACATCAACGGCCCTGGGTATGCAACTGTCGGGGATGTCATCGGCAATAATCTGTACAGGCCAGCCGTAACAGGTTTTGAGAATCTGCCTACCAATGTCAGTCCTTTCTCGACCTATTTCGGCATAGCTACCAATATCACTTCAAGCATCAACCTTCTGGCCTCCAATGGTGATGCGGTTACGCTGGCAGAGCCAGTGCTGACGGCTCGTAACGGTGGTTCTGCCAGTTTTCTCGCAGGTGGCGAGGTGCCCTATCCGAGTGTCGGTGAGAACGGTCAGACCATCGTCGAGTTCAAAGAATACGGTATCAAGTTGAACGTCGCGCCGCTGGTCGATGAATTTGGCAATGTACATACAGCTATAGAGACTGAAATCAGCCAGTTGGACATCGCCTCAGCTGTTGGCAACACACCAGGGCTGCTTACCCGGCGAGCTGAAACACAGGTCAATGTACGCTCTGGTCAAACGATAGTGATTTCAGGCCTGCTCAGCAGTGAGTCGAGCGATGACATTGACAAGGTGCCCGGTATAGGTAACCTCCCGATCATCGGGCGCTTCTTCAGGTCCACGAGTAAGCGAGACTCCGTCAGTGAGCTAGTGATTTTCGTGACACCTGAGGTGGTTGAGTCCAACTCGGGTGTGTTGAGCCAGCGCGATCAGCTCCTGTTTGATCGTTCGGGTGTGCGTCTTGAGAAGGCACGCTCAAGTCTGCCGCTGCTGGACTGACGCGATGTTCAATTTTCACTATCAGGCGGGTAGTGCACGACGCAAGCTGTTCAAGGCTCAAGGTGCTGTTGTAGCTATTGGTAGTGCACGCAGTAATGATTTGGTCATCACGACCCGGCAAGTCAGCAAACGACACGCCGAGCTGCGTCTTCAGGCGGACGGGGTACACCTCTACGATCTGGGTAGTAGCGGTGGCTGCTGGGTGAATCGTGAGCGCGTCATTGGCTGTGGGCCACTAAGTGACCTGGACGAGATCATCATTGGCGATGTTAGCGTTGTCATCAACGGTAATCCTGTCGCTCCGCGAAACGACGATCCTGCGCCGAGTCTGTCTTTTCGGACCAAGGAATCACCCGCAGAGCCCAAGGCAGATTTCCAACGCTCTCGGGGCTCGTTTTTCAGAGCCTTGGGGATTGGTGACTCGAATAGCGCTACGTCAGCGAAGAGCACAGCGCAGACCGAAGACGCTGCCCTGCCTGTGAGGGCAGATGACAACGAGATAGGCACACAGTCCGGTAGCAACATGGATAAGCACTACCAGGTGACAACCATTGAAGAGGTAGCGCCAGCACGCTCGGTGACCGGGACGGATAGTGGAGGATTTAACGTCGCCGCCCTCGAAAGCGGATTCGTTCCGGAGTCTGAATCAAAGGCCAGCAAGGACAATGACGAGGCTCTGGCCTACTGGGGCGGTGTCATCCATGAGCAGCTGCTCTATCAGATGGATCTTCGTCGCAAGGATGTCAATCGGATGAGTGACGATCAGCTGCGACAAGAATCACTGGAGCTGATCCGCGGCATCGTCGCCTCACTTGACGGCGAGATCCCGGAGGGCGTGTCGCTCGATATCTTGCAGGACAACGTACTCAATGAGGCCGTTGGACTCGGGCCGCTGGAGAAGTTTCTAGAGGACGAGTCAGTCACCGAAATCATGGTCAACAATCATGCGGAAATATTTGTCGAGCGAGAAGGGCAGATAGAACGCTCCCGTTTGCAGTTTTCGAGTGACCGAACCGTGTACTCGGTCATCGAGCGCATCATCACACCGTTGGGTCGCCGGATTGATGAGGCGAGTCCCATAGTCGATGCACGGTTGAAGGATGGCTCACGTGTCAATGCGGTGATCCCTCCGTTGGCACTCAAGGGTCCCAGCTTGA
Source organism: uncultured Granulosicoccaceae bacterium (assembly GCA_937922675.1). Lineage (GTDB taxonomy): Bacteria > Pseudomonadota > Gammaproteobacteria > Granulosicoccales > Granulosicoccaceae > Granulosicoccus. Next base: position 126,033 of record CALAJN010000008.1, read on the forward strand.
CGATCAGGAAGTTCCCAAAACACCGTCTCGTGTTTTCGGATCTGGTCAACGCGGGATCAGTCGACCAGCGCATCGTTGATTTTCTGCAGGTCTGCGTGAAAATGCACAAGAACATCATTGTCTCCGGTGGGACCGGCTCCGGAAAGACAACGCTGTTGAACGTGTTGTCCAATTTCATACCCGATGGTGAGCGCATCGTGACTATCGAGGATGCGGCGGAGCTGAAGTTGGTTCAGCCCAATCTGGTGTCACTAGAGTCTCGGCCTGCAAACCTTGAGGGCAAGGGTGCTGTGCCTATACGAGATCTTGTCAAGAACTCCTTGCGTATGCGCCCGGATCGCATTGTGGTCGGCGAGTGTCGAGGCGGTGAAGCGCTGGATATGCTGCAGGCGATGAACACTGGTCACGATGGCTCACTGACCACCTTGCACGCGAATACACCACGAGACGCGCTTTCACGGCTTGAGGTGCTCGTGCTGATGGCTGGGATGGACTTGCCGGTCACAGCTATTCGTGAGCAAGCGGCGTCAGCGGTGCATCTGATAATCCAGCAGACACGGTTCCCCTGCGGAGCGCGCAAGGTCACACGTGTGACCGAGGTGGTAGGTGTGGAGAGCGGAGTGGTTCAGCTACAGGATATTTTTGTCTTCAAGCAGGAAGGGGTTGATGCCAATCGAAGAATTCAGGGTCGTTTTGTTGCAACCGGTGCGGTGCCAACCTTCTACGAAGATCTGCGTGACATAGGGGTAGATGTCGATATGTCAGCCTTCGAGACGGCGGTACCGCGATGAATATCCTGCTGATTCTAGCGCTCGTGTTCGCAAGCCTTTCGCTGGTGGTCTATGCCTCGCTTGCATCAGGCTCACAGGCCTGGGCGAACTATGCCGAGCGATTCTCATCAGAGACTGAGGGCAATCTGAGGAGCCTGTTTTTGTTCGCGGATGGGCGACGCTTGTTGTTGGTGTACATGGCCATGCTCATCGGGCTGCCTCTGGTATTACTCGTCATGGGACAGTCGCCGCTGGTGGTCGCAGGTGTTGGTCTGACTCTGTACTTTGCACCGCGCATTCTATTCAGTCGGCTGGCCGAGCGACGCCGCCAGAAAATCAATGCGGCACTACCGGACGGGCTCGCCCAGATTGCAGGTGCCATGCGCGTCGGTTCGACCTTTACTGTTGCCTTGCAAGCGATGGTCGAGGAGCAGAAAGGGCCGCTGGGTCAGGAATTTTCTCTGGTCCTGAGAGAACAGAGACTCGGAGCGCGACTTGAGGAAGCTCTGGATAACCTGGGTGAACGCGTTCAGAGTGAAGAGATGGATCTGGTTATCTCGGCTGCGCTGATCTCCCAGGAAGTGGGTGGCAATCTGGCCGAGATATTGGGAAGCTTGTCAGATAACATTCGTCGCAAGCTTGAGATGGAGGGAAAGGTCCGGGCGCTCACCTCGCAGGGTATATTGCAAGGGCGAGTTGTTAGCCTGCTGCCTTTCATGATTCTTGTCGCATTGATGGGCATCGAGCCAGAGGCCATAGAGCCCATCTGGACCAGCATCCTTGGCTGGGTGTTTCTTGCAGTGATAATTGGCTTGCAAGTCACGGGCAGCATCGTCATCAAGAAAATCGTGACGATAGAAATATGATCAGTCTTCTCATAAGCCTTGCGTTTGGTGCGTTTGTCGCCTTGATGGTTTGGCAGGTATGGCGCGTATTCCATGTCGTTCCTGTTGAGAATCGCCAGTTCATGGACCGCCCGCCCGTGGGTTTTCGCATCGTCTGGCCGTTGATTCAGGCCTTTGTGTATCATTTTGGACAGCACGTGTCAGAGACAAAGTTGTCCGCAGCTCATCTGCGCTTGAAGCGTTCCGGCGTCGAGTTTGTGGTATCGCCACAGCAGTTCATTGCTGCCAAATACGTGTCGACCATTCTGTTTGGCGTAGTGGTGGCCTTTGTGCTTTCACGTGTCAGCTCTTCGGCTGCTGTGTTTGCATTGGTTGCTTCGGTTGGTGGATGGTTTTACCCGGAACTGTGGCTACGAGAGGTAGGTGTACGCCGGCAAAATGCGATCGTCAAGCAGTTACCGTTCTATCTTGACATCATCACCTTGTCAGTCGAGGCGGGTAGTAATCTGACCGGTGGCATCACACAAGCAGTACAGAAATCGTCTGATTCCCCGCTACGAAGCGAACTCAGTCGCGTCTTGCGCGACATACGGGCGGGTAAGCCGCGTGCTACTGCCTTGCGTGATCTGGTTGAGCGCACGGGAAGTCAGGCTGTACAGAACCTGGTATCCGCGTTGATTCAAGCGGAGAAAACGGGCTCGAGTCTGGGGCCCTTGTTGCGTGCACAGTCAGAACAGCTGCGTCTCGAGAGGTTTCAACGTGCTGAAAAACTGGCGATGGAGGCTCCTGTAAAAATGTTGGGGCCGTTGGTCATGTTCATATTTCCTTGTACGTTCATCGTGCTCGGTTTTCTGATCACAAGCAAGGCAATACGAGAGGGCCTGGTGTCATGGGCACCATTGTTGTGGGCCTACAACTGGCCTGGTGGCTGACACATCGGCTCAAAAAAGATCAATGGATTGACTACCGCGGAGGGAATACGCGTGAAGGTTCCAAGAACAGTAGCACTAGCGCTTGTAGCTGGATTTTTGATCGGTTGTGACTCGGAGCAACTTCCGGCCAACTCATCACTTGATATTGCTCCCAGCGAACGGAAGCTGATCGTAGACTCGGTCACGCAGCCCGATGGTAGTTGTATTTATAACCCGGAGAGTTATATCGACTATCCGTTTGTAGCGCGACTCACCGGACCGGATGGATCACCGCTAGGCGACGCTGCATTGAGAGTGTATTTGAGCTTTGCAGAGAATACCTTTTCGGGGCTGTCTGTTATGGCCTTGTACGTTGACCGCAATGGCAATGGTGTGGTCGATGCAGATACGGAGTTGGTCAGCAGTGCGGATGATGATATCGCTATATTGAAAACAGATGAGGTAAGCGGGCAGAAGGCGTTTTTGGTGCGTGCGAATACCTCCTGTCCCTACAAGGGTGAGATTTTTGTATACGGCGATGGTGTGGCAGCATCGGCCAATATTGTTATCGTCGATCAGAACGTCGCCAGCGAGATGCAGTCCGAGGAAGGACAGTGAATCTGTCCTCTCTGCGGCAGTTCACAGCGCGAACGAGAGTTTCTACCACCATCAGCCCTCAGATCCGGGTTTTGCGTGATGGTCAACAGATCCTGAAAGCCTATCAGGCGAGCAACTTCGTGCAGCGTTTGCGTGGTTTGCACGGGTTTCCAGAGCTGAAAGGGGGCCAGGCGCTACTGATTCGTCCTTGTCGGTCGGTGCACACGCTGGCAATGGCATACCCAATTGATGTGGCTTATCTGGATCGCCGCGGGATCGTATTGAAAGTCTTGACCTTGGTGCCGCGGAGGGGATCGGTGTGTCGTGGGGCACATACTGTTGTTGAAATGGCACAGGGAAGTATTCAAAGCCTGTCACTCGAAGCAGGTCAAACACTCTCAATGGATGGAGAAACACTGACATGAAAGTACGTGATTATGGAATGCTCCCGGCGCTTTTTCGCTCGGGCGCGTTGATCATTTCCATGGGCGCGTGTGCGTGTGCACATACTACAGCGGCCCCTGTAAACCCGGTTAGTGACAACACTCATCACTGGGACGTTGATGTGTTTGACTTGTCGTCACGCGCAGACTCTGCCTATGAGCAGAATCAATGGCTGGATGCTGCGCGCCACTATGAAAAATTGACCTTGAAGGTACCGCAGGATCCCTATATCTGGTTTCGGCTAGGCAATACCTACGCGAGGCAGGGTGACTATCGCCAGGCGATCACAGCGTATGAGACCTCACTATCGCGAAACTCACGACAGCCCAAGCCCTGGTTCAATCTGTCGACCGCTTATCTACTAAGTGCGCAGGCAGCCATGTTGAGAGCCATGGAGAATCTGCGCTCCAACGACTCTGCCCGAGTGATGATCGAACGTCGTCTCGTGGTGCTGGATGAACTCATGCACCAGCGCATCGAGGATGCGCCGTCGCATACGTCCAACACCTATTCACGTTGATGATCAGGCAAACGGCACAATGCCGCGCATCGCGACCGTATCTACGGTATTGCAGCAGGCTGCAGAGAGAGAATATGAACAAGCGAAGTGCCAAGGCACGCGGCTCGTCAATGGTGGAGTTCATTGTGGTCGCTCCGGTGCTATTGGGTCTGGGTCTCGGAACTGTGCAGGCCGCACTGGTGTATCACGGAAATTCCATCGTCAACTACGCCACCTTTGAGGCGGCGCGCACGGGTGCTGTCAACAACGCATTGCGTGGACCAATGATGTCGGAGCTTGCGACTCGCCTGGCGCCATTGCAAGGAGGGGATGGCACAGCTGAAAAGGCCGCCGAGGCTATTGCCAAGTCGAGGCTTGAAACCACGCTTTTGCAAAACAAGCTCACCCGCATCGAGATACTGAATCCCACCCTGGAGGCCTTTGAGCATTTCAAGGTCAGCAGCCGTGAATCCGGAGTCGAGGTGATTCCCAACAGCCATCTACGCCATCAGTCCACTACCGAGATCGACCCTGTGTCGGGGGTCAATATTCAGGATGCCAACTTGCTCAAGATACGCGTCACCCACGGTTTTGAACTTGAGGTACCGGGAGTACGTCGTTTGCTGACCTCGGTGATGAGTGTGCTCGACGCGGACAACGCGGAGTACTACCTTGCCGGGAAATTACCACTGGTATCGGTTGCAACGGTACGCATGCAGTCAGAGGTTCATGGAGATTTTCTGCGCTCTGCAACGGCACCCGCTGCGGCGCAAGTGTCAGCTCATGGTGGCTTGCCGGATGATCAAACGCAAGTAACCGCTCTTGCACCGGACACGACGTCAGTGGATGAGGCGACTACGGAGGGTGGCGACGGAGACGACAGTGCACACAACCCAGGACTCTGTGGACCTGGGCTCGGGTCAGATCCATTCCTGCCGGTGGCATCGAACGACGGCGTTTGCGCCGTTGGGCACTCTGTAGAACCATCGAGCCCGACCGTGCCGTCCGAAGGCGAACAACCTTCGGCCATTACCTGCTGAAGGTTGCGTGCGGATGCGTCAGTGCTGTGTGTTCGTCAACTCCGCATACAGCATTGATCCCAACACGCGGCAGTCTTCAACGCTAAAACTGAGTGGGACGCGTATATCGAGCAAGGTTGACAGAACTTCATTGGTGCGTGTGAGCGTTGGTGAGTCGATGTACTCCCAGTGTTCATAGCGGCTGGTGTAACCCTTGGGAGTATCGTCACCAAACCATTTGAGCTCAACGCCGCGCTGCGCACACCGATGAATCAGGTCACGCATCTGTTGCGTGCTATAGCCTGGCGTACGAAATTGAAAAGAGGAGCGAACCTCTCTTGCAAGTGGGTGCGGTTTTGGTAACGAGACCTGCTCAAGCGTCTCTATGGCCTTGGCAAGCACCGCTTCGCGCTCATTCCAGCGGCTCACATTGCTATCCAGTAGTTCCAGTTGTGGAATCAGAATGCTGGCACGCAATTCGTCCATGCGTCCGGACAGATTGGGCATCTCCAGTCGCTGCGCATCCAGAACGCTCGTCTCTGGAGCTGCCCGATGACGCGCATACAGCATGTAGCTACCCGACATCAGTATCAGCCTTGCGGCAATCTCCGGGTCGTCGGTGGTGACAAAGCCCCCTTCGCCAGAATTGATATGCTTGTAGGTCTGCGTGCTGAAACAGCCGAGGGTGCCATGGGTGCCGGATTTGATGCCATCGAAGGTGGCACCCATTGTGTGTGCACAGTCTTCGATCAGGCTTAGCTGGTAGGTGTTGCACAACGCTAGTACTGCGTCCATGTCAGCAATATGTCCGCGCATATGACTCAACAGCAGATAGCGCGCGCCGCTGGCCTTGGCTCTGGTAGCAAGGTCATCGAGATCGATCACAAGGTCCTCTGTGGTCTCGACCAGTACAGGTGTGCCGCCGACAGCGTAGATCGCGCCGGGCACAGGGGAGAGTGTGAACGCATTGGTCAATACGGCATCTCCTCGCTGCACACCAGCTGCTCGCATTGCGAGCTGCATGGCATAGCCACCGGAGGCACAAGCGAGGCAGTGTTCTACACCCTGATAACGTGCAAAAGCAGATTCGAGAGCTGCAGTGTGTGAGGTGTCTTCATCACTTGCGACGTTGTAGCGGTGTAGTCTCCCGGAGCGCATCACCTCGACAGCCGCGGCAATAGCGTTTTCGGGAATGGGCTCCTGTTGCGTGAAAGACTTTGCGAATCGTGTGGATGCCACCGTCGGGGCTGTACTCATAACCGTCCAATCATGATCGTGCGCCGATCGTTGCGTTGCTGTCGCGTGTGTCTATTGTCGGGTTGTCTGCACGGTGTCGTGCTCGCTGCGCAGTAGTTTCGACATGAAAAAGGAAACTGCCATACCTGCGATCCCGCCAAACAAATGTCCGTCCCATGACACGCCTTCCTGCATCGGGATAATGCCCTTTATGAACGTGGTTGCATACAGCGCACCCACAACACAGGCAATAGCGATGGATTGAAAGCGTTTTTCGAATATGCCTGCAAACACGTGAAAGGCGATGAGTCCAAACACAAGTCCGCTGGCTCCGATGTGAAGCGCAGTTCGCCCGAATATCCAAAGGCCAACACCGCCAATGATCGTGATCAACACGACTATAGCGCCAGAATTGGCTCGTGATCCTGCGAGCAACAACAAGGTGATGGCCAGAGGGATAGTGTTGCCAAGCAGGTGTTGGAAATTGCCGTGCAGGAACGGCATAGCGACAACACCGGTCAGCCCGCTGAAAGTGCGTGGAACGAGGCCAAGGAGTTCCAGCGGCAGCACGCGATCGAGTGCAAAGACAATCCAGATCACACCGATGAAGGCGACGACTGCGCGCATGTCACGGCGCATGGTGTGGGCGTTGCGCCCATCTACCAACGAGTTCACTGAATCACTCTCCTTGTATCAAATCGATTTGCGTGTTCAATGCTCAGAGAATCATTGCACGCAACTTCTCGGCAACGGCAGTCAAGTCTTCTGGCGGTAGCACGCTGTTGCCCGCTTTCAACGCCTTGTAATCGCTTTCTGAAATGGCAAGGCGTTTGGCGTCGGACTCCCGCAGGTTCAGAATCTTCAGCATCTCGCGCACATCGAGCGCAGGGTCGCCAGTAGCAACCGTGTAGTCACCGGACAAGGCGGTTTGGGCCGACGTCGCGCTCGACGATGGGCTTGCTGCCACCGCCCGAGCCCCGGCGACCACAGCGCCTGAGCCACCAGCGAGCGCACCAGCTCCAGCAACGGCGGCTCCAATTCCAAGGCCCGAGGTAGAACGTGCACTTGCTGTCGTACCCACTGGCTCGTCGGCAGTGCTCTGGACGTCGGCGCTCCGCTTTGCAGGAACCTGATCCGTTGCAGCCGAACCTGCGCTAGCCGATGGGCGCGTGAGGTGCACAGAGGAGTCATTCTTCTGACCACGCCCGGCGCGCGTCATAAACCAGTAGATGGCTGCCACCATCAAAAGGCCAATGATCAGAGCGATCACGTTTCCTGCATTCATACGCGTAACCTCGTCCGTGTTAACCATTGACGCAGCCGCTGGATGCTTGCCAGAGGTCCATGCGTTACAAAGGAGAATTCCCAAGCCCGGATGGTCCGGCCATCCGGCGGCTTTGTCAAACGGCGGGCGCGGGATTTGCGTCGTCAGGTGATCTGCTGCGCGCCAACATCTTTGATGCGCACCGCGCTGTCAACGCGCTAGACTCGCGCGCCCGTGATCCTCATGATTGGAGCCTGTTTCCCTGATGTCTCGTGCTGATGCCTCGATCGTCAAACGATTCGCTAGCCTTAAATCTCACCTTGAGCGTGAGAACCCCACCCTGATCGATGCTATCGACGGGTTTCACAAGCTCGACGAGGTTGGCTATCGCACCGGCCTGATCGACACCGACGATTCCTACGCGATGAAGATCAGCTGGTGGCCGCTGGTCTCGGTGTTGGGTGTGTTCTCGGCGGGCAAGAGCTCGTTTATCAACAGCTACCTTGGCAAAACGCTTCAAAAGACCGGCAACCAGGCGGTCGACGACAAGTTCACAGTTATCTGCTACGGCGAGAGCGAGGCTGGCCGCACCTTGCCAGGGCTGGCACTCGATGCCGACATGCGATTTCCTTTCTATCGCATCAGCGATGAGATCGAGAAGGTGACCGAGGGCGAGGGGCGTCGTATCGATGCCTATCTGCAGCTCAAAGTCACCGACAGCGAGGTGGTGCGTGGCAAAATTCTCATAGATTCGCCCGGGTTCGATGCCGACGAGCAAAGGACCTCAACCTTGAAGCTGACCGATCACATTCTGGATCTATCGGATTTGGTCCTGGTGTTCTTTGATGCCAGACACCCGGAGCCCGGTTCGATGCAAGACACGCTCACACATCTGGTAGAGCACACGATCAATCGGCAGGACAGTAACAAGTTTGTCTTTATCCTGAATCAGATTGATACAGCGGCGCGCGAGGACAATACCGAAGAAATTGTCGGTGCCTGGCAGCGGGCGCTGAGTCAAAAAGGCCTGACAGCAGGGCGCTTTTACACCATCTTCAACAAGGATATTGCTGTGCCCATCGAAGATGATGCACGTAGAGCACGGTTTATAGAGAAGCGCGACTCGGACATGCAAGAGATCGAGGATCGCATTCGCGAAGTGGAGGTAGAGCGTGCTTACCGGATTGTCGGCGCCATGGAGAAGACCGCGTACAACCTGCGCGATCAAGCAATCCCTGCGATATCGCGCTTGCGCAAGCTGTGGGCAAAGCGCGTATTGCGTGCTGATGCCATTGTTCTTGGGTGTTTTGCTCTAGCGGTGTTAGGTGGTGGCATTGTCACAGGTTCGCTGGGTGCAATCGGTGCGTTGGTATTGGGCATGTTCACTGACCCTATGGCCCTTGTAGGCACTATCGCCGCACTGTTGATCGTCGCCTTGTGTGTACATTTTGGCTTGCGATTTATCATCGCCAGCTGGATGCACAAACGCCTGCAGGGTAGTGCAGATGAGCCCTATTCCAAGGGTTTCCGCAACAGCACACGCTTCTGGCGCACGGTTTTTTCCAGTAAGGCAGCCGGCTGGAATCGTGGCTCGCGTCGTGCCGTCGATGAGGTAATCGATCAAGCTTCCAGCTTTGTTGAGGCGCTCAACGATCGTTACACCAATCCCTCGGGCAAGCCGCGTCAGGAGACCTAGAGCTGCAGGGTCCCTTTGATGAGTATCGATGTATGACCGCCGATACGCACCCGCCCCGCATTCGCGGGGTCAGGTGATATGTAGACGCGTCCTTCACGTCCAATGCAGCGTCCCTGGGCAACCACTATGTCCTCGGATAACTGACCCTGATCCAGCATCCAGTGCGCAAGGGCTGCATTGAGTGAACCTGTGATCGGGTCCTCCAGCATACCGCTTGAGGGAGCGAGCATGCGTACCTCATAGTCAGCTTCCGACGTGTCTGCATACGGGCCGATCAGGCCGATAGCGGACATCTCTGGCCATCGGACGTTCTGCGCCTTGGCCTTGAGCACAGCCTCGGCTGACACCAACTGCAGAGCACGCCACTGAGGCCCATTGTCGAGCAAGGCACTGTTGACAACATCAGATGCCTTCAGGCCAAGATCACTCAAAATACGTTGCAACTCATCCGCATCAAGTGGGGCAATGTGGGTCGGCGGTGCTATGAAGGCTGGCACGCGTCCGGTCATGTCAATCTCGACAATACCCACAGCGCATTGCTGGCGCACCGTACCTGGGTCCTTCGCCCTGCCACCCGCACTTAACCAGGCCGCACAGCTACCGAGTGTGGGGTGGCCGGCGAAACGCATCTCGCGCAGCGGCGTGAAGATGCGCAGGCGATAGTCGGCCTGCGCCTCGGTGGGCGGCAGCACAAAGGTCGTCTCGGCAAGATTGGTCCATGCCGCGAACCTCTGCATCGCCTCTGAGTCGAGGCCATCGCTGTCCAGCACTACGGCAAGCGCATTGCCACGCGTCGCAGTGGATGAGAAGACATCGCACTGCATGAAGCGTCGCGTGAGGGTCACTTGCGCCTAGCTACTGGATTTTGAAGAGTCACTGGCAACATCAACATCGGCCACCGCCCGCGAGGCAAAAGACAACCCACGTGAGGCTGCATTTTTTTCATTGGCCGCCGTATGGGATGCAGTGGGCTGAGCTGACTCAGCCCCAGCTTCAGTTGCATCCTGAGCGCGCTCGTGGGAAACCGCTTCCTCGGAAGCCGTTTCAGATTCAACAACGGTCTTTGCCTCGCTCTTTTTAGCGACCCGTTCGCGTCGTCTGCTGGAGTTGCGTCGCCGCTTGGGTTGCTGGTCTTCCTTGCCTTCGTCGGTCATGTCCGCGTCGCTTGCAACTGCGTCGACGGTGTTCTCATCGAAAGAGTCAACGCCGTTCGGCGAATTCGCCTCTTGCGGGGAGGTCACCTCTGCAGCCGCTGTCGCAGAGTTCGGTGCTGGAGGCTGTACAGCCTCCAGTGCCTCGACGGGCTCAGTTGTCAATTCACTTGATGAATGATCTGAAAGCGCGCTTGAAGCGTCAACCAGCGGCCCGGTGGGGCTTGCATCACTGACAGGCGGTACGACTCGTTGCGTCTCAGCGGCGTCCGGCTGTTTGTCTTCGGAGGCGGGCGTTACCGGATCGGCAGGCTCGGCCGACCAGACCACCTCAGCGCGGTCATCATCCGATGCGGTTGCGTGCACCGACGCCGCATTATCCTCATCGCTGGCGTCAGCGCCGTGTGTCCTGTCCGTTGTCGCGTCGATGCGTGAAGCCTTGTCATGAGCAAGGGCTGCCAGGTCATCGACATCGCTGCCACCGGACGGGCCAGAGTTGCCATTGTCCTCGCCTGTGTCGTTCTCATCGCTCTTGCCGGGCTCCTCTGCGCGCTTGCGTCCGCGTCCGCGTCCACGGCCTCCCCGGCGACCACGTGATCGACTGCGTTTCGGTGCCTCGCCATCAGCGGTCTCGACAGCACTGGTGTCGGTCTTGCCATTGGCTCCTGCATCTGTAGCGGACGCGCCCGTTGCCTCAGCCGGAGAGTCAGCTGCGGACTCGGTGACGTCCGGGCCTACCTGCGACTCTTGTTGTTCAGATACTGATTCACCACCGTGGTCACTGTGGCCCTCAGCGTTTACCGCGTCGGCCCCTGTGCCTTCTTTTACCGTGTTGTTGCGCTTGCGTCCGCGTCCACCGCGCCGCGAACGCTTGCGCGTAGAACCGTCGGTGTTGGTCGCGTTGTCTGCGTTGTTGTCGGCCGTTTCGTTTGAGCCGCGTGTTGTCGCATTGTCGGCGTTGTTCTGGTCACCCGCTTTGCTGTCAGCATTGCGTGTGCCTGAACGCGCGTTGTTGCGTCCACCACGTTCCTGTTGACCGTCGTTGCGCGCTTCCTCACCGTCGCGGTTTTTGGTGCGGTTGCGCCCCCCCCGATTCCGTCCTCCGCGGCTGCGTCTTTTGCCGTCGCCTTCTTCACGACGTGCGCTTGGCCCGGCCTTGCTATGCGTGCTTTTGCGTTGCGGTCTGATTGCCGCTGCTTCGGCTTCGGCCGTCTCCGCGGCAGAAGCGGTAGCGGGCGCTGCACCAAACAGAGAGCTGACCTTGCCGAAGATGCGACGAAAACCACCTGAAGCCTCTTGCTGCAGTGCTGGCGCGGTATCCGCCTCGGCTTGTATCGCAACCGCCGCGCGTTGCGGCGGCGGCATGTCGGGCGACAACATCCCGACAGCAGCTGCCTCGGTCGGTTTGACGTCACGAGGGTCCGGCGGCGCATAGTGGTCGTCGTTGTTGGTCGCCAGCTCGTAGCTCTTTTTTTGCAAGGCTTCGTGATCTGCCTCGGTCATGCGGATACGTTCGATGGTGTAGTTCGGTGTATCCAGTGTCGGGTTGGCAACGATCAAAAGCATGGTCTCGTTACGAGCCTCGATCTCCGAGATGCTCTGACGCTTCTCGTTCAGCAGATAGGTAGCAACGTCGACCGGCACATCAGCGACAACGCGGCCGGTATTGTCCTTGCGCGCTTCTTCCTCAACGAGACGCAATATCGAAAGAGCGGTTGATTCGATGCCACGTATGGTGCCTTGGCCCTGACAGCGCGGGCAGACTGTCCCGGACCCTTCACCCAGCGAGGGACGAAGCCGTTGTCGCGACATCTCAAGCAGTCCGAACTTTGAAATCTTGCCGATCTGGACGCGTGCTCGGTCGGCACGAAGCGCCTCCCGCAGGCGATTCTCGACTTGACGTTGATGTTTGGAGGAGAACATGTCGATAAAGTCGATGACCACCAGACCTCCGAGATCGCGCAGACGCAACTGACGGGCGACTTCGTCAGCGGCCTCGAGGTTGGTGTTGGTCGCGGTTTCCTCGATGTCGCTGCCTTTGGTGGCACGCGCGGAATTTATGTCTATGGACACCAGTGCCTCGGTGTGGTCGATGACCAGAGCGCCGCCGGAAGGTAGACGCACCTCGCGCTGAAAGGCGCTCTCTATCTGGGACTCGATCTGGTAGCGATTGAACAGCGGGACCGGATCGTCGTAGTACTTGAGCTTGCGCTCGTTTTGCGGCATGTACAAACGAATGAAATCAGCCGCCTGATCACAGGTGCTTCGCTCATCGGCAATGATCTCGCCGATGTCGCCCTTGAAATAGTCGCGCAGACCACGAACGATGATGTTGCTTTCCTGGTAGATCAGAAAGGGGGCCTTTTTGGATTCTGCCGCCTCCGCGATCGCCGTCCAGATGGCTGCCTGATAGTCGAGGTCCCATTGCAATTCTTCGGTCGTACGCCCGATGCCAGCAGTACGGACAATGGTGCCCATACCGTCAGGCACTTCCACATCGGCCATCGCGGCTTTGAGTTCTGCGCGTTCATCGCCTTCGATGCGGCGAGACACGCCACCTGCGCGAGAGTTGTTGGGCATCAGGACAAGGAAACGTCCTGCAAGGCTGATCTCGGTGGTCAGTGCTGCGCCCTTGTTGCCACGCTCCTCTTTCTCGATCTGAACGATGAGCTCCATGCCCTCGCGTAGATGGTCTTTTATCGCAGATCGTGCGACATCGGCCTTGCCGCCGAGGTACTGCTGGGCTATTTCCTTGAACGGCAGGAAGCCGTGACGGTCAGCGCCATAGTCAACGAAGGCGGCTTCGAGGCTTGGCTCGACGCGCGTGATTTTCGCTTTGTATATGTTGGATTTTCGTTGTTCTCTGGACTTGTGCTCTATATCGAGGTCAATGAGTTTCTGGCCATCAACGATGGCGACACGCAACTCCTCTTCGTGAGTTGCGTTGATGAGCATTCTTTTCATGAAAGGTATTCACATGGCGGCCGGCTTCAGTGGCTACCACCCGACCCTCGGTCGCGAGGTCAGCCTTGGCGCATGCGCGACGCAGGCCTTTGCCTGATGTCATGCATCGCGCAGACCATGCGTTATGCATGGTGCTGATCGCGGTCTTCGAGGAGGGTGCTTGAGCCATCGTCCGGCATATTTGAATAATTCGGTACCACAGCCATTGGTTACGACTGCGATCGTGTGTAGCCACCGCCCGGCAACAATGCGCGGGCCAGGGACCGGGTGCTCATCGGGCGCTGACGATGCCGTGAACCGTTGTGCGGTGAGGCATTCGCGGACTTCTTGCAGCGCATCGGTGCATTTCCGGGCGTTGCGGTGTAGCCTGCCAGCATGTCGACCCTGGACGTTCCATGAGCTGGCCGACTCTTTAATATAGCGCGTACCGCGATCCGCCGCAAATCAGAATGTACAACGAACGCTTCGGTTTCCACGTCTGATCGAATCTGACACTTCATCCCATTGAGTGACGACAATTTGACATCCGTGCGTCATCTGCGGGTCGATAGTGGTGAATCCGGCCAACGCATTGACAACTACCTGCTCAAGCGTGCACCAGGCGTGCCTAAAAGCCATGTGTATAAGCTGATTCGCAGCGGCCAGGTCAGAGTTGACGGCGGCAGGGTCAAGCCGACGCGCAAGCTCATCGAAGGTGAGCAGGTCCGTATACCGCCAATGCGCACCGCTGCTCGGGGGGCGGTGCATGTTCCGGATGCACTCGCGGCTGCCGTTGCCGAGGCTGTGGTATTCGAGACCGAGGACTTTCTGGTGCTCGATAAGCCTCCGGGAGTGGCTGTGCATGCCGGCAGCGGGCTTGCTTTTGGGGCGATCGACGCGCTCAGGCAGGCGCGAGCCGAGCCGCGTCTCGAGCTTGTTCACAGGCTTGATCGGGGCACGAGTGGAGCGATGCTGATCGCGCGTGATACGGGACGTTGCCGTGCGCTGCAGGCTCTGTTTCGCGAGCGGCGGGTCGACAAACAGTATGTAGCTTTGGTCAATGGCAGTTGGCCTGACACGATCTCGGAGGTGTCCTTGGCTTTGGCAAGCAACGTGGAGCACGCGGGCGAGCGACGTGTTGTTGTCGCAACAGATGGTCAGCCCGCACTCAGCCGATTCGCTTGTCACGAGCGCTTTGGCGAGTTGGCCAGCGAGGTGTCGATCGAGATCGAAACCGGGCGAACCCACCAGATCCGTGTCCACGCCAGCGCCTCGGGTCACGCTGTGCTCGGCGATGAGCGCTACGGCGATAATCGGCAGAACAAGCGCTTCAAGCAAATAGGTCTTGCTCGCTTGTGTCTACATTCGCAGTACATCGGCTTTGAGTGGAACGGAGTGCGGCAAGAGCTGCATGCGCCTCCCGCTGATTCCTGGGAGGCGATGCGCCGGTCTCTGCGTGCTAACGCTTGACGACACATTAGCTACAGCAGATGCGCTCAATTCATGTCGCTGACGAGTCAGCTTTGCACAATCTCGCGGCAGTGCTTGCCGTGCCCTTGGCCAGCTACCTTCGCGCACGATCTGCCGGTGACGCGGTCTTGTTGTTCCTGCACGGTGAGCTCGGTGCCGGCAAGAGCGCCTTTGTACGAGCCTTGCTGCGCGCCTTCGGCCATCAAGGAGCGGTGCCGAGTCCGACCTACACCCTGATCGAGTCCTATTCGACAGATGGCCTTGGCATCGCGCACGCCGATTTTTATCGCCTGTCAGATCCGGATGAGCTGGATTTTCTCGGCATCGGGGAGGTGCTGGCTGCCAACGACCTTCTGTGCGTTGAATGGCCGGAGCGTGCCGGTGATCGCTTGCCGGAAGCGAATCTGATGCTGCGCCTTGAGTACGCCGATAGCGGCGGGAGACAATTGTTTTTTACAGGTGCACTTGCAGAGTCGATTTTGCCTACTAGTCTTTGAGCAGCGGAGCTGAACGCTTCGCTGTCACGTGAGCATGGCGCCTCGCCTTGAGCCATTGGCCGTAGAGCCATGCCAAGGTGCACTGCGGTTCGACCCGGTACCCGTGCCGTGACTGACAGAATTCCGTGGGGGAATGCACTGCATGAACGAGCTATCGCGTCGTCGTTTCGTGTCCCTGTTGGGCATGGGCTTGGTGATCGGGCCGCAGGGCCTGGCCCGCGCATCCGCGCTGGTCGGCGCCCGCGTCGTCCACCAGGAAACCGTCTCTCTGCACATCGATATTGACGGTGGTGCGGGCACCCCGACTTTGTTTACCCTGGATTCGCCACCGCGTCTCGTCATTGATTTGCCGAACACGGTCGCAGCTTCATCGATGAGCGTTGTCGAACATGGTAGCGGGCCGGTATCGCGTATTCGCTACGGTCAGCAAGCGGGCGGGGTAATGCGCGTTGTCGTTGACCTGCGGCGCTCGGTGTCGCCGAGTTTTCGTCTCGTCGAACGTGGCACTGGTCATCGTCTGCTGGTGGATCTTGGCGTCAAGGGTGATCCCGCTTTGGCGCGATCCAGTCATCGCATCGTTGAAGGTGCTCCGTTGCGTGATGCCATCGTGGCGATTGATGCAGGACACGGCGGCAAGGATCCCGGTGCAATTGGGCAACGACAAACGCGTGAAAAGGATGTGACCTTGACGGTTGCTCGCAGGCTGTACAGACGCCTGTCGGCAACCCACGGAATCACCCCCGTCATGATTCGTGACAGTGATACCTACATTGCTCTGCGGGATCGTATTGGTAGAGCACGCGATCGACATGCCGACGTCTTCGTGTCAGTCCATGCAGATGCCTTCAAGCGTCTTGAGGCTCACGGCAGTTCGGTGTACGCACTCAATCGCGATGGTGCGACGTCAGAGGCAGCGGCCTGGCTTGCAAAGAGCGAGAACGAAAGCGCTGCCTTGTTCGGTGATGTAGCCCTGGACGGTTTGGAGCCGACGCTGCGCCAGACCTTGCTCGACCTTGCTCAGAACACGACGCTTGAGGCGAGCATGGATATGGGCGCCGAAGTACTTGCTGATCTCAAAGGAATCGGTGCGGTACACAAACCGCAGGTCGAGCAGGCCAATTTCGCTGTCTTGAAGTCACCTGACATCCCGTCCGTGCTCGTGGAGACAGCCTTTATCTCCAATCTGCAGGAAGAGAAGAAACTCAACGATCCGGGGTTTCAAGAGCAACTCGCGGTCGCTATAGGTAACGGCGTATCGCGCTTCCTGGCTCGCCGTGCCCCGGACGGTACACTACTCGCAGCCGAGCGCCGGCAGGCATCCGAGCGCGGGTAGCTCGGCACAGACGTCCGCTATATTCCCTGAGCTCTCGGATCCGTTCTTGCGTACGGTGGCCGACCAGCGTTGCTGCGGTCAATCTACTATCGCACCGGTATCGACCCAGAAGGTGCGAGTGGTCCCGATGGTAGCGTCTGTGGGGATTTTCTCGGTACCGACATACAACTCTGGATCCCCGCCTTCCGGGAAAAACAGACCTGGATTGGCCGGTATTCCTACTTGCTTCAACTGCTGACGCATGTCGTTCTTCGCGTTGTTGTAGCCATCGGTGCTTAGCCAATCGGTTTCGATGGTGCCGTCGTTATCGAAATCGATGGTCGGTGCGCCGTCTACAATGGAGAGCGCGTAGATAAATCCGGAACCCAGGGCAGTGGCGCAGGCACTGACGTGCTCCTCCGGTACATAGGTAGAAAAATACAGCACGTTCTTGAAAATCACGCTCGTTCCGAGTGACTTCTCGCCAGGGTCACTCAGGCGAAAGTACCACCCGTGAGTCAGGCCAGTGTTGTTTGCAGCAGCCGACGGATCGTTGATCCACTTCAGATCATCCTCGGTGATCGGGCGATAGCTCCCATCAGCGCTCTCCACACCGTAACCGGCCGGTGCACCACGCACCGTTGGCACGCGGAAGACGTATTGCGCATCCTCGATCACATCGTTCAAGGGGTGTGCACGCCAGCCTGATCCGATGCTCACGGCAAGGTAGGTCTGCCCACGGTCTTGAATCAGAGCAACATCGGGTGTGGAGTAGAAGCGCCGATGACCTGCATCATCGCCGGTTGAGATGTCGGCTAACACGCCGCCAGACAAGAAGTCATCGTTGATAGTGCCCGTGACGTCAAAGCGCCACAGTTGCCCGCCGGTGTCGGCCGCATACAACTGATCCATGAAACCGTCAAAGTCGATGTCCACGACGCGTACATTTGCCGGGATGCCGTATTCCATGTCCGCAAAGCGCTGATCAGCAGTGGCGCCGTTACCGATATCAGGCCCGGATACGGTCCACAGGTTTTCACCGGTTTGCGCATCCACAATGAACAGACCTCGGCCAATCGCATCCGGGCCGTGATTCATGGTTACCGCATTACCGTCTTGATCGCGCGCGGGGTCAGCGTCCTGATTGACGTCGTAGCCGGCGCCGAATACAAGAACATCTCGTGCGGTTGAGCCGTCCATGATCCGAGTGTGGGTCGGCTGGGACCAGCTTTGCCCGAGCTCTGCAAACTTGGGGTTAGTACCGCCATTGTCCTGGCCGTTGATTACCCAGGCAAGCTTTGGTCCTTCGGCATCAGTAATATCAAATGCATAGTAGCTATCGCCCCCGCGTCGCATACCAACGTAGAGATACACGGACTCATCCTTGTCAACGGTCAGATCGTTGTCAGGGTCATCACGCCACAAGGTCAAGCCGCCGTCAAGTCCATAGGGGTGAGGGCTCGAGGCGAGGTTATTGAACAGGATGTTGTGAGTGCCAAGCAGCTCCCGTGGCGTAAACGCCCAAAGCTCGTTTCCGTTTTCAGCATCAAATGCGTGTAGCACACCATCGTTGGTAGACACATAGATGACTGATTCCGGGTCATTCTTACCGCCGTTGGCGTAGTTCACTACGATGGGCGAGGTATGCAGGGTGTCGCCGATAGTGCGGCGGGGCTCGGTGACGTTGTTGTCATTGTCTTCGTCATTGATGTCTACACCCCGTGCCCATTTCAATAAATCAGTGCGGTAAGCGGCACGCTCGGCCTCGGTCAACGTGGGATCTACCAATCCCAGTAATTCAGCGGTGATGTCGGTGTTGCTCTCATGAAAATCGTGCGAACCATCGGTCAGATCCACACCCTGTGCCGGTATGTCAACCTCGGTGTCTCCGAGAAAGGTATACATGTTGCGACTCTCGATACCATCGACACCGATACGTGAGGCTACGCCCCCTTTCGCCACGCCATGCCCGTCAGGAGCGGTGGTGACCTTGCCGTCACTGTCGATGTGATCCCAGAGGCTGCGCGCGGAGTCGTAAAAAAAGCCGGTATCGGGATTGACAGCAGGTACGCCTTCAGCATCGAGCAATTCGGTCGACACCTCACCGGCAGCATCGGTGTACTTTCCGATGTTGTAGCGTTTCACGTTACCAACCCAGCTCGGGTTGCTCGTTGGCTTGAACTGCGCAAGGTAGACATCATTGCGGTGCGCCAGTCTGTTGAACTGACTGACAGTGGCTGCTGGTGCGGCGAAACTCGTGTCAACAGAAACTGCGCCGGTGACGATTGAGCTAAAGGCCTCGATGAGCTCATCGGCGGATGCTGCAGTATGGGACTCACCACCACCGGCAGCTGCAAGATCCTCAAGATGGCCTTTACCTTCACCGTCCAGATTGAATGCAATGGTGTGAGTACGAATGTTCTGTGAACCATCCATAGCGGTATCGTGGTCGGTCTCATACAACCAGCGCTGCAGATCAGTACTGCAGGCCACTGCCAGGTGATCGTTGTCATCACAGGCTGATTCGCCGATCAAAGGTCGTATCCGATCGTCGGCGTCATCAGCAGTTGCTACACCATCAGACAGGATGACGATGTGGTGGGTCTGGCACGAACCCTCGATTGGTGATATGTAGGTGGGGACATCACCTCCAGCACCGTCAAATATTTCCTCGGCGCGACAATTGGTGTCAAAGGGGTCGCTCTCGTTGCAGCCGGCGGGGGTGTACAGCGTGCCTCCTGTATAGGAATCTGGATGTGAAACACGCCAGTTTGACGATGTGTATAGATTGCCTCGGCGACGACCGTAGGTCACTTCATTGCCTAGGATGTACTGTGCTGCCTCGTATTGCTGACTCAGCAGCGGCGTCCAGCCGGATGGCGCCAGTTGCTCGATAACACGCGTAAGGTCGTCTCTTGCAGTAGGCTTTGATCCGTCGCTGTAGGATTTGTATGTGACTTGAATGCTCGGTGCCAGGGTTGGAGCGGCATCGTAGGCCCAGAAAAGCAGATAGCTGCCGTACCAACCGTTCTGTTCCAGTAACATCATCATCTCGTTGTCAGGGGACCATCCCGGGCGGTTGACAATCTCTTGAACGATAGGGGAAACATCAACTGAAGTGAGATTGGCGTTTGCCTGGACGTTCTCTACTACTGACCAGTCGACAGAGCTGCTGGTTCGGGCGCGCTGCGACAAGTTGTTTGTTGCGCTTGCGATGGGCCAGGAGTTGTCTACATCGTGACCGGTGATGGTTACGTTGAAGTCACTTGTACTAGAGTTGTAGGTTGTAAATGTCAGTCGAGCATCTACCACTGTTGCCCCTTGCGGTATATCAAGAAACCTGTAACGAACGCCGGTGGTGAGTTCATTGGACCCTGCCTGACCCAACGCAATGATCCCATTGCTACGATCAACCCAACCATTGGACGCGTACTCAAAACCATCGCTGTCCTGATTGGTTACCTTGCCAATAGCCGTCGCCAACTGGCAGCCTTGTCCTACGGGTATGTCACCGCTGTCATAAGTCACACGTAATGACATCGCCGGCGTAGTTATGCCATTCGCAGCGTTTGCAATGGCAGTCTCCCTGCTCACGATGCGCCGCGTTTTGCTGCCTTCGATTATGAGAGCGAGATCATTGCCGCCGCACCAGCCATTGCGGTCAACGATTTCCTGAACCACGTCCTTGAGATCGGCTGAAGAGTATTGCTCGTTTTGTGTCCACCAACCTGGGTCGAATGTAACTGCAGCGGTTGTTGTGCTGCGATTGGAGAGATCACTATTGTTTGTGCTGAATGGCGCTGCGGAATCTGTATCGTCTCCCCTGATGGTCCACTGCGCTGCTTTGATGTCGGTGTTCTTTGCCGTCATATCGAGGTAGGCACCCGTTATCCGCGCTCCCTGTGGTATGTCAAGATCAGTAAATCGAACGCCCACACTTTGTCGAGCCGAGATGGCGTTACCGGTCCCTCGAACGGCCAGGGTACCTCCGCCAGGTTCCATCGCACCCGTTGAGAGATTTTGCTCGGTGTCGTTGTCCTCGTTGTTGACACGTGAGTAGACAAGGATGTCGTCACATTCTTCAGTTTCGTCGCAGATTGGCTCATCCAGTGGGGTCACGGGATAGCGAATGGGTCCTCCACCTCGTTCGCCGCTCATGCTCATGATGCCAACGTTGACGTCGGTCAGATCCGTAAGCAGCGAGTCCATAGCCGATTGCAATCTTTCCATCCGAGTGCCAACTTGTCCCGAGTCTTGGCTGCTCATCGAGCCCGAGTCATCCAGCAGGAACAGAATGTTGGGTGACGTGGCTGGTGAAGAGCTGTTGGCGTACACCTGTCCGAAATAGATCTCGGTATCGTCTGCCGAGCTCACAGCGGTTGCGCTCAGGATCGGCAGTGCAATACCGATCGCAAGTGCGCGGGACCGAATTAGCGGTAGGGGGATCATGTGTTTGCGGATCACGGGATTGGATCTGGGCTCAGCAGTTCACGAGGTCGCCATGGCCGCACAAGAGATGCGGGCGCTCGACGGAGCTAACGACCATCGGACTGACGCTCTTGACAGGGCGAATAACCCTTGCGACCTGTCAGTAACATCCGACAAGGCAGCACATCAGGCCTGTATTGCTGAAGCGCCGGGCAGGCCGGG
The DNA here is from genome assembly GCA_937922675.1 of uncultured Granulosicoccaceae bacterium. GTDB lineage: Bacteria > Pseudomonadota > Gammaproteobacteria > Granulosicoccales > Granulosicoccaceae > Granulosicoccus. The sequence continues at coordinate 147,337 of CALAJN010000008.1, forward strand.
GCGTCATGCCTGACTTGACCTGAAATACGAGCTAACAGTTACTCGCTGCGCGTGGCATCATTTCGCCGGGCGCCTTCACAGTTCACGCATGTCTATTCAGCGACTCCCGGATCATTTGGTCAACCAGATTGCCGCTGGCGAAGTGGTTGAGCGTCCCGCATCAATTGTGAAAGAGCTGATTGAGAATGCGCTCGATGCGGGCGCCAGGTCCATACAGGTTGAGCTGGAGAAGGGAGGCTTGGAGCGTATCCGCATTCGTGATGATGGGCATGGCATCGACGCTGCCGAGCTGCCATTGGCACTGACTCGTCATGCAACGAGCAAGATCTCGTCTCTGGATGATCTCTCAGCAGTTGCCAGCATGGGATTTCGGGGAGAGGCGCTGCCAAGCGTCGCCTCGGTCTCGCGCCTGGAGTTGACCTCGCGCACCGCAGCCCAGGAACACGGTGCACGGCTGGCCTATGTGGCAGACGGCATAGGGAGCGCTACAGGTAGATCTGTCAGCGGTGGAGTGGGGTTCAACGCCCCGGCCCCGGCCCCTCATCCTGTGGGTACCACCGTCGATGTGCGCAGCTTGTTCTACAACGTACCGGCCAGGCGCAAGTTCCTGCGTACTGCGCGAACCGAGTTTTCGCGATGCGATGCGGTAGTGCGCACACTTGCACTGGCGTATCCGGGGGTGGCGCTGCAGCTGGTGCACAACGGCAAGACTGTTCTGGATCTGGCAGCGGCGACTACCGATACTGCCGAAGATCAACGGCTGATGCGTGTGCTTGGCAATGCGTTTGGTGAGGCTGCCAGGCGAGTCTCGATTGACGGCGCAGACGGATTGTCACTGGAGGGTTGGGTTGCAGAACCAAGCTTCTCGCGTTCGCAGAGTGATATGCAGCACTTCTTTGTCAACAGGCGTTCGGTCAAAGATCGCGTGGTGGCCCATGCGGTACGCCAGGCCTTTGGTGATCTCATGTATCACCAACGTCATCCGGCTTTCGTGTTGTTTCTTGGCATCGATCCCGAGGCTGTAGATGTGAACGTACATCCTGGCAAACAGGAAGTGCGTTTTCGTGAGTCGTCCATGGTGCATGGATTTGTGCGACGAGCGCTAAAGGATTTTCTCGCTGCGATCTCTCCTGGCGACAGGGCCGAGGGCTCGGCACTTGCTGGCCAAGTACGCGAACATACTGGCGATCAGGCGCCGCAGGCACGGCTGGAACAAGCTGGCCTTGATCTGAGTGTTGGGCAGAATACGGATCTTGACGGTTCGCAGGGCACAGCTGCCAACACCCTTGATACGAACTCGGCTGGCTGGCCTGGCACGCAAGATCACTCTGCATCATTGCGCGGCACATCAGCGCACGGTACCGATGCCGCCCGCCAGCAGTTCAGGGCTTTTCAAAAGCTCGGTGCTCCAGCGCCGATCAGCCCTTATGATCGATCGAGCGAAGGCGTGGTTACGCAACCTGGCAACGAAGTCGCTGACAAGCGCGCAGACAGCGGGCAAGAGTTGCCGCCGTTGGGATTTGCCGTGGCTCATCTTCATCGTGTTTATGTGCTTGCGCAAAATGCGAGCGGCATGATCATCGTTGATGCGCATGCGGCGCATGAGAGGATCGTCTATGAGCGCTTGAAGGCTGCGCACAGAGAGGGGGATGTGCGAATGCAGCGTCTGCTTGTGCCTGTGTCGGTTGACGTTGGTGTGGCAGAGGCTGATCGGGCGGAGCAAGAAGCGGAATCGCTTGTCGCGTTGGGTCTGGAGCTTACCCGCCGTGGTCCTGAGTGCTTGAGCGTGCGCGGTGTACCTGCGCTGCTCGGTGATGCAGACGCAGCGGCTCTGGTGCGTGACGTGATCTCTGACCTGATCGAGCATGGTAGTAGCGAGCGCGTTCAAGATGCGATTGATCGAGTGTTGTCGACCATGGCTTGCCACGGCTCGGTACGTGCCAACCGAGCCTTGACGATCCCTGAAATGAATACCTTGTTGCGCCAAATCGAGACCACACCCAACAGCGGACAGTGCAATCACGGTAGGCCCACCTGGACAGCGCTTGACATGCGTGCGCTCGATGCCTTGTTCATGCGCGGCCGGTGAGTACGATGCCTGTTGTGTGCTTGTTGGGGCCGACGGCTAGTGGCAAGACCACACTGGCGCTTGAACTGGCCGAGTTGCTGAATGCCGAGATTGTCAGTGTAGACAGTGCATTGGTTTATCGCGGCATGGACATCGGAACCGCAAAACCGAGTCTCGACGAACAGAGGCGAGTAGTGCATCACCTGATTGATATTGTTGATCCGGACGTTGCCTATTCCGCTGCACGGTTTGCCGAGGATGCGCGTATCGCCATTGACAAGATACAACAGTCTGGCAAGCACGCTTTGTTGGTCGGGGGGACGTTCTTGTATTATAAAGCTCTGGTAGAGGGGCTCGCACCTCTGCCGGAGGCGGATACTCGTGTGCGTAAACAGTTGGTAGAGGAGATGGCTGAGCTCGGTTCTGCTGCCTTGCATGCCGAGCTTGAAGTGGTAGATCCGCAGGCAGCAGCACGCATACATCGCAATGATCCACAGCGTCTGTTGCGAGCACTTGAGGTATATCGATTGACTGGCCGGCCATTGTCTGATCTGCAGGCACAAACGCACCCCGTGCTCAAAGAGCCCGTCGTGACCTTTGCCTTGATGCCAGAATCCAGAGCGTGGCTACACCATCGAATCGAGGCGCGCCTTGAGATGATGGAAGCAGCGGGTTTCCTTGAAGAGGTCAGAGGACTTGCAGCGCGTGGCTTGCCACGTGAACTACCCGCGCTAAAGTCTGTTGGTTATCGACAAGTGCTCGAAGCGCTCGACGCGGGTGATCTCACGCAATGGAAACACAAGGCGCTGGTGGCGACGCGACAGCTGGCAAAACGGCAGCTGACCTGGTTGCGCGGAATGGAAGGTATCAAGCGCATCGTCTGCGATCAGCTCACATTGCAACAGCAGCTTGATCAGATACGCGATGGGTTGCAATCGTCTCACAATGCCTGATAGCGATTAAGCACTAACCATGAATCATGAAACAATGCCCGCTGTGCCGCGTCTGGTTGATCAGGTAGGTAATACCCGGCTCGTGCCCATAACGCGAATCGCAGCGAACGACAGGGGTAATCGGGTCTTTGGCAAACTCGAGGGGGATAATCCTGCCGGTTCTGTCAAGGACCGCCCGGCCGCCAATATGATCATCGAGGCAGAACGGCGTGGTGATATACGCCCGGGAGATCTGTTGATCGAGGCGACCAGCGGCAACACCGGTATCGCTCTTGCCATGGTTGCCGCAACGATGGGCTATCGTCTGCGCTTGTTGATGCCTGACAACATGACCGATGAGCGCAAGGCGACGATGCTGGCCTATGGTGCAGAGCTGGTGCTTGTCACAGAAGAGCAGGGCATGGAATACGCGCGAGACACGGCGCAGGATATGGCCGATCGCGGCGACGGATTGATCCTTGATCAGTTTGCCAATCCTGACAATTGGGGGGCGCACTATGCGCTGACCGGGCCCGAGATATGGCAGCAGACTCACGGCAGGATCACCCACTTTGTCAGCTCCATGGGCACCACAGGTACGATCATGGGGGTGTCGCGCTACCTCAAGGAGCAAAATCCCGAGGTGACCATTGTGGGTGTGCAGCCGGAGGACGGGTCCAGTATTCCTGGAATACGGCGCTGGCCCAAGGCCTATCTCCCCAAGATTTTCGAGCCTGAGCGGGTCGACACGATAATCGACGTCAACCAGCGCGATGCGGAGCAGATGGCACGCCGACTGGCGCGTGAGGAGGGCATCCTGTCAGGCGTCAGCTCCGGTGGGGCGCTATGCGCCGCCTTGACGCTGCAATCGGAGCTGCAGGATGCCGTGATTGTAACGATCGTGTGCGATCGCGGTGATCGCTATCTATCGAGCGGCTTGTTTCCGACCTAGCGGCCGCTTGTACGCTCAGGCCAACATGAACTCGACGTCGATACCCGCGACATTGAGCTCATCGCCGCTGTGCAGCAGAACTGGCTCGTCCCCGATTGAGTCAGCGTTCAGTGTGGGGCGATCAACACTGTCATCGCTTTCGATGTGCATGAGGAAATACCCGTCAGGTTTGCGCATGATGGCGGCGATTTGAATGCCGGGCCGTCCGAGTGTGGTAACCGGCTTGTCGATGGGCAGAATTTGTCCTGACTTTGCACCGTTTTTGATCTCGATGACCGCACCTTGCGAGCGGCTTGGCTCAAGATTATGAGTTGGGCCGATATTGTCACCGTTTGTCGCGAGCGGCCGCGACGCCTCGTTTGAGCCAGATTCACTGTGACCCTCCGGTCGCCCCTTGCGAACTCGAGCTGCAGGTTGCTCGCTCTCGGCTGCCTCTGGTGCGATCTGACCGCCATTGACAGCGTGCGACTGAGCCTGTTGACCTGCATCGCGCCCTAATGCCACCTTGGCGCGTTCAGTAAGCTTCAATGGCTCTTCGCCATCCGCAGCATCTTGTGAGTCGGGCAGTCGATCATCATCAAGGTCTGCACTCCCTGAAGCAGACGCCGATTGGGGTTGTGCATCTTGGGCGCTTTGGGCGAACAAGCGCGCATCCTCCGAGAAGTCGATGTCATCGTCCTCATCAAGGACAGGAGCTGCGGTAACCGACTCGGGCTCAGGGTCGTCCGAGTACAAGGCAAGCGCTGCTCGCATCGATTCGTCGAGTTCGTCGTCATCATCGACAGGCGCGATCTGCATTTCTTCGAATGAATCATCCATGGCAGAGGCGTCCATGGAGTCCACTGGTGCTGCACGGGTTGCAACGTGCCTGGCCGGCAGATCGATCTGTAGCCGCACCTTGCCAACCAGAATGGTGTCGCCTGTGTTCAGCCGATGCCGTTTGACAGCCTCGCCGTTTACGTAGGTGCCGTTGGTGCTGCCGAGGTCTTCTATCCACAGTCCATCTGAGTCGAGTGTCAGCAGAGCATGGTTACCGCTGACTGATCGGTCAGCGATGCACACGTCATTAGCAGGTCGGCGTCCGATGCGAATGCGGTCCGCGTCGGCAGCGAACGTCAGTTCATCAGTCTCGCGCTCATCCTGAATAACGATGATAGAGGTCATGCCTTCTCCCTTTGGTTTGCGTCGCAAGTGATCTTGGCGATCGCGCCGCGGCGTGCAGTATCGGTAGTTATGAGACGAGCGTCAATACTCGCAAGAGGACGCAATAAATTGACGGACATGGCGCGGTCTGTGTGAATTGAGCGCCGTACTCAACCATTGCTTTTGTCAGAGACAATGATTCGCAAGGTTTCCCCGGGGTGAATGAGGTTGCCGCGTACAGGTTCGCCATCCGCTCCGACTATCCGATTGACTGGAACCGAGTGACGTCTTGCAATGCTCGTGAGGTTGTCGCCGACAGTCACGACATACTCGATTGCCTCGACATCGACCAGCGTATCCAACACAGCGAGCTCTTGCCCAACTCGTATGTCGGTGTCATTCATACCATTCATCTCCATCAGGTGACGTTGCGTCATGCCATAGGCCAGGGCAATGTCGCTCAGAGTGTCGCCAGCGACAACTTCATGGGTTCTTGGTAACGAAAACAGCGCCTGTTGATCAGCGCTTTCAATGCGCTCGAGAAATCGCGCAGTCTGACCTGCTGGCAGGTACAGGCGATGCGGTCCATCGGGTGCGGTGACGCCGTGGATCAGCCCTGAGTTCAATAGCGATAGCTGCTCGAGGTCAAGTCCCGAGATCTCGGCGGCCTTGTCCACGCTGATTCGGCGACCGACATCGACCAGCTCAAAACCGTCGGAATCAGTCAGGTCGGGCAAAGGCAGTGGGCTGGGTTCCATCTTGACCAGATTGACCAGCGCGAGCATCTTGGGCACGTAGGCACGGGTTTCCTCCGGCAGCTCCAGGGACCAGAAGTCCCCCGGCTTGTCTGCAGCGAGATTCTTGCGTACCGCCCGGCGGATACGTCCGGGTCCCGCGTTGTAGGCCGCGAGGATCAGCTCCCAGTCCGCGTTGAATTCAGCGCTCAGGTAGCTGAGGTAGTCGATGGCCGCCGTGGTGGATACGAGCAGGTCCGAGCGCCCGTCGAACCAGGTGGTGCGTTCGATACCTATTTCCGTGGCTGTAATCGGTACGATCTGCCAGAGCCCTGCTGCCTGACCACGGCTGTGAACATTGGGCCGGAAGCCGGATTCGATCGCGGGTAGCAAGGCCAGCTCCACGGGCATGAACCGATCATCGAGTTCGTTCACGAGATGCTCGATGTATGGGCGGCCCCGCTCGAGAATACGCCCGACCCACATGGCCTCCTCGATGTATTGATCGCGATAGCCATTGACGATGTCGTTCTCGATCGTCGGAAAGCGCATCGATGCTCGGATGCGACTCCAGGGGTCGGCAGGTTCAGGCTCTTGCGACGCGGTCATGTCTTGCACCGCTGGCAGAGCTCGGTCGGACGGGGTGGCTGCCCCCGACGTTTCAAGTGAGGCCGCCTCGCCCTCAGGCACCGTTTCGGAGACGGGTTCCGGGGTCCCGAACAGGTCGTCATCGCTGATTTCGCGCAACAAGGCACGGTCCGAGTCGTCGGTGTTGGCGAGTGCTGGCAAGGTCACAAAACGTGCCGATGGATCCTGATCAGCTATGCCGATCGTGGCGGCGGTTGCAAGGGTCAGCACCGCTGCAACCGCTATACTCGGATACAACCAGGCTGGAGTGGCGCGCCGAGCGCCGCGCGCGGCGTGGAGTGCTTCTTTGTGGGTGGGCCACGTCGGGTGGCTGTACCGCGACTTCTGCGGGGTCGACAACATGCGAAAAATCAAAGTAACGCGAAGAGCTCCGGTCTGGCTAGACGCGCAAGCGCCGCTGGGCGAATGGTACGCAAGCGGGCTCGGACAGTCCATACTCGACGAGATTGAAAGTGCGCTTGGCAAGCGGCTCGGTGATGTGTTCGGGTACCAGGGCCTGCAAATCGGCAATCCAGCGCCAGATCGTAGCCTGCTGCGTGCTGCCGGGCTGCAGCGACTTTTGACGCTGGGGGCGCCGGGGCCTGCGCGAGCGGGGGCAGACATTGCCACCGACGTGACGGCGCTGCCGATAGCCTCCGACAGTGTCAAGGCGGTGCTGTTTTTTCACACCCTGGATTTCTGTGCTCATCCGCACCACGCGTTGCGCGAGGCAGACCGGGTCTTGACCGACGATGGCCATCTCCTGATCGTGGGATTCAACCCCTTGAGTGCGTTTGGGCTACGGCACCTGGCCACAGGATGGCGTGGCCGTGAACCCTGGAACGCACAGTTCTGGTCGCGGCGTCGCGTCGCAGACTGGCTCTCGGTTCTTGATTACCGCGTACTCGGATCGGACCCGCTGTTCGTGCGCCCGCCCATCGACAGCGAACGTGTGCTGCGTCGACTGCAGCGCGTCGAGCGGTGGTCGCCTCTGGTGGGTGCGCTGGGTGGTCTGTACGTGATTCAGGCGCGCAAGCAAAGTGTCCCGATGAGTCTCCTGCGGCGGCCGTGGTTGCGCGCTCCGACCGGCCCACGCGCGCGCGCCGTGACTGGCGGCTTTGCCAATGTGGGTGCTGCAGGGCGTCGCGCTGCCGGTGTGGTCAAACTGGAGAGTGTCCGGGAATGTGATCGCGAGTGATGAGCGATGGGTCGGATAGCGTGGCAAGCCGTGTGATGGGCACGGTAACGGTTGAAATCTTCACCGATGGCGCTTGCCGCGGTAACCCCGGTCCCGGTGGCTGGGGTGCGCTATTACGTAGCGGCCCGCATGAACGTGAGCTCTGGGGTGGTGAGGACAACACAACCAACAATCGCATGGAGATGACGGCGGTCATTCGCGCCTTGTCGGCACTCAAGCGCCCCAGCCAGGTCGTGCTGACGACCGACTCTCAATATGTCCGAAAGGGCATCACCGAGTGGATCGCCGGTTGGAAACAACGCGGCTGGAAGACGGCTGCGAAGGCGCCTGTCAAGAACGCCGAGCTTTGGCGTGAAATCGATGCGCTGGCCGCCGAGCATCAGATCGAGTGGCGCTGGGTCAAGGGCCACAGTGGGCATGCCGAGAACGAACGGTGCGATGAGCTTGCCAACCGCGGTATCGACGAATTGTCGAATGGGCGGGTGTGACTCGGCAGAGTGTTCTGTTCCAATCGCCAGCATGGCGACCAGTCTGACCGATGCCAACTGACGAACGCAGGCGCATTTCACAGATGTTCAAGACAAGTGATAGTCACGTCGAGAACCTTGCCACCGCGTTTGACAATGCAGGACGGTAGACAATCGCCCGGCCGCTGGTCTGATTGGCTATAGCGTGCCCAGAGCGCGTGCCCAGAGCGCGTGACCGGGTGCATGCGTCGCAAGCCTACGGCCGATCAGTTCGGGAAGGTCTCTGTTTCAAGCATTGACACGAGGCAAGATGGCGTTAGACCTGGGATGCCGCCTCGTCCTGGTCACGGGTCTGCCGGTGTAGGGCAAAGAGTACCGCGGCAAAGCACGCGAAACCGAGCAGGTTCGCCAGAAACAGGATAAAGCTTGTTCCTGCAGTGGCAGGCATGAGGACGAGCGCGAATACCGCGCCAGCGATGCAGGCTTGAAACACGATTGCGATAGAGTGCGTTGTAAGAGCATGTGCCCGGGTAGCAGAGTCTGCCTTGGTGGTACAGGCCTTGTCCACTTTCCAGCGCACACCGTGGCGTGTTGCTGTTCTCGCTTCTGACACGTCATGACACCAGAGCTACTAGTCGGTCTTGCAACCTTCGCCTTCGTGACATCGATCACGCCAGGGCCCAACAACCTGATGTTGCTCAGCAGTGGCGCGAACTACGGGTTTCGCCGCAGCTTGCCGCACATGGCAGGAATCACGCTCGGGCATGTGTTCATGACCGTGTTGGTCGGTGTCGGAGTGCTGGAATTGTTCGAGATCTGGCCGTGGTTGTTTCAGCTGATGATGCTGCTCAGCATCGCCTATCTACTCTACCTTGCGTGGCGCATTGCCACCGCCAGTGCGCCGGAGGCGAGCGATGCCAGCGGTCGCCCATTGACGTTTCTGCAGGCGGCGTTGTTTCAGTGGGTCAATCCCAAGGCATGGGCGATGTCGCTGACAGCGGTGACCGTGTACACAGAGCAACGCAGCTTCTCGCAGGTTCTGGTGGTGGCTGGTTGCTTTGGCCTGGTCAACCTGCCGTCCGTCAGTGCGTGGGCTGCAGCAGGTCAGCAATTGCGTCGCTGGCTGCTCCTCCCCGGACGCCTGCGTGTGTTCAACATCGTCATGGCGGTCTTGTTGGTGGCGTCGCTGGTGCCGGTGTGGCTGGTAAGCTGAAATTCAGTGGCAACGCTACGCATTGGGAGTCCGGATTCAGTACTCGCACGAGCGTGCAGGCGAAAGACTGTGACGCACGTTGACAATGATCAAAAGCGCAGGTCGCTCACTGCGCAGGCCCGGACACCGGCAAGCCGCTACAGAATGCACGCCGCATCTCGTGAACGCTGACAGTGTCGAGCACGCTGTCTATTCTCGCCAGCGTCCAGGGAGCTGTGAGTGCATCGCCTGCAGCACAGGCAGCGTTGCCCTCATTCAATGCCGGATCCGGTATGTCCGGACCAAAACGCGCTATGTCGATCTGCAGTCCGGCTGAGGACACGTAGGCGCCTCGTATGACAGCATCGCTGCTGACTTGAGAATCCAGTGGCAGGTAGTAGCCAATAACCAGGCTCTGCGAGAAGTCGATTGCCGGCAAGCTTTGCCAAGCTTGGCCCTCGGCGGGTAATGATGCCAAGTCTGTCCTGAGTGAATCTGCATCGCGATAGATCTTGAATAGCATCGCTGGATCAGTGACCACGGGTGTGAAAGCGCCAGCGCGCGTAAAGCCACCGACGCGCACCAAGGTCTCATGGTTGACGCTCGTTTCATCATCCTGTTGTGCGCGGCCCGAGAAAACCAGCGCACTATCGGTGTTTGACAAGGTCAGCTGCAATCCGTTGACCGTGGCCGTGAAGCTCTCGCCAGTTAACAACAGCTGGCCGAGCAGTTCGCGAGTGGCGCTCGGGATTCTCTCGATGGCCTCGCAATAAGCGCCATCTTCGTTCCAGTCGTTGATCTGCAAGGTGGCGTCCGTTGCCGTCCAGTTCCCGCCAACCGCGTTGCACAGAGCCCTTCCATTGACTGAGCCTGTTGCATCAAAGCTCAGTTGCCAGGTGGCGTCCAGAGGCAAGGGTGCGTAGCTTTCACCACCGAGACGTACTGTTTCCAGTGTCCATGCGGTATTTGTGAGCCCATCGCGAATCAGTACAGCACGGGAGTTTGGGTCGTTGTTGTTTGAGGCCCCTGAATCTGTAGATGGATCATCGCTGGTGCAGGCCCCGGCCAGTGATGCGAGCAGCACAGCAACGGTTGGCGTAATGGGACAAAGTCGGTGAGCGATCATGGCGTTCCAAGGACATTCTGGATTTGGGAATAATATACCAATATATGCGATAGGCTCAATCGGTACTCCGACCATCCCGGGGCACTTCACTAGGGGATGACCGTGTGCCGTGAATGAGGGCCTTTGCCGCCTCTCTCTCGATGGCGATACTTGAGCGGTTATTCCTATATTCTGCGTCGCCACGCGGAGCAGTGATATGGACGATCTACACACTTACAGAGCGGCCATACGGCAACTTCACAATACGGAAGAAGCTACGCTTGTCAGTGCACTGATAAATCAGTGCGGCATCTCCGTCGATACACGCCAGCACATATCTCAGCTTGCTGAAACCCTGGTAAGCACGGTACGTGCTGATGACCAGCCAGGGCTCATGGAAGAGTTTCTGGCCGAGTACGGCCTGTCATCGGATGAAGGTGTCGCGTTGATGTGTCTGGCCGAGGCTCTTTTGCGTGTGCCTGACGCCGACACCATCGATCAACTGATCGAGGACAAGATTGCCCCCTCCAGCTGGGGCGAACACCTGGGGCAGTCCTCTTCATCACTGGTAAACGCCTCCACCTGGGCCTTGATGTTGACAGGCAAGGTACTCGGCGATGAGGACTCCACAGGCGTTAGTCACGTGTTGAGAAACACGGTGCGTCGATTGGGAGAGCCTGTGATCAGAGCGGCTGTCACACGGGCGATCAAGGAAATGGGTAACCAGTTCGTGCTGGGTGAAACGATAGAGTCAGCCACCAGGCGTGCCATGGGCATGCAAAGCAAAGGCTATTGCTACTCCTACGACATGCTGGGTGAAGCTGCCTTGACCCAGACTGATGCACAAGCTTTTTTTGATGCCTACGCGCACGCTATTCAGATACTCGCCGCTCAGGCTACCGCGGCCGACATACGTGATAACCCGGGTATTTCCATCAAGCTGTCAGCCCTGCACCCGCGCTACGAGTTTGCACAAAAACCGCGCGTGATGACGGAGCTGGTTGAGCGTGCCCTGACCCTCGCCATCATGGCGAGGAACGCCAACATCGGGCTCAACATTGATGCAGAAGAATCCGAAAGGCTTGAGATTTCACTCGATGTCATCGAGGCCTTGCTGGCAGATCAAGAACTGGCTGGCTGGGATGGGTTCGGCGTGGTTGTACAGGCCTACTCGAAACGCGCAAATGCGGTTATTGACTGGCTTGATGCCCTGGCAGGAACACACTCGCGCAAGATCATGGTGCGACTGGTCAAAGGCGCTTACTGGGATTCTGAAATCAAGCGAGCACAGGTTGAAGGACTTGCTGATTACCCGGTGTTCACTCACAAAAGCGCCACCGATGCTTGCTACATGGTGTGTGCAGAAAAACTGCTATCCATGACCGACCGGATCTATCCACAGTTTGCCACACACAATGCGCACACCATCAGCACGATATTGGCGCTGAGCAATGACAAGCAGGCGTTTGAGTTTCAGCGATTGCACGGCATGGGCGAGGCTCTGCATCGCACGGTACTGCAAGAACACGCTACTCGTTGCAGGATCTATGCGCCAGTGGGCGCGCATGCAGACCTTCTGGCGTATCTGGTTCGCCGGCTGTTGGAGAACGGCGCAAACTCCTCGTTTGTCAATCAGCTGGTCGATGAAGCCGTTCCGGCAAGCGCGCTGGCCCGGGACCCGTTAGTAACGGTAATGGCCGATATGGCCAATGCGAATGGCGCGATTGTCACACCACCCCATCTGTTTCTGCCGGTTCGCCTGAACTCTGCAGGTTGGGACTTGCACAACATTGATGACTGGCAGCGATTGGAATCCAGCCGGGAACAACACGCCGAGACGCAATGGCAGGTTCATCCGCTCATGCATGATGAGTTTGTCGGCGAAGCCGTACAAGCTATCAACAATCCAGCTGATGCACAGGACAAGGTGGGTAGCGTCGTCGAAGCCACCCACGACGATGCACTCACCGCACTGGGTTCTGCAAAAGCATGGGACGATTGCACGGCAACGCAACGGGCAACAGTACTTGAACAGGCGGCCGAACTGTACGAGCAGAATGCGCCCGAGTTTTTCGCTGTTCTGTGCAGGGAGGCTGGAAAAAGCACCAATGATGCAGTAGCAGAACTGCGTGAAGCGGTGGACTTTCTGCGTTACTACGCAACCGAACAAGTCGATAGCAATCGACAGGCACTGGGCATTGTTGCCTGTATTTCACCGTGGAATTTTCCGCTTGCGATATTCACAGGCCAGATAGCAGCCGCACTGAGCGCCGGCAACGGCGTCGTGGCAAAACCCGCTGAATCCACACCGATTGTTGCTTGGCTGGCGGTCAAAATACTGCACAAGGCAGGTGTTCCCACACGGGTTTTACAATTTTTGCCCGGGCAAGGTGCCACTGTGGGCGCTGCACTTGCTTCTTCGCCTGTCGTGCAAGGTGTCTGCTTCACAGGGTCTACTGCTACGGCTATTCGTATCAATCGAACGATGGCCGAGCACCTGCACCCTTCGGCATCGCTAGTCGCCGAGACCGGCGGTATAAACGCGATGGTAGTCGATTCCACAGCGCTGCCTGAACAGGCGATCAACGATATCGTTATGTCGGCGTTTCAATCGGCAGGGCAGCGTTGTTCCGCATTGCGCCTGCTTTATGTTCAGGAAGATATTGCCGAGCAGTTCAAAGAGACGTTGTACGGCGCAATGGATGAACTTGCGATTGGCAATCCCTGGCGTCTCGACACAGACATCGGACCTGTCATCAATGAGACAGCAAAGGCGCACATCAACGAGCATATTCAAGCAGCACGCTCGCAAGGGCGTCTGTTGAAGTCTTTGCCAGTGCCCGACACCGGCTGTTTCGTTGGCCCCAGTGTTGTCAGCGTAAATGGTATGGCAGACATGCATAGTGAGATTTTTGGACCGGTTCTGCACCTTGCAACATTCAAGGCCGATGAGTTGGAGCAGATAATCACCGACATCAATGCCAGCGGCTATGGCTTGACGTTTGGCTTGCACACGCGTATTGATGATCGCGTAGAACTACTGACAAGCCAGCTTGCTGTCGGCAATCTGTATGTCAATCGAAATCAGATTGGTGCCGTTGTTGGCTCGCAGCCATTTGGTGGCGAAGGACTGTCTGGAACCGGTCCAAAGGCAGGTGGTCCGCACTACGTCAAACGCTTCACAAAGGAGATGTCGCAACAAGGTGCGCGAGCCATTGGCACACCCGTTATCGCTGTAGATGACGTTCAAAGCGCTCTGGGTCAGCTTGTTGTCAATCGACACCAGGAACTGCAATCGATCAGTCTGCCCGGACCTACGGGTGAGTCAAACCGCTTGTCGCTTTACCCGCGCGGAATCGTGTTGTGTCTTGGCCCCACACCCAACAATGGTGCAAGACAGGCGGCCATTGCCAGATCACAAGGCTGTGCAGCGCTCATTGTCTGTCCCGGTGCCCAGGACTCAGAAGGCCCGGATGTGTTGAACGGCTTTCTGGAACGACAACACCTGAGTAGCTTGATCGGTATTGATGCGGTCGCGCTGTGGAGTCATGAAGAAGACCTTCGCAGGGCCAGGTTGGCATTGGCCACTCGAGAAGGTGCACTGAAACCGTTGATCACCGAGCGCGATATGGCAGATCGCTGTGTGCTTGAGCGACATGTCTGTGTCGACACCACTGCATCGGGCGGCAATGCCACATTGCTTGCAGGCACCTGAGCGGCCGTTCTTGTTTCAATGGCGCGTCAGCGATGCGCAGGCCTGGGTTTGTCGAGCCTCGCTTTCGTGTTTTTGATGAATCGCGATGGCCTGACGGTAGCGGCACGCGGGTATCCGGCGCTCGAGATTCGCCTGCCGATCTGATCCGCAGAGTTGGCAAATTCTTGCCGATTTAGCAACAATACCCGAGGGCATGACTCAGATGATTCAAAAAAAGTAAACAAATCAACCACTTAAATTTATTGAGTGATGATGCAGATGTAGCGAGAATGCTCCCGCAGGCTACCGGATGCTCGATCCGGGCTTACTCACTTTCAGGAGATCACATGAAATTTCCAACTCGTACCGCGTCGACCAGGGGTCGTCGAGGCTTTGTTTTCACGCTGGCAAGTCTTGCGTTGGCAGGCGCTGTGGCTTCAACACCGGTGCTGGCGGAAGACGGCAACTACGTTCTCAACACGGCATCCACCGGGGGCACGTATCACCCGGTCGGTACCGCTATCGCTACCTTGTCCAAGGTAAAGCTGTTGCCGAAGGAAAAATTCAGCCTGACTGCGGTCAACTCGGCGGGCTCTGCGGCCAATGTTCAGGCGATGGCCTCAGGTGCGGCCGACTTCGCCATTCTGCAGGGCCTGTTCGGCTCATACGCTGCGACCGGAACCGGACCGGTTTCAGAGCCGCAAACATCGCTGCGCTCAGTCACCATGCTGTGGCAGAACGTTGAACAATTCATCATTGCAAATGATCTGGTTTCCTCTGGCACGGTGAGTGATCTGATGGGGGCGAAGGGTCAGCCGGTAGCCATGGGCAGTCAGAACTCCGGCACGATCGGATCCAACCGGGTACTGCTCGAAGGCCTGGGTATGTCGTTCGACAACGATTTCGAGTTTGTTTACGCCGGTTACGGCCCGTCTGCTGATGCACTTGCCGATGGTCAGGCGGTTGCTGCCGGACTACCGTCAGGACCGCCCACAGGCGCCATTACCAAACTCATGTCTACCAATGGCGACAAGTTCACGCTTCTGAACGTGAGTGAAGAGGAGGCCGCCCAGATGGATGGAGGCCGTAACCTCTGGACGCCTTACACGATTGCCGCCGGCACCTACCCGGGTCAGGCAGAGGATGTGCAGACGATCGCGCAACCCAATTTTCTGGCAGTCAACGACAGTGTTGACGAAAACCACGTGTACCTGTTGACCAAGGCGCTGTACGAGAATCTGCCGTTCCTGCAAGCGATTCACCCTGCGACAAAGGCAATGAATCTTGAGGCCGCACTGGCAGGCCTGCCGGTTCCTCTGCACCCGGGCGCCGCACGCTACTACGAGGAAGCAGGTGTCGAGATTCCTGCCAGCCTGATGCCACAGTAAGTTGTTGCCACCGAACACAGTGATAGCCACCAACAAGACACCATGACTGTGTTCGGGTCTGATCCTGCGCCGGCGATAGAGCAGTTGAATCGCCGGCGCGATTCATTGCTTGATCTCGACACGCTACTTCAAAGAACAGGCGGCGAACGACTGCTTTGTGCAGCGATCTTCGCAAGTGCTGTTGCCTTTGCGATATGGCACATCGCCACCAATATCCACATCACGGAAACAGCGCGCTGGCAAAACACAATTCACTTCGCAGGTTTTGCCTTTCTCGCAGCCGTTACTACGCGCAGCTTCATGCGCGGAACCCAAGGGAAGGCCGGGCTCGTTGCCAATGCCGTTTTCGGGCTGCTGATTGCGGCCTCGGCTCTGTGGATTGCCGCCGCCGAGAATGGTGTTTACGAGCGCACACTGGCCAAGACAGGTCAGTCCTGGCAATTCGGGATCATTGACTGGATCGCCGGCGGCATAGCCATCATCGGCGTTATCGAGCTGACACGCCGATTGACAGGTTGGATCATTCCAGCGCTTGTCATCGCATCGCTTGCCTACATCCTCTTTCTTGGTGAGCGCTTGCCAGGCGCTTTCCGTGCAGCCAGTCTTCCGCTTGACGACGTGCTCTTTCGCTCCCTGTACAACGACGAAGGCATGTTCGGCATCATTACCTCTATTTCATCGTCGAACATCACCCTGTTCATGATCTTCGGTGCCTTTCTGGTTGTTTCCGGGGCCTCCGATTTCGTCATTGAAATGTCCAAGGTTGTGGCCGGGCGCTTTCGCGGTGGTGCAGCCTTCGTCGCTGTGATCAGTTCTGCACTGACAGGAACCATCTCCGGCTCAGCTATAGCCAACACCGCCTCGACCGGGGTCATCACGATCCCGATGATGAAATCAAATGGATTTCGGCCCCAGTTTGCAGCGGGTGTAGAAGCCGCCTCCAGTACCGGTGGGCAATTGATGCCGCCCATCATGGGTGCCGGGGCCTTCATCATGGCGAGCTACACCGGCATTCCCTACGGCACCATCGTCGCTGCATCCGTTGTACCGGCCATGCTGTATTTTCTATCGGTGGCCTGCATTGTGCGCATAGAGGCTGTCAAGTACACGATAGGAACCGACACCGTCGACGCGATAGACCGTCGCAAGATGTTTGCAGGCCTGCTGAATTTCGTGCTGCCGCTGGGTGTGATGACCTATCTTCTGGTGTCTGGCAGAACCCCTAGCTATGCCGCCGTGTTTGCCATCGGCACACTGATCGTTGTGAGCTGGTTTACGCCTAACCGAATGGGCCCGGTCAATATCTCCAAGGCACTCGCGCTGGGCATCACGACATCGATCATGACCGCTGTCCTGCTTGTGGCGGTTGGTTTGATCAACAATGCGATAACGACCTCGGGGCTTGCCAACACCTTTGCCTTGATGATCGCCCAGTGGTCTCAAGGCTCTCTGATCATTGCCTTGATACTGGTGACGCTTGCCTCCCTTGTGCTCGGTATGGGACTTCCAGTCACCGCAGCCTACATCGTTCTATCCATACTCTCGGCGCCTGCTCTTGCGGGAATGCTGGCCGACAGCCAGGTAGTGCAGCAACTGGTAAATGGCGTCACGGACCCATCGGTGGCCGCGATGTTTGCGCTGGTTGACCCCGCATTGATGATGACGCTAGCTGACGGCATGTCAGTGGCTGATGCGAAAGCCCTTGTGAGCTCGATTCCCTTTGACGTGGCTGTCGCCATTCGGCCCATGTTGGTTGATGCAGAGTCCATGACGCTGTTTCTGTTGACCGCTCACTTGATCGTGTTCTGGTTGAGTCAGGACAGCAACGTCACGCCTCCTGTCTGCCTCGCTGCCTTCACCGCAGCCGGGATTGCGGGCTCAAGACCCATGGCCACCGGCGTTGAAGCCTGGAAAATCGCGAAAGGGCTTTACATCGTTCCGCTGATGTTCGCCTATACCCCCCTGATGGGATCAGACTTGCCTGACCTTCTGCGGCTGGCATCGTTTGCGCTACTCGGAATCTACTCTACCAACTGCATGCTGCAACGCTATGCTGAAGGCCCTTTATCCTGGTGGCACTGGCCTCTGTTGGTGGGAGGAGCCGTAGGTGCATACTGGCCTCTGGCCTGGGTGCCGAATCTGCTGGGCGCAGCGGCCGTCATCACGGTACTGCTGAGCACAGGCCGCAGGCGCACTGTGTCATCTGCTTGACCGCCGGCGTGACAGGACTGGACCTGACTACTTCATCAGAAGCGTACAGACAAGGCGAGTGAGCCTGAATCAAAACGCGCAAAATTGAAAAGCTCGTCAATATCGGCGCCGCCATCAAGCACGCGCAGATCGAGTCCGAGGTGCCAGCGCTGACTCAGCTTGTAGTCAAAAAGGATACCCGCATCAATCGCACGTCCAGGACCGCCTCCAAGCGCATCCAGATCAGCAGTGACTCTGAACCGATCGGTCAATTGGAAGCGTGCGTTGAGATACAACAATGGCACCACGCCAAGATCGTCGTTGGATGCAACATCGTCGCCTTGCTCCAGACGGATCTCTGCATCACGCACCTTCAAGGTTGCACCGATCCTGAATCGTGCAGCATCGGATTCCTTGATCGTGTAGTGGTAACCCAGGCGCCAGGAGTTGAACCGGTAGGTGGCACTGGTCTGCTGGTTGGGCGCGAAGCTTTGACCTTCAAAATTCACCGGATCATCGAAGGTGATCTGCTCGGTGTACGACAAGGGCGCCAACAGTATGCGAAACCCGTGTTGGTGCGTGAACGAGTGGTTCAGCTCAAGCCGGATGGCCGCAAAGACCGTCTCATCGACCTCATCGGCCAGTGAGAACCGCGTACCGGCGTCAGAGTTGGGTATCTGTACATCGTTTCGCGACTGAAGGCTTGCACCGACAGACAAGCGCAGCTCGCTGTTGTCAACAGGTGCCGCCATGGCAGCACCATTCGCCAGCAGCGTGATGTACAAGAGCGTGGTCCGCAGGCGAAATCGCTGTCGGCACGCCCACGTGTTGTTGCTGTAAACCATATTCCTTGTGCAACTCCAGCCAGTCAAATCAATCATCACATCCGGTTACGCGTGCAACTGAACCCCAGATCTTATGCAAACAGCGAGCGTTCCGCTCGATGGACCGAACGCTTCCGTTATGCTCACCACCGTTTCAGCGGGACGGCGGGCCACACGACCGCTCTCTGAGCCACCGCGCTGCCCACCAGCGTGTGCGCTGCGCTGAAGGTTGTTTGGTTGCCTGATGAAGAACCAGACCACGAAGGCGCTGCTGTGTCGATTCTGGCCCGGGGCAAGCAAGCGGGTGTTCCATGAAGAGTGCGATGAGAGGCGTATGGATCGTTTTGAAGATTTGCAGACCTTTGTTGCCGTGGCTGAACAGCGCAGTGTGCGGCAAGCCGCCGAGCGCCTTGATCGGGCACCTTCAGCGGTAAGTCGCCGAATCAAGGACCTGGAAGCGCGGTTGCGTACCCAACTACTCACACGCACTACGCGGCAGATCCGCTTGACCGGTGCAGGTGAGCGTTTTCTGATGCAGGCCAAACGGATTCTGGCAGAGCTTCAGGAAGCAGAAGAGAATGCGGCGGCAGACACGCAGCAGATCAGCGGTGAGTTACGCATCACTGTGCCACTGAGCTTCGGGTTGACTCATTTGCAACCGGCAGTCAGTGATTTCATGCTGGAGAACCCATCGGTGACTATTGATGCAGACCTGACCGATCGCTTTGTTCATCTCACAGAGAATCAAGTTGATCTGGCTGTACGCATCGGCAAGCTTGCCGATTCAACGCTAAGAGCTCGCAGACTGGCACCTATACACCATGTGGTCGCAGCTTCACCAGGATTCTGGGCTGAGCACGGTAAACCACGCTCTCCTGAAAAGCTGAACGGGTTGCCGGGATTGTGCTATTCGAATCTACGTACACCGCAAGCATGGCCATGGACCAACTCAAGAGGTCGATCAGGTTTGGTTACTGTCAAGCCTAGATACCGTGCCAGTAATGGTGACGTGTTGGTTCATGCTGCGATTCAGGGGTTGGGTGTTGTCAGACTCCCCACGTTCATGGTGAATGGAGCTATCGAATCGGGCACGCTCGAACCGGTGCTGGTGAACACCAACTGGGGAGTCTCCGGGCTTTATGCTGTCTATCCCCACACCGCTTTTCTGCCGCATCGTACCCGCGCTTTCATCGACTACCTGCAGACTCGTTTCGGTGAAGAACCGGCTTGGGATGACTGCCTGCGAGCGCATCTGAAGCGAATTGCCAAAACGAGCTCACCCAGTGCGTACTACGGGTAGTGCACCGGCGGGCATCGCACAACTGAGGTCAACCCAGGCATGCGCAATGCGAACAGGTACGTGAGTCTGAAGCTAAAGCGCCTGAATCTGGCTATACGCCTGCTGCATGGCAGCCTCTTCTTGCTCCGGTCCATAAGCCACGCCTTCTGCGCGAATCGTTGTAATGTCAGTGACGCCCAGAAAAGCCAGTACAGTCCTCAAATAGGTGTCCAGATGGTCACTGGATGCCGCTGGCCCTTCACTATAAACACCGCCTGAAGACAAGATCAGATACGCCTTCTTATCTGCCAACAGACCCTCGGGTCCAGAGTCGGTATAGCGAAAGGTTTGCCCTGCAATAGCCACATGGTCAATCCAGGCTTTCAGGGTTGACGGTACCGAAAAATTGTACATGGGCGATCCTACGATGATGGTGTCAGCAGCTTGTAACTCTGTCACCAAGGTCTTTGACCGTGTTGCCAGTTCTTCGAGTGAGGCGTCACGCTCACCCTCCGGAGCCCAGGCATCGCGAATAGTGGTGTCGATATGAGGCAGTTTCATGTCAGCAAGATCGTGATACACAACCGTTGCCGCGTCGTTTGCCGCTGTCAATTGATCAACAAGCCGGGCGCTGAGACGGCGAGTGTGGGATTCAGCGTGTTTGCTGGCACTGGCGTCAAGATGAAGTATGTTCATGGAAGCTCCCTGTAAGAGTCATGTTGCGTGTTGTGGTGCGCGCGACCTGTAGAGGTCAACATTGCGCTTGATTGATATCGTTGAGTGTGCAGCCCACCTGTCGATGAGCTGCCGATGAGCTGCCGCGTTCAGTAGGTAGGATCCTTTGATTTTTACGCAGGCCAAACAGTCAGGGCAATTCAAACAGGAGTATTTCAGCCTGTTCACCCCGATCCAGTGTGATCTTCCCACCGCCTTCTACAGCTACACCATCGCCCGCGTTCAACAGCTGATCGTTCAGCCTGACGCGGCCTCCCGCCACTTGAATCCAGGCGCGCTGGATCGTTCCCAGATCGTGCTCTATTCGCTCATCATTATTGATGGTGGCTGCGAACACATTGGCCTTGGCGCGGGTTTGCATGGACCCGTCACGACCATCGGGTGACAGAAACAACTTGAGTTTGCCGCGTTTGTCTTCAGGTCTGATGTCCAGCGTATCGTATCGTGGCTCGGCACCTTGCTCGTCGGGTATGAGCCAAACCTGCAGGAAGCGCATACGCTCGGTCGGCGAGGGGTTGAACTCGCTGTGCGTTACACCACTACCTGCGCTCATGTACTGCACGCCACCGGCCTGTACCGTGCTTCCGTTACCCAGGGAATCCTTGTGTGCCAAGCCACCTTCAAGCACATAGGAGAAGATCTCGGCATCCTGATGCGGGTGGGATGGAAAACCACCGCCACCAGCCACTTCATCATCGTTGATGACGCGGAGCACGCCAAAATTTGTATGCTGCGGGTCGTGGTACTGGCCAAAGCTGAAGGTATGTGCACTCTTGAGCCAGCCAAAGTCGGCAAAACCGCGTTCATTGGCCGGACGGCGAGTGATCGTCTGTTGCCGTGTCATGTCTGCACTCCATGGGTTGAAGATGCGCGATCTGCGCTCGAGGGAGAGTCTAGGGGTTCACGCGATGGCAACAAAGAGCTGATAGTGAAACAGACTGTGCACATTATGAGAACAGTCTGGAACAGGTTACAGGCACTCAACGTGGGTGTGCAGTCGGTACTGCCAGTGCCCCTGAGCATGCCAATGAGTGAGATCAGGTAAGCTCGGCGCTGCCGCCCGCAGAGCAATCGCGCTGCCAGGAAAAGCTATTTTGAGTATCCGATGGGTATGAAAGAACCGATGACAGCTGAACGAGCGGTGATTCTGGATACCGAGACCACGGGTCTTGAGATCAGCGATGGGCATCGCATGATCGAGATCGGCTGTGTCGAGATGCAGAACCGCCGTTTGACCGGTAAGCATGTGCACTACTACCTGCAGCCTGATCGTGCTGTGGATCCGGGTGCCTATGAGGTACACGGTATCTCCAATCAGGACCTCGAGGGCAAGCCGCGGTTTCCTGACATCATGGATGAACTACTTGCTTTTCTCGAGGGCGCCGAGTTGATCATTCACAACGCCCCGTTTGATGTGGGTTATATCGAACACGAGTACCGGCTTGCCGACCGCCCCATCGTTCTGGCAGAGCACTGCGTTGTGACCGACACCTTGCGTATGGCGCGCAAGCAGTTTCCGGGGCAGCGCAACAATCTCGATGCCTTGTGCAAGCGCCTTGGCGTCAACAACGGACACCGCACGCTGCACGGAGCACTGCTCGACTCGGAGATCCTGGCCGACGTCTACCTGCGCATGACCGGTGGCCAGACGACACTTGGTCTGGATGAGCGCAGCACGGACGAGCAAGCCAGGAGCCTTGCATCGCTGAACATAGACGTGACGGCCTTGCCACTGATCGAAGCAGACAGTGCCAGTGTCAAAGCACATGATGCCTGGATGGAGCGACTGGACCGAGCAGAGGACGGTAACGCCTGGCGTAGACACGCAGAAGCAGAGTGAGGTGCGCCCGGCACAAGCCTCTCAGCTCGCCGCCTTGTGACACGGCGGGTTACGTGGGCAGCCACCGCTTCTTGGACAGATAAGGCGCGCCTCTGACTCGATACCGCGATCCAGCCAAGTAATGTTCAGAAGCCTGGCGACCTGTCGCAGCTCATTTTTTATGGCGGTCGGCGCGGTGACAGAGCCGCCATTGTCGATACAGGCTTTTTTGAGTTCAGCCGCGATAGCCAACGCATCGCTGCCCTGTGCCGAGAGTGCGGGGTTGATATCAATGCCGGCGCACACCACATGAGCATTGCCGGAGAGGTCCGAGACGTTGACCGACTCGCAGCAGTAGATGCGTTGTTC
The DNA here is from genome assembly GCA_937922675.1 of uncultured Granulosicoccaceae bacterium. Lineage (GTDB taxonomy): Bacteria > Pseudomonadota > Gammaproteobacteria > Granulosicoccales > Granulosicoccaceae > Granulosicoccus. The sequence continues at coordinate 170,053 of CALAJN010000008.1, forward strand.
ATTGCCCACATCAAGTACAGAGATCTGTGCCGAGGGTTGCCTGGCATCCGAGCCGATCAGACGGAAAACGGCCCAGTGTTGGCAGGGGTCCTGGACCAGACGCATATTGCCCCAGGGCAGGGGAATGCCATTGCCGCGATAGACCGCATGCAGTTGTCCCGGTGGATAGGCATCGAAGTAATGCCAGTGAGGGTAGGAGGACACGGCGGTCATGCGGCGCATGGCAACCGATGTGGTCACCCCGATGGTTTCGGCAACGGACACATCGTGCGCGCGCTGTTCGAGCAGGCGTCGGTAGGCAACCTTGGGGCAGAGCAGGGCACCTGCAAAAAAGCTGCACTCGAAATCGCGCCAGGCGTGCACGATATCCTTTGAATCCAGGGCGCTGGACGAGTTGATATCCAGACCGTGATCGCGTGCCTTGCGGTGCGCCAGAGGACCTGTGGTCATCACGCTCTTTACCCCGTCACCATCGTGCAGGACCTTGTGCCCGATGTAGTGCGCAAGATCGTACTTCAAGCGTGACGGTTGTTCCTGCATCAAACGATTCACGTAGATCGTTGAAGGTGAATCAAAGAAGGAGCGAACCACCGTGGTGTCCTTGAGCGTCAGGGTCTGCGCAACGGTTTTGGGCAAGCGCGTAAACCACTTGATCTTCATGCCCAGGCTTTTGCAGATATCGCTCAAGGCTTGCACATCCAGCGGCATCTGTTTTCTACCGACTTGCTCGGCGGCACGCTCAAGCTCCGGAAAGTGGTTCTGGTTGTTCTCCTGATGTGCACGAATCAACAAGTGTGCAAACTGACGGCCCGAGATGCCGGTCTGAGAGAGCATCTCCGGTATCGCGTTTTGCAACACATCCGGCGTGAACAGGAAGCCAGGTTCGAGTGGCATGCCACGCACACCGCCGCGATTGCCCTTGTCCGGGTTCAGTGTGGTGGTATCCGGTATCACATCGTCGAGAAACCACTTGGCATTTTTCTGAAACACCTCGGCTATGACACCCAACATCGGCGCTGCCGGTTGACGTTTGCCGCGCTCGATCATCGACAGATACGAGACCGAGGGCGCATTTTCAATATCAATGCGCATACACCGCGATGACAGGTCCTCAAGCGTCAGGTTGTTGCGCTTTCTGAGGTTTCTGATCTTGGTTCCGAGAAAGTGTGCGTTTCTGATCGTGGTTTTCTTCGACAAGGGACACCTTTTTCATAAGTAAAATTGACTGTGTGAAATTTTCTTTGTGAAATTATATACGCATCCTGCTTACACTGCCGTCACACCTACAAACGAAGCCACATTGGGGAGTGACGTCATGGGAACCAATCAACACATCGAATTCGACCAGAGCTGGCACCGCGCAGCAGAACTGCTGGATCGAAAGTTTCCTCTGCACGAGGGTTCACATCGGTCGGCAGCAGACTACGTCGTGCACTTTGACCACCTGCTCATCATCCGCTCGGACGGCTCGTGCACAGGCCTTGCCCAACCCTCTCAATTTGTTGAAGCCGGTGGCGATTGGGAGTCACCTCAGTCAATACGACTTGAAGACGACGGTTTTCAAGTCGAGATCGAGCCTGATCGTGGAGCCATCGGTGCGGTAGGTGCTGCCCCAAGAGAGCACCGCCTGCAGATGATTACCACATTCGATATCTGATCCAGAGTCGCAACACGAGAACAACAATGAAAAACTACCGCACACTGTTGAGCGAGGCTGCCGAAGTCGTGGCAGGCCACAACAATCGCTGGGACGCGATCAATCCTGAAAACGTTGCCCGGATGAAGCTGCAAAATCGCTTCAACACCGGGCTCGACATTGCACGTTACACCGCGGGCATCATGCGCCGCGACATGGCGGCCTACGATGCCGATGCCAATCAGTACACGCAGTCACTCGGGTGCTGGCACGGCTTTATCGGCCAGCAGAAGATGATTTCGGTCAAGAAGCACTTCGGCAAGACCGATCGGTGTTACCTGTACTTGTCAGGCTGGATGGTGGCCGCCTTGCGCTCGGAGTTCGGCCCCTTGCCGGACCAGTCCATACATGAGAAGACAACGGTTCCCGAGTTGGTCGAGGAGCTCTACACCTTCTTGAAGCAGGCTGACGCACGTGAGCTGCGCCACTTGTTTACCGAGTTGGATCTCGCTCGCGATGAGGGCAATCAGATTCGTGAAAAAGCTGCGATGGACGCCATTGACGGATTTGCCACACACGTTGTGCCGATCATCGCCGACATTGATGCAGGCTTTGGTAACGAGGAGGCGACCTATCTTCTGGCCAAGAAGATGATTGAAGCAGGTGCGTGTTGCATTCAGCTTGAAAATCAGGTGTCCGACGTCAAGCAGTGCGGTCATCAAGATGGCAAGGTCACCGTACCGCACGAGGATTTTCTGGCCAAGATCAATGCAGTGCGCTATGCGTTTCTTGAACTCGGGGTTGATGAGGGCATCATCGTGGCCCGTACCGATTCGCTCGGTGCCGGTTTGACCCAGAAGATCCCGGTGTCACGTGAACCGGGTGATCTTGGGGATCAATACAATGCCTTTGTAGCCGGTGAGGAAATCACCTCGATGGAGGCGGTCGGCCCGGGTGACATGGTGATTCGCCAAGGTGACAAGCTGATCAAGACAGCGCGTCTTGCCAATGGTCTGGTGCAGTTCCGTCCAGGTACCGGTGAGGATCGCGTGGTACTCGATTGTGTGACAGCACTGAACAACGGGGCGGATCTGTTGTGGATCGAGACCGAGAAGCCCCACGTGGGTCAGATTGCCGGCATGGTCAATCGCATACGCGAACAGATTCCTGCCGCCAAGCTGGTCTACAACAACAGTCCCTCATTCAACTGGACGCTCAACTTTCGCCAACAGGTGTTCGATGCCTGGACCGAGCAGGGGCGATCGACCGAGGGCTATGTGCGTGACAGGCTGATGAGCGCCGAGTACGACGAGACTGAACTCTCGGCAGAGGCGGATGAGCGCATTCAGGCCTTTCAGTCCGATGCAGCTCAGCACGCGGGCATCTTTCACCACCTGATCACCCTGCCGACCTATCACACCGCGGCACTGTCCACGGATGAGCTTGCCAAGGACTACTTTGGCGAGCAGGGCATGCTGGCCTACGTGCGTGAGGTTCAGCGCCGCGAGATCCGCGAGGGTCTGGCCTGTGTCAAGCATCAGGACATGTCGGGTTCCAATATCGGTGATGACCACAAGGAGTACTTCTCGGGCGCTCAGGCCCTGAAGGCTTCTGGCAAGGACAACACCATGAACCAGTTCGGCTGATAGCGGCCCTTGTCTACCCTGGCACTGCAGGGTTTTTCCCTCTGTCGGCCCCGTTCGGGCCGGCAGGGGGTGTGATCCGACCCCCGCGGCACGAGGTTCGTGACCCGCGGAGCTTGAAATCCGGCGCTTACCGGACGACTATAGGCGGTTTCCCCGGAGACCTTGCCCCCGTCCATGAGCGACCGTAATCCCACCATCATCTACACCCTGACGGATGAAGCGCCGGCCCTGGCCACCTATTCGCTGCTGCCGATCGTGCAGGTCTTTACCGCTGCGGGCGGCATCGGCGTGGAAACGCGTGATATCTCACTGGCTGCACGGGTTCTTTCGCAGTTCAATGATCGTCTGAACGCAGATCAACAAACGCACGACGCACTGGCAGAACTCGGCAAGCTTGCCACGCAGCCTGAGGCCAACATCGTCAAGCTGCCAAACATCAGCGCGTCGATTCCTCAGCTCAAGGCTACGATCGCCGAGCTGCAGTCTCAGGGGTATGCCTTGCCGGACTATCCGGATGAGCCTGCCGACGATGATGAGCGCGACGTCCAGGCGCGTTATGACCGGGTGAAGGGCAGCGCGGTCAATCCGGTTCTGCGTGAGGGCAACTCTGACAGGCGTGCCCCCGCGGCGGTCAAGAACTACGCACGCGCCAATCCGCATTCGATGGGAGCCTGGTCACCCGATTCTGCATCGCACGTGTCGCACATGAGCGAAGGTGATTTTCGGTCCAACGAGCAGTCAGTGACCGTGGCCAAGGATGACTCGTTGCGCATCGAGCACCTTGCACCCGATGGTACGATCACCGTCATGAAGGAAGCGGTGCCTGTGCTCGCCGGAGAGATCGCTGATTCCACCTTCATGAGCTGCGCCGCACTCAACGCGTTTCTTGAGCAGCAGGTGGCCGAGGCCAAGGCATCGGGCGTCCTGTTCTCCCTGCACCTCAAGGCAACGATGATGAAGGTGTCGGACCCGATTCTCTTCGGACATGCCGTGCGCGCGTATTTCAAGTCGGTTTTCGCGAAACACGGCGACACCCTGGCGTCGGTCGGTGCCAATCCAAACAGCGGTCTGGGCAGTGTGCTTGCCTCGCTGGATGCCTTGCCAACAGCTGATGCCGACACCATCCGGGATGACTTCACCGAGGCGATGGCGGCAGGTCCTGGCATAGCCATGGTCAACTCCGACAAAGGCATCACCAACTTGCATGTGCCGAGTGATGTCATCGTGGATGCCTCCATGCCGGCGATGATTCGTTCATCCGGACAGATGTGGAATGCTGAAGGTCAGTTGCAGGACGTGAAAGCCGTCATACCTGATAGTAGTTACGCCGCTGTCTTCAGCGAGACCATTGATTTTTGCAAGGCCAACGGCGCCTTTGACCCAACCACCATGGGCACCGTGCCCAATGTCGGTTTGATGGCACAGAAGGCTGAGGAGTACGGGTCACACGACAAGACGTTTGAAGTGCCTGCTGCTGGCACGATGCGCGTCGTTGATACCAGCGGCACCGTCCTGATGAGCCATGAGGTCGAGGCAGGTGATATCTGGCGTATGTGCAACGTGAAGGATGCACCGGTTCGCGACTGGGTCAAACTCGCTGTCAGTCGTGCGCGAGCCATGCAGTGCCCGTCGATCTTCTGGCTTGATGAGAATCGCGCTCACGATGCGCAACTGATCAAGAAGGTCAACAGCTATCTGCAAGAGCACGACACAGCGGGCCTCACTATCGAGATCATGTCACCGCGTGAGGCAACCCGGTTCACGCTTGAGCGACTGAAGAAAGGCGAGAACACGATATCGGTAACAGGCAATGTACTGCGTGACTACCTGACCGATCTGTTCCCGATCCTCGAGCTCGGCACCAGTGCCAAGATGCTCTCGATTGTGCCCTTGATGAATGGCGGGGGGCTGTTTGAGACCGGTGCGGGAGGGTCCGCACCCAAGCATGTCCAGCAACTGGTCGAGGAGAACCACCTGCGTTGGGATTCACTGGGTGAGTTTCTGGCGCTTGCGGTCTCTCTGGAGCATCTGTCAGAGGTTGCTGCAAACCCACGTGCCAAGGTGTTGGCCGATACCCTTGACGCCGCGACCGGCAAGCTGTTGAGCGAGAACAAGTCACCCTCCCGGCGAGTGCGTGAGCTTGATAATCGCGGCAGCCATTTCTACCTCGCCCTGTATTGGGCCGAGGCCCTGGCAGCTCAGGACACTGACGCCGAGCTGCAAGCCCGGTTTGCACCGCTGGCCCAGTCGCTATCGACTCAAGAGACAAGCATTGTTGACGAGTTGAGCCGCGTGCAGGGTACAGCGGTTGATCTGGGTGGCTATTACAAGCCGGATGCACGTCAGTGCGAGGCGGTCATGCGCCCGAGCAAGATCCTGAATGCAGCGCTTGAGGCCTTTGCTGCTCAAGCATGACATCGGCGTGAATGGGTGCGACGGGTCCTTGTCAACAAGGGCCCGTCGCCGAACTCTGCCACCAGGCCCTGCACCTCAGGCTACGCAGTAGCCGGATTGCCGCGACAATCCGTCTGTTAGCTGATGCGCTTAGTGCGTGCGAACGACGCGTGCCTTGTCTCGTTGCCAATCGCGGTCCTTGATGGTGGCGCGCTTGTCAAATTCCTTTTTGCCCTTGCCGATCCCGATCTCGCATTTGACGCGACCGTTCTTCCAGTAGAGCGACATGGCAACGATGGTGTAGCCCTTGCGTTCTACCGCGCCCACCAGGCGAGCGAGCTCCCGGCGGTGCAGCAACAATTTTCGCGGTCGTTGTGAAGTGGTCGGGTTGTGGCTTGAGGCCGTGATCAGCGGGGTGATCCCGCAGTTGTACAGCCACGCCTCCATGCGGATGATCTGCACGTAGGCATCGACCAGCTGAACCTTGCCCGCGCGCAGACTCTTGACCTCCCAACCTTGCAGGGCAACGCCTGCCTCGAATTTTTCATCGATCTTGTAGTCGTAGGTCGCCCGCTTGTTGCGCGCGATCTGCGAGCCTGCCGGGGCCTTGTTCTTCTTTTTTTTGCCAGCCATGCCCGTAGTATACGTTCATGCCCCAGTTACAGCGCTCGGCCTTGTTGCCACATTCTGCCAACGACATGTTCGATCTGGTGTTGGATGTGGCGGCGTACCCGGAATTCCTGCCCTGGTGCAACGGGGCGAGGGTGCTCGAGCGCACAGAAACGCATCAGCTCGCCGCAGTGACCATCGCCAAGGCGATCAAGCGCAGTGAGTTCATGACGCGTAACCGGCTGGAGCGCCCGGGCAGTATCGAGATGACCCTGGTAGACGGGCCCTTCCGCAAATTGACGGGCAGGTGGCAGTTCTCGGCGATCGACGAGCAGGCCTGTCGAGCCGAGCTCAGCGTGGACTTCGAGTTTGGCAACCCTCTGGTAGGGCGACTGATCCTGCCTGCGTTCAAGCAAGTGTGTGATTCACTGGTCGGGGCATTTACGCGACGCGCTGCCGAGGTCTATCAGCGCGGTGACTGAGCGCGCTGCTGTGATATCGGTACGGGTGGTGCTGGCCTTGATTGATGAGGCTCGCGAGGTGACTGTCAGTGTGGCCGCTGACGCCTGTGCACGTGATGCACTGCATGCAGCCTTGCAAGCGGGTTTGTCGCTTGATGGGGTGGACTTTGATGTTGATAACGGCCCGCTGGGCATCCACGGCCGGTGTATCACTGATAACGAGGTCCTGCTCGAGGGTGATCGTATCGAGCTGTATCGCCCGTTGGCCCAGGACCCAATGGAGCGGCGACGGCGTGTAGCCGCCGGTACTAGATACAACCGTAGTCGCGCACCGTCCGAGCCCACAATGATGTCGCGTCAGAGTCGGTGATACCGGACAGGGACTGTTGCCGGATATCAACGAAGGGGGGTGCACTGGCGGTTAGCAACGCGCACATCCGTGTGCGCTGTTCAGGGTCGCTGACAATGGCGTCGAACTCTGTGAGCAGCGACTCTTGCTCGGTCTCGCTCATGTTTGCAAAGTAGTGCCGCAAAGAGGCATCCAGCGCATTGACGTAGGCGTTGTTGATCTGATCGTTGCGTGTGACTTCCTGATTGAATGACATGAAGGGCCAGGTGATGAAATACAACTCGGCGGCTGTGGCGAACCGAGACTCGGAGACGCACACCTGAGTGCTGAGCACTACGTCTTTCATGTTGGCGTACAAGGCCTGCATGCCTTCGTTCGCGATACTCATGCAGGGCACCGGCTCGAGTGAGTCTGTGCCGTTGTCAGCGAGAGCAGCCGCGTTGACCGCTGTCACGAGTGCCAGCAGGGTGACAAGACGGGCGGGCAGGTTTGCGTGCAGAAGAGGCATGTGTGCAGCTTACCAACACCCCTGTAAGACTGGAGCCCTTTCACTGTGTAGAGACCGTTGTGCACCATGATCTCGCCTGACGACGATGTGACGGGCGAGCAGATTGACGTGAAGCCCGGATAGGCACCAGCGTGGAGGAGGGCAAAGCCAGGGTATGACGAGGTAGCGTGGCTTTAGTGACGCCTTTCACATAACCGAGGCAGAGCAGGGCGGTTTGGGTGTGCTGATGGGAGTGCTCATGGGCGGCTCATGGGCGGCTCATGAGGAGGGCTGGCGACGCCACGAGGGGAAAAATTGTAGAAAAATATCAATTCTGTATAATTATACATTTTCCATACAGGGAGATAATTCGTGAGCGCCATCTTCAGCCGACCCGAGCTGGCGGCAAAAATGGCAGATCAACTGCTGAACCCTGGTGTGCTGGATGAAGCACTCCGATCAGGTCTGTTTCTGTCCGGGCTCCGACGCACCGGAAAGACGACGTTCCTGCGCCACGATCTGATTCCGGCGCTGGAGCGCCAAGGCGCATTGATCATCTACGTGGATCTATGGAGTGACGTCAAGCTCGACCCAGCAGAGCTTGTGCACAGCGCCATACGAGACATCCTCACTGAGCTTGCGTCGCCGGGGTCAAGGCTGCTTGAACGGCTGTCGCGCATCGGTGGCGTCGGGTTGGGCGCTGCCGGGCTCAGCTTTTCGTTTGATGTGCGCACCTTGGGTGCGCCAGGCGGAGTAACGCTTGCCGATGCCCTCACGGCCGTTGTCGATCAAGCGCAGACCGATCTGGTACTGATCATCGATGAAGTTCAGCAAGCCATGTCATCGCCAGCGGGCGAGAAAATGCTGTTGGCGCTGAAGGCGGCACGTGATGCGGTTAATACGCGAGTGGATACGCCGGGGCATTTGATATTCATTGGTACGGGCTCGCATCGGGCTCATGTGGTCGAGATGTCTACCCGCAGTAACCAGGCGTTTGCCGGAGCCGCATCCATTGATTACCCCGTACTCGGGCGAGAGTATGTGGTGCATCTGCTGGAGCGCCTGTCTGACGATGTGGCTGCTGGTTCGTCGGCCGTGCTGCCATCGGTATCCGCAGCCCTGGAGGCCTTTGAAAACCTCGGTCATCGACCAGAGGAATTGATTCGTGCTTTGCGACTGTTGTCTGCTGAAGATCCGGATGATCTTGATCCAGACGTCAAGCTGAATGTTGTTGCCCACACGCTGCGTGCCGCCGCTGCCGATATCGAGTTGAACCGGGTTGACTCATTGGGAGAGTTGGCGCGACTGATATTTGCGCAGATTGCCAGTGCTGACGGCGAGGTAAAGGGCTTGTATACCAAGGCAAGCCGGGAGCACCTTACGCAGTCTCTAGGGCGTGAGGTCAGCACGGAAGAAATCCAGTCAATACTCGGAGATCTGAAGAACGCCAATTTGATCATGAGGTCCGGCCATGGTCGGTTTGGGATTACTGACCCGTTTGTTCAGCAAGCGTGGCGAGACCGGGCGAAGCTGTTGAGTGTTCAGGGCAGCGCTGTCTGACCAGGAGGCTACATCGAGCGACCATCAAAAGGCTGGATGGCAGAGTGTGTGATGCCTGGCCACTCGGCACCCTGTGCGCTGTCAAAGGCCTCCGGTTTTATCGATACAGTGGTAGCGCCTCTGCCACGTACCTTGATCAAATCAAGTTCCAGGCCTGTGTTCTTGTGCGATACGCTCATGCGCACGCTCACCGGTGAATGTTCATTGGCGGCATGAGCGGGACGATAAACGGCAGCCCAGGTGCGCCCTGTCTCTGCGGCGAGCTGCAGGCGGCGTTGTTTTTGCGCGTTGCTTTTGTACACCCACGCGATCACGGCGGTGAACAGGCTGGTTCTCAGTATCTGCTCAGTGGCCCAGAGTGCATCGAGATCATTTTTGCCATCAATGATCAGCAAGCGATCCAGACGAACCCCGGCGTTGGCGAGTGCGGGCGCATAGGGCAGGTGAGGTGGGTTGATGAAGGCAGCCCATTGCCCCTCGTCAGATGTGACTCGCTTGAGAGCGTGCAACAACAAGCTGGTCTCACCGATACCAGGCCGCTCGGCCATGATCTCTGTTACACCCCCTATGCCCCAGCCGCGTGATGGAAGTGCTGCGTCCAGCTCGGGGAAGCCGGTCGGGATAGAGGCTGTGTCGTTATAACGATCGCTGCCGCGCCACAAGGCTGGCTGTGACTTCAGCAGTTCATCAAGAGCTACGTCCATGACAGAAAGTGATTGACACAGGCACGTTCATGACGTGTTCTGTATCAGGAATCGCGCCTGAGCACGCCAACGTACACGCCTTCTATAGCGAACTCCTGTTCACGCAAATCCACACGGATAGGATCAAAGGCCTCATTCTCTGGCAGCAGTGTGACGATATTGCCGCGCTGCCGAAAGCGCTTGACGGTGACCTCGTCGTTTACACGAGCCACTACGATCTGATTGTTGTGCACATGCTCTGTAGCGTGTACTGCGAGCAGATCTCCATCGAGAATGCCGACATCGCGCATGCTCATGCCACTGACACGCAGCAGGTAGTCTGCATGCGGGTAGAACAGATCCGGGTCTACAGGCAAGTACTCCTCGACGTTTGATTCAGACGTGATGGGGTCGCCCGCTGCTACCTTGCCAACCAGCGGCAAGCCATCGTCATCGAACTCACTGATGATGCGAATACCACGCGAGGTGCCCGGGATCAATTCAATGGCGCCCTTGCGCTCCAGAGCACGCAAGTGATCATCTGCAGCAGTGGGTGACCGGAAGCCGAAGTGCTCACAGATGTCCGTGCGCGTTGGTGGGAAACCGGTGCGGTCCAGGTGCGACTGGATCATCCGCAGAATTTCCTGCTGCCGCTTGGTGAGTTCCTGCATGTTGCTACCTCGACTCGCTCGTGACGATGGATTACTGACTGTGGGCTGATGACTGTGGGCTGATGACTGTGCAGACAAGCCCCAGTGAGTGTTGACTCGATGCCAAGTGAATACAGCTGTATGTACTATCTGTGGTGGCTGATTGTATTTACAGTTCATGGCAAATGGCAAGTGTCGGGAGATAAAACATGCGCAGACCTTGTGGGGGCTCGCATGTCACCTCTCTCTGGGTGTATGCATGTACAGTGGCTGTTGCTCTATGCGTTGTCATTGCTGAATCGCGGTCTGTTGTGAGACAGCACAATGCCCAGATCCACCATCTGATCGATGTAGCGATGAGCGGTCATGGGAGCACCACGATCCTGGTGTATCGTCAGCTGATTCGGCTGTATACCGTAGCGTGCTGCCGATTCATCCATCAGCTGTCTTGCCAACGAGGCATTCTCTTTGGTGGAGATCATCCAAGACAGCACATAGCGGCGGCACAGGTCGATCACGGTATACAGCGTCAGGTACCCTGAGGAGGGCACGGTGCGCAACTTTGAGCAATCCCAGGTCCAGACATCATGTGGTGTATCTCGTACACCGTCTGGTCTACAAACCGATCTTGATTCAGCAGCGCATAGACCTCTTCTCGCTGCTCGGCACTCAGTGCCCGCGGCTGTGGGCAGCCCTTGCGGCATTGGCCACGTATGCTTTTGTGTAACCGGCTTCTCGACGAGCACGCTCGGCATACACACTGCTGCGCGAACATCCCGGTGATAGACAGGCTGTCGCCAAGGGAGTCGTCTCCGCTCTGTCATTGAGCACCGCCTTCGCCGACTGAGATTACGAGTGTTTATGCGTTGCGGTGCAGCGGTCCGACCGGTGGTTGCATGCGAATCGCCAGCCGGACCAGCTCGGTGCGCCCACCGACTCGCGCCTTGCGGTAGATCTGCGCGATCTGCGTTTTCACGGTGTCGACGCTGGTCGAGCGCCGCGCGGCGATCGTTGGCGTGCCGAGCCCCTGCACCAGGTAGGCGCACACGTCGGCTTCGGCGGCGCTCAGGCCGCAGACTTGCGCCAGTCCCGAGCTGTCGACGTGTTCGTCAGATTCCGGATCGATGATCATGATCATTGCTGCGGACAACCCGCCGTCAAGTTCCTGCAACCCGTCGCGCAGCGGCGTGATCTCGAGGAGCAACGGCAGGCGAAGGCCTGTCCTCGCTACTGCGAACTGCTCGGTAGATCGGCCGGGGGCACCGGAGGCCGTTGTGGCGAGCGCGGCGCACGCCGCTCGCAACCGGCGCTGCGTGTCCTTGTCACTCGCAGCGATCCGGCCCGCCCCGTCTATACGCAGGCCATCGCGTTCATCGAACAACGCCTGCGCCGCCGTGTTCGAAACGATCGGCTCGCCAGTCTCCGATACGATGACCATACCGACCCGCACGTGATCGAGTACCCCGAGGACGGCGGCGTGCTGACGGAATAGCCGACCATAAAGCCTGCCGAACTCCAGCGTTTTGGCCAAGTGAGGGAGGTACGGACGCGCGCGTTCGAGCTGGTTGCGGGGTGCCGTCTCGTGCGCCGGGCCGAACTGGAAGGCGACACTGTCATGCCACGCGGCGTTGTCATTCAGGCGCGCCGCTGTACGGATCTGAATACCCGCGTGCTTGAGTAGGTAGAGTGAGTCAGGCGAGGCTGGCGCGCGATAAAACCGAGGGTCTGCGTCCGAGCTCGCCGCGAACGTCTGCTCTGGCAGCTCGCGCAGCGCTGCGAACGCTGCGGCCTCGTGATGGGCGAGGTGACGCTCGTAGTACGCGATTACATCCGGCTCCCTGGAGCGCCAGAGTTCACTACCAGCAGAGATCGTCCACGGGGACTCATCGTTCGCATCCGTCAAGAACAGGATGCAGCCTGCGGCATCGACCGTGCTGGCCAAGCGGTCGACTACCGAGAACCAGCTGGCTGGCTGGGTGGCCGCGGTGTAGACATCGAGTAGCAGCTGCCCATCGAACTCTCGATTCAATCGCTTCTCCTGTGACCAGGCGTGGCCAGTCTCGCCATTTGGTCAGTCCGAGGGTACAGCGCCGTGCGAATGTTTGCATTGTCGGGTCAGGCAATGCAAGTCCTGTTACCGAACACCACGTTGATCTGAAAAACACGCTATCGGGCTGGAGTGGCATTGCGAAGTCGTGTTTACGGTTTCAACGAACTGTGCAGCACGACAATACAACTGCTGCGTCGACTAACCGTCTCTGCAGTCGTGGCTGCTGCTACCGCAAACGTGCCCCGTCGACCAAAAGGTCCTGCCGTCTTTTATTTCTACCGCTTTCACAAGCTGACACTCGCCGTCGAATATCCTGGTGTAGTCGCCCGTCTCGCTACGTCTCAGCACCGAGCAATTTATCAAGCCGCCGAACAACACAGCCGTGTAGCAGAACTCGCAATTGTCATTCGCATAACATTGCACCTGTTCGATCTCGCCTTCCCACATCATCGTCGCATCCGTTTCAGAGGCGAAAAACATCCCACCTTTGCTGAAGGGGAAGGTGTTGCCTACCCAGGCACTTTCTGCTGTGGCCTGGACATCAAACAGCAGTGACATCACCGGTCGGGTGACATGCTTGACGTTTGATCGCGTTCTGTGAATTCGCTGTCGATGCCGCACACATCGCTCCTGCAATGGCGAGGCGGCGTACAGAAGGTCAGGATGCCGGGCGCTCTTCGCCGATCAGCTCGGTGTCCCACCGGAGTCCGTCGGTGTTGCGCATCCACAACACGCGCACCTCTCCGTGCTCGGCATTCCACCAGGATGTCCGTACCGCCCAAGTGTTGTTGCACGTTACCTTCAACGCGTTCAGCTCGCCGAGGCGCGTAGTGATCGCGAACGGGCCGCCGACTCGACAGCGGGTCGTCTCGACATAGCCGTTGCCACGACTTGATTTCGACGTGTGTTTCCACCTGGCTTCGTTGCCCGGGACCAGGGGCCAGAGATCGCCGGATACCGACGCGATCGTCGCGGTACCCGAGCCCCACAGGCCCGTGCCGCAGCCACTCCATTCGGTCGCTGGCGACAGCGGGTCGGCGGGACGGGTCCAAGTACAGCCATCGGCGTTGCGGCCGGTCACAGTGCCATCAGCGCCGACCTTGAGTACCTGCCAGTCCTTGACGCTGCCATCGACATTGGAGACCTGCCGGAACACCGTGCCGACTGTGTAGCCAGGCCGCTCAATGGGCGCGACCTTGGCGGTCGGCGGTCGCTGTTCCAAATTCGGGCCGTTCTCGCAGGCGGTGATCGCTGCCATGCATGCGAGGCTTGCGCCGAATCGAGCCACGCTGCGCATACTGCGGTGGGCTGGTTTTGAACGGTCTGTAGCCGAGAGCGAGCCGGACGTGGAGGTGCGTCTACTCATGCGAGAACCATCCTGCTGTCTAACGCCCAGCGCTCGGGCGCAACGTCGGTGATGCGCTGTGAGAATCCTAGAGGCACGGGCAGCGATTGGCATCACCCGAACAGGTGACAGGATTGCTCAAGCAGGCCCGATGCCAAAGCCTGCATCAGAAGAGCTCCCAGACACTGAAGTTGAACCGGACCCGACGTTCCAGAAGCGCACTCGCCGTGAGTTCACCTCTGAGTACAAACTGCGCATCATTGCCGAAGCTGACCAGTGCAAAAACGGGAAACTTGTGCCGCTGCTACGGCGACAGTGTTGCAACCAGCATGCGGCGTCGAGGCTTGGTGGGAAAGGCCGGTTGCAAGTTTATGGCGACAACCAACAATCGCCATTCTCTACCGGTTGCTGAATATCTGCGGGATCAGGATTTCAGCTGCGACGCACCAAACGAAAAATGATGCGGCGACATCACGTATCTGTGGACCGACGAAAGTTGGCTGTATCTGGCAGTCGTGCTGGACTTGTACTCACGCGCGTGATCGGCAACAACATGCCCCGAAGTGGAGGGGATTAAGACCAGCGGCTGCATGTCGAACATGCCGACCAGATCGACCAACAACATGCCCCGAAGTGGAGGGGATCAAGACTGCCCGACAGCGCCGCTGACGTTCTGGTTAACCGTGGTGCCGCCCAAAGACCGTGCTTTGAGAACGCCATTCAGAGCCGCTGTGCTCTCTCCTGTGCGGCCCTCTTTCACAGCGCGCTCATGATCTTGCCAATGAGCCAAAGCCACCTTCTCGGCCGTTAGATCAAGCGCTCGAAGGTGCTCGTCCTCTAGTTCTTTCAGTTTCGCGGCTATATGAGGTTTGTTGAGGTTCTCATAGGCCATCTCTGCGGCCGTGTCCTCACTGTACCCTGCACGGATAGCGGCCTGCGTGCCGTTTCCATCAATCAAGTATTCGCTGACGAATCTGCGCTGCTTAACCGTCAACCCACTCACTTGGCGTTTTCGTCTTTCCTGCGGGCAGCCCGACTCCTGCCTACTTCCGCGCCCATGAATCGACGGGCATTCCCGGAAATCTCAAACAGGAATCCATCCGATCTGTCCAAAATACCGTCATCGCTGTGACGCACTGCGCTACAGTCATGGGGAAGGCGAGCATCCCTGCTACCTTCTGAGCGCGAGACCGCCAAGAATCGCGCCCTGTCACACGACGAGGAGACGTCGATATGACCCTATTTCATTGTACCGCTGTCGCGACCATTGCAGCTTGTGTTGCCATACCCGTCCATGCAGCCGGCACGCTGGAGGGCTCTACTCTGTCCTTCCCAGCTGGGCACAGCTACCGGGTTGAGTTGGCTTGGCCTGATGTTGGCCTTGCGTGCAATTCGTCCAGCGGCTCGGCATCCTGCGATCTTGAACCCGGTCGATACAAGTGGATCGACTGGACCGATGGCACCGAGGCCTTTGTCACTGTAGTCGAATCGGCTGCCGGTCCTGTTGCCGATCTGCCGGATGAGTTGCCGAGTACGCCCGAGGCAGACCCTTTCTTACCTGCTGCGCCTGCGTTTTACACTGTCGGCAATCGATGCTCGGGCCCCGGCACAACTGATTGCACAGCGTCGTGCGAGCGCGGCGATATCGCCATCAGCATGACGTGCAATATCATCGACGGCGGGGGCTTCAACGCTGAATTTCAGCCCTTCGGTCAGCAGCTTTACTTTTCGAGCGGCAGCGCATCCTGTTTTGTCGAGGGATCCGCGCGAAGTCAGGGATTGGTGAGCGAGCAAAGTGTGATTACAGCCGACGTCGTGTGTGCCGCGCAGTAACTGTTCTGCCACACGGGTAAGTTCAGTGGCCATCAGGACCAACAACATGCCCCGAAGTGGAGGGGATCAAGACAGCTATGCCGGACCACATGCCGCGTTTTGCGGACGGACCAACAACATGCCCCGAAGTGGAGGGGATTAAGTGTAAAAGTTCAGATCCGACCTGACAGTTACCGGTCCTGATGGTCGGTCTGTCAGGTGAAGTCTAGGCTACGTGCTTCTCCTGCCATCTTGTCTTGCCGTTCAGCATCGTTTCGAACAGTGTTCTGCCGCAACACATCTTTCCATGATGTGTCCTTTCGGTGTTGTATTTCTGCAGCCACTCATCGAGATCTTGCTGAAGTTGCTTCAGCGTAGCGTATATGTTTCGGCGAAAGGCTACCTTGTAGAATTCATTACCGATGGTCTTGTGAAATCGCTCAACAATACCATTGGTCTGCGGGTGTCGCGCCTTGGTTCGAGTATGCTCGATATCATTCAGCGCAAGGTAAAGTTGGTAGTCATGATGCTCAACCTTCCCGCAATACTCAGTTCCTCGTTCGGTCAGTATCCTGAGTACTGGTAGCGCGTGTTTTTCGTAGAAGGGGAGCACACGTTCATTCAATAGGTCTGCTGCGCTCATGCCGTGATCACGACACAGATCGGGCACCTTGGCGCCGTCTTGGTTCTGTTTGAGAATCGCCAGGATCTGGCAATCTG
This sequence comes from uncultured Granulosicoccaceae bacterium, assembly GCA_937922675.1. Classification (GTDB taxonomy): domain Bacteria; phylum Pseudomonadota; class Gammaproteobacteria; order Granulosicoccales; family Granulosicoccaceae; genus Granulosicoccus. The sequence continues at coordinate 186,455 of CALAJN010000008.1, forward strand.
TGTACCGGGACTTGCGCATTGAAACCTCCTTGGGTCATTCTGAGATTTCTCTACTTTTCAGTCCAGTGGCTTTTTTGGGGGGATTACACGCTGGCATCCATGCCAGCTGACAACTGCACCATGATTGCATCCTTGCGATGAATATTCTCTGCAGGCTATCAAAGTACGAGTGAGCTTACGACCGGGTGCCGGATGCACTCGGCGCGTTGGCAGACATCTAAGCGTGGCTGGCCAGCAACGACACCTGATGTACGGCTTGGGGCGGCTACGACGACAACCACGACCCGACCGACGCGAATATCCCAGCTGTTCCCCGCACCAGGTGATGCGGTGGATTTCGCCATCAAAGTGCTCGGTGAAGAGGCCATCGTGTATTGCGATGCGTCTGGTTGTACCTCGTCAGTGACACCGTCTCGTCGAATCGGACTATTGACCTATACCCTCAGGTGTTTTTCCGACGCATTCTTGTTTGGTACAAGCGATTAGCCATCCTCGCCAGCGCGTGTTTGGTCGATCCCGACAGAGCGAAATTCGCGAAATGCGTAAGCAGCTCTGCGACATTGGGTCTCCCCTCCTTGAATGCTTCGCGTAGCAATGGCAAGAATGCTTGCCTCTCACCGCTGTCTGCCGCACTAGCGCTTGCGAGAGTCAACAGGAAGGCAGCGTGGGATCGTTTGCCGAGCAGGTGGCGGCGACGCCTCGCCCATCCCACCGCGCGACGCCAATCAGCAAAATGTGACACGCGCGGTCGATCGTTGCCGAGATTCCATTCCACCAATGGCTGGCGCGTGTCAGGAAAAATGAGCCGCAGC
>CALAJN010000009.1 GCA_937922675.1 uncultured Granulosicoccaceae bacterium
GAGGACACGCCTGCGGAGGACACGCCTGCGGAGGACACGCCTGCGGAGGACACGCCTGCGGAGGACACGCCTGCGGAGGACACGCCTGCGGAGGACACGCCTGCGGAGGACACGCCTGAAGAGGACACGCCTGAAGAGGACACGCCTGAAGAGGACACGCCTGAAGAGGACACGCCTGCGGAGACTTCAGTCGACGTCTTTGTGCCCCGCATTGCGCAAGCGGATGCACCGGTCATTGACGGTGCAAACGTACTCACAGATGCAAGCGGTAGGTTCATTGGCGAGTGGCAAAATGCGGTGCAGGTTGATGGCAATGGCGCGACGTTGGGCATCAACAACCTGATGATCGACCTGGACGCAGAAGCTGCGAATGGAACGCCCTGGCGCCGCTGGGCCGCCATGCACGACAATCAGTACTTATACGTGCTAGTCATGGTCGAGGACCGTGGCCAACGCTTCGGAGACGGACCAATGTTCTTTCAGGACGATGGTCTCGAGGTATTTCTGGATGGAGACCATGGGCGTGCCTCGAGCTACGGTGACGATGATGACTACCACGTGATCATTCCTTTGCTGGAACCCGAAACAACCCGTGCTCCCAACAACAACAACGTTGCTGGATTTACATTTGGCCCCTTCAGTAGCGGCACAGGACTGGATCTGCAATTTGCTACAGGGCCCGGTTCCGGACCTGAGGGGATCAATTTCGCTCGCTTCGAACAGGATATTTATGAACTTCGCATAGACCTGGCGAGCGCAAATATCGACGCGGGTGCACCGTTCGGCTTCGAGCTGCAAGTGAACGATGACGACAATGGCGGACCACGTGATAGCAAGTGGGGCTGGGCCCACCCGGCGCGTGATGCAGACGGCGAGGACGTCGACTTCACCACCCGCGATCCATCGTTTATGGGAACCTTGTTTCTAGACTGAGGGCGAAGCCCGACCTGCTCAGATATCCGGCCTTGCAGACAGAAGAATCTGGCGAAGTTTGCGACGATCCTTACCGTCAGCCAAAAGCAAAGCGTCGACACCATTTTGATCGCGTAGCGAGGCATCAGCGCCTGAACGCACCAGTATCTCAGCCACACGCGAGTGGTTACTGGCGACCGCGGCTATCAGTGCGGTTCTACCAAGCGGGTCCTGCAGATCCAGGTCGGCACCGGCGACAACCAACTGCTGCACAAGATGTGAGTAACCCTTTTTCGCAGCAGCGATCAAAGGGGTTGAACCGTTAGCGGTCACCGCATTGATATCGGCACCTGCATCCAGAAGCATCTTGGAGATAACGGGGTACTCAAGTCCAATGGCCAGACCAAGCACGGTTTCACCATTGGCGTCCCGATACTGCGCATCGGCACCGGCACGCAAGAGCGTGCTTGTCATGGCTACAAGGGCTGAAGGCGGCGTGTCTTGGATGACTGTTACGAGCACGTCTTTTGGCAACTCGGCCTGCTCTCCTAACTCACGTACCAACAAGGCAACAACTTCGGTACACCCGACAGCAACCGCACGATCAAAATGAGACCACCCTGCCGACTGTTGAAAGGGACCAATCTCTGCATGTCGCTTCAACATCGCTTCCGCTTGCGTTCGGTCGCAAGCTGCAACCACGTGTGAAAACCGTGCATCGCGAGCGCTGAGAAAACTTGATTTGGTATCCAGATGCTTGATCAGTGTGTCGCGGCATTGAGGCTGCTGAACGTGGCTCACCAGCAAGGTACCGTCGACGAGCTCTGGAGTAGCGAGGTCATTCTCCGCCGCCAAAAGGGCCTCGAGCCGATTGACACGACAGGTCCTGGCGGCTCGCTGTAGGCCCTCGTAATGGGCGGCAAGTTGAACTTGACGCGCTTTGGGTGACAGTGGGTTCGACTCCGGCTCACGCCGGCTAGGCGCTTGCACATCGTCAGTGGTCAACAAGGCCGCGCCCTGTTTCGGTTCGACTGCTCCAGGCGCGTCGCCATGGCTGCACCGCAGCTCGAGCTTCGCGAGTACTGCAGCATCGATGGAATCGCTGGAGCACTGCCAGCTGAGCAGACCATTGGCGGCATTGACTGTCGGTGTAAACACCATCGTCCGATCACCGCCCTCGGGGTCAAAATCGACCACCAAACTGCCACCATCGCCAACAGCAACACGCTTGACGTTCGCCCCGTACAGCGATTGCGCGGGAGGCAGACCCACAGCCGCGTTGTCAAAAGGCATGAATCCCTTTGCCGAGTAGTAGTCCTCGATGCGCAGTTTCGGCGTTACTGTGAGCTTGAACGCCTCGCTCAACAGCGATGCCTCGATATACAAGTTGCGCTCGTGCCAAGAGCGCATGGCTCCGGCGGCCGCCACGCCCATCGCAATGAATATGAGAAGCAATTTCACAGAGCCACGTTCCCAGCCAATTTCACTGTTGCATCCGGTGCCAGCCACGACAACAGCAACCAAAACGGAGGGCTAGCCCCTGATTGCCTCAACAATCCTTTCTCCCACATCCAGCGTATCGGCCACCAGACTCTCGTCTTGACATTGGCGTTCTCCTGTCGGTAGTTCATGCCCCTCAGTGCCCCGATGCGCCGACACTCATATACTCTTCACCTCTGCACCAGCGGCAACCACCGGAACACATGAACAAGGCGATACCCCACAGCGCATTCGAGCACCTCAGAACAGGGCACATCGCGTCGCTGGACATCGATCTTCATGAATTTCGTCACAAGTCCACGGGCACTCCGCATTTCCACCTCGCGGCTGACAACCCCGAGAACGTTTTTTTGGTTGGCCTCAGAACCATTCCTGAAGATTCGACCGGCGTAGCCCACATACTTGAGCACACCGTGCTCTGTGGCAGCGAGCGCTACCCGGTGAGAGACCCCTTCTTCATGATGATTCGCCGGTCGCTCAACACCTTCATGAACGCATTTACGTCGAGCGACTGGACCGCCTACCCTTTTGCCAGTCAGAACCGCAAGGACTACTTCAACCTGCTGGATGTCTATCTGGATGCGGTCTTCTTCTCGCGTCTGCACGAGCTCGATTTCATGCAGGAAGGCCACCGGGTCGAATTCGAGACCCCTGACGATCCCTCGACCGATCTGGTGTTCAAAGGGGTCGTATTCAATGAAATGAAGGGCGCGATGAGCTCGCCCTCGAGCCTCTTGTGGCAAACGCTGAGCAAGCACCTGTTCCAGAACAATACCTATCACCACAACAGTGGCGGTGATCCGGAGGCTATACCGGACCTGGACCACAAGGCCCTGCTCGATTTCTACCAGACGCACTACCACCCCTCGAACGCTGTCTTCATGACCTACGGGAACATCCCGGCTGAAGAGCTGCAGGAGCGATTCGACACCTTGGTGCTAAGCCGCTTCGATGCGCTCGATCACTCTGTCGCTGTGGCGCCTGCGCGCCGTATCCATGCGCCGATGCGAGTCGAGGAAGCCTATGCCGTTCAGGACGAAGAGACCGCAGACCGCACCCATGTGGTGATCGGTTGGTTGCTTGGCAACAGCATCGACCTGGATGAAAGACTAAGAGCCCATCTGCTCTCCAGCGTGCTGCTCGACAATAGTGCGTCCCCGCTCATGCAGGCTCTGGAGCAATCTGATCTTGGTACCTCGCCATCGCCCCTGTGCGGTCTTGAGGACAGTTCACTCGAGATGGTGTTTGTGTGTGGTCTTGAGGGCAGTGAGCGGGAGAACACCGAGGCGATCGAAGCGATGATCAATGGCGTACTCGAGAAGGTTGCGTCAGATGGAATTGACCGAGCTCAGGTCGACGCCGTACTCCACCAGCTCGAGCTGAGTCAGCGAGAGATACGCGGTGACGGTATGCCGTTTGGGCTGCAACTCGTCCTGAGTGGCCTTTCAACAGCGATGCAACGAGGCGACGCCTTTGCTGCTATCGATCTGGATCCGGCACTCGAACGATTGCGACGCGATGCCGAGTCCCCTGATTTCATTCCGCGCCTGGTGCGTGAACTGTTGCTTGACAATCCCCACAGAGTCACGCTTACGCTACGTCCGGACTCCAACATCAGTGCTCGCCGTCAAGCCGCAGAGGTCGCACGCCTTGGCCGCATGAAGGCATCGCTGAACGATGAGGAGTCGCAACGCATCGTATCGATGGCCGCGGCCCTGGCAGAACGGCAGCAACAGGAGGACGATCCGGACATCCTGCCCAAAGTCACACGTGAGGACGTGCCGACAGATCTGAACATTCCGACCGGGCAGCCACGCGATATCTCAGGTGCGCCGGGCATTGTCTATTCGCAGGGCACCAACGGCCTCGTCTACGCCCACGCAGCCATCGAGCTCCCCGCTATGGAGCCAGATTTACTGCAACTGATGCCGCTCTACACGAGCATGGTTACCGAGCTTGGATCAGGCGGTCGTGATTACGCTGCGACCCAGGTTCGCCAAGCCGAGGTCACCGGGGGCATCGGTGCCTACACACTCACCCGTGGCAGCGTGGCAGACGAGCAGCAGACTTCCGCACAGCTCATCTTCCGTGGCAAGGCTCTGGTGCGCAACAGCGATGCCCTGCATGACATCCTGCTCGAAACCATCGACAGCGTTCGGTTCGATGAGCACCAGCGCATACGCGAACTGGTCGCGCAAATGCGAGCTGGCCGTGAGCAGAGCGTTACCGGCAGTGGGCATGCCTTGGCGATGATGGCAGCATCCAGCGGTATGAGCCCGGCCAGCCGCTGGAGCCATCAGCTCAATGGCCTTGCCGGTATAAAGGCGCTGAAACAGCTTGACGAGTCTCTCGACGATACAGACAAGGGCGCAGCAAACCTTGCACAGTTGGCAGAGCAGCTCGCGACGCTTAACCAGCATATCCAGAATGCACCGCGCCAATACATGGCTGTTGCCGAGGCCGAACGTCTCGATGCGTTGGTCGCAAGTCTTGCGGCGCGGGTACCCGAGTCAGAAGGGTCGACAGCCTCACAGCCGATGCAGTTGGAGCCAGTACGTGAGCAGAGCCAGCAACTCTGGACGACCAACACCGAAGTCAACTTTTGCGCAAAAGCCTTTCCAACCGTTCCCTCAGCCCACGATGATGCTGCAGCCCTTACTGTGCTCGGCGCGTTTCTGCGTAACGGCTTTTTGCACCGCGCGATACGTGAGACTGGCGGGGCCTATGGTGGGGGAGCCTCACACGATCCGGATTCAGCGTCTTTCCGCTTCTTCTCCTATCGCGATCCGCGGCTGACAGAAACACTGGCAGACTTTGATGCCTCGATCGACTGGCTGGTATCAACCGCCCACCATGGACGAGACCTTGATGAGGCGGTGCTCAATATCATCAGTAGCATTGACAAACCCGGCTCCCCGGCTGGGGAGGCGCGCACAGCCTGGCAGGCTGAGTTGTTTGGCAGAACGGCCGAACGTCGACGTGCATTTCGCCAAAAGATTCTGGATGTCAGCCTAAATGACCTCAAACGAGTCGGAGAAACCTGGCTTTTGCCCCAAAACGCCAGCACCGGCGTGGTCACAAGCGACAGCCTTGCACGCTCGGCAGAAGGGCTTGATGGTCTGCAACGACATGAACTCTGACTGGTCTGCGCGAGGCTGAGTACGCCTGACAGGGTTTAGTGAGCGCTAACTTGTGCCTGTCAATGCTGCTCTCGTATCGCTTCGCCAGACTGGCCAGCATCAGGTAGGCCGATCTCGAGTCGCCTGGAGCGAAACACCCGGGTACCGGGTTGGGGCTGAAACCAGTGTCGGCCTGTTCTACGCGTCGCTTATGTAGGCTTCAGCGCGGTTGGTGTTTCGGGTTGGGTCCGGGGCCGTCTTGGCTCCGGACCAGAGAGAACGCGCATCAGCGCCCTAAACCCTAAAACCGCTCTAGTCGGTCTGATCTCCCTCTCCATCATCGACATCGCCGGATGTATCGTCGTCCTGTATCCGCTGATAAATTTCTTGTCGATGAACACTGACGTCGGGCGGAGCATTGATCCCTATACGGACCTGCTTTCCCTTCACGCTCAAGATCGTGATAGTTACTTCATCCCCGATAACAATTGACTCATCGGTTCTTCTACTCAGGATTAACATCCCGGAAATCTCCTTGGCTGTTCGGACAAACACAGTTTCTAAACCGCATCACCTCCTCTGCTGCGGACACTGAGCACAGCCCCACAGGCTAACACCTAGAAGACCATGCCATGAGAGAAATTGTTTGAGTACATCTCCCGTTCTTTGATCCAGTGCCATTCAGTAGTGTTACAAACTCGAATGCGATGATTTGTGTTGGATCATCAACCTATCCGAAAGTTTCCCTCTACCGAGATGGTTCCGTCTCACGAACCCGGTGGCGGCCGCTGGACATGCCAAATTCACTGGAAAGTAACCAATAGAAAGAAAATTCTTCAGTTTTTGAGGTTTCGTACGCTATTTGCTGGGTAACGTAAAACTGTACCTCGGTAGATAGCCAAATATGAAATCAACAATTGTCAAGAAGAAACCCGCCCGCAAAGCAACATCGACACGCGTAGTTGCAAAAAAGTCGAGCGCTGGAAAGGCCGCCGCTAAGCGAAAGTCCAGTAGCTCAAAGACAGCGGCCAAACAATCCGCCGGTAAGCCAGCAGTGAAAAAGGCTCCGGCAAAGAAAGCGCCAGCCAAGAAAACCACTGCCAAGAAGGCTCCGGTGAAGAAGGCCCCAGCGAAGAAGGCACCGGTGAAGAAGGCACCGGTGAAGAAGACTCCGGTGAAGAAGGCCCCAGCGAAGAAGGCACCGGTGAAGAAGGCCCCAGCGAAGAAGGCACCGGTGAAGAAGGCACCGGTGAAGAAGGCCCCAGCGAAGAAGGCACCGGTGAAGAAGGCCCCAGCGAAGAAGGCCCCAGCGAAGAAGGCACCGGTGAAGAAGGCCCCAGCGAAGAAGGCCCCAGCGAAGAAGGCCCCAGCGAAGAAGGCTCCGGTGAAGAAGGCTCCGGTGCGCCGCAAGCGCACGAGCTGATTTGCCGTCACTGCCACTCACAACTCATAGGTGGCAGCTGCCTTCGACAACACCCGCTTGGTCATTGATCAAGCGGGTGTTGTCGGTTGTGGCGAATAGAGATCTGGTGATGAATACTCCTTGGTCTCGATGTGCCGCTTCCAGAAATCCGTCAGTTCGCCAACAAGCTCTTGAGTGTTTTCAGGCCTTGCCAACGCCCAGCTCTGTGGCAACAGTTGCTGATAGAAACTGTCGTTCAGGCGCGAATCTACAAGGATCACGACACCTTTATCCTGTTCGGTTCTGACAACTCGTCCAGCGCTTTGCAGCACTCGCACAAAGCCCGGGTAGCGACAGGCTATTTCGTAGCCATCTCGTCCCTGCTCACGATGGTGTGCTATTTCCAGATCGAGTTCGATATCAGGTGGTGGCAAGCCCACACCGATCACGATAGCTCCGATCAAGCGATCTCCACGATAGTCAACGCCCTCACCCAACGAGCCGCCGGTGATCACGAAACCGATAGACTGGCCGCCTTGCTCCAGCCGCTCAAGTAGTTGTTCTAGAGCTTGCGGTTCTGCACCGCGTGGCTGTCGCCAACATTCCCGTTCCGGATGAGTCTCAACGAAGGCCTGATAGGTGGCTTCGAGATACGCAAAGGAAGGAAGAAACACTAGATAGTGCCCCTCGTGTGTCGCGGTAGCAGAACTGATTAGCTCTACCAATGCCGGTAGAGAACTGTCCCGTTGTGCCCAGGTCACAGGAATCCAATCGATCAGCTGACACAAGGACTGTGAGCGCGCAAACGGCGAACCCACTTTCAGACAGGGCGTCTGTTGCTCGAGACCGAATGAATCACGAAAGTGCGCCAAAGGAGACAAGGTGGCTGACATCAACACAGAAGCTCGGGTGCTCGCAAGCGTTCGACCTATTGCGTCACGTGCATCGAGACAAATGACTTGCACACGAGTATCGCGTTGACGATCTGCACCATGCGTCGTTACAACACACCTTTGCGACGCCATCCACTGCGTGTCTATCTGAACCAGCCGATGTACATCCAGTGCGAATAGCGCAACCGAATTGGACAACTGAGCAAATGGCGACAGGCCAGATGCAGAATCAGCGGATTCACCCGAGGGATCCGCAAGCACATCTACCAGGCGCTGCAGGGAACGCGTCAACTTGACAGGCACATTGTCGAGTACGCGAGCCGGCGTGCCATCCCTGTCAGTAACACAATCGCCCTCCGCAACTGACGCTTTTGGCGTCGACACATGCGGAAGCGGTGCCACTGGAGCCTGGGACGACACGGCGCGCGCAAGCGATTCAAATGCGCGGGACAATGCCGGCCAGTGCTGGCGTGTTTGCTGAGCCGATAAACGACAATTCAAGCTGGAGATGACAACCGAGCGCATGGCCCGAGCGCGCCTCGGTAAGTTATGAGCCTCATCCACCAGTAAGGCACGCATCTCATTGGGCTCAACGAGCACAGGGTGTGCCGAGATCGGATCGAACACGTGGTTGTAGTCACAGACGACAATCGGCACCCAAGCCAATAAATCCATCGTCAAGGCGTGCGGGCACAAACGGTGCTCCCGAGCCAGCCTGTCTATGCACTCTGCATCGAGAAGCAAGGCGTCCCCGTCAGCCAAGATCTGGCGTAGCTCGCGCAGGCGTTCGTGATACCCGACTGTCCATTCGCATATGCCTTGCAGAGAGCGCTCATCGATCAATCCCTGCGTCTGCGAGCGCCCACTCTCACAGGGGCAGCTGGCGCGTCGTGCACGTAGCACTATAGCGTCAGCCTGCAGTCCCTCACGAGCAAGATCTGATAACGCTTTGCATGCGGCTTCACGACCAGAGCGCTTGGCCGTCAACCAGACAACACGCGATACGTGACCTTCACCGAGCGCCTTGACTGCAGGAAACAAGGTGCCAAGTGACTTGCCACTTCCTGTCGGAGCCTCGACAACAAGAGATTTGCCATCTCGCAGGCAGCGGTAGGTCGCCGCCGCCAACGTCCGTTGCCCCGCCCTCAATTTCCCATGTGGAAACGTCATATCAAAAGCACTCGTACGCAATAAGTCACGCCGACGCGTCAAGCTCTTTTCGTAGGCGACTCGAATACGCAGCGCTTGCAGAGCAAACTCGGTCACCGACTCAGGACCAGCGTCAACAACAACCGTCTCTATGCTGTTATCGCGTAGATTAACGTAATGCAACTCCAGTAACGGAAAACAGAAATCAATCTGATCACATCCCTGACCCGGATCACGATCTGGTTGCTGATTCAACCATAGCCATGCATAGAGATACAGCTGTGCGCTATCAAGTGCCCTCCTGCTTCCGCTGAGGCGCTGCACCGGCACCAAGGTACTTTTGATTTCTATCAGTCGGGGCGTACGCACATCGACCAGATCAATGCGTCCTGCTAGCTTTACCTGCATTCCGTCAACTTCGACCAATCGCTTCAAGGCAACTTCTGCAACAAGATCGACCTGCCCCTGCTGCATACGCTGGTGTGCCATGCGACCTTGCTCCGCGGTAGGACCGGACGGGCCACGTTCCAAATCACCTTCTCGACAAGAAAATTCTGCAAGGTCGCGCACACCAAGAGTCAGGTCCACGGCAGCTGCGCTGTGCGAACTCATGACGGTGTGCGCTGGGTCCAGTTGACTTTGAGCACACGCGCCGGGATGTTGTGTTTGTCAAAGTAACGAAACCAGCGTCGCTGGTTGGCTTGCAAGGCATCACCGGGACCCTTGACCTCGATCAATTCATAGTGCCCTGCTGATGGAAAATACACTAGGTCTGGCAAACCGGATGAATGCTCTGAAGGGTGGTCGAGGATGCGCTCGAAAACAGCACGTAAATCAGTTAGCGGAATACGCTCAACTGCGAGCTCGACAAGCTGCGAGGCGGCCAGATCCCAACTGACCAGAGGGTTACTGATTCCCCGAGAGTTCGCGAGCGTGTAGCGCATGCGATCGAGTATTCGCTCATGCGCGTGCGGCTCATCCAGTTCTGCAAACCGCGCGGTGATTTCCTGCTCACGTACTGTGCGAAAACTACGCTCACGAAAATCGGCTGGCGCTGATTGAAAGGGATTGAAAAACGCCCCGCGCACAGGCAAATAGACGATATCCCAAATCCACAACCCGAGCAGACTTGTGAAGAGCCGATTCTCGACCCAGTGACATATCCCGTCGCGATTGAAATACTCAGCACAAGCACGCTCAACACACTTGTCAGTCTCGGGTAGCACCAAGGTTGTCTGACGCGGCCGGAAAGGTTTTGCAGTTTTTGATGATGACTGGAGGCGACGGCGGGCGAAATCGATCTCGCTCTCGTCTATCGGCTCCTCTGCCATCGCCGTCAGAAGCAACTGGCTCTCATCCTCAAACCCACTGCGTTCGAGCAAACGCACCAGGCGCTCCCGAGCTGGTGGCCTGCAACATACAGAATACAAGGCGCGTGCACTGACGAGATTACCAAGACGCTCAAAGCACTTGGCCATCTCGATGTGCAAACGATCAAGGCGCCGAACCAGATGCTGATCGTCAGCGACAGGCTCCGGGAGCATCTCCATCAACTCTTGCAGTGAGTCTTGGCTATGCCTTGGCAGCATTTCAAACAAGGCCGAGCACTCGTAGTAACGCAAATGCGCATCCAGCTGAGCGCGATCACGAAAGTAGCGACCTTTGCGATGCAACGGCACTGGCTCATAGCGCTGGGTGCCAAGTGCGGTCGTGACAAACTCAGACATGTCCTGTCTCAAGTTGCCAAAAAAGCACAGTCGGCACACCGCAAAGACCTCATGCCCAGCGACTCTCAGCCAACGATCCGCCTTGCGCAAGGTACAGATATCAGCAGCACTATTTCGCTCAAGCAGAGCGGCAATACGGACTGCACGCCGTGCACCTTTGGGGCAAGTGACAGGTACCAAGCGCTCAAGCTCCGGGAGTGTATAGGCGTTCGCCAACTCCGCGAGCGTTGGTGGCGCCTCAAAAGATACCAACTGAGCATCGACCAGCAAGGACGCAGCATCCGACACGTCACCAACGTCTGCATACGACAGCTTGCTCAGACGGAAGGTCAGGCTACGACGCTGAAGCAGGCGGACGTATAATCGACGTGCCGGGTCCGGTAGTCCGTGGATGCATTCAATCCAGGCGTATTCCTGCGGCGTCAGCAAGTCGGCATAATTGCCCATGACGCTATCCAGTACCAGCACAAAGGCCCGGACGTAGTAGTCTTCTGGCAATCCCTCATCAACGACGGCAGGCGTGTGTTGCACGCTCTCCGCGCACATCTTTTCATAGTCCGCTACATGAGTCACAGCCGAAGTATGTCACTGCATCGCTGCCCAAGGATCATTACAAAGCCGCTTGGTGGAACCTCGCGACCGGACTCAGCCACAAAATTAGTGAACACGCCATGACCACCGAAGTGGCTAGCAACGACAGCAGTATTCCGTCCCCCGCTCTGTGGCTGGGCCTCGCAGGCCTCTTGCCTTTCATCGGTACAGCCATAGCTCTCTGGTTCGGCAGCGCAGACTCCCAGGCTGCAATGGTATTTGCCTTGCTCACCTACGGCGCTGTGATTCTGAGTTTTCTCGGTGGCGTGCGTTGGGGTGCCCTGTTGCAGGACCGAGTCGCTTTGGAACGCACTACGCCCTTGGCCGCGTCGGTGACACCGAGTCTTTTGGGCTGGGCCGCGTTGTTGTTGCCACCTGTCTACGGACTAATCACTTTAATTGCCGGTTTGGCAGCACAATTTCTAAGTGACTGGAAGGCGTCGCAAGTAGCTGCTCTACCCGCGTGGTATGGCCGCTTGAGGGTAACTCTCACTACCGGTGCGATCGTGTCAATGATGATCGCCTTGCTCACTCTCACGATGCGCCACCAGTGAGCAAACAGCAAACGTAATCTGCAAGCGGCTTATGAGCGTGGCGCCTTTGCATAAGACCTACGCCCGAGACTGCTCGGCGTCAGGTACTCGTCCAGCCCCGAGATCGCTACAAGATCCAGAGCCACCAGATCAAGGTGCCCGTCATCAGCTCGTACATCCTCTGACAATCTGAGTTCGACAATCTCACCTATCACCATCACACAGCCGTTGCTCTGCAGCATGTGATGCTCAACCAGACGCAAACCGACCTGTAGCGGCGACTCCGCCACATAGGGAGCGCTCAGTGTAGTGCCAAACTGTGCGCTCAACCCGGTCGCATCAAATTCAGACACCTCCCTGGAAAACCGAGCGGAGCTGGCATGCGCCGGCTCTACCATGACCTGGTTCACCGCATTGAGCGTGTATTCACCAGTGGACAGGATGTTCTCAAGAGTATGTCGAGGAACGGTATGCGGTCGCATCAGGTGACCGATCAAGGGAGGCGCTGAACCCACGTGAATCGCGGAGCTGATCAGTGCCAGATTTGTCTGCCCCAGTTCATCAGAAGTACCGACCAGATTAGCGCTCTTGAATCCGGTGAGGGAATTGATCAGTGCGGCCCGGTAGCGCTTGTCCATCGCGTCGATACGCGTACGGTCAAAATCAATCATCATCGACTCTTCGGACACAAGCGCGAAAGGTTGCCACAAGGTTCATTCAATAACATGTGCCGCGCCCTCTTCCGCCTCTTCAAGTACCCCCACTACACTGACCTCCGAGCCGAGCGCCATGTGCAGATCAACACATACGTCAGCTGGCATGACAGCCAGAAATCCTCCAGCAGTCTGCGGATCACACAGCAAGCGCCGATATCCATCTGATAGTGAATCCGGGATGAGCATACGCCTCAGGAAAGAAGAATTAGCTTGATAAAGGGAGCTTTGCACACCACTCTCGGCAAGAGCAAGAGCACCATCGAGTAGCGGAATCGACGACAACTGTATGCGTGCGCGACAGCCCGTCGACACCAGCAAACGCTCAAGGTGACCTGCCAATCCAAAACCTGTGACATCGGTCATTTTGCGAACACCATGAGCACGTAACCCAGCGGCTACCTGTGTCTGTGAGCTTTGCATGAGCTGCAAGGCTGCGACAAGATCAACGCCTTTGGCAAGACCACGCATGGCACCGGCAAATAGCACTCCGGTCCCGAGCCCACGCGTCAACACCAGGCGATCTCCAGCTTTGACAGGCCCGCCATCCTCGATAGAGCTGCGACTCGCCAGGCTGTTGATCAACAATCCTATTTGCAACTCCGGTCCCTCAGCAGTATGCCCACCCAACAAGGCGATACCCTCTTCATTCAAACATGAGACAAGACTCTCCATGATCACGTCAAGCTCTCGCTTTTGGACGCGCTGTAATGCGGGAGGTAATGTCAGGGTCAACTGAGCACTGTGTGGGCTGGCATCAACTGTGAGCACATCGGCAAGGGCGTGCCGTACCGCTATACGCGCGAAAGCCCAAGGGTCATCAACAATCGCACTGAGCTGATCCACTGACTGAACCACCAGCGATTGGCCCGGATCGAACACCGACACATCACTCGCCTCGGTCAAGCCGACAAGCACATCCGATTGTGACTGTTCTGCGGCATAGCGAGACAGACTTTCATCCAGTACAGCACTGGCAACCTTCGCCCCGCAACCGCGACAACGCTGACTAGCAAGTGAATTGACATCAGATGGGTCGCGCAAGGCATCTGGCAGGATGGCACCGGCCGGATTCGGGGCCATCGGCGGTACATCGTGTATGCGGTTCATGAACTTGCGATCTATACGATCTTTCCAATGCCAGATGATTTCACCTGTGAGCACAAAGGGACCACGACTCGCGATCGCATGTTTCGGGCCTGTTGCCATAAGACTGAGAAAGTCCCGTTGCGGGCGGTAAGCACGCAATGGCTGTCCCAGCAAACTTCGTCTGATGTTTTCAAATAACACTGGCGCTTGACGAACAGCGTATACACCGGCCTTGGGCGATGGTGTGTCGCGTTGAGTGCCTATATCACCCGTTGCAAACACGACCGGGTGCGAGACACTGCGCAGGTAGGCATCTGTCAATACAAACCCTCTTGAGTCAGAGGACAAGCCAGATTCCATAACCCACTGAGGACCGGTCGCACCAGTGCACCAGAGCAACTCATCGAGTGAGACCTCGCGTCCGTCTGCGGAATACAAACACGGTCCTTGCGCAACGCGCTCCACATCAAAGCCTGTATGTAACATGACTCCCGCTCGGCTGGCTGCGGACAATGCGCGGCGAGCCACAGCTGCAGGCCGCCCTGACAACGGGCTCTCACCACGCAAAAACCAATGTACTCGAGCAGATGCATCGCGCAGTGCGTGATGCATCGCCATAGCGACCTCAAAGCCGCCGGCACCAGAGCCAACAACACCAAGCTCCAACGGCTTACCCGGAGCCGCACGTGACATACGATCGCGAATGCCTAGCCAGCGAGAGTAGAACGTATTCACCGGCTTGACCGGAGTGGAATATTCGCGTGCTCCGGGGACCGACAAATCCGGAGTAGAGCCGGTATCCAGTGACAGGCAATCAAAGTACATTACCGGACGACCGGAAATACTGATGGTTTGTGCAACCGGATCAATGGCTGTCATGCGTGCATTGACAAAGCGCACACCTGCCAGCACGCACAGCCTCATCAAATCGACATGCACTTCATCAGCACGGTAATGACCTGCCAGCAATCCCGGCAACATGCCCGAATAAGGGGTCAACACACCGTCGGACACCAAAGTAACGCGAACGCCCGCCAGCGGCTCCATGGCCCAGCGGCGAATCAGCAGAGCATGACTGTGACCACCGCCAACCAGTACAAGGTCACGTGAGACAGGCGCCGAGTTCATGTCGATTGAGGCAAATTCAGGGTCGCCGCGCTTGTGTAGGTCTGCGCAAATTCGAACAAGGTCTTGGCATCGCCCGTCACGAGTGTCTGCCGATCCTTCGATCTCATTTGATAGTCGTACATTGGATCGTAATACTCGGTCAGCAACAACTCGATAAAGTCGCTGTAACCGGTGGTGTCGGCATGATCCCTATGCACTGACAAGGCTTGATCCAGTAGTGCCAATGCACTTGTATGACGTTGTCCACCAAAGCGCTTTTGAATGCGATCGAGACTCTGTCGATGGTGTGATGCAAAAGCCTCAAAGCCCGGCTCATCACCCAATTTCGACTGATACCTTGCCAATAGATCAACGACATAGTCGTGCGTGCAGTTAACGACGCGCTCATCCATGCGTGTTTCAAGAATCACCGCAGGCGCGCGTAACATTGCCTCACGCAAGGGCTCGGGCAAGCAGATCCGACCAATGAGCCGAGCCTCATCTTCAAGCCACACAGGCGCCAAGCCACCTGCATCTTCGAGGCGCAAGAAATCAATGACAATAAGGTTCTCGAACTCAATAGGCGTTGGTTGATCACTCGCCATACCGCCAAAGCTTGAGCCTCGGTGATTTGCACGCCCTTCCAGGTCAACATGACGCGCAAGACGTACCAGCAGATCAGTCTTGCCACTGCCGGTACGGCCTCCAACCAGAACCAGTGGCATTTGCGTTGCCAGTCTCTCGAGAGCGACCAATGAAAAGCTACGCAAGGCCTTGTAGCCACCCGAGACCAGAGGCCACTCAATACCGGACTCTGCTAACCAGGCTTGCGCTATACGGGAGCGCAGTCCGCCTCGGAAGCAGCACAGCGCACCACCCGGATGCTGCAGAGCAAACGCCTTCCAGGCCTGCACACGCTCAGCGCGTGCGGGAGTGTCGAGCAGAGCTGCACCGAGCCGAATCGCCTCCTCCTGCCCGGCTTGCTTGTAACGGATTCCGACCAGACGACGCTCTTCGTCGCTCAGCAAGGGCAGATTGACAGCCGCTGGAAAAGCACCCCTGGCAAACTCCACCGGTGCCCGCACGTCGATGAGCGGGACCTCGCCTGTGAGTAAGGAGCGATAGTCTTCCCGTGTGCCAAGCGGTTCTCCAGGTACCTGAATCTCAGCTGGCACCGTCATCCACGAGTAGTCGCAACTTGTCCGAGACTGGCAATGTACCGGTAGCGGCGTAGCGCGCGAGCTTGTTGCGAGAGTCCTCGATATCAAGGTTTCTCAATGACAACTGCCCCACACGCTCGACCGGACTAAAGGCTTCATCTTCCACCACTTCCATCGAAAGATTCTCGGGGGCGTAGGTCAAGGCCTCGCTTTCGGTATTCAGGATTGAATAGTCGTCGCCTCGGCGCAACTCCAGTGCTACCACACCAGATACGCTCTGCCCTATCCAGGTTTTCAGCGCATCACGCAGCATCAGACATTGTGGATCAAACCATCTGCCCTGATATAGCAACTTGCCAAGACGCCTGCCAAGACCATGGTAGTTGTCGAGAGTATCTTCATTGTGAATTCCATTGAGCAGGCGCTCGTAGGCAATGTGAAGCAAAGCCATGCCGGGCGCTTCATAAATGCCGCGACTCTTGGCCTCAATGATGCGATTCTCAATCTGATCGCACATGCCCAGCCCGTGCCGCCCACCGATTGCGTTAGCCTCGGCAAAGAGCTCCACGGCAGAATCAAAGCGTTTTCCGTTCAAGGCAACTGGCATACCCGCCTCGTACTCGATGGTGACCGTCTCATGCTCGATGGCAACCGAGGCGTCCCAGAACTTCACACCCATGATCGGCTCAACGATGTTCAGACCGCGATCAAGGAACTCGAGGTCCTTGGCCTCATGGGTCGCACCCAGAATATTAGCGTCGGTCGAATAGGCTTTCTCTTTTGAGGCGCGATATTCATGCCCCTTGGCCACAAGATACTCACTCATTTCAGCTCGACCACCGAGCTGATCCACGAAGGTCTGATCCAACCAGGGCTTGTAGATGCGCAAGTTGGCATTAGCCATCAAGCCGTAGCGATAGAAGCGCTCAATATCATTGCCTTTATAGGTAGAGCCGTCGCCCCAGATGTTGACATCATCCTCCTGCATGGCGCGCACAAGGATGGTGCCGGTTACAGCCCGACCGAGCGGTGTCGTATTGAAGTACTTCTTGCCGGCCGATTCAATATGAAAGGCGCCGCACTGGATGGCAACGAGCCCTTCATTGACCAACACTTCACGACAATCAACCGTTCGCGCCGCCTCGGCGCCGTAACCCGTGGCGCGCCGCGCAACATCATCAAAGTCGTCCTCGTCCGGCTGCCCGAGGTCCGCTGTGTAGGCGTAGGGCACAGCGCCGTGCTCGCGCATCCAGGCGATAGCTGCCGACGTGTCCAGGCCACCAGAAAACGCAATGCCAACTTTCTCGCCGACAGGCAATGACAACAGGATCTTGCTCATGATTTTGGGCCGTGGGGTCCGACCCCACCAAGTTATTGATATTTAAAGGAATAGCGTCTCGAATACACACGTATAGAGCGTTATCGGGGGCTGATACTAGGGAATAATACGTGGATAAGGGCTTTGGCTGGCCTCATGAGACCCGTGCCGCTTGTGCAGCTCAGGGTTTGACTCGCGTTTTATCAGCGATCCAACGCATCATGAAAGGCTTGCAAGGCGTCGCGTAGAGCCGAAGCGTCATCTGCTGTGACCAAGCGATCTGTGCTCTGATCAAACTTTTTCTCAAAGGGGCCAACACTGAGACTGCCGCTGACGTGGCCGCCAAAATGTGGGACGGCTTCGACTGCGGTCTTCAATACGTTTTGGCCGCCTCCTGGGCCCGGTGATGTGGCCAACAAAACCATAGGTTTGCCTTGATAGACCTTCATCTCGATGCGGCTTGCCCAGTCAAACAGGTTCTTGAATGCAGCCGTGTATGACCCGTTGTGTTCTGCAAACGCGATGATCAACCCGTCTGCATTGCCAATCTTTTCAAAAAACGTATGCGCCTGTTGCGGGACACCGTCCGAGCCTTCGCGCTGCGGGCTGTAGATCGGCATCTCGTAGTCATTGAGATCGATGGCTTCAATCTCTACAGGAGCCTTTAACTCATCTTGCAACACGCTGGCTGCATGCATGGCAAAGCGCTTGTTGATCGATTGTGTGCTGTTGCTTGCGGCAAAAACAAGGATAGTGAACTGAGACATTAAAAGTCCTCAAGTCTTTGAATGGGTGGCCAATGTGAGCAGGCACACCGTGCAGGCGCTCGCACAGTGGAGTGACTGCTGAGTTAACCAGGAGATGCCCTGACCTACCGCTCCTTCACAAAGGGTACACCAATGGCTTTGGGCGCAATCGCTTTGCCGATGAACCCAGCAAGGAGTACTACCGTCAGGATATACGGCAAGGCTTGAATAGCCTGAACCGGCACTTCACCGATGTACGGCAACTCAACACCCTGGAGTCGAATCGCCACCGCATCCAGAAAACCAAACATCAGACAGGCAAGCATTGCAGGTAGTGGTCGCCATTTGCCAAAGATCACGGCAGCAAGTGCGATATAGCCTTGCCCTGCAGTCATCTCACGCACAAAGCTTGCGTTCTGTGCGGTTGAGAGATAGGTCCCCGCTATGCCGGCAAACACTCCACAAATCGCGACCGCCCCATAGCGCAACCTTGACACCGAAAGTCCGGCTGTGTCCACGGCCAATGGATTTTCACCGACCGCCCGCAGCCTTAGTCCAAAGCGGGTTTTGTAGACAATCCAGGAAGTGAGCGCAACAACAGCGAAGGCGGTATACACCAGTACGTTGTGCCCGCTGACCACATCTGCGTAGAAGGGCCCGACGATTGGGGTACCAGAGAGCGCATCCGCAAAGGGTAGCTCAAGCGGACGAAAGCGCGCATCGCCGGATAAGGTGGGTGTTTGCCCGCCTCGCCTGAACCAGGCGATACCGAGAACCACCGTTAGCCCCGAGGCGAGAATATTGATGGCAAGACCCGAGACCACCTGGTTACCGCGATGCGTAATACAGGCGAAGCCGTGCAACAAAGCCAACATGACGCTCACAACAATACCTGCACCCAGGGCGAACCAGGCGCTGCCGCTGACAGCCGCCATGGCGCCGGCAGCAAAAGCAGCAGCCAACATCTTGCCCTCAAGGCTGATATCAATGATGCCCGAGCGTTCACTGAACAAACCTGCCATGGCCGCAAGAATCAATGGCGTTGACACGCGCAGGGTGGCATCAAGTATCGCGAACCAACTCGACAAGGCATCCATCAGGCGGCTTCCCGCTCAAGCGAACCCACCGGACGAATAACAAGGTAGACCCGCACCACCCAAGGACGCAGCATGAGCGCAAGCGCCCCGCAGAACAGGATGATCAAGCCTTGTATGGCTACCACCATTTCACGGGTGATGGTCGGGATTTCGAAGGCGAGCTCTGCTCCGCCCTGATAGAGCACGCCGAACAAGAGGCTAGCCATGACAATCCCGACCGGATGATTGCGCCCCATGAGAGCAACCGCGATACCAGTGAATCCATAGCCTGCGGGGAAGTTGAGTAGCAAGCGATGATGTACTCCCATGATCTCATTGACAGCAACGAAGCCTGCCAGCGCACCGGACAGACACATGGCACTGATGATCACACCGCGCGGTCGAATACCGGCATAACGCGCAGCAGGCTCCGAGAAGCCAGCGGTGCGTAGCTCGTAGCCCCAACGGGTACGCCAGATGTAGAGCCAAACCAGCACACAACAGATCAGCGCAACGACCAGCGACAAATTGAGTGGCGTATTGACCAGATCGATACCGAAGGGGGCTAACGCCATCTTCATCGAAGGCATCCAGCCCGAAGGATCAAACTGGCGTGACTCCGGCGACATTTGACCGGGTTGTATCAGCACATTGACCAGCAGATACACCATCAGGGAGGCAGCAATGAAATTGAACATGATCGTCGTGATCACGATATGACTGCCTCGGTACGCTTGTAGCCAGGCTGGAATAAACGCCCAGGCGGCACCAAACAGTCCAGCGGCAGCGATACCGATCGGCACCAATAAAATCGCCGGCAGGTAGCGATCCAGCAGAAGAAATACGACTGCTACGCCAAGCCCACCGATATAGGCTTGCCCTTCTCCGCCAATGTTGAACAGGCTGGCGTGAAAGGCAACGGCAACGGCGAGGCCTGTAAAAATGAAATTGGTCGTGTAGTAAAGCGTGTATCCAAGCGAATAGTCATCACCCAGCGCACCACGAATCATCAATCCCAGAGCCTCGATCGGATCGACACCGATGGCCAGCATGATCAGACCAGCGAAAAACAAGGCCATGAGCACATTGAGCACCGGGATGACAAGGACTTCTATCCATCCAGGCAGAGGTACGCTGGCAGTGTTGATACTCATGAGCGCACAGGCTGTGCGATGTTGTGCGCATTGGCCATCATCAGTCCCAGGGTAGCCTTGTCAGCATCTGCTTTGGCCACCTCGCCAACGATTTTCCCCTCGTACATCACGACGATACGATCAGCCAAGGCCATGATCTCGTCAAGCTCAACGGATACCAGCAATATCGCGCAGCCGGCATCCCGCATGGCCACAAGCCGCTCGTGTATCAGCTCAATAGCACCGATGTCGACGCCGCGCGTAGGTTGCCCGACCAGCAATACATCAGGCTCCTTGTCCAACTCGCGAGCCAATATGAGCTTTTGTTGGTTTCCACCAGAAAACGAGGCCGAACGCAGCTTGGGATTGACGGGACGGACATCAAACCCCTGCATCAGGGACTCGCACAGGTCCTTGATGACATCGAGTCGCAAAAAACCACGCCAGTTAAATTTTTCTGCTCGCTGGTACCCCAGCAGTGACGATTCGGCCGCGGTGAATGCCTTGATCAAGCCGAGTTTCAGTCGATCCTCCGGTACGTGATTGATACGAAGCGCGCGCATCTCGGAAGGATCAGGCATGTCATCCGGTTTTGCTTCGCGCCCGTTGATTACAAATCGCCCTGCGGTCGGCGCAACCATGCCCGAAAGGACCTCGAGTAGCGCACTTTGCCCGTTGCCGGCCACGCCGGCTACCCCGAGGATTTCGCCTCGTCGCACCTGCAGATCAACGCCGTCGAGTCGCATGGCACCGCTGGCGGTTTGCAACGCCAGATCGTGCACATCGATGGCAACGGGGGCATCTGCATTCAGTGCCTCCCGTCTGCTGTAATCCGTCTCTACCAGTGAGCGACCGACCATGAGCTCTGCAAGCTCCTGCATGCTGGTCTCCGAGGTGTGGCGATGCGCAACCATCTGACCAAGACGCAGTACCGACACATCGTCCGTGACATCAATGATCTCACGCAGTTTATGGGTAATCAGAATCACTGTGACACCGCGCTCCTTGAGCGAGCGCAATACCCGGAACAACTGGTCAGCTTCTTGCGGGGTCAGCACGCCGGTCGGCTCGTCCAGGATAAGGATGTCGGCGTGCCGATACAGGGCCTTGAGAATCTCGACGCGCTGTTGTTCACCCACGGGGAGCTGTCCCGTTATCGCATCAACGTCGATCGCGAGGCCATACTCTTCGGCCAGGCGAGCAAGCTCTGCGCGAGCATTGCGTGTGTTGGGCTCAAGCAGCCTGCGGGTCTCTGCGCCGAGAACGACATTCTCGAGGACGCTGAATGTGTCAACGAGCATGAAGTGCTGATGCACCATGCCGATACCAGCGGCGATGGCATCCTGCGAGCCATGAATGTTTGCGGGCGCGCCGCGGATGAATATGTCTCCCTCATCGGCTTGGTAAAAGCCGTAAAGGATGCTCATCAATGTGGACTTGCCGGCACCGTTTTCACCAACGATACCGTGGATACATCCGCGCCGAACAGCCAGGTCGATATCACGATTGGCGACAACTGCACCAAATCGCTTGGTGATACCTCGCAGCTCAAGTGCGTACTCAGTCACGTGTTCAGCACGCCTGATTCCTGAAATATCGTAGATGCACCCTTGGATACGCCGGCTGCCGCTGCACTCACGCCAATGTATATCAGTGATGCCCAAACTCCTCGGCTGCTGGCGTAGTTGCCGGCAGCCGAGGGCACGGCACTAGTAAGTGCAGGCGTTGTCGGTTGTGTAGTCGTGAACTGCAAGCTCACCGTCGACGATCTTTGCGGCAGCATCTTCAACGGCAGCCTTCATCTCATCAGTGATCAGCGACTCGTTGTGCTCATCGAGCGCCCAGCCAACACCTTCTTCGGCTAAACCGAGCACCTTGATACCCGGCTCCCAGGTTCCCTCCATCGCCGATTTGTACGTCTCGTAGGCGGCAACATCAACACGCTTGAGCATGGAGGTCAGCATGGTGCCCGGGTGCAGGTAATTCTGGTTTGAATCCACACCAATCGCAAGCTTCCCCCCGTCTTCAGCTGCTTGATATACACCAACTCCGGTACCACCAGCTGCGGCATAGACCACGTCAACACCTCGATCAAACTGGCCCTTGGCAAGCTCACTGCCGCGCCCTGGATCGTTCCAGGCGGCAGGTGTCGTGCCAGTCATGTTTTGCACAACTTCAATATCAGCATTCACAAACTTTGCGCCCTGTTCATAGCCACAGCCGAAGCGACGGATGAGCGGGATGTCCATACCACCAACAAATCCAACTGCGCCATCTTCCGCTGCCATGGCAGCGAGCACACCCACCAGAAACGAGCCTTCGTGTTCCTTGAATACAATGGACTGCACATTGGGCAGATCAACGACGCCATCGACAATAGTGAAACTGATGTCCGGGAAATCCTTGGCCACGGCCTCTAGCGGACCGGCCTGTGCGAAACCGATTCCAAGGATCGGATTGGCACCACGTTGTGCAAAGCGACGCAGGGCCTGCTCGCGCTGAGTTTCGTTGGTGACTTCAAATTCGCGGTACTCGATACCGGTTTCTTCCTTGAAGCGCTCGACGCCTTCGTAGACACCCTGGTTGAACGACTTGTCAAATTTGCCGCCCATATCAAAAACGACAGCAGGGGCAATATCAGCGGCGGAGGCTGCACTTCCAAAGCCCAACAGTATCCCGGCAACAAGGCCGGTACGTGAGAATGTCATTTCAGGGTCTCCAAGAGAAAATTGCCAGAATCAGGCCTGAGGATATCATGCACCCGGCATGCACCCGGCATGCACCCGGCACGTGGTCCGGTACACGCTACCGGTGGGACCGCTTCAGTCTTCAGAAGCCGCTGCCGTGAGCAAACGTTGCCCGAGCTCGGCGAAGCTGTCCTTGTAATAGTACGGGGTTGTCTGGTCCGGGCTTTGGGGGTTTTCCTCGTTCACCCCAAAATCCAGACCTGCCTCGGTCAGCCGCTTATAGGTCTTTGTAACGCCCGGCCGCGTCGAACTCTCGCGCGTGGCCTCCTCAAGCATACCCATGCTCATCAACAGGCGATTTGCCTTGACGGCCGAGAGTCCGACCTCATGCTGCTTGAGCAGCTTGGTCAGGGATTCGACATCCTTACCTTTCATACCGATTCTTGATTGTTTGCTGGACCAGTGATTGCTGGATCAGGCACTGGATTCATCCCGATCTCGAAATACCTCGGTCATCGCCTGAGCTTCCAGTAGCCCTGTGCCGACTGTGTCCAAGGCATCTTCGCCCATTAGCAGAGCAGATTCAAAGGTTTCACAATGCGCGCGGTCCGCCCCGGCCTGCAGCAGTCGCTGGCGATTACCTTTGTCCTGGGCTCGCGCCACAATGCTCAAGTGCGGGTATTCCCGCCTGACCCGGGAGACAAGCTCTGTAGCCCGCTCGGCATGGTCAATTGCGACCACCAGAGTTACCGCGCGTCCTGCGCCAGCCGCCGCAAGTAAATCCGGGCGCAGAGCGTCACCATAAAACCCCGTGAAGTTCTCGCGCCTGAACTCATCAAAGCGGTCAGGGTTGTTGTCAATTATCACAACTTTGACCCCATTGTCCGACAACAGACGAGCTACAACGCTACCTACTCGACCATAACCTGCAATGATGATCTGGGTATCCGCGCCAGGAGCTGCTGTCTTGCCGGCTTCGATCTGGCCAGCTGCACTATCCTGATCGCGCTTGTCCACGTACATCAGCAGCAAAGGAGTCGACAACATTGAAAGAGCTGCAACGAGAACCAACTCTGTTGCAAGCTTGTCTGGGATAGCGTCGTAGCCGACGGCCAGAGCGATGACCACAAATGCAAGCTCTCCGCCTTGTGCCAACAAGGCAGCAAGCCACACGCGCTGACGCCGCGGCACCTTGGACCAGCGCAGCCAGGTACGCAGCACCCATACCTTGATGAACACGAGCATAACGACCAACATCAGCACTTCAGCAGGCTTACGCAGGAACGTACCAAAATCGATCTGCATCCCGAAGGAGACAAAGAACAACCCTGCAATCAGCCCACGAAAGGGCCGCAAAGCGATATTGATGGCCGAGCCATATTCGGATCGAGCCAGCAGAAAACCTGCCGCCAAGGCACCGAGCTCAAGCGGAAGTCCCAGCGCTCGAAACATCAGTAAAACACCAACAATGATCATCAGTGCAAGCGCTGCGAATAGCTCCTCAACGCCCACACCTACCGCAAAACGAAAAGCATGACCAATGATCACCTTGCCGAACATAAGCAGCAAGGTAATAGCAACGGCCCCTATAAACACGCCGGGCCATGCACTACCTTCGGTAATAGCGCGCTGAAAGCCGAGGGTTGGCAACAGCAGTACCAGCGGCACCAGCAGCAATTGCTGTGTGAGCAGCAGTTGGCGGCCGGTATCGCTCAAGGAAGAGCCTGTTGGATAACGCAGGCGCAAAGCCTCACTGGCCAAGCCATCTGATGCGAGCGCAAGTGCCAAAGCACAGATCAATGCGTGATTCCAGCTCAAGCCTATGGCCAGAGCTATCAGGTACAAAAGAGCTGTGATTGTTGCAAGACTGCCAAGCCCCAGTACCACCGAGCCATCTATCAAGCGCGTAACGCGCGCCGGTGTTGAGCGCAGCGCAATGGCGAACAAGAGCAATAGCGTCATCACTTGCGAGAAATCGCTGATGTGCCCCGCATCGCGCACCAACGCCAAACCCCATGGGCCGATGACCACACCAGCGAGCAAGTACCCGATAACACCACCAAAGCCAAACCGTTTGGCAGCAGGTACGGCCAGTATGGCGACAGCCAGATAAACGAAGACGTACCCGAGCGGGCCGTCAACAACGCCTGTCATGCCCACCCAAGCTATTCAGCGCATCAAAGCCCGCACTGTCGAGAGCCACGGTGCATAGTTGGCCACAAGACTCAGGCACTGGCACTAACGTCGAGCTCGGAGAGACCGTCAGCATGACGTGCAATGTAATTCACTGGTCGAAAGGTATCGGCACTGGATTCAGCCATGGCACGCTCGAAACGCTTGGGGTACGGCGCAGTATTCAAGGAGCCAACTTCGGCATAAGGAAACAGCTCGTCGTAGCGACTGTAGTGGTGCTGATTGATACGCCGATAAACATGCGTGCGATTGAGCTCTTGTGCCGATGAGAGACCGGCGGCAGCAATGATCTCACCCAGTCTTTCAAGCGTTTCACCGTGATAGCGAGCCACTCGCTCCGACTTGTCGGTAACAACCAGACCGGCAGCCAGTGACGGGTTCTGTGTTGCGACACCCGTTGGGCAATGATTGGTATTGCAGATCAGGGACTGCACACACCCGAGTGACAACATGAAGCCGCGCGCCGAGTAACAAAGATCGGCCCCGAGCGCGAGATTCTTGACCATGTGAAACGCGGTAAAGATCTTGCCAACGGCGATGACACGCACATCGGTCTTCAGTCCAAAGCCTGAAAGGCAATCACACACAAACGCGAGTCCGTCGCGCAGGGGCATTCCCACCGAATTGCTGAATTCCAGCGGTGCAGCTCCGGTGCCTCCTTCGCCTCCGTCAACAGTGATGAAATCAGGCTTGATACCAGTTTCCACCATAGCCTTGCAGATAGCGACGACTTCGCTTTCTTGTCCAACGCACAGCTTGAACCCTACTGGCTTACCATCAGACAGCTCACGCAGTTGTTGCACAAAGTGCAGCAGCTCGCGCGGCGTTGAAAAAGCGGTGTGTGCTGGAGGCGAAGCCACAAGCGTGCCCGGCTTCACGTCTCGCGCTTCTGCGATCTCGGGCGTGTTCTTGATGGCCGGCAGTATCCCTCCGTGCCCTGGCTTGGCGCCTTGAGAGAGTTTGATCTCGATCATGCGCACGGTCTCACGAGCCACATTTTTGCGAAACTTCTCCGCGTCAAAGCCGCCATCTTGACTTCTGCAACCGAAGTAGCCGGTACCGATCTGCCAGATCAGATCGCCGCCGTGCTCAAGATGGTGCCTGGAAAGACCACCCTCGCCAGTGTTATGAGCAAAACCGCCCTTGTGGGCACCGGAATTGAGGGCTTTGATTGCATTGGCTGACAAAGAGCCAAAACTCATCGCGCTGACATTCAACAGACTCGCATCGTAGGGCTGCGTGCACGCGGGCCCACCGATAGTAACCACAGGCTTCGACTCGACACCGTGTACGTCCACAGCGGCCATGGAGTGCGCGATCCACTCATAGCCATCTCGATAGGTATCGAACTTGGTACCGAACGGCACAGTGTCGTTGGCGCCCTTTGACCGTTGATAGACCACCGAGCGAAATATCCGAGGCACAGGGGCACCGTCGGTCTCTGACTCCATGAAGTACTGACGCACAAACGGGCGAACCGCCTCCATTGCCCATCGCCCTCGCCCGACGAGTGGAAAATTCCGCCGAATCGAGTGCTTGGACTGCATCAGATCGAACACCCCAACTGCAATCAAAGGCACTACCAGGACGAGCCCCCACAGGATCGGATACCAGACCCGTGCGAGCAGCACGATAGCTAGCACAACACCACTGGAAACAATGAAAAAGGGAACTCTCATGTTTTCTCGTCTGTACGCTTTTCAGTGCGCTGGGCGCGGCCGGTCCAGCCCTGCAAGAAATCTCCCAGCCAGGCCGTTATGTTGTCATCGTGAAGCACGGCATCAGCCTTTTGTGCGGCGCGCTCAGCCTCTGTCAGGTCATCTGGTTTGCGCGCGCGATTGCGTTCATGCCAGATATCCAGTACCTGAGGATTAACCTCGGGATGAAATTGCACACCCACAGTAGAGGCGTTGATGCTGAAGGCCTGATTGGGGAAGGCCGCATCTTCGCCGCCCGTAGTGGTTGCCAAACACTTCGCACCGCCTGGCAACTCAAAACCCTCGTGATGCCATTGCATCACAGACAATTCACGATCGATAAAGCCACCACCATCAGGAGTCGGCAACACTGGATGAAAACCGACTTCTCGATGGCCTTCAGGGTGCTTTGACACGCGCGCTCCCAGAACATGAGCCAACATTTGTGCGCCCAGACAAATACCGAAAAAAGGCGTATCCACCTTCAAGCAGTGCTCGATGAATCTCTGCTCCTGCACAATCCAGGCTTCGGCAGCACCGTCACTGACTACCCAGCGTCCACCGAACACGATCACTCCCGCGTACGCTACCGGATCCGGGAAAGCATCACCACTGGTGGGGTAACAGAACTCAACAGGAAGGTCAGCCGCCTGCATCCATTGAGTACAGCGATCGACGTTCCACCCCTCAGTATGCTTTACAAACAGGTACGGTCTGCTGTCACTGTCGCCCATCAGACTTCCACGATTGTCAGCGCAGGGCTCTTCGTGGACAGGCACCCCAGCGTGTGCATGAGCATAATCAGTCTACCCGGATGGAGAAAACGCTCGACTCCACGGATTCGCCGTCAGGGTCGCTGGCCTCGATCACTATAAACCGGGTGAACCCGGTCTCCGTGGGCTCCCCGCTGACGACACCTGTCTCAGGATCGAGCTCCACCCCGTCGGGCAACGCTGTGCGCGCGTTCCTGAAAGTGAGCTCATCACCGTCAGGGTCGATGAACTCGGGCATGACGTCCTCGATCGGCTCACCGAGATCGATCCTTTGATTGAAGACAGTACCCGGCACGAACTCCGGCGGCGAGTTGTCCTCATCGTCGTCGATCAACAGCATCACGAGAACCTCGGTTGTGCTGACACCATCATCAGCGACCAGTGTCAGCACATAAGTTCCTTCATCATCAGCACCAGGAGTACCAGAGAACACACCCTCAGGAGTTAGCTGAAGATCGCCATCGTCGGGCAATTCCTCGACGAAGCTGAACTCAAGGTCCAGGCCCTCAGGATCCTCGAAAAAGACAGACACATCTTCCTCGAAAGCTTCCCCGACTGTCGCGACAAGTTCATCGGGGCTTTGCACCAGCACCGGAGCCTGATTACCGGCAACAATACGCACCGTGACCTCGCCAACAGGTGAATGCAATCCGTCGCTCACTTGATATTCAAAACGGTCCAACACATCAACCCGAATCCCGGTGCGCGCAAACTCATAGGTAAAGGAGCCATCTTCGCGTAGCTCGAAAAATTCCGCCTCACTGGGCAGTGTTACCGGAGTGGTGCTTACGCGCAGTGGTTCATTGCCCACATCGTCATCGTCATCGTCATTGCGAAGAACACCCTCAGCCGCGCTTACGTCAAGCACCTCACCCTCGACTAACACATAAAGATCGTCGCCGGGCTTGGGCGCCTCGTTGATGGACATCAGACAGAAATCGATGTCACGACGAGACTCTTCGATGAAATTGACCGAGCCATCATCGGCGATGACCTCGCGTCCTGTCCGTATGGCGTGCCGCCGGCCGACAGGCGCTCTGAGCGTTGGGACGTCCAACGTGAACGCCAACTGACTCGTGTTGGTGACATCAGGTTCGGCAAGCAGGCGACATTCATCTTCCGTATCGCTACAGGCGTCGCTCAAGGTGTCTACGGCACGATCTGCATCAAAACCATCCAGCGCCAGACAGGCATCAAGAACGCCTTCAATAGACGGGGTCTCGTCGAACCGGAATACTTGGTCAAGCGCCTGTGACTGGCTCGCAACAACAACTCGCGGCGTTGTCTGCTCCGCAAGCTCTACAGCGGCACCAAGCGCGATGCCATCCAACGTGAATTGCGTTCCTGTGCCGCTAGAGCCTCCGCCGGCGCTGTCCACCCAATCACAGCCAGTTGCCAGCACACCTGCAACAAGCACGCAAACCAGGTGCAACGTCCTGCTGGACTGAAATTTACTCACGCCAAAATGTCTCCGTTGACAAGCCGGGACAAGAAGTCTGCCCTGACACGTTCTGCATCCACAGCCGTGCACACCGAGGTCGCCGGCCGATCCTCCCACCAGGAGGTTGCGTAAGCGTAGCGTTTTCTGTCCATCAGTAGCTGCCCGGACGCCATACCATCCGGAACGACTCGCGCAGGCCCGGTGGTGTAGTCAAAGGCATCAGGCATGACGACACAGGCAATTGCCGCCGCATCGTGCATTGCGCAGCAAGGCTCTGAACCTAGTCCGCGCGCAGCACCGCTCGTAGTGTAGAAGTCAACGTAGTGGCGGCTGACGTCACGAATCAGCCGCCCTGATCGTGTACCCGCGTTGCCAATACGATCGAGATCGCTATCGGTAATCATGATGCGGTGAGTCACGTCCAAACCGACGATACGTACCGGCCAATCGACGCCCAACACGACATCGGCCGCGTGAGGATCATTGAAAAAATTGGCCTCGGCAGCCGGGGTGACGTTTCCGGGCTCGTCCAGCGTTCCGCCCATGATGACCAAGGACTGCAACAAAGCAGGCAAGGCAGGCTCGAGCGCTAACGCCGCAGCGATATTGGTCAGGGGACCCACAGCCACAAGCGTTATTTCCCCTGGCCGCGCACGGGCAGCGGCAATGATGTACTCAGCCGCCGACTCAAAGTGCAGATCGGCATGCCTGGTTGGACCGGCGGGGTAGATATTGCCAATACCATCTGCGCCGTGCACAAACTCAGCGTGCGGGCGAGCAGCCTGAATCAGGGGCACCCCTGCTCCGCGGGCAACATCGACCTTTGTAGCTCCAAACTGCTCAAGTAGCCAGCGGGCGTTACGCGTTGTTCCGTCCAGATGGGTGTTTCCAAACACCGTGGTCAGAGCGAGCAGCTCGATATCCGGATGTGACAGCGCATAGGCAATAGCCATGGCGTCATCAACACCAGGATCAGTGTCGATGATCATCGGGATCATGCGATTGCCCCGGTGTTCATGGCGGCCTCGACAGCAGACGCCATGGGAATCGACGGTGTGGCACCTGCGCAAGTCACGGCCAAGGCACCGGCCATAACAGCGCGTCGCAACGCCAGCTCGGGAGAGTCGTCTGCTACCAGTGCCGCCAATAAGTAGCCAACAAAGGTATCTCCGGCGCCAGTGGTATCCACGACATCAACCACGGGAGCACTGCATTCGTGCATCACGTTTGAATCTGCCTCGAACAGGCAGGCACCACTTGCGCCCAGTGTGAGTACCCGCATGACACCGGGCAAGGTGCTGCGCAGAGCCTCAAGGAGGTCCGCTGTGGGCGTGCCCGCATCGAGTTCGAGCAGCATGGCTGCTTCAATCTCATTGACCACCAGCAGATCCATAGTGCGCAGCGGCAGCACACGGACACCCGCGTCCATCGGCGCCGGATTGAAGGCTACTCGCACCTTACGGTGCTGCGCGATGCTGACAGCCTCGGCAAGACCATCACACTCGTTTTGCATCAACAACCAATCTCCGGGCTGCAATGCATCAAGCAAGACCTCAAGCGCCGCTCGATCAAAGCCTCGATTGGCTCCACCATGGAGAACGATCGCATTCTCGCCCTTATCGTCCACTTGAATGATCGCATGGCCACTGACTGTATCGACAGCCTCCACCCGCTCTACGTTGACACCGGCATCGACGAGGGTCTGTAGCCAGGCAGAATCGTCACGGCCGATACGACCCACATGCGCGACCCTGGCTCCTGCACGGGCAAGCGCCACAGACTGATTGGCGCCCTTGCCACCGAGCACCGTGTGTAGTCCGTTGCTCGACAAGGTCTCGCCAGGTTGAACCAGATGCGAGACCCTGTAGACCTTGTCCAGGTTGATGGAGCCGAAGACGTAAATTGTCACCAGATGTTTTAAGAATCGACCGTGAGAGGGATTCTAGCGACTTTCCTGTCGCCGTATGCGCTGCTGCTACCAGATACCTAACAGATTCCCAGCAGAGCGGGCAGAGTCTTGAGCGATGCCAGAGTGCGCGAGGGCTTGCCGGGCAAAACCTCCGGAACCTGTGCGTAGCGATTGACCCAGACAACACGAAACCCGAAATGAGCGGCGCCAGCTGCATCCCAAGCGTTGGATGACATAAACACTATTCGGTCTGCTGGTACTCCAAGGCTGTCCACCGCCAACTGATACACACTAGGGTCAGGCTTGTAAATACCGACAGACTCTACCGATAGTAGTTGATCGACAACGCCAGAAATTCCAGCAGCACGAACTCCGTCTGCCAGCATGGATGGCGTGCCATTGCTAAGGATAGCTCTCTGCATACCTGCCTCGCCCAGCACAGTGAGCACGTCAACAACCTCGGGAAAGGCTTTCAACTCACGATAAGCGAGCATCAGATCAGCAGCTATCACCTGGTCGATTCCCAGCGCCGCAAGTGACACGCTGAGAGCCTCTTGAGTGAGTACTTCAAAGTCGCGATGCTCCTGCATCAGACTGTGCAGCCAGGTGTACTCCAGCTGGCGTCGACGCCATTCTGTCGACAGCTCAGCATGGCGCGGCCCCACCCGCTCGGCATACCGACGCACCGCCGAATGTACGTCGAGAAGGGTACCGTAGGCGTCAAAGACGCAGGCACCAACGTCGGATAAGGGATGGTTGTCGCTCATGTGTCTGCCTACGCAAGGCAGCAAAGCTTGAGTCCACTTGCTACCAGGAAAGCACCGGCATGCTTACGCTGACGCACACCGAGCCGGAGTGAGCAGGATACCGCAAGCGATGACTGAAGCTCGCGGACGGGAGATAAACCAAACGCGATAGAGCATCAGTACGCCAACAGAGCGGCCTCAAGCGGCCTGATCATGCCAATCACCAGAGGGACTGGCAACCCTTTTATCGCTTCCCATCTCACCCAGCAGGTCTATGAATTCCTCTGCTCCCAAGGGCCGACCGATCAGATAGCCTTGAGCCTCATCGCATTGGAGTCTCCGCAACACGGCAAGCTGCTCCTCGGTTTCTACGCCTTCGGCAACCACAGTTAGCCCAAGATCGTGACTGAGACGAGTGACAGCACCAACGATTGCTGCATCACCGACATCAGAGGCAAGATCGGTGATGAAATGACGATCAATCTTGAGCTTGTCAGCTGGCAGACTCTTGAGATAACTCAATGACGAGAAGCCTGTCCCGAAATCGTCGATAGATACCTGCACTCCCAGCTCTTTCATACGCTCGATGCTGGCAATTCCAGCGCTGATATCCTTCATCAACAGGCTCTCGGTCAACTCGATCTCCAGAAAAGAAGCATCAAGTCCCGATGACACCAGGGCTGCCTCGATCTCACGCGCCATATCTCCCCGCGTGCATTGAACCGCCGAGCAGTTGACAGATACGCTGAAGTCGGCGTAACCGCTGAAATGCCATTGCTGCATCTGTTCGCAGGCAGCTCGGAGTACCCACTGACCCAGCGGAACAATCAAACCTGTGTCCTCAGCCAAGGGAATGAACTCGACCGGGCTGATATCGCCTCGTTCAGGATGCTCCCAACGAACCAATGCCTCACAACCAGAGACCCTGCCCGTAGCCAGATCGATCTTGGGCTGGAAAACCAACGTCAGCTCATCGTTGTTGATCGCGTACTTGAGATCACGTTCCAGTGTCAGACGATCCAGAGCGAGGTCGTGAATACCCCGAGAATAAAACTGATAGCCGTCGCGCCCGCGCTCCTTGGCGTGATACATGGCAATGTCAGCGTGTTTGAGCAAGGTGTCAGCATCCTGGCCATCTGCCGGGAACACACTGATACCGATCGTCGTGGAGATCCTGACCTCAGACTCACTGATGCAGAAAGGCTCGCGTAGCGTCGCTGCAATTCTTTGCGCGACCCGCGCGCTGTCTTCCGGACGCCGGATAGATCCCAACAACACCACAAACTCGTCCCCACCGAGGCGAGCAACAGTATGGTGTTCTGAACTCTCTTCAGATTTGGACAGAACATCACTATCGCGCAGAACATGATTGATACGTTCCGCTACTTGTTGCAAGAGCGCATCACCTGCATCGTGACCGAGCGTATCGTTGACCTGCTTGAAGTGATCGAGATCCAGAAACAGAACCGCAAATCGCGTGTGCTCACGCGAGGCCCTATCCAGTGCCTCACCCAGGCTCCTGAGCAGACAAGCCCGGTTAGGCAAGCCAGTCACAATGTCGTAGTAGGCAAGATTGTGAATCTGAGCCTGCGCACTCAAGCGCTCTGTGATGTCTTGAACCGTTCCCAGCATGCGGGTGCACACACCGTTTTGATCAAGATGCGATTCTGCCTCGAGCCGAATGGTTCTGGGCCCACCTTCGAGCACGGGTTGAGTGTTGAACTCGATACTCCAGGTCTTGCCATGCTCCAGGGCCTCGGCTGCAGCCTCAGCCAGACCTGCCCGATCTGCATCAGCAACTCGGTCGAGAAATTCCTGCCACTGCATCCGACTGTCATTGGCGGGCAACTGCATGGTGCGCACAAATCCTCGAGAAAACGCAACTTCATCGCGCTCTGGCAGCCATTCCCAGTGGCCCATCCGCGCTATGCGTTGAGCGCTGTCAAGCTTCGATTGACTAGCGCGCAACGCACCGGCTGTTGCGCTGGAGCGCAACATGTACTGCAGACGATGTGGCAATACAAAAAAGTTGATCGGCTTGGTTAGAAAGTCTGTCGCCCCACGCTCATAAGCTCTTGTTATCGAATCCAGATCATCCAGACCGGTAGTCATAAGTATCGGTACGTGCTCGCCACCCTGACGCTCGCGTATTGCAGCGATCGCGTGAAAGCCGTCCATTTCAGGCATCACAGCGTCCATGATCACAATGTCCGGTGCAGACTCTTCAAAACGCGCTATCGCATCCACGCCATTGGAGGCATGCACCACCGAGTAGCCAGCATTTTTCAGCACGCTCTCGGCCATGATCAACGTGGACTTGTCATCGTCAACGTGCAGGACGAGCGGTGTCGATCGCTCGACAGCTCCTGTTGGCATCTCGTCTACATCCATGTTTGAAGGATTCAAATGTCAAGCTACCTTTAGGTCAAACTCGTCAAGTGCGCCGAGCGTGTCTGCAAATAGACTCTCCAATGAGTCACTCAACACGACACATTCAGGCAAATTCCCATCCTGCGCCGAGCGTTCTATCTGAGCGCAGGTAGTAGACAAAGCACATGCACCGACATAGGCCGCGCTTGACTTTATCGAGTGCGCAGCGAATCGCACTGCCTCGAAATCTGCTGCCGCAACGCCTTCGGTAATAGCGCTCACCGAGGCTGGCATCTCATCACGAAACAAGCCAATGATTTGAGCTGCGATATCCGGATTGCCCGAACACTGCAATGCAACGAGAGCGTTCAGGGCAGTGTTGTCCAACACCTGCGTCACTATCATTGCCCCCCGTTTGATCGGCACAGCGATCGAGCATTGAGTTCGCGCTGGCGTCGCAGCCAGGCAGCCTCATCGGTACGGTGCTGGTCCATTTGACTGTGCAACTCCACCTCGAGCTGCCGCAGTTCCTCCTCAACCTCAGCGGTGTTGCTGGCGGCTACCAAGGTCTGTCGCGCCGGAAAGCTGCAAGCACTGAGAGCGACCGCTGCACAGAGCACCAAGAGCACAAATGAGAAGCTGATCACATCCGGGATGGATGCATGCGCCCAGATCACGAGCCCTATCGCAACGGCTGTCAGAGTGGTCTTTTCGCGTACGCCTTGTATCACCAGTGCTCTCCTGCGCCGGAAGACCCTATGCCTCCCGACTTGCACTGCTAGCGACACTGGAGCAGGCAACTTAACGCGGCATCAGGCCAGCCGTGAACCGCACCAAAAACTGAGCCTGACTAGCCTAAGGAACAGCATTCAGTACGCCGACCCCATCACGATTTACACGCAAACAAGGCCTCTTTCAGAGGTTCGGCGAGCGCGCCAAACGATCGATCCAGCGCATCAGCACGCGATCAAGAGCCGCCTCTGCCCCCAACGAGAAACGCTTCATCAAACTGCTTTTCTCGCGCCAGCTGACCAACAATACTTCTCGCCCCAAGCAGGCATCCACCATGCGCTCATCGCTGGTGCCCAAATCGTCGACCAAACCCAACTCCAACAGATCATCGCCGGACCAAACCTCACCCGTGGCGACACGCTCAATGTCCAGCTTGGGCCGTCTCTCACTGACATAGGCCTTGAACTGCGCGTGGACACGTTCTATGTCCTCGATGAACTTGGCGCGCCCCTCATCACTGTTTTCACCGAACATGGTCAGCGTACGCTTGAACTTGCCAGCGGTAAGCAGCTCGACATCGATGTTCCAGTGCTTGAGCAGGCGATGTACATTAGGAATCTGGGCTACCACCCCGATCGATCCCAGCATGGCGAAAGGCGCGGCAACTATCTTGTCACCGACGCAGGCCATCATGTAGCCACCACTCGCCGCAACCTTGTCAACACAAATGGTCAGAGGTATGCGTCGTTTGCGGATGCGATCCAGTTGTGCAGCACCAAGCCCATAACCATTGACGGTGCCACCGCCACTGTCCAGACGCAGCAGCACCTCGTCCTCGGCGGTAGCACTGGTGAGCACTGCTGTAATTTCGCGTCGCAGCTTATCAACCGAGCTTGCTCGAATGTCTCCGTCAAAGTCGAGCACGAAGGTGCGCGGCACAAGATTCTCGGGCACCAGGGTTTCGCCCTTGCCGCGTTGACGCTTGGCCTTCTTCGCAGCTGCCTTGGCCGCCTTGCGTTCTGCCTTGTCGCGCGCCTTGCGCTCTTTACCTGCCTGCTTTCGCATGGCGGGCTCAAGACGTGAGATAGACAAGGCCTCCTCGAAGTCATCAAGGCACTCGTTGTACTTGGTAATTACAATGTCACCGGATTCCGGGGAATCGGCCGACGAACCGCGACGACTGCGCCCCATCGATCCGGCGATGATGGCTGCAAGAACCCCAACCGCAATCAACACCGTGATGACCTTGGCGAGAAACAACCCGTATTCAGCGAAAAACAAAGTCATGTTGACATTCTCTTGATAAACCAGCAGCGGTGAATACGCGTGTTACGTTTGAAGTCCCGGCTTAAAGACCAGGCCGAGCGGTCCTCGACGTGATATCGCTCTTGCAAGGACGCATCAAGCCGGAAAAGACGAAAATTGTTACTGAACACCAACAGGCCACCCGGTGCGAGTCGCTGCATACACGCATCGATGGCCGCTACATGGTCTTTTTGTACATCCCAGTCACGCTCTGTTGACGTTGAATTGGAATGCGTTGGTGGATCGAGAAGAATCGCTGCAAAGTCTTTCTTGTCGGTCTCGGCAAGCCACGTCATCACATCTGCACGTACCACTTGATGCTGCGTGGCATCCGCCTTGTTGTCGCGCAGGTTGCGCTCGGCCCACTCGGTATAGCGGCGCGACAGATCAACCGAGACAGAACTTGCAGCACCGCCTGCAATAGCTGCAAGTGACGCGGTACCCGTATACGCAAATAGATTGAGAAACTGCCCACCGGATCGCTGGCTGAACTCATCCCGCAGATGCTGGCGTACGCGCCTGTGATCAAGAAAAAGACCGACATCAAGGTAATCCGTGAAATTGAGCTGGTAGCGGATACCTTGCTCGTGCAGTGTGGCAGTGACACCATCAACCAGACGCCATGCCGTGCTGCCAGCGTTGCGCCTTTGGTATTGCGCACCGTCTTTCTGCCGCTCTCGCGTCTTCAGGTGTATGCGCGCTGGCGCTGTTTCAAGGGCTTTAGGCAGCACCGCAAGAAGCGCCTCGAGTCGGTCGGCTGCAAGTGCCGCGTTAACGCTTCTGGGTGCTGCGTATTCCTGCACGACAAGGTGGCGCTCATCCCCGGCCTCTCCGCAATCAAATAAGTCAATAGCAACCGCGAACTCTGGCAAATCGGCATCGTAGACCCGATGCGCACGAATGCCTTGCTGGCGACGCCAGCCTCGCGACGCCGAGAGGTTCTTCTTCAATCGATTAACGAACGGTCTGGCGTCTACCGCAAGCGAATCTGGCGATGGCGTCACCCCCTCTTCGGTGTTCAACGAATCTGTGTTCAAGGTGACAGCAGCTTTAGCCCGTGGCCCGCGTCGCCCGGGGATCACACCGAGCGACAAGCGACAGTCGACCCCGCCATTGACGACGGTTATCGATTCAGTAAGAGGTAGCTCCAGCGCCTTGAATGGAGCCGCTCGCGCGGTAAACAATCCGCACTCCCAGCCGGCATAGTGCCGCGACAATGCTTGCCCGATGTCGCGATAGTCGTTGGCATTCGCTGCCAGTCGCTCGCCCCACGGCGGGTTGCTGAGCACAAGGCCCGGCGCTGGACCTAACGCCGTGCCTGACGTGCCCAAGGGAGTGGCAAGCCCCTTATCAAGTGCACGTTGCTCGATCTGTATGTCGCCGGTCAGCTCGGCCGCCAGAAGTCCTGCACGTGCGTTGTTTACCGCTTCTGAGTCGCGGTCCATGCCACGGATCGGCACGGTGACCTCAGTGAGCGCAGTCTCGGCCTCTGCCACCAGGTCTTGCCACAGTTGAGCATCGTGCCCGCGCCACCCAAGAAACCCGAAATATTCACGCCCCAGACCTGGCGCACGATCGGCAGCAATGCAGGCAGCCTCGACAACCAGCGTGCCTGAGCCGCACATGGGGTCGACAAAAGGTGCGCCAGCCTTCGCACGTCTTGGCCAATCCGCTGCCAGCAACAAGG
This sequence comes from uncultured Granulosicoccaceae bacterium, assembly GCA_937922675.1. Lineage (GTDB taxonomy): Bacteria > Pseudomonadota > Gammaproteobacteria > Granulosicoccales > Granulosicoccaceae > Granulosicoccus. Next base: position 37,709 of record CALAJN010000009.1, read on the forward strand.
CTGCTGCCAGATTTTCCTTCAAGGGTGCTGGCCCACCACCGCCGCGATAACCACGCCGGTGCAAACTGCTGCCCGACAGGTCGAGCGCAATACGCGCCTTGTTCTTGTGTACGTAGACATTGATACGGACATCGGGTGTGTGCCTGTCGACATCAGGGCGCACCCCGGTAGCCTCGCGAAACTGATCAACCACCGCGTCCTTGACCTTCAGTGCACCAAATTGGGTATGCGTAATGGTCGAGTGCGCGCTGAAGAAATCCACGGCCAGAGAGCCGTTCCGGCTGAGGTGCTCGGACCAGTCAATCTCACGCACGAGGGTGTACAGCGAGTCTGGTGAGTCGGCCATTCCCTGGTGCAATGGCCAGAGCACGCGATTAGCAACGCGCGAGTGCAGGCAGGCACGATAGGCCGCCGACAGGCCGCCGCCGAACTGCACACCCGAACCGAGAGTTTCGACCGACGACAAGCCCAGAGTCTGCAATTCACTGCGCAACAGCAACTCCAGGCCGCGGGCGCAGTTGGCGTAGGGACGAATGTCGATAACAGCATGCCGCAGATCAGTAAGAGCCCGCTATTGTACGGGCAGCCGACAGGTATGATCGGCAACACGCGGCTGTATCCACTACCTACTTACACATTGCCCAAGACACCAAAGCCATGACTACCGAACGTGAATCGATGGAATTCGACGTCGTGATCGTCGGCGCCGGCCCCGCCGGTCTTGCCGCCGCCTGCCGACTGATGCAATGCGCGTCCGAAGCCGGCACCGAGATCAGTGTCGTCGTCCTGGAGAAGGGCTCCGAAGTCGGTGCACATATCCTGTCGGGCGCCGTGATCGAGCCGCGCGCACTCGACGAGCTGTTTCCCAGGTGGCGTGAAGAGTCGGATGCGCCTTTGAAGACCGCCGTAACACGCGACGACATCCTGTTCTTCACCAGCGCAAGCAAATCACTCCGCATGCCTGGCTGGGCTTCTCCCAAGACGATGCACAACGAGGGCAACTACATTGCAAGCCTCGGCAACCTGACTCGCTGGCTAGCCGAAAAAGCCGAGGGCCTGGGCGTCGAGGTCTTTCCAGGCTTTGCGGCTGCCGAAGTGCTCTACCACGACGATGGGCGGATCAAGGGAGTGGCCACGGGAGACATGGGTCGTGACGTCGATGGCAACCCCAAGGAAGGCTTCGAGCCCGGTATGGAGTTGCATGCCAAGGTCACCGTTTTTGCCGAGGGCTGTCGCGGACATCTGGGAAAGGAGCTGATCACGCGATTTGCTCTCGATGCCGGCCGATCACCGCAGCACTACGGTATCGGTTTGAAGGAGTTGTGGCAGGTGGATGCCGACAAGCACGAGCCAGGCGTCGTGGTGCATGGCGCCGGTTGGCCCTTGTCAGAGACAGGCAGCACAGGCGGTGCCTTTCTGTATCACCTGGAAGACAACCAGGTGGTCGTCGGTCTGATCATCGACCTGAACTATGACAATCCGTACCTGAGCACCTTCGATGAATTTCAGCGTTTCAAGACACACCCGGAGATTGCTCGTGTGCTCGAAGGAGGCGAACGTGTTTGCTACGGCGCACGCGGTATTGTCAAGGGCGGCCTGAATTCACTCCCGAAAATGAGCATGCCCGGGGGCCTACTCATCGGCTGCGATGCCGGCACCTTGAACTTTGCCAAGATCAAGGGAACACACACGGCTATGAAATCTGGCCTGGTTGCCGCCGAGACCATCGCAGCAGCGCTTGCCAACGACGACGCAGAGCGGGAACTCACCGAGTACCAAGACGCTTTCATGCAAAGCTGGGCAGGAGAGGAACTGACACGCTCACGCAATTGGGGGCCAGCCTTGCATAAATTTGGCATGTACCTTGGGGGTGCTTACAACTACATCGATCAGAATTTTTTCAAGGGCCGACTGCCTTTTGCCTTCCGCGATGACACGCCGGATCACGCCACCTTGAAACGAGCCGACATCTGCAAGCCGGTTGACTATCCAAAGCCTGACGGCAAGCTGACTTTTGACAAGCCCTCGTCGGTGTTTCTATCCAACACCAACCACGAAGAAGGGCAGCCGGTGCATCTCAAGTTGACTGACCCCTCGATACCCATCAGCGTCAACCTGCCGGCGTTCGCCGAGCCCGCGCAACGCTATTGCCCGGTCGGTGTCTATGAGGTGGTCGAAGACAAAGGCGAGCCGGAGTTCGTGATCAACGCGCAGAACTGCATTCACTGCAAGACTTGCGATATCAAGGACCCGGCCCAGAACATCACCTGGGTCGTACCTGAAGGTGGTGGTGGGCCAAATTACCCGAATATGTAGCGTAGTCCGGGCCTCGTCACGCCATTGCCGAGGCGCCCGACGGAAGCGGCATCAGGGCTCCGAGGAGCCCTCGCCGCCGGAGCGTTGCTGACGGTTACGTCGGTTACGGTTATTGCGGCGCGGGCCACCCGCGTTTTGGCCGCCTGCCTCACTGCTACCCTGGCCGCCTGCCTGGCCGCCTGCCTGGCCGCCCGCCTGGCCCGGACCTTGAGACCCTGCAGCCCCTGCAGCATTGCGATTGCGGCCGCGACGCGGTCGGTTACCACCTGGTCCGCCTTGTCCTTGCCCCGCTTGTCGCTGGCCAGGCCCCTGGCGTCGTCTGGCATTGCCCTGAGACGGGTGACGACCTCCGGTGGCCCCACGACGCGGCGCATTGCGACCGACGTTCTGACGACGACGTCGACCACCGGCGGGTTGTTCGCTTGGCAGCAGATTGCTGTCTGATGGAAAACGGTTGTTGATGTTGACGACATTGCCGTAGGACTCTTCCTCCACGACATCAACATCGAAGTAGCCAAGGATTTCCTCGTCAGGATCCAGCGCATGCTTCATCCCCGGCGGCAGACGGTTGCCGCGATCATCACCCGGCTCCTGGTAGTCATCGTCTCCGTAGACAGGCCTCTTGCGCCTTGGCGCCCGATCCTGCGCTGCTGCAGCAGCGGGCTCTGAACGCGCCGGCCGACGGCTGCGCTCGCGTGGCGGTGCAGTGGTTGGCGCCGGGGGCGGTGTCTCAGCTGAATCAGCAGCCGCTTCGACCGCCGGCACCGCGGCCTCCTCGGTCACCGCTGCGGCCACTTCAGAGGGTTCAGCAGGTTTCTCAGCGACCTTGCGTGTGCGCCGCGTGGGAGCCCGCTTGGGTGGTGGCGCTTTGGCGTCTGCGTCTGCGTCTGCGTCTGCGTCGGCTTTGGCGTCGGCTTTGGCTTTGGCGCTGGCTTTTGGCTCCGCCTTGGCAGCAGGCGTCGCTTTGGCCCGTGGCTTGCGCGTGCGTTTGGGGGGCGACGCTTCCGATGTTGGCGATTCGCTGACGTCCTGACCTGAGTCAGTTGCGTCGGCCCCGGTGTCTTCGTGGTCTTTCTGCATGAGTTACCCCGTCGAATCGAATGCGGATCAAGCGGCTGCTGAGGTATTGCCACCGGAACCCCGACGACGTCTTCGACGTCGGCGCCCCTGACCTTCACCCGAAGCTGAATTGCTGGTCGTCGAACCGGTTGCTCCCGGTACAGCCCCCGAGGCTGCACGTGGCGTAGCGCCTGCACCGGCCGACGTGCGGGTCTTACCAGATGACCGCGCGCGTCCGCTGTTGACAGCCCTGCCACCTGAGTTGCGCGAACGCACCGGTCGAGCTCGCTCGGTCTCTGGTTCGTCAGCAGCCGGAGCCGGCATACGCACACCTTCCAGGCGCGGTAGCGTTTGTCCAATCAAACGCTCGATATCACGCAACAGCTTGCGCTCGTCGTTGTCGACCAGAGACACCGCTCGCCCGGATTGACCGGCTCGTGCGGTACGACCGATACGGTGAACGTAGTCCTCGGACACGTTGGGCAATTCGTAGTTGACGACGTAGGGCAGCTCCTCGATATCTAGCCCACGCGCTGCTATGTCCGTTGCCACCAGCACCCGCAGCTCCCCCGCCTTGAAGGCGGCCAGCGCCCGAGTTCTTGCTGACTGGCTCTTGTTGCCATGGATGGCCATGGCAGGCAGACCGTCCTTCTCCAGTTGCTGGGCCAGCCGGTTAGCACCGTGCTTGGTGCGCGTAAACACCAGGACCTGACGCCAGTTACCGTCCTGAATCAACGCCGACAGACAGCCTCGCTTCATACGCTTTTCTACAAAGCACACGGCTTGCTCCACTCGATCGGCCGTCGCGTTAGGCGGTGCGACCTCAACCTGCACGGGGTCGGTCAACAAACCTCCTGCCAAGCGTCGTATATCTGCCGAAAAAGTGGCCGAGAACAACAGGTTCTGGCGCCGATCCTTGCCCGGCAAAAGTTTCATGATTCGTTTGATGTCATGAATAAAACCCATGTCGAGCATGCGATCCGCCTCATCGAGCACCAGCACCTCGATAGTGCCAAGATCGACTGCGCCCTGCCCTGCCAGGTCCAGCAGGCGGCCAGGCGTTGCTACCAGTATCTCCACCCCGCGATTCAAGGCTGCGATCTGAGGTTTGATGTTTACGCCACCAAAGACCACCGCCGCGCGTACGCGGGTGTTTCTGCCATAGCTGGCGACACTGGCTTCGATCTGCGCTGCCAACTCGCGCGTTGGTGTCAGTACCAACGCCCGAGGGCGCCGCGGTTTGGCAGGCTCGCCTCCAAGACGCTGCAACAGCGGCAAGGTGAAGGCTGCCGTCTTGCCGGTGCCCGTCTGGGCTGCGGCCATCACGTCGCGGCCCTCAAGCACGGAGGGGATGGCGGCCTGCTGCACAGGGGTGGGGCTGCCATAGCCCTCCTCTGCGATGGCCTGGAGAAGGTCGGCGCCAAGGCCGAGATCATCAAACGTCGGGGTCAATGGATGTAAGGCTCTGTAGGGACCGGCAGTACCGGATTCCAATGCTGAGGCGCACTTGCGCCGGGCGGCCCTCGGAAGGGCGATTGCCGCCGCCGTCGGCGCGCCTCTGCCGGTAACTTACGTCACAAACAGAAAAGCGGGCCAAGGAAGACAGCCAGGGCCCGGGCGCTCATAATGCGCCGCCGGACCACGTTAGGTGCAGAGTATACGTCACCTGCGAACAGGCGTCGTGACGCACGTAACGGGCCAGACCCGGCTACCCTCCCGACCCGACTGTTGTTCTCCCGGAGAATTCATGACATCCATCGCCCTCGCCGGCACCCGCAACGACTGGCTTGGCAACGTGCGCGGAGACATCCTCGCTGGCCTGGTCGTCGCTCTGGCGCTCATCCCTGAGGCCATTGCCTTTTCGATCATCGCTGGCGTTGACCCCAAGGTCGGCCTGTACGCCTCCTTCTCAATTGCGGTCATCGTGGCAATAACCGGCGGTCGGCCGGGGATGATCTCGGCAGCGACTGCCGCCACGGCGGTGTTGATGGTGACACTGGTCAAGGAGCACGGGCTCGAGTATCTGTTGGCAGCCACCATCCTCGCAGGCGTCATACAGATCGCCGCCGGGCTGCTGAAATTGGGTGGGCTGATGCGTTTCGTCTCGCGCTCGGTGATCACAGGTTTCGTCAATGCGTTGGCGATCCTGATATTTCTGGCGCAGCTACCCGAACTGATCGACGTCCCGCCCCTGACCTACGTCATGGTCGCAGCAGGGCTCGGCATCATCTACGGTTTCCCGCGCATAACCCGGGCGGTGCCCTCACCATTGATTTGCATACTCGTGCTGACCGCTATCTCGCTTGCGCTCGGTCTTGATCTGCGAACCGTAAGCGACATGGGTGAACTTCCCGATTCGCTACCGGTCTTCCTGCTGCCCGATGTGCCTCTCAACCTTGAGACCTTGCTCATCATCCTGCCGTACTCTGCCGGCGTGGCAGCTGTCGGTCTACTTGAATCATTGATGACCGCTTCGATCGTGGACGAGCTGACCGATACCCGCAGTGACCGCAATCGCGAGTGCGTCGGCCAGGGTATTGCCAACTTCTGCACCGGATTCATTGGCGGAATGGCGGGCTGCGCGATGATCGGGCAATCGATCATCAATGTGAAATCCGGTGGCCGCGGGCGGCTATCGACCTTCTGCGCAGGCATATTCTTGTTGCTGATGATCGTATTTCTAGGCGATTGGGTGGGCCGTATTCCGATGGCAGCCTTGGTCGCCATCATGATCATGGTCTCCATCGGTACCTTCAGCTGGTCCTCGATCCTGAACCTGCGGGAGCACCCGAGAAGCTCCTCGATCGTCATGCTCGCAACCGTTGTCGTGGTTGTCGTCACCCACAATCTGGCCTTGGGTGTTCTCACAGGAGTGCTCTTCTCCGGCATCTTCTTCGCCTGGAAGATTGCGCAGATATTTCGGGTCACCTCCAGCCTTTCAGCAGACAAGAGCACCCGCACCTATGTGGTCGAAGGTCAACTCTTTTTTGCATCCAGCGACGCATTCACTGCATCATTCGACTTTCGTGAAGCTCTGGAGCGAGTCGTGATCGATGTTTCTCGCGCGCACATCTGGGACATATCGAGCGTTCAGGCGCTGGATATGGCGGTGCTGAAGTTCCGGCGCGAAGGAGCCGAAGTGGAGCTTATTGGCCTGAATGAAGCGAGCGAAACGATTGTCGACAAACTTGGCACCTTTGACCAACCTGGGGCGCTTGATCGCCTGTCGGAGCATTGAGCTGTGAGCATGGACACAACACCTGAAACCACCGTCCAGGCCACAGCGACGATGAAAACGGTTGACGCCGCCCCGGAGCATCAGTTGATCGCCATGATCGACGGCTCGCACTACTCCGAGAGCGTGTGCGATCACGCGGCCTGGATTGCGCGCCGCGCCGGTAGCACTGTGCATCTGGTCCATCTGATCAGCCGCAAGAGTCTTGGCGGGGAGCCTGCCAATCTTTCGGGCAGCATCGGACTCGGCGCACGCACCGCGCTCTTGTCGGAGCTTGCAGAGCTCGATGCGCAGAAGGCAAAGCTCGCTCAGCACCGTGGCCGCGCCATTCTGGTTGACGCGGAGGCGCGCATGCACGCCGATGGAGTTGATGGGGTTGCCACCAAGCTGCGACACGGTGAAGTGGTCGAGACGCTAAAGGAAATTGAGGCGGAAGCCAATCTGATTGTGATGGGTAAGCGTGGTGAGGCCTCCAGCCCTGATTCGCCGTTGCTGGGAGCGAACCTTGAGAGCGCTGTGCGCTCAACAAGCCTCCCCCTGTTGGTAGCCTCTCGCTCCTTTACGGAGCCCAAGCGCGTCTTGCTGGCGTTTGACGGTGGCCGCAGCGCTCTCAAAGCCGTCGATTTCTTTGCCGCCAGACCTCACTACAACGATCTTGAGTGCCACCTGCTGTCGGTCGGGCCAACGGATGTCACCCGTCAACGGCAGCTCGAGGGCGCCGCCACGCTACTACGCGAATCCGGTTTTTCGGTGGAAACAGCGCATGTGGATGGACAGGCAGAGGCTGTCATCGCTGCCGAAGTAGAGCGCCGCGATGTCAATATGGTGATCATGGGGGCTTACGGACATTCTCGTATCCGCAACTTCATCATCGGCTCCACGACCACGCAAATGATACGTAGCTGCAAACTGCCGATTCTGTTGTTCCGCTAAATTTCTTGACCTGTTGTTCGCCCAAATCAGCCGCTAGTTCGTAGCAAGACTTAACTTTGTCAAACTGCCTTGATTCAAGGTCGACCGAGAGCCCGGGATGATTCATCTTTGCAACGTCGCGCTGATGCTCGCGACGATCGCGTTCGGCCTGATTGGCTGGTTTGCTCCGCACTACACCATGCGCAAGCTCGGCTTGTCGCTAACACCCGGAAGGCGCGTCGGCCTGTCCGAGGTCAGAGCCGTGAACGGCTGTCTGTTTGTGGTGGTCGCTGTGGCAGCGCTGGCCATGAACGAGCCCCTTGCCTACGCGATGGTCGGATTCATGTATGCAGGAGCGGCCCTCGGTCGGGCCTCATCGATTGTGATTGATCGCAGCGGCGAGTTCATCTCCTACAGTTTCGTCGCGGCAGAATTCGCGTTTGCCGTGGTTCTTGTCGTCGCCAATACCTGAAAGCGTGAAGTCCGCACGCGGTGACAAGCACCTGCTGGCCACCTACCGGAACATCAGCATAGCCTGAGTCTCGCTCAGTTCTCGCCATATCGCTCGGCGAGCATGGCGCCGAATATGCCGGCAAGTTCCCGCGATTTGCCCTTGCCGATGTACCGCGTAATGCAATAAACACCCAGCTCCGGCAGTTCATTGTCGTGCTCGATCGCCGCGACCCCTTGCAGCCTTGCGCCCGACAGATCAGCTCCGACCGCTAGATCAGCCGCGATCGCCACCATAGCCGCATCATCACTCTGGGTATCGACAATCTCTACATGCGCGATATCCGCCTTGCCAAGTGCCACCAAGGCTGGCTTGCGAAAAATACAGTTGCGGCAAAATGACAATGGCAAGGGTCGTTGCCGCCACACACGCCCGTCGAGCGCCCCACTCCAGAGCAGTGAACGTTCTGCAAGCGTGACACCTCCCTGGCTAGGACGCGCTTCGGTCCCCAAGATAATGTCATACCGCCCTTCACGAAGACCACGCTTGAGCGCGACAGTAAAGTCGGTTGCAAACTTCACCGACACGCGCGGATATTCCCGACCAAAGCGGCGTAAAACATAGGGCAGATGCGGATGCACGATATCGTGCGGCACACCCACCGACAGCTCGCCCTCAAAAAGCGGTGTGGTCAGTCGTTGTACAACCTGATCGTTGAGCGCTACGATTTGGCGGGCGGCCTCTACCAGGCGCTCGCCCTCCAAGGTCATCCGCACGCGCTTGCCGTCTCGCTCGATCACCTTGACCGATAAGGTATCCTCCAGACGCTTGACTTGCATGCTGACCGCGGATTGGGTCAGATGTAGACGGTTTGCCGCTCGGGTAACACCACCGGTTTCATCGATAGCCAGAAGGCTTCGTAGCGTCCCAAGGTCGAGGTTTCTGATCACAAGCGTCTCACTTTGTCGTAACGATAACGGCCCGTGATAGTTGCAATCACATTAAGTCGTTTTCGTTTTGGAGGGTCCTTGACGACAATCAGCATACGTGATGAATAACCCAGGGAATATCACTGATGCTGATTCACAATAGTCTTGCTGCTGCAGACGAAGCTCGCCGTTCGCGCGCACCTGCCTACACGGCCAGCCCCCGTAAGTCACCCGCACGACTGATTGCCGATGGAGTCTGGTCAACGATCTGGCACAGCATGGCTGGACTCCTCGCCATCGGGCGCTGGAGCGTCTTTGCAGAGCGCGTCAGGCGCGAACGCCATACCCTCTCGACACTCGATGAGGCACAACTGAGGGATATCGGTTTGTCCTTTTCGGAGGCCCACATTGAAGCCGCTCGCCACTGGACCGATCTACCACCTGCCAGATGAACATGCTGCAAGGCCGACGTGACCAAAGCCTGGCGAGTGGGCCTGCGGCTGTCCCTCGCCACGTGGCAGTCTGTTGACAGGCTTGTGTATTGGTCGCCTGCCCGCATATCCTTACTCACCTTCTGCAGAAAAGATCATGGATATGAACGATTTCAAGAGCCAGCTTCTGCCCGGCTGGAGCCCCGTGAACATCGGCCTGTTGGCCTTGTTGCTGATTTTCTTCAAGTTGGGCGCGCTGTTGATGCTCGGCTACATCATGTTCGGTGCCCGCCTCGGACTTGACCTGACTCGCCCGGAGACCTTCAAGGCGCTTTGGGGTCGTGTGTCTGATGCGTGGAAGGCAGCGCCACCTCAGGGGGGCACGGCCACTCGAGTAAGTGGAACGCCTGAGCCGCGCGTCGAGCGCGCTAGTGACGACTCCCAAAGGTAACTCAGGCTGCCCCGGTCTTCACTCCGACCTCTGGAGCACGACGTCTTGTTTCCTGTCCCATGACGTCACCTGGACTGACACCTGACGCGGATGGCAAATGCCGCTGTTTCGGAAACTCCGAATCCAAGCCTGTCTACGCGGCGTACCACGATCTCGAATGGGGGGTGCCAGTACATGACGACCGAACCCTGTTCGAGATGCTCACACTCGAAGGCGCACAGGCTGGCCTGAGCTGGGAGACGGTGCTCAACAAGCGCGATGGATACAAAGCGCTATTTCGTGATTTTGATCCGCTGCGAGTCTCTCGCATGACTGACGCGGCGCTGGAAAAAGCCCTGACCGACAAACGCATCGTGCGTCATCGTCAGAAGGTGTTCTCCACGCGAAGTAATGCTCGGGTGTATCTGGACATCCAGCGCGAGTTCGGTAGCTTCTCGCGCTATCTCTGGGCGTTTGTCGACGGCACACCGATCGTCAATCACTGGCAACGCTTTGCGGATGTCCCTGTGCGCACGGAACAGAGCGACGCACTCTCCAGGGACTTGAAAAAACGCGGCATGAGCTTTGTCGGCTCCACTATCTGCTACGCGTACATGCAAGGGGTCGGGTTGGTTGACGACCACCTCGCCGACTGCTGGATTCGAGCACGCTAGTGCAGCACACCACACTGCTGCACATCGCCTGCGCCGAGGATCTTGCACAGGCTGACCGCGTCGGGGTGTATCGCGCCGCTTCGCTGGATACCGAGGGCTTTTTGCACTGTTGTTATCCGCATCAGCTGCCAGGTGTTGTCAGCCGGTGGTTTACTGGCGCCACAGGGCTGTTTCTACTGACGATTGACACCGCACAACTCGACGCGCCACCGGTACTCGAGAACACGACCGGCGGCGATGAGCTGTTTCCGCATGTCTACGGCGAGATACCGATGACGGCAATCACGGCACGCAAAGCACTCGCTTAGAGTTGCGCGACTTCCAGAGCGACGGTGCTCTCGGCCCCCTCGCTGACAATTGTCTGCCCTGCCTCAACCAACGGCAGATTGCGCTCCGCGTAGAATCGCGCCAACGTGATACGGGCGGCCAACCAGGCCTGATCCGCGTCGTCCTCTTGGGCCGCCTTCCAGGCGGCGAGCGCGATACGAGCACTCATCCAGCCACCCGCCAGGCGACCTTGCATCATCAGATACTCGACCGAGGTAGCTGAAGGCAGGGTCGCATCGTTCTGGCCGATCAGCCAATCGGTGGCAGCCTCTGCGGCGTCGAGTGCAGGCGCGAAGCGTTTTGCAACAGCCTTGAGCTCAACCTGATCTGAAGTGTCCAGCTCAGCCTGCGTCTTGCGCATGTCGGCGATGAGTTCGCGCATGGCCTGCCCACCATCGCGAGCTGTCTTGCGACCGATCAGGTCATTGGCCTGTATGGCCGTCGTGCCTTCATAAATCGGTGTAATTCGCGCATCCCGCAAGAACTGGGCAGCCCCTGTCTCTTCTATGAAGCCCATGCCCCCATGTATCTGCACACCGAGCGAACACAGCTCTACGCCAAGCTCGGTACTCCACCCCTTGACCATGGGTGTGAGCAGCTCACCACGACGCTGATGGCGCGCCGCGACTTCAGGGTCCGGGTGACGGCTCGCGATATCAAAGGCCGCAGCACACTCGAGTCCGAGTCCGCGCATCGCCTCGATACCCGAGCGCATACTCATCAGCATTCGCCGCACATCGGGATGGTTGACGATGCCTTGATCCTCCGCTGTTTTGCCAAGCAAGGTGGTGCCTTGCTTGCGATCCTTGGCATAGGCCAGTGCTTTTTGATAGGCGCGCTCGGCAATGCCATAGCCCTCCACACCAACGGCGTGGCGGGCCTGATTCATCATGGTGAACATGTACACCAGACCGCGCCCAGCCTCTCCCACGAGTTCCCCTTGGGCGCCTCCCGCGTCTCCATAACTCATCACGCAGGTGGGGCTGGCGTGGATACCGAGCTTGTGCTCCAGAGACACACAGGTGACATCGTTGCGCTTGCCCAGGGACCCGTCGTCGTTGACCGTGAATTTCGGAACGATAAACAGGGAAATACCTTTGACGCCCGGCTCAGCACCCGGCAGCCGAGCCAGCACCAGGTGCACGATGTTGTCTGTCAGGTCATGTTCGCCATAGGTGATGTAAATCTTCTGGCCCGATATCAGGTACCCGCCGGAACCATCAGGCTCTGCCCGAGTGCGCACAGCGGCGAGATCCGAGCCCGCCTGCGGCTCGGTCAAGTTCATGGTGCCGGACCACGCCCCTTCGACCATCTTAGGCAGATATCTGGCTTTTTGCTCATCAGAGCCGTGATGCAAGATGGCATCGACGGCCCCCTGGGTCAGAAGCGGACACAGACCAAAGCTCATGTTGGCGCTATGCCACATCTCCTGCACTGCCGACGACACGCTCATGGGTAGACCCTGGCCGCCAAACTCAGGCGGAAAGGACAAGCTCCCCCATCCATTTTCGACAAATTTCGTGTAGGCGTCTTTCCAGCCCTCTGGTGTTACGACACCACCCTCGCTCAGCGAGCTACCCTGCTGGTCGCCGGTCCAGTTGAGAGGTGCCAGTACCTCTCCTGTGAACCGTGCCGACTCCTCGAGAATCGCTTCCACCAAATCCGGCGAGGCATCCTCGAACCCTTCAAGGGCAGCGATGTCAGACAAGCCAACCACATTGTTCAACGTGAACTGGATCTCCTTGACGGGTGCGGAGTAGCTCATGGCTTAGATTCTCTGTTAACAATCCTAAAATGCGATAGCCCGGGCGAACCGCGGCGCCTACCCCCAAGCGTAGTTTGAGGGCCGGAAAATGGAGTCTTGCTCTCGACAATCCTCGCAAAGCCCTGTCTTGGGCACAAATACGCGAATTTTTGGCCAAAAGACCAGTCCAAATGCAAATCATGGAAAGTTTTTGGCATTCTAACGTCAGACCGATCGGTGTGGAACACGGAATCAATAGCATCTCAGATGACATCGCCTCCCAGGCAGAGCTCACTTTCCGTGCCTTGTCGTCGGCGGGCATAGCCCTTGTCGCTGTATTGCTCGGCGCGCGTTACCCGGCAAGCGCGAAGCGCAACTGCACACATCCAGTCGCACCAGATGACTGGATGCAAGGGCATTCACCGTTGGGGTCGCATCAGGTCACGTTCGATGCGTAATCGTGACTTGCTGAATAATTTTACAAGTCTGACCCATACTCAGGCGCTTGGCTTTGAGGGCAACACGCTTGCGATCCAAGGCAACTTTCGAACGCAGACTACTGTGTGGTTGTCAGTCGCTGCTGTTGTGGTGATCGGACCTTTCGCCATCAATCATCTGATTGCAGAGCGCTGGGTTCTGGGCCTGTTCTCACTCATCGTTTCAAGTGTCTTGATGGCGAACGGCTTGTTGATGTTTCTTCAGGGGAGTAGCCCACGCCTTGTACGACTTCTGGTGGTACCCCTGAGTACGGTGGCACTGATGGTCGCTATTGATCGCCAAGGCATCATCGGGGTGCTGTGGACCTTCCCCACCATACTGCTCTACTTCGCAACACTTGAGGAAATTGAAGCCTGGTGCAGTAACTGTTTGTTGCTGACCGCAACCACCTGGGCGATGAACAGCGCCATTGATCCGAGCCTGCTCGTTCGATCAATCGCAACACTGCTACTGGTGTTTGTGTTCGCCGGGATTTTCGTGCGCGCCATTTCACGGCAACACAAGATATTGTCGACAGAGCTTGTTACCGACCACTTGACCAGACTGCGTAATCGGCGCGCCCTCGCCTCTACCTTGTCAGAGGCCCATTCAAGCGCCCGAAAAAACACTCTGGCTGTTACGCTGCTATACGTTGACCTGGACCATTTCAAGCGCATCAACGACACTTATGGTCACTCTGTTGGTGACGATGTGCTTTGCGCCACAGCCAACATCCTGTGTGTCAACAGCCTGCCGGCCGACACCGCAATGCGAATCGGCGGGGAAGAATTTGTAGTGGTGCTATCGAGCACCAATGCCGATATGGCGATCCGGAGAGCCGAACACATTCAGCAGGACATGCGCAACGACCCGTTGCTGCAAAGACTGTGGCAAACCGCGAGCATTGGAGTGGCAGAACTGACAGCTCAAGATGCTAGCTGGGAACACTGGCTAGCGCGCGCCGACCGGGCACTCTATCAGGCCAAGGCAGCCGGACGCGACACCATCATACTGGCGGACAACACGCCGCCGAAGGCTGCTGCTCAGCCGGCGACGTAGATAGTCCCTTAACCCGCCTCCAGCGCTGTAGACAATTCGGGTAGGGCGTCAAACAAATCGGCAACCAGACCATAGTCGGCAACCTGAAAGATCGGGGCTTCCTCGTCCTTATTGATCGCCACGATGACCTTGCTGTCCTTCATGCCCGCAAGATGCTGGATGGCCCCTGAAATACCCACCGCCAGATAGAGATTCGGGGCTACGACCTTGCCCGTCTGACCTACCTGATATTCATTGGGAACAAATCCTGCGTCAACTGCTGCACGCGATGCGCCGACTGCCGCACCCAATTTGCCGGCGATCTCATCGAGCATCGAGAAGTTATCGCCGTTCTGCATACCTCGCCCACCTGAGACAACAATGTCGGCACTGGTGAGCTCGGGACGGTCGCTATCAGACAGCTCCTGCCCGACAAAACTGACACCAGCATCAATATCAGCAGCATCCACTGAATCGACGGCGGCCGAACCGCCCGCACTCGCCACCGCATCAAAGGCTGTAGGACGAACGGTGATGACCTTGACAGCATCTTCACTACGCACCGTTGCCAATGCATTGCCAGCATAGATCGGGCGCACGTAGGTATCGGCAGACTTCACCTCGATGATGCCTGACACACCAGAGACATCCAGCAGTGCTGCCACCCGCGGCATCACATTCTTGCCGCTCGCCGTTTCTGCGAACAGGATGTGCTCATAATCATCGGCGTGCTTGACAACCAATGCGGCAAGATTCTCAGCCAACTCGTGCTCATAGGCTGCATCCGTGGCCACCAGAACCTTGTCAACACCCGGTAGCGCCGCCGCTTTAGCCGCAAGCCCCTCTGCATCGCTGGCTGCCACCAACAGGTGCACTTCACCGGCACTGTGCTCTGCCAACTGCCGGGCGCAGGCCACCACAGAAAGGGTAGCTGCTCGCAACTCTCCGTCCTCGTGCTCGGCAAGTATGAGTGTGTTCATGGTGATTATCTCGTTATCCTGGTGATGGCTGTTGCAGGTGTGACTCAGATGACCTTGGCTTCGTTGCGCAGCTTGTCTACCAACTCGGTCACACTGCTCACGATGACGCCGGCCTCACGTGTCGGTGGCTCATTTACCTCGACGACGGACAACTTGCTCGTCACATCGACGCCCGTATCAGCGACCGGGATGATTTCGAGTGGCTTTTTCTTGGCTTTCATGATGTTGGGCAACTTCGCATAGCGTGGCTCGTTCAGCCGCAGATCAGTTGTTACAACAGCCGGCAGACTGACCCGGATGGACTCCAGACCAGCATCAACCTCACGTGTCACCTTGAGCACATCACTGCCTTCGAATTCCATCTTGCTGGCGAAGGTTGCCTGACGCATACCGGTGAGGGCGGAGAGCATCTGGCCTGTCTGGTTGTTATCGCCATCGATCGCCTGCTTGCCCAGGATCACCAGGCCCGGAGACTCCTTGTCGATAACATGCTTGAACAGCTTGGCTATAGCCAACGGCTGCAGCAGCTCTTCGGTTTCAATGAGGATGCCCCTATCTGCCCCCATGGCGAGTCCGGTGCGAATCGTCTCCTGACTGGCTGTCGGTCCGATGGAAACAACGACCACCTCTTCCGCGTGGCCCGCCTCCTTGATGCGCAGCGCCTCCTCAACGGCAATCTCGTCAAAGGGATTCATCGACATCTTCACATTCTGAAGCTCGATACCGGACTTGTCGGCCTTTACACGCGCTTTGACGTTGTAATCCAGAACACGTTTGACACCAACGATAATCTTCACAGATGTACTCTCATGAGCCGAGGGACTGGCCTCAGAGTCTACTACCGCAGACTCGACTCGGGCTGATCAATCTCACATCAGAACACCTTGAAAGCGACACACAGGTGTCCGAGAACGTCGAGCCATGCGCTGGATCAATAAAACAGCGATCAGACCCGATGTGCCTCTGGTGCTGCCCCTTTACTGAGCCTTGTCTGGAGGCCTCCAATGATGATCTGCTCGATGCCACTCGTCCGGAGACAGAAACAGGCTGGCTCAGGTGGTATCGAATCTACTGGCTCTGCCGTCACACTAACCCGGCGGGCGTGTACGCCATCGACACCCCGAATGAATCAACGCTTTCCGGCCCTTTGGCTTCGTCTGGATATCGCTCAACACCGCTCGAGGCGGGGCCCTGGTGCGCCGCTTTCACTACTCTCCAATGTCCTCGTTCCAAAGTGAAGGCTCGGCCTTGATAAACGCCTCCATCAGTGCGATGCAGGTAGGATCATCTAATATTTCAAGCTTGACCCCACGGCTACGCACATATTCTTCGGGACCTTGAAAGGAGCGGTTCTCGCCAATGACGATGTGCGCAATACCGTACAGAAGCGCAGCCCCTGAGCACATGTCACAGGGTGACAATGTGGAGTACAACACGGCGCGCTTGTAGTCGGCTGCCTTGAGCCTGCCAGCCTCCTCAAGACAATCCATCTCGGCGTGCCGAATGCTACTGCCCTTCTGGACACGCTGGTTGTGGCCGCGACCAACGATTTCACCGTCGATCACCAGCACTGATCCGATGGGAATGCCGCCTGAGGCCAGCCCCTTACGTGCCTCCTCTACTGCCGCCTGTATGAATCGTGTGTGATCAGTCACTGCTTGGCTCCTGCTCTAGTGGCAGCTTGAAAGGCTAAACGGGACAGGCTAACGCTCCATGATCGCAGACAAGCCCATGCCACCAGCGGTGCAGACTGATAACAAACACCGGCCAGAACCACGCTCATCAAGCAACTTGGCTGCCGTACCTACAAGACGTGCTCCGGTTGCAGCAAACGGGTGACCAATCGCCAGTGAGGAGCCCCGTACGTTTATCTTTGCGCGATCAATACTACCCAGGGGCTGATCGCGGTCAAGCTCTTGTCGACAGTATTCAGCGTCCTCCCAGGCCGCCAGGGTGCATAGCACCTGCGCTGCAAAGGCTTCATGGATCTCATAAAGATCAAAATCCTGCAAGCTCAGGTCTGCCCGCTTGAGCATATCGCTGACAGCCAGTGTTGGTGCCATCAAGAGCCCTGCACCGTTGACAAAGTCAACAGCCGATGTCATCGAATGCGTCAACCACGCCTGCACCGGCAAACCACGCTCGCGCGCCCAGGATTCGCTGCACAAGAGCACACCCGATGCACCGTCGGTCAATGGCGTGCTGTTGCCTGCGGTCAATGTACCGGCACCAGTCTTGTCGTAGGCGGTACGCAAACCGGCAAGCGCTTCCATGGAACTGTCGGCACGCACGATATTGTCACGCATAACACCCTCACAGGGCACCACGAGATCATCAAAGAATCCGTCCTGCCAGGCTTTTGCCGCATTCAGATGAGAAGCCAAGGCGAGCTCATCCTGAGCCTCACGGGTTATGCCCCAGGTTTTAGCCATGCGTTCACAGTGTTGCCCCATCGACATCAAGGTGCGTGGCTCATTGATGGAGGGCGGCATGGGCGTTAATTCCTTGGGTCCAAAACCTTTGAATACAGCCATTTTCTGACCGAGGGTTTTGGCCTTGCGAAGTGCCAACAGGCGTCTGGCAAACTTGTCGTTGAAAGCGATCGGCACGTCGCTGACGGTGTCACTTCCAGCGGCAATCGCTGCATCGATCTGACCGCTGGCAATCTTGGCGGCAGCCACCATGGTGGCTTGCAAGGAAGTCCCGCAGGCTTGTTGCATCGTGATCGCTGGTGTCCGCGGATCAAGACCACTGGAGAGCATTGCCTCACGTGCAAGGTTCCAGTCACGCGAGTGAGAGATCACCGCACCCGCGTTAACCTCGCCGAGTCTCTCACCCTTGAGCGCATAACGATCCACGATGGCTAGCAGCACTGAAGCCAGCATCTTTTTGTTGGATAGCTCGGAGTACGCGGTGTTTGAGCGACAGAACGGCAACCGCAAGCCACCGACTATTGCTACCGGCTGCAAGCCGGTCTGTGCATTGGACGCCATCTATGTATGCTCTTGGTTTGTGCTCTGTTTTAGGTCAACTGTGAGTCAGTCGCTGGAAGCGCCAATGCCCGCAAGATAATGCATGGGGCCACCGCGAAAGGGGGCAAAGCCGGTCCCGAATACAATACCCGCATCAAGCAGATCATCATCGGCGACGATTCCGTCTGCCGACGCGGCACGACATTCCGCCAGAAAGGGTTTGAGCAAGCGCTCGGCAAGCTGATCAGCGTAGGGATTGTCTGCATCGACAGACTTGCGATTGGCCCTCCCCTTCTCCCAGGTATAAAAACCCTTGCCTGTTTTCTTGCCCAGTTCATTCGACGCGATGTGCTTGTCCAACAACGCAGCCTGGGAATCAACATCACCAGTTACCAGCGTCTGTGCCACATGCCTGCACACGTCGAGGCCGACGGTATCAGCCAATTCGACAGGGCCCATGGGCATACCCCAACGAATGGCAGCTGCATCGACAATATCCTTGTCTACACCTTCCAGTAAAAGTGTCACTGCCTCCATGAGGTACGGAGCAAGCACCCTGTTAACCAGAAATCCGGGCGAGCTGCGCACGGGTAAGGGGAAGCGATTGATGGCACTGGCAAAGGCGCAACCACGATCAATACGCTCTTGCGCTGTCTCGTTGGTATGCACTACCTCCACGAGCGGCATCTTTGCCACGGGGTTGAAAAAGTGCAAACCAATCAGTCGCGCCGGATCAAGCAGATCGCGTGCGAGTTCCTCAAGAGGCAAGGCAGAGGTGTTGGTAGCCAGTACGGCGTCCTCGCGCATACGCGGCTCCAGTACGCTGTACAACTCGCGCTTGGCGTCTGCGTTTTCGACAATCGCCTCTATGATGACATCGGCACGCGGCACTCCAACGCCCTCAAGATCAGGCAACAATCGATTCATGGCGTTGGCTACTGCCTGCTGCCTCTTCAAGCGCTTCTTGAACAAAGATCTGGCACGCTTCAAGGCTGACTCGATGTACTTCATCTCTCTGTCCTGCAAGGTGACTTCCATTCCCTGGAGTACACACCAGGCAGCAATATCGCCACCCATGACACCAGCGCCCACTACGTGCACACGCCGCACCGGTGGTGTGCCACTACCACCCAGGCCCTTAATGCGCTCAGTCAGAAAGAACAGCCTGCGAAGATGCCTGGCAGTGTCAGACACCATCAAACGACCCACCCCTGTGGCTTCGCCATCGAACATGCGCCGTCGGTTGTCACGATGCTCAACCCAGAGATTGATCATCTCGAATGGCGCCGGATAATGATCTGGATTAGCTTTGGCTGCCGTTTTCCTGGCCATCACACGCCCGAGTACGCGTCGTACGGGTGAGGTATTGGTAAGCGAGGCCGAGCGCGAGGGTCCACGTGTGCGACGGCCCGTTAGCACAGCACGCCTTGCATACCATTGCAATGACCCAAACTCATCAACGAGTTCATCCACTATGCCAAGCTTGCGCGCTGCAGGAGCACGCAGGGTACGTGCGGTCAGAGCAAGCTCGAGGCCAGCCGCACCACCGAGCCGCTCGGTAATACGCGTGGTGCCTCCAAGGCCTGGAAATATGCCAAGTTTGACCTCGGGAAAGCCAAATCGGGTGGCATCCACATTCATTGCCAGTATCCAGTCACAACATAGAGCGAGCTCTAGCCCACCTCCCAGACAATACCCGTGAACAGTTGCAGCGGTAGGACAGTCCAGGTTTTCCAATCGCGAAAACACACGATGCCCTTCGCGGATTTTTTCAGCAACAGTATCAGCTGAGTTATAGGCATCAAACTCGGTTATGTCGGCACCGAGTATGAAGCTTGCTGTCTTTGCCGATCCAATGACCAAGCCCGCAAGCGACACTGACTCTGCCCAGGCGAGTATGTCATCAAGCTCTGCGATCACCGCCTCACCGAGGGCGTTGGTGCTTTTTTCAGCACAGTCACAGTCCACCCAGAGAATGGATTCAGCATCAACCCTGACTCGCCAATTCTGGTATGGACCCGGCGCTTGCAATTGCGTATTCGCCGCTGCAGAAATCGTTGTGGAATCGATCATGGTCAAGGCTTAGGAGTCCTGAGGGTGTAAAGGCGTGCCGCTGCCAATCTTCGATAACACGGCAGTTATAGCGGCACGCGCGTCGTCGGTCTGCAAACATTCGGCAAATTCTGGCAGCTCGCGGTCCACCGTAGCCGATATCGAGGCAGGCGCCATGCGACATAGCTTTCGGGTTGCACGTACGGCCATTGCAGGCAGTGCTGCCACGCGCGCTGCAGCCGCACTTGCCGCCCCCGCCAATGCATGTTGAGCGACAACGTGGCTGACAAGACCTGCAGCCAGCGCTGCATCGGCATCCAGATATTCCCCGAGTAAAAACATCGCCATGGCACGTCGATGGCCGACGAGCTCTGGCAACAGACGACTGGATGCCGCTTCGGGCACGAGACCCAGTGGCACAAAGGGCGCTGCAAACCGAGCCGCCGGAGTAGCGTACACAAGATCACAATGCAGCAGCATCGTAGTGCCGATTCCGACTGCTGCACCATCAACGGCTGCAACCACAGGACACTCCAGTGTTGCCAATGCTCGAAGCACACGAACGACAGGCGTATTGTCATCAAATCTGTCAAAGCTTAAAAACTCGTTGAGATCGTTGCCAGCGCAAAAGCTGTCACCCTCCGCTTGAACAAGCAGACAACGAGCGCCCTCTGTATCCAGTGACACAAGCGTATCGGCCAGCCGCTCGTACATGGCCCCTGTAAAAGCGTTTTTGCTGCCAAGACGGGCCAGGGTCACAGTGCATACACCATTGTCGTGCTGTACCCGCAGCCCATCAACGGGAGCGCTCGAGATCTTGTTGTCCATTCTGTGGAGCATACGCGCTAGGGGTATGTTGCGTTACTTACGTAACACTCAACGCAGCTGCAGGAACATTACAGCGATGGCAACGCAGAGTGATGTAGAGGCAATCCCCTGGTCTCTGCCGGGCGCAGGCCACGCGACAGACAGTCGTGAACCCGCTGCAGATCGATCGATGCAGGGTCAGTTGACGCCGCTCCTCGATACAAATGCGCATCCAGGGCATACAGATCCTTGGCAACACGCGCATCATCCAGTGACTGAGCAACTGCCGGCAGGCTGTTGAGCCCTGCCGAACTGCCCTGCGCCCGGCCCCAGACACGAATCGCCCGCGCCGCTGCTGGCAGATCGGCTTCTCGAGCAGCCTGTTTGAGGTGTGAAAGCGCCTCTTGCGCACCTGGCTCGCGTATTGGAGCACTCTCTTCAGGACTGCTGGCGCGCCGTCCGCGACGCAGCTCCCGCCACACCAGTGCAACCCCCGTGATCGCCCAACCGAACATGGCAAAGAGCGCAAGCGCACGCCAGTGATGAGTATCCCCAGCAACCGACGCGCCGGCAGAGGGTATGGAAGTCGTCAATGCGGACACACCTTCACTGTCGAAATCACTGGCGTTTTCACCACCAGGCTCTGCCAGGCGCCCGCCTGTCGTTGCGGCTTCAGTCCCCTGGGCGTTGGTTGGCGCGACTGATGTGGGGCCAGACTCGAGTGTTGTCGCAGGACTCGCAGCGGGGCCTTGCACCTCAATCTCGCGCTCGGGTAGCTGCGCCACACGTGCAACTCCTGCAACCGTATCAAACCACTCGATTCGCACAGCCGGCAGGGTCACAATGCCTGCCTGTTGTGGAATAGCCGCCCAGCTCAATACACGTTGTGTCAGTAGATCACCGTTTTCGACATCCATGCTGTCTTCTGGTGAATCGACATAAAGCGATATTCCTTCAACGTCGGGCTCTGGCATCTCAGGTAGCTGAGTGCGATGAATGCCGCGCGCGACTATCGTAATCCGACGCGAGATAACATCCCCGGTTTGAATCACTGCATCGACATTTTCCGACCACTCTTCACTCAGTGACACCGAACGTGCCGGAAGCCACCAGTTGGCCATCACGTTTGAAGGCCTTGGTTGAACCTCTAGCACGATCGGATCGGTGCGCCTGGTGACGCGACGTTGTGGGGAAAAAAACGTGCGCACACGCGAAGGATCGGCCGGTACCAAAGCAGTGAGGACCATTGGCGACAGCTCAACTGTTCCGCTCTGTTGTGGAAAGAGCAAAAAGCGTTTTTCTATGACCCGGAATTCGACGCCATCACGCTCTACGCGGGATATGACATCTTGTGTTGGCAGCAAACTGACTCCATCCGCCGAAGGGGGTGTCACTTCATGCTGTTCAATTCGGATGCGATGAAATATTCGTAGCGTCACCTGAACCTGCTGCTGCACCCATGGCGAAGGCTCGTCCAACTCGACTTCTACAAACAACTCACGATCAGCGCCGGTGGGTGCACTCTCGACATCCAGTGTCAACGGCTCACTGAACACACCACCGACACCCACAGGAGGCACGACTACCACACCTGTTGCACGTGGTGAGATTTGCAAGGACCACCGGCGCTGCGAGTCTGTCCTGCCATTGATAGTACGTGTCTGCTCTACGTAACTGGTGCTGGCAATATCGAACACTGCGCCAAGCTCACTGGTATCAAGCTCACCGTCGGTCCCGCGGGCAATCACGTCAAGGGTCACTGTATCGTCGATGCCTATCCGCGATGAAGACAAAGACGTCGTGACGAGCGCTTGGGCCTGAGCCTGGGCATACGCTGGCCACATCAGGGCAAAGCAAAGCATCAGCAGAAAAGCCGACCGCACTGTGTTGGCTTGCTTACCAGTTACGCACCGCATCTTTGGCCTCAGGGTATTCGATCTGGTGGTTCAAGAGAATCTTCTGTCGCAAGAGGCCGGCAGGATCGTCAGGAATGCGGCGCAGCAGCTCTTCCGTTGCTTGCTCGCGCTCACCCAGCGGTTGTTTTTGCAGCGGCGCTGACGACTGCTCGGTCGTCTCGTCACCTTCCTGCTCTGAGACCGATGCAGCACTCTGTTCATCGGGTGGCTCTGCTGCAGAGTCGTCCTGCTCAAACGCATCCTGGGCAGCGGCTCGATCCGCGGCATCCTGCTCGACATCTGCAGGCTCACTGCTCTGCTCACTGCTCTGGTCACTGCTCTGGTCACCGCTTTGCTCACCGCTTTGCTCACCGCTCTGCTCACCGCTCTGCTCACCGCTTTGCTCACCGCTTTGCTCTTGTTGTTCTGCGAGCGCTTGCAAACGTTGCGCGATCTCGCGATTCCGGATGGCCCCTGGGTGCTCAGGATTTCGCTCCAGAACCTGTTCAAGATCGGCTAGCGCCTCGTCGATACGACCTTCGTGCAAATACGTCGTACCACGGTTGTATTGCAAACGGTCAAGCGTCGCATCATCAGCACCCGCCAGGCGTGCATCGTCGACACTGTTACTGAAAGCCTCTGCCGCAGCAGCTGTGTCACCGGCACTGAAATGCGCAAGGCCCGCCCACTCGGCATCAGGTGCGGACTGCAAGGCGGCATCCACATTACCTTCCACAAGACGATCAGCGGTGCGTGCGGCAGGTGTCTTGAGCCAGGATACCCAGTTGGAGAATCTGCTCTCTGAGCTGTCTATAGCCTGAGTATCAAGTACTTCATCTGACCAGACAGGCGTCATTGCCGTAAGCAGAATTACCATGACAGCGACAGCTCCGGCTGACAGGGTCGCAGACGTCATCCGATAGCACCTCGCCTGAACAGGAGCAAGGCAAGCAATGCAAAAACCGGCACCAACCAGGGGCCACGCTCCACCCATTGCTGCGACGCCGACCGCGTCGGGCTACCCCGAATCTTGCCGTCCTGCACAGCAACGCTCTGGCGAACCAGCTGCAGACGATCGATGTCAGTGTCATTATTGCTTATCTGTTGCATCACACCTGCACCGGCATCTGCCAAAGCATCCAGGCCGTCAAAGTCAACGGCAGGGATAACGATCTGACCACGCTCATCATTGACAAACCCGCCACCTGCATCACGCAAAGGAGTTCCAGCAGCAGTGCCCACTGCCAACACGGATACCGCATGCCCTGCACTTCTCGCACGGCGAGCAGCATCAATTGATCCACCATCCGGGCTTGAGTCTGTGATCAACAACAGGTGTCCCTGACTGACCCCGGCACCCGTCAACAGTTCAAGCGCTTTGTCGATAGCCAGGTCCATTCTGCTTCCTTGAACCGGCATCAATGCAGGCTCCAATGAAGGAATGAATGCACGCAGCGTTTCAACATCATCGGTCAAGGGGCTGATGACATACGGCCGCTCCGCAAAAGCGATCAATCCGATCCGATCATCGCCAGCACGCTCGAGAATATCGGCAAGCTTGAAGCGCGCCCGCTCCAGGCGACTCGGTGGAATGTCATCGGTGTTCATGGACCGAGAGAGATCAAAGAGCACCACCTCAGCGCGGCGTGCTTCTGATACCGGAAGTTGTTGTTGTTCGAATACCGGGCCTGCGAGTACAACGACAACAAGACTCCAGATACCAAAGAGCACGTAACTGCAACCTTTACAGGCGTGCTGCTCTCCCTCCAGCACATATGCCTGTAGTTGTGGATCTATCACCGCATTCCATCCTGCTGTACTACGACGGGCGGACCACCAACGAAACAAAGCAGCCACCAGGAGCGGCACTAACGCCAACAGCCACCAGGGGCGTAGCCAGGTTACAGTCGTGAACATAATCTCAGGTGAAGTCATTACAACACGACACCTGAATGACTGCGACGCCAAGCCCACAGTATGCTCAGCAACAGAGCAACGCTGAGCGGCCATACATGGAGTTCCTTGATTGGGCGCAAACGCTCCCCCGGCTCCTCGCTAGGTTCAAGCTGATCTATCTGAGCGTAGACCGCAGCAAGATCATCACGATTGCGAGCGCGAAAATATTGCCCCCCTGTCGCCTCGGCCACGCCAGTTAACGTCGCTTCATCAATTTCTTGCGCTCCACCCATCAGATCTATCAGTCCGCGCCGGCCATGCTCGCCACCGATACCTATGGTATAGATGCGTATTCCACTCTCGGCGGCAAGCTCGGCCGCCTGCAAGGGCGCCAGACTTCCTGCGGAATTACGACCGTCGGTGAGCAACACCAACACTCGTGATGTCTCCTGTCGCTCTCGCAGTCGCTTGACAGACAGTCCGATGGCATCTCCGATAGCGGTGGCATCCCCTGCCAAACCCGTCACCGCCTCCCCTACGAAATGCTGGACAGTCTCGTGATCCGAGGTCAGTGGCGTTTGAACATAGGCAGATGAGCCGAATAAAATCAAACCAAGCCGGTCACTGCCCCGACCCTCGACAAACGCGCGTGCAACTTCTCGCACCACTGCGATGCGAGTGGTACGCCGATTGCCACTGACAATATCAGCCGCTTCCATGCTGGGCGATATATCAATCGCCATCAACAGGTCACGCCCGTCACTGGCCACATCGATCGGTTCACCGAGTGCTTGCGGTCGTGCCGCAGCGAGTAGCAGTGCACACCACGTTGCCACAAGCAGCAGCACAGCCAGTCGATCCAGACGCCCGCCTTCATCGCCGTTGCCATCCATCGTGAAACGCGACAGATCAGGCACACGTAGCGCCAGACCACTCGCAACAGAGCGCGCAGGCGCAAAGCGATAGACCAACAATGGCAGCGGCAAGGCGAGAAGAAACCAAGGCCAAACCCAGACCAGCTCTCCAACGATCAGCTTGTCCGCAAGACCCTGCATCAGGATGAGCTCACCAACGACGCCCGTTGCCGATTGGCAACACCTCTGATCAGTAGCTCCAGAGCTGAGAGCAAGTCACCGAGGTCAGCGCTGCTGCACTGTGGGGACACCTGGTAGGGTCCGGCAGCCAGAAGGCGCCCTTGCCCGCTTGTGAACAGGTTGGTATCACCGGCCAACCGATCCAGCTCAGCCAGCCAGGCATAACCCGACAGGGGCGCAATCGCTGCTCTCGGTTCAGCGACAAGAGCGACGCGCCGAGCCAGCACTGACGCCTCGGCAAGGATGTCGCGGCGAGTGGCAATATCAAGCTCAAGCACAGGCTCGAGTACAGACTCAGTCTCCGGATATTGATTAGCCAATGGGGACTGCAAGCGCCCACGCAGCTCTGCTAGAGCAGATTCTGCTGATTCGGTCCAACTCAAGGCTAGGCGGTAGCGCGTGCGCTTGACAGACCATCGCCACAGCCGGGTTACCAGCAACACGAGCAGCAACGCACACGCCGCACTCAGCACGTAAACCAGCAGGGATACACCGACAGCGGGTTGCTCAAGCGCAGCCAATGCACTGAGCAGGACTTCGGGGTCATCTGGCAACTCGGCCACAGGTAGCTCATTTACGGCGATCTCGGCCGCGGGAAGATCAGCGCCTGTTTCGGCGGGCAACACCATGCCATTCTCACTCACGAAACCGCACGCCTGGCCGAAGGTGAATCTTCCTGTGGGACTACGGGCACCGTAGTACCAAGAACCGTACTTGCGTTATGAAGAAAATCTGCAGCCGTCGAAACCCTGACACAAAGATGCTGCCTGCGCGAGAACATGGTGTCGAGGCGAGCCACGTGTTCTGCATAGCGTTGCGCATGAGCACGACGCTCTGGCGCACTGCCGACAATTGCTCGCAGACCAGATCCGGTTGTGGTGTCACCAGCAGAACTCACCAGTGGCAAGCGCACATTGGGCAGCTCGCGCTCCACTGGATCAGTAATGTGCACCCCCAACACATCGTGTTGGGCCAAAGGACCACCCAGCACACGCGAGCAACGGTGATCTGCGTCAGCAAAATCACTGAATACACGCACGGCACTTCCACCATGCGCAACATTGGCTACGCGCTCCAGCGTCTTTGACAGCGTTACACCGGTACCACCAGGTATCCGGTTTTGACTGTGCATGACACTCTGGAACAGACGCATCAACCCGCGCCGACCTCCCTGAGGTCGAATCTCGGCATGCCAGTCATCAGAAAATACCACCCCACCGACTCGATCCTGTTGTGCAACCGCATACCATCCGACAAGGGCCGCCAGGCGTGACGCGAGCACTGACTTGTAGCTGCCTTGTGTACCAAACCTCATTGCAGCCCTGAAATCAATGACCAGGTAGATCGGGCGCTCGCGCTCCTCCACAAACAACTTGGTGTGAGCCTTGCCAGTGCGAGCGGTCACGTTCCAGTCTATGAGCCGGACATCATCGCCGGCCTGATACTCCCGCAGTTCAGCAAAGTCCAGCCCACGACCCAGCTTGCGTGAGATGGACTCTCCAGATCGAGGCGCCGCAGAACGACGTCGTGTGAGCCGAGCAATGGCTGCCGCTTCACTGCGCAGTTGCACGAGCTCATCCAGCGACGTACTGGCAGGCGATGCAAAGCGCAACGCGGTCACGGCACCGCCACCTGTTCAAGCAGCGCGTCGATGACCGTGTCGGCATCCACACCATCAGCCTCGGCGTCAAAAGACAAAACCAAACGATGGCGCAGCACATCATGAGCAACGGCCTGCACGTCTGCTGGCGATACGTAGTCACGACCATCCAACCAGGCAACTGCCCGTGAAGCAGAGTCCAGGGCTAGAGTGGCACGCGGGCTAGCGCCATAGTCAATCCAGCGACCGAGTGATGCGCTCAGCGATTCAGCCGCACGACTGGTTGTGACAAGCCGCACGATGTAGTCCTCGATATTGACCACCATATGTATGTCCAGCACTTCACGGCGCGCTGCAAACAAGGTGTTCATTGGAAGCTGAGTCAAGGCTGGCGCCTTGTCCGCGCGACGCCGCCCGGCAGAGTGATCTTCAGTCGCGGCCGCCTCACGCGCTTCGCGCCGCACCAGACGCAGAATTTCTGCTTCACGCGAGACATCCGGATAGCCAACACGAACATGCATCAAAAACCGATCCAGTTGGGCCTCGGGCAAAGGATAGGTTCCCTCCTGTTCTATGGGATTCTGGGTTGCCATGACCATGAAGGGCGACGGCAGGGGGTAGGTCTCATGACCGACTGATATCTGTTGCTCTGCCATGGCTTCCAGCAGCGCAGACTGCACCTTGGCAGGAGCTCGGTTGATTTCGTCAGCCAACACCAGATGATTGAAGAGCGGGCCCGGCTGAAAGACAAAGCTTGCATCCTGGGGCCGATAGACTTCGGTGCCCGTAAGGTCTGCTGGCAACAGATCCGGAGTGAATTGCACGCGCTGATAGTCCGCCTCCAGACGTTCGGCAAGCGCCTTGATGGCGCGTGTCTTGGCCAGCCCCGGCGCACCCTCGACAAGCAAATGTCCATCGACCAGCAACGCGACCAACAAGCGTTCAACCAGACGCTCCTGACCGATAACGGTCGCTTGCAGATCATCACGAAGTGCGGCAACAGCGGTCAGTGTGGTCATCGTTGGTAAAAACAGGAAGCAGCTGTGACAACAAGATGCAGACTGGACATCAGGCAAATAGTTCGCGCAGGCAGGCGAGCCAGATCAGTGCAGACCAATCGTTCAAGGAGTTAGATCACAGTGATCGAGATCGTTTCGGTCTCCCCGTCCAGCTCAACCTCAATGGTCGTCGTTCCGGGGTTGATCGGTGTAATAAAGCCACTGCTGTCGACAACGACAATGCTGGAGTTCCTCGACGACCAATCAACATCATCAGACACGTCGTCATCCTCGTCATAACTACTGCCAGTTGACACCGCAAGCTGCAATCCTCCTCCGGTGAGCGCGATGGTCTGTGACTCGCCTTGCTCAAAACTCAAACCATCATCAAGGTCACCTTCATCGTTGGAAGTGATCAACACGACCTGCCCCGTTGCGCGAAAGCCCGCGCAGGACGCTTCCACGCTGACCGTACCTGCCTCGCCCGCGGTCAGGACACCACGATCAAAGCCCTCACTGCTTATCGTCGCGCTTCCTGTGCCATCGATCACCTCCCACTGCACGAAGTTGGTGACAGCCCGGCGGGTTTCAACGCCGTCACGAACAAAGGTGCCACTCGCTGTGAGTTGGATCGTTTCGCCCTCTGCCACGGCGCGCGTGCCCTCCGGAAAAGTCAGCTCGGTCAGGGAGTCGGCAACGCTAACATCGAGCGTCTGACTGAACGCATCTGTACGCGCAGTCAGGCTCCGTGTGCCTGACACCGTGGGGATAAAAAAGATACCTCCCGGGTTGGCGACCGGACTGATCAACTCGCCAACATTCGACGCCTCAAGATTCCAGGTCACGTCGCTTAGTGCACGCTCGAGCCCACCGACACTGCCCACGGCGGCGTAGTTGGCACCGAGACAGACATCAAGTGCCGTATCACCGACGATACGCGTAATCCCGTCGAGCGCTGCACTTGAGACGATTACCTGAAGTGACGTCGCTTGCAGGCCACCAAACGCAAAATTGACGTCTACCATGCCATCGGCACGACCGGTGAGCAGGCCATCCCGATCAATCGCGGCCACGCTGGTGTCCGAGACGCTCCAGTTGCGGTCCTCAGCTTCAAGCTCAATTTGCACACCGGCTGTGCTGAACGCAGTAATACCCAACTGCACCTGCCCACCAACCGCTACCGAAACAGGTGTCAATGTACCCGGAATGACTGACACATTAATGCGTCCCACATCGTTCTCGGCCGCTTCTGCCGCTTCGGTAAACGGTCGCTCGTCACCGGTGCAGGCACTGATCAGTAGAACAAGCGCCAGTCCCGCACCGAGCGCCGCTGTTTTCCTCGTTAGCGTACCTGTTACCGAACTGCACGCAACTGAGCCTGATCTTGCAGTGACGCTCATCGTTGAGACACCCTGAGACCGAGCACCAGCGCATCGACGTCAAGCCCACCCTGGACAGCATACTTGCGGTACTCGGCAGTAATGGATAGCGACGGCAGGCGCGTCAAGCGCTGGACCAGCCCGATACTGAGGCGAGGGCCGCCAAAGTCGCCGTTCAACTCATCGCCGGCAACAGGCGGGGTTTCACGCTCCTGACGTGCAGAGAAGTTGGTGTAGCCCAGCAATACATACCCTGACAAACCCTCTCGGGGCGGCGATTCAAAGCGCAGGGCTGCGCCCACGCCGCGCTCATAGGCCAACTCATAGTCGTTGTCTTCGCCCGGCAATATCTCGCCATCCAGATGCAGCTCGAGCCCGATCCCTTCACGAAAGAAGAAGCCTGCCGAGACACCGCCAAACACCGGGTAGTACTCGAAGTTGCCCACATCAATTGCGCTCCCGGCGATAAATCCCTCTACATACGGCCGAAACTCGAAGCCTTCATCTGCCAGGGCGAGTGTGGGTACCAGCTGACTTGCAGCGATCAAGCTAGCGAGCAGACACAGCCGGTGTGATCGGGCAAGACACCGACGGGCGAACGCCAGGCTGACAAACGCAAGCCAGTAAGAGCTCAGGCGGATGGCAAGACCGTCTGGTGAGCAGGATGTTTGGTCGCGACAGTGCAAGACGCTGATAACCTGTTTCAAGTTGTCGGAAGACTAGCACCGCCGCGACAAAGGGGCGGGCTCAACCCGTTTTCAATGCGGCAAAGGCGTCCAGTGCGCGCTGCCGGCTCTGCTTCAGGTCGACCACGGGTGCTGGGTAGTCCAGTGCTGCCAATTCGGCCTCGGGCAAGGTCCAGGGCGCGTGAATGTGGCGCCGGCCAATGCCCTCAAGCTCCGGCACCCAGCGTTTTACATAATCGCCCTCACGGTCAAACTTCTCACCCTGCAGGACCGGGTTGAATACCCTGAAGAAGGGCGCTGCATCTGCGCCACAACCGGCCGCCCATTGCCAACCAAAGGTGTTACTGGCGGCATCGGCGTCTACCAGGGTGTCGCGGAACCACGCCTCACCGCGTTGCCAAGGCACCAGCAGGTTCTTGACCAAAAACGACGCCACAACCATACGCACGCGGTTGTGCATCCAGCCGCTTGCGTACAGCTGTCGCATCCCGGCATCAACAATCGGCACGCCGGTCTGACCGCGACACCAGGCTGTAAACACCGTGTCCTGATCCTCTGCCCAGACAAAACGCTCAAAACGCCGATCCAGTGGCTGGTCAAGGGTGTGCGGGAAGTGATACAGCATGGCGTGCGCGAACTCGCGCCAGATCACCTCCTTGGCAAAGGTGTTCTCGCCCTCATCAAGATCCGCTACCTGTCTACCGCCGAACAGTTGATGCAGGATCTGGCGAGCAGACAGCTCTCCGTGGTGCAAGGCGGGCGATAACATGGAGGTACCGTCCTGCCCTGGAAAATCGCGTGAGTCCTTGTACGCACTCGCCGCACCTTGCTCCAGAAACGATTCCAGACGTTGCCCGGCGGCGGCCTCACCGACGTGCCAGCCTTGCATCATTTTACCTGGCCAATCCAGATCAGGCAGCAGTTCGAGCGCATTCACGTCTACATGCCAACGATCATCGTCAAGCAAACTCGACGCCCCTGGCGCGCTCTGCCAATGCTCCAATTGCTCCGGTGCCGCCAATGGCTCACTCAGTCCATCGGCATCCAGTCGCGCCGCGACCTGACGCCAGTAGGGTGTGAATACACGGTAGGGAGTACCGTCTCCCTTGAGCACCTCCCAGGGCTCGTGGATAAGCCCAGCCTTGAAAGTGGCAGGTGACAACTTGGCAAACCGTGCCTTGATCGCCTTGTCGGTTTCAAGCGACTCCGGATCGTAACGCCGGTTCCAGTAGAGACCGGTAGCACCTGTGGCTTCAACCAATGACTCCAGGATGGGCAAGGCCTCGCCCCTGGCCAGTACCAGTTGCGAGCCACGAGCCTCAAGCGCCTTGCCAAGTCGTTGCAAGGAGTGGTGCGTCCACACTCGACAAGCCTCGCCGATAGCGGCGGCATTGCGATCCCCCGGCTCGTCAATCCAGATCGGCAACACCTGCGCCCCCGAGGCGAGGGCTGCATGCAGCGCCGGGTTATCCGCCAGTCGCAGATCTTGCCGGAACCAGACGATAGCGACCGTCATGTGGGTCTGCACGCGGATGCGCTGCTGCCAGGAGCAAGCTCTGCATGCGCATCAGCAACTCGCTCGAGCGCCGGCTCGTCATCAACATCTGTCTGCGCCAGCACACCCACGGCACCACGGCCGATCTCGGCGGCATTGGCCTCATCGGTATCGATATGCATCTCCAGTGCGTAACTGTCCTTCACACGAATGAGGACATCGCCAAAAACAAGGTCACGCGGACCTCCGACGATGGCTATCGATACTTCGTCGCGGTCACTCACACCAAAACGCGAGGCATCGTCAGGGTGCATATGTATATGCCGACGCGCGCAGATCAAGCCCTCATCCAACGTCACAGTGCCAGCCGGTCCCTCCAGTGTAATGGGAGCAGAGCCTGCAACCTGACCCGAGTCACGCACGGGGGCATCGACACCAAGGCGGAATTCATCGGTACGAGCAATCTCGATCTGATCCACGGCGCGAAGGGGTCCCAGAACTCTGACCTTGTCGATACGAGCCCGCGGACCAATCAGGTTAACGCGTTCCTTGCAGGCAAACTGACCCGGTTGAGACAAGGGCTTGTCCGGAGTGGGAGTGGCCTCGGCGCCAAACAAGGCGGCAAAGGTTTTTGCACTCAGGTGACAGTGCCGCGCACTGACCGCTATTGGTACAGATAGATTCCCCGGGGGTGGCTCACTTTGCTCGGTTTCCAATACCTTGGCGACATGTCGCGCGATCATCAGCTCCTCGTTGCTGCGCACGACAAGCGCTTCTACACGGGAGCGCTCGGTGGTAATCCGGCGGAACTCACCATCGCCGGGTTTACCAGCATCGCGATTTCGATCCAGATCCAGATGGACACCCAAAAACTCAAGCCGCTGGAGGATACGCGCACGCATCGCTGCACCGTTTTCACCAATGCCCCCGGTAAACACGATGGCATCCAGACCACCCATAGCAGCCGCATAGGCGCCGATGTATTTACGTACGCGATGCGCAAACACGTTGATCGCCAGTCGGGCGCGATCGTTGCCCGCTGCTGCCGCCTCCTCGATCTCACGCACATCACCGGACAAACCGGAGAGACCCGCGAGCCCGCTGCGACGATTGAGTAGATCCTCCAGCTCATCCACATCGAAGCCCGAGCGCAACAAGGCAAGCAAGGCACCGGCATCCACATCACCCGAACGCGTGCCCATCACCAGCCCTTCGAGCGGCGTCGCACCCATACTGGTCTCGGCTGAGCGCCCGTACTCCACCGCACAAGCGCTCGCACCGTTACCCAGGTGCAGGGTCACCAGCCGAAGATCTTGCAGTGGGCGCTGCAAGAAACCTGCGGCGACACCGCTGACGTACTCGTGCGACAGGCCGTGAAAGCCATAACGCTTTATGTCATGGTCACGAGCCACATCCTGATCAATCGCATAGGTAACCGCACGACGTGGCATACCGGCGTGAAACGCCGTGTCAAAGCTTGCGATCTGTGGCAGTGCGGGATCAATTTCGCTGACAGCACGTATGGCAGCGACCGCAAAGGGGTTATGCAGTGGCGCAACTGAAGCAGCCTCGTCAATCGCTGCGAGCACAGTATCATCTATACGTACGGGCACTACCAGGTCGTTACCACCATGTACCACCCGATGCCCCACTGCTGCGAGCGCACGCTCACCAAGAACGCTTGCGACCTGATCAAGCACATCAGTGATCGCTGCTGCGTGATCGCGTGAGCCCTGACTGTTGAGACGCTCGTGATGTCCTTCGAGCAAGGCCGCCTGTGACTGACCGCCCCCCTGCTCTCCACGCGCCAGCGCCGCCAAATCGAAGACCGCAAATTTCACGCTGGACGAGCCGCAATTGAGAACGAGTACAAGCATCAGAGCTGAATTCCTTGTGCCTTGAAGAAGCGCTGTGCCGGATCCTTGATCACCAGAGGTTGGAGCGTCAAGAATCGGACAGATAAAAACGCGAAAGCCCCACACAAGGCGGGGCTTTCGTTCGGACGTATCGGCGACTCGGTCAGAACCGGTGTAGCCGTGACCCGATCACTCGCGGGTCAGGAGGAAGGACTTCAGGCCGCAGTGACGTTGACTGCTGCCGGGCCCTTCTGACCCTGCTCGATGTCAAAAGTTACCTTTTGACCTTCATCGAGGGTCTTGTACCCATCACCATTGATAGCGGTGTGATGTACGAAAACATCCTTGCCACCATCTTCCGGAGCGATGAAGCCGAAGCCCTTCGCCGCGTCGAACCACTTGACTGTACCAGTACTCAAAACAATAACCCTGTGTCTAAAAAACTGCTGTTTAAGACGGAGAACGCTGCTCACTGAGGGAGCTCCGGAGTGCAAGCCGATGACTGCCTCCACACAACTCCCTCGATGGACCAGATTTAACCTGTCCGTACGATCGGACCCTTGGCTCGCGCCAACAATCCTTGATGCAACCGAGAAAAACCTCGGCTACGACACCGAATATAGGGAGTTAGTCGCTCGAACACAAGCATCGTGCGTACGGTAATTCGGGCAATCGCGCGATCTTGAGCTACAATCCTCGCCCCTCGCGCACCCGGCACGGCATGCGATTCTCGGATTTCGGCTCGCGTTTTACCGGCGGCACCGGTACCGGCTCGCTCATGCGCGATCTCTCGAGGCTACCCACATTGCCAGCGGCTCACCCCGGTGTGTGCCGTCTCGGTGGCGGCAACCCGGCGCTGATTCCGGCCGTGATGAGCCGCTATCGCCGCGCACTTGCCGATCTGGCCGAAAACCCGGCTCGATTCAACGACACCTTTGGCCGCTATTCCGGCCCCCAGGGTGACCCAGCGTTCATCGAGGCCTTGGGTCGCGTTCTCAAAGACGAACACGGCCTGAACGCAGGCCCCGACAATGTCCTGCTGACTAACGGCAGCCAGAACGGGTTCCTGCAACTGTTCAACTTGTTCGGTGGCACCGCTGACAACGGCAAGTGTCGCCAAAAGATCCTGCTACCGCTCGCGCCCGAGTACATCGGTTACGCCGACCAGGCGCTCGAACAGGATCTCTTTGTATCCCGGCGCCCGACTATCGACCGCCTGTCATCCTCACGGTTCAAGTACGGATTGGATCTCGAGGGACTGGACACCCTCGAGGGTCTTGACCTCGAGCCAGAGGAGCATGTTGCCGCGGTGTGTGTTTCACGGCCGACCAACCCGACCGGCAACGTGTTGACCGACAACGAGATGGCCGCCTTGGTCGAGCTCGCTGAGCAACGTGACATACCGCTGATCATCGACAATGCCTACGGCGCTCCTTTTCCTGACATCATTCACGTGCCGGCACGACTGCCCGACTCGCCCAATGTGGTGTTGACCATGAGTCTGTCAAAACTTGGCTTGCCGGGGGCGCGGGCGGGGATTATCGTCGCTCATGCCGACGTCATCGCAGCTCTGGCTGAAATGAACGCGGTCATGAACCTGGCACCTGTGGGTGTTGGCCCGGCCATGATGACCCCGCTGCTGGCAAGTGGCGAACTCACACGGATCGCCCAGCAGCAAATCCGCCCCTGGTACCGATCCAGGGCCACGCATGTGCTTGAACAGGTCGATGCACTGTTTGCTGACCTGCCCGTTCGTGCGCACCAGCATGATGGCGCTATATTTCTCTGGCTGTGGTTCGAGGGTTTGCCCATCAGCAGCCAGGAGTTCTACCAGCGACTGCACGCCGAGGGTGTTGTGGTCGTGTCAGGACATCACTTCTTCCCCGGACTGGCTGACGATCCGCAAGCACCGTGGCAGCATCGCCATGAGTGTCTGCGCATCAGCTTTGCGGGTGAGGAATCAGAAGTTGCGCGCGGACTCGAGACGATTGCAGCACATGCGCACAGACTCTACGCTGGCGCAGGTTGACACACCCTCTGCCCCTTACAAACATACCGAGTAAATACCGCTAGATGGAAGACTTCGCCGTCGGTCAACGCTGGATAAGCGATACAGAGACCGATCTTGGGTTAGGCACGATCCTGGAGGTCGAGTTTCGCCAGATTGCCATCGTATTTCTTGCCACCGGTGACACACGCCGATATGCCAAAGAGACCGCGCCATTGACACGTGTGGTCTTTTCGGTGGGTGATTCGGTTACCAGTCACGAGGGCTGGCAACTCTCTATCACAGCGCTTGAAGTCGATGAGGGTGTGGTTACCTACATCGGCAAGCGCAATGACACCGGTGAAACTGCTGCACTCGACGAAGGTGATCTTGACAACTTTCTGCGCTTTCGCACGCCGCGCGACCGCCTGTTTGCAGGACTAATCGACGGGCATCGCTGGTTCATGCTGCGTCGGGACGTGTTTACACACCGCGACCGCATTGCGCGATCACCCATACGTGGCCTGGAAGGCGCACGCGTCTCAGTGCTACCGCATCAGATGCATGTTGCCGTTGAGGCCTTGTCACGCCCCGCACCGCGTTTGTTGCTCGCTGATGAAGTTGGCCTTGGCAAGACCATCGAGGCTGGACTGATATTGCATGCACGTCTTGTTCGCCGTGAAATATCACGAGTGCTCATTGCCGTACCTGAGCCTCTGCTACATCAATGGTTGGTGGAGATGCTGCGCAAGTTCAATCTGCGCTTCGCCTTGTATGACGAAGAGCGCTTTGAAGCTGCCGTAGAGTCTGCACCCGATGGCAACCCTTTTCTCGCCGAGCAACTGGTGCTGCTCTCTACCAACACGCTGATCGATGATGCAGCCGGCCAGGATATCGGTGATGCAGCGATTGCCGCAGGTTTTGACATGATGGTGGTCGATGAAGCTCATCATCTTGAGGGGGAGACCTATGATGTGGTCGAAGCACTTGCTGCCGTTGTGCCGTCAGTGCTGTTACTCACTGCAACCCCCGAGCAGCTAGGCAAAAGCGGACACTTCGCCCGCCTGCGCCTACTTGACCCGGCGCGCTTCGATGATGAAGAGCGCTTTACCAAGGAGGAGGAAGGCTTTCAGGAGATTGCACGTATTGCCGGACAGCTGGACGATGCCAATGCGCTTGATCCAGCAGAAATCGCTGAACTTGAGCGCGTACTCGACACCCAATTCAACGAGACAGACAAACGAACGCTTGGCTCTGACACGGCAATGGCGGCGAGCGACCTTCCCGCAAGACTCGTAGCACAACTTGTCGATCGCCACGGAACCGGACGACTGCTGTTTCGCAATACGCGTCGTGCAGTGCCGGGCTTTCCCAAACGGCAATATCACTCACACCGACTCGATGGCGACGGAGCGGACAGCGTGGCCGAGTGGCTGCTGGCGTTCATGGCAACCCGACGAACCGAGAAGACCTTGTTCATCGCATCGCGTCGAGAAACAATACTCGCGATTGCCGAGCAGCTGCGCTTGCTGGGCATCGACACCGCCCAATTTCACGAAGGCATGAGCATCGTGGAGAGGGATCGTGCTGCTGCATGGTTTGCCGATCCTGAAGACAATTGCCGACTCCTGCTGTGTTCAGAAATTGGTAGTGAGGGACGTAACTTTCAGTTTTTGCACACCCTGGTGACCATAGAATTGCCTGACACCCCCGATGTGCTTGAGCAACGTATCGGCCGGCTGGATCGCATAGGACAGGAGCATGATGTAGAGATTCACGTACCCGTACACCCAGGAAGTCGAGACGCGCACCTGGCCCGCTGGTACCACGAGGGTCTCAATGCCTTCGAGACCCTCTGCAGAACGGGCAACGCCGTGCGTGATCAACTTGGGGACAGGCTTGCTAAAGCGATAGATAGTGAGCCGGAGACGCTGGACGCCGTAGTGGCAAGCTCGCAACAGTTGGCAACAGAGATTGCAGACACACTAGACAAGGGTCGGGACCGGCTGCTCGAGCTGAACTCGAACCGACCCGAGCGCATACAGGAACACCTCGACGCCTTTGCACGTGCTGACAGGGATTTCACGCTTGAGGACTTCATGGCCGGTATCTTTGATCGCTTTGGCGTAGAAGTCAACGAACAGAGCGGGGACTACTGGATCATTGCCCCTTCGGACAATATGCAGCTGGAGCGCTTCCCCCACCTGCCTGACGAAGGTCTGTCAATCACCTTTACGCGCTCGGTTGCATTGGCACGCGAAGACCTTGTATTCCTGACCTGGGATCATCCGATGGTCTCTGACTCGATGGATCTGATTCTCGATGAAGGCTTTGGACAAGCGGATTGCCAAGTCATCCGATCAGCGGATCTCACGCCGGGACTTGCAGTCGTTGACGGCAGCTACGCGCTTGAGTGCGTAGCGCCACCCGCGCTCGGGCTGGAGCGTTTTTTACCTGCGCAGGTACAGTCTTGGCAAATAGGGCTGGACAAGGCTGACTGGACTGCTCGCTTTGAGACAATCAATATGGAGACAGCTCGTATCAAATACGATCGAAAGCAGCTACGTCAGGTGGCACGTCGAAACCGGACCGCCCTGGAAGAGTTGATTGATCTCACCGCACAATTGGCTGACCAGTCACTGCCAGCACTGGTAGACGAGGCGCGCGAGGCCGTCCTCGCCGAACACCACGAAGCACACTCACGTCTGTCCGCCCTGGCAAAGGTCAACCCTTCTGTCGACACCGCAGAACTTGCAGCACTCGACACGTTGCGTGATCAACGACTGGCCGCACTAGAGACAAGCCATGCCCGACCCGTATCGGTGCGCGTGCTGTTCAACAATTGAGGAACCGTGTGATGAAAGTGGTCTCCTTCAATGTCAATAGCGTCCGCAAGCGTTTGCATCAGATCGCAGCCTTGACCGAGTCTTGCGCACCGGATGTCATCGGCTTGCAAGAAACCAAGGTAGTTGATGCCGACTTTCCAGCCGAGGCACTCACAGAACTCGGCTATCACTCTGTATTTACGGGCCAGAAGACTCACTACGGTGTTGCCCTGCTCTCTCGCACACCGATAGAGGAGGTCAGCATGGGCTTCCCAGCGGATTCTGTGGATGCGCAAAAGCGCTTGATTTGCGGCACCGTCACCACCGCAGGCGGCACGCGTGTGCGCATCATCAACGGCTACTTTCCTCAAGGTGAAAAGCGTGACCACCCAACCAAGTTCCCGGCCAAGCAACGCTTTTATGCAGATCTCATGGGGCTACTTGCCAACGCGTGTGACCCACGCGAGCCACTGATTGTCATGGGGGACTTCAATGTTGCCCCTCTGGATGTGGATATCGGCATTGGTGAGGAGGGTCGAAAGCGTTGGCTACGCGCCGGTGCGACAAGTTTTCTGCCCGAAGAGCGAGAGTGGTTTCAGCACTTACTCGATTGGGGTCTATTTGACACCTATCGGGAAAAATACCCTCAGTCCACTGATCTTTTCAGCTGGTTTGACTATCGCAGCAAGGGCTTTGAACGTGAACCCAAACGCGGCTTGCGTATTGATCAGGTGTTGGCAACGAGTATGCTGAATGATCGACTGCTCGATGCGGGCATCGAGTACGACATACGTGCCATGGAGAGCCCGTCGGATCATTGTCCGGTGTGGTCGAGCTTTGATCTGGATTAGATGTGCAGCGCCCACGACCCCGATGGGACATAATCAGACCCCGAATGGGTCGATCAGAAGCGCAATCCATGAGTATTATCGGTTTTTCACGTTTGTTGACCCGTCTGTGTACTGCCAGCCTGTTAGCTTTACTGGCAAGCCATCAGGCTCACGCGCTGGACGATCAACGCACCGGCTTCATCATTGCCTTCGGCGGTGGTGGGCAGGTCACCAATCTGGCATTCGATTTTGACGGAACTGACGACTCCGAGGACGAATACTTCACCGGAGACGCCTACGGTGTTGCCTTGCAGCTCTCTATCGGCGGCGCTTTTACTGATCAATTTGCAATCACCGGCACCCATCAGGTCAGTCGCTATCGGGTTGATTCAGAGGAGCATTTCAGCTACCTGTTGGGCGTCACAGGTACCTACTGGGTTCGACCGACCCGTCCGTCAGTCTATCTGTCGGCCACCGCCGGCCGACTTTCCGTTCAAACCGACGCTTATGACACCAGTTTTTTTAATTTCGGCGACTCAGCTACCGGATATGCAGGCCGTTTTGCGGTAGGTTTCGAGTTTGCGAGTCGCTTGCACCTCGAGGGTGGTCTCACCATTGGCAAGAGCGACAACGGATTTGATCGCGATGGCCCGCGCCTGGAGTCAACCTCCGCGCAGCTGATCGCAAGTTTTGTGTGGTACTGAGATATCACGACCCGATTGCAGCAGTACAAAATGGAACGCAGGTTATGAGCAAGAAAACAGGCAACATCGATGGGTTGACGCTAAAGCCTCTGCTGCACGGTCTGCTGGCGAGCCTGCCAAAGGCACCTGCTTATCCACTCCCTTGCAGGGCCCTGCCGCTCGTGCTGGCATCGACACTTGCCACCTCCGTGATCGCCTCTCCAGCCCTCGCGCACGTCTCAGGCCTTGACTCCGATGCCGATGGCATCCCTGATTCTGTCGAAATTGCCAATGCCGCCAGCGGCGGGGATAGCGACGGCGACGGCACTCCGGATTACCTGGATTCAGACTCGGACAACGACACCATTCCTGACTCACTCGAAGGTACCGTAGACACGGACGGTGACGGCAGCCCCGACTACATTGATCCGGACGCGGACGGCGATACCATCCCTGACAGCGTTGAGGCGGGCTCGAGTAGCAGCTCACTAACAGACACCGATGCGGATGGCGTACCGGATTTTCTGGACACCGACTCGGATGCGGACGGCACGCCGGACTCGACAGAGGCTGGTGTCGATCCGGCTAATCCTGCTGACACCGACGGCAATGGCGTGCCGGATTTCCAGCAACCCGATGAAGGCGGCGGTGAACCGGCTGTAACGGACGCTGATGGGGACGGAATCTCGGATGCCGATGAATTGGCCAACGCTCGCAATGGTGGAGACAGCGACACCGACGGAGTCCCGGATCAGATGGATCTGGATTCTGACAATGACGGCATAGCGGACGCGGTTGAATCAGGCGTCGACAGCGATGGCGATGGCGTACCGAACTACCTCGATCTGGATTCAGACAACGACGGCCTGACCGACGCCTTCGAGACACATGGTCTGGACTCCGATGGCGATGGACGGGTCGATGGGTTTGTTGATGCCAACAACGACGGTTTTGATGATCAGCAGGCGCAAAACACCGTCGCACCCATCGATACTGACAATGACGGCTTTGCCGACTATCTGGATCTGGATTCGGACAATGATGGTTTGTCTGATGTGTTCGAGTCATCCGGTGTCGCACTGGATGCCAACGGCGACGGACTCATTGACGACCTGACCGACACCAACAACGACGGACTGGTTGACGCGGTTATTCCGAACAGCGTTCTGGATACTGACGGCGATGGGATAGCCAACCACCGAGATCTGGACAGTGACGGAGACGGTATCTCTGATCTGGCTGAAGTGGGTGG
Source organism: uncultured Granulosicoccaceae bacterium (assembly GCA_937922675.1). Taxonomy (GTDB): domain Bacteria; phylum Pseudomonadota; class Gammaproteobacteria; order Granulosicoccales; family Granulosicoccaceae; genus Granulosicoccus. The sequence continues at coordinate 79,019 of CALAJN010000009.1, forward strand.
CGACGACCAGAACAACGACGGCATGGTCGATATCTCAGGCGATGCGCCGGCAAACGGTTTTCAGCCCTTCACCGTTGATGGGGCGGCCGGCGACACCACCAATCTGCCCGACGCCGATGGCAACTCGGTACCTGATATTCTCGAGTTCGATGATGCCGCTGATCCGGTAGTGGAAGGAGACGGCGATACTGACACCCCGATCGTCAGAACCGGCCTTGACGGCAACACCTTTGGGTGCAGCATAGTGACAGGCTCCGGCTCCAAGGACCCTGTATTGCCGGGGCTTGCATTGTTGGCTGGCTTGGCGCTGATGCTCCGGTCGAGACTTGGTTTGCGTCCGGGTTTGCGTCCGGGTTTGCACACTGGGTCACGTCCCGGGCAGCGCTCCAGATAGTAGCGTGCCGCGATGCGTGAATGACACCACCGCGGCCCTCGCAGCATCTGTGTCGCGACGCCCTCCTACGTACGCTGCTTGATGCTCATGCCACTTGCAGACTCACATCGTTGAAGACTGCTTCGCGCTCACGAGCGCTTGGTGCCTTGAGTGCTGCATCAACCCGTTCACGGGTTAGATGAGCCGCGAAGCGCTCAATAAAGTCATACATGTAGGGGCGCAGGTTCCGGCGCGGACGCATGCCGATATGTGTGGTACTGGGTAGAAACAAGTGCGAGCCATCGAGCGCTACCAGATCTTTTTCATCATCTTCTTCAAACGCCATTGCGGCAATCAAGCCCACGCCGAGCCCTGTACGCACGTACGTCTTGATGACATCCGCATCAACTGCTGTGAGCACAACCTTAGGCTCTAGCCCCGCGTCGAGAAAAGCGCGGTCAAGTATCGAGCGTCCGGTAAACGCGAAGGTATAGGTGATCAGTGGCCAGGCAGAGAGTGCCTCAAGCGTTAGCGCCTCGGAGCGAGCAAGCGTCTCAAGCTCATGCCCCTTTGGCACGATCACAGCACGATGCCACCGGGCACAGGGCATGAGTACGAGCCCCTGATAGTGATGCATGCCTTCGGTGGCGATCACAAAATCCACCTCACCCGACTGCGCCATGGCAGCCATTTGTTCAGGCGTTCCCTGGTGCAGGTGCAGGTTAACGCGTGGCCAAGCCTCGCCAAAAGCTTGAATGATGGAAGGCAGTACATAACGCGCCTGGGTATGGGTGGTTGCGAGCCTGAGGTCTCCGGCCTCCGGATCCGCGTACTGTCGACCCGCATCGCGAATGTCCTCGCAACCTGCGAGTACACGCTCGGCGATGCTGATGATCGCTTGCCCGGCAGGTGTTACCGAGGCCATCTGCCGCCCGGCACGTTCAAACAACGGGACGCCGAGCTCCTCCTCAAGCTGACGAATCTGCTTGCTGACACCCGGCTGTGAGGTGTGCAAGGCAAGTGCGGTCTCCGACACGTTGAGATCGTGTCGCACCATCGTCACGATGCATCGAAGCTGTTGCAACTTCACACGGAAAAGGTCTCAGTCACTGACGCCAAGCCGCTCGTGCATGAGTGGGCTCGTCGTGGTGTATTGCAGGTTGACCTTCTTGTCGGGCTCAAACCGATGCTTGATGGCAAACGCCGCGAGCGCCGCTTCATGGAACCCGGACAGGATCAGCTTTTTCTTGCCTGGATAGGTATTGATATCGCCGATCGCGTAGATGCCCGGCACCGAGGTCTCGAAGGTGGATTGATCGATAGTCACAAGCTTGCGCTCTAGCGCCAGATCCCAGTTTTCGACCGGCCCCAATTTGGGTGACAAACCAAAGAAGACCAACAAGTCATCGACGGGCAGGTCGATCACGCTCTTTTGCTCGTCGCGCAAGGTGAAGCTCATGTGGGTCAGGCGACCGTCGGTCTCGGTGAAGCTGCTGGCCTGCCCGTAGAGGATGCGAACCTTGCCGGCCTCTGCCATTGCCTCAAGCTTCTGCACGGATGCATCAGCTGCACGAAAGCGCTCAGTACGATTGACGAGTGTCAGACTCGCCGCCGACTCGGCTAGCTCGAGCGCCCAGTCGAGCGCAGAATCCCCGCCGCCGAGCAACACGATATTCTTGCCGGCGTGCTGTTTTGGATCGCGCACGCGGTAGAGCAACTGATCGCCCTCAAAACGATCGATGCCCTCCAACCGCAAACGCACCGGTGTGAATGATCCAGCACCGGCGGCAATGATGACCGAGCGACACTCGAATTGCGTGCCTGTTGATGTGGTCAGGCGGAAGTCCAGATCGCCGCGCTTCTCAAGCGATTCGACAGTCTGCTCCAGATGCACCACCGGCTCGAACGGTGCAATCTGGCGCTCAAGATTGTCGATCAGTTGCTGGCCAGTGCACTCCGGTACGGCCGGGATATCAAAGATCGGCTTGTCAGGGTAGAGCTCGGAGCACTGCCCACCGGTCTGTGGCAGGGCATCCACGATATGCGCCCGGATGCCCTGCAGTCCGAGTTCGAACACCTGAAACAGGCCTGTCGGCCCGGCGCCGATGATGACGACGTCGGTCTTGATGGTCATGAATGGGGCTCACCAGAAATCGTTGCCCCAAGAGTATCAGTGACGGCTGGATCAGTGACCGCTAGAGGAAAAAGCGATAACCAACGCCAGGGTTAAAGTCGCCGTCAAATATCTCAGCGCCAAAGAAGAACTGCCCATTGCCAAGGTTCATATAAAGACCACCACCCACAACCGGATCCAGATCAGTATCAGAGTTGTCGGTCCCGTCGTTGATGCGCACCAAAAGACCCGCGTTAGCGAACCAGTTCAAGGGGGTATTGGCGATGGCGTTCTTGCCGGAGACTAGAAATTCAAAGCCTACGGTGAAGACGTCTCGTTCAAAGGACGCGCTGTCGGCCGTGTAGTAGTTCAGAGTCGGCTTCATACCAATATCGACAGCAGAAGAGATTCGCTGATTTGGCAGAAAAATGAAGGCTCCACCACCAATGGAGAATCCGTCGGCCCCGCCAAGTGCGTCGTCGACAGTCGCAATATTGGCAAAGCCTGTCACGTTTGAACTCACCGCGAAATTGAAACGGGCACCGAGCAACCTGGAAAAATCGATGTCCTGCACACCGACTTCAATTGAGCGCTGCGACGTATCGCCTGGGTCAGCGGAGCGGCCATTCAAAAATCCATTGATGTCGGCGCTAGCGGGGAAGCTGGCGACGAGTGCGATCGCTCCGGCGAGTACTGGAGATATCAGCGAACGACGTAGGTTCATGTCAAATTCCTTTAGAACAGAGGTATGAAACACCGGGATAGCCCAGGTCATGGCGGGAAGTCTCGCACGATGCGTTACGATGAACAACAGAGTTGTGCGCCGACAAAACGATTGGCCGGGGCTTGGAGCAAGGCCGGGTGAGGCCACGATCAGGGCTTGGCGAGAGCGACGCCGAACTTCCGTCACCAAGCGCGCCTCAGTTGAACACCTGCTCACGCGTTGCCAGAAATTCGACATCCGGCCAACGCTCCTGGCTCATTTGCAGGTTAACTCGTGTTGGCGCAAGGTACACCAGTTCATCAGCGTGATCGAGTGACAGCTGCGCATCCAGCTTTCTCTTGAAATCCGCCAACATTTTCTCATCTGCACAACGGATCCAGCGCGCCTGCTGCACGTTCACGGTCTCGAACTGACACTCCACCTTGTACTCATCGCGCAGTCGCTGGGCGACCACTTCAAACTGCAGGATTCCCACAGCACCAAGTATCAAGTCGTTTGAGACCATCGGCTTGAACAATTGGGTAGCGCCCTCCTCGCACAACTGTGACAAACCCTTTTGCAGAGCCTTCATCTTGAGAGGATCCTTGAGCACAGCGCGCCGAAACAGTTCAGGTGCAAAATTGGGAATCCCGGTAAACGCGAGTTCCTCGCCTACCGTGAAGGTATCGCCAATACGAATCGTGCCGTGGTTGTGCAAACCAATGATATCGCCAGCGAAGGCCTCCTCGACATGTCCACGGTCACTGGCGAGAAAGGTCAATGCATCAGCAAAGCGCACGTCTTTTTCCAACCGTACATGCCGCGCCTTCATGCCCTTTTGATACTTGCCCGAGCAAATACGCACAAAAGCCACACGGTCGCGATGCTGGGGGTCCATGTTCGCCTGGATTTTGAAGGCAAAGCCTGTGAACTTCGACTCAGTGGGCTCGACCTCACGCGTGACCGTTGCTCGCGGCTGCGGTGCTGGCGCATATTGCGCAAAACCGTCAAGCAACTCGGATACGCCAAAGTTGTTGATCGCCGAACCGAAATACACGGGCGTCAGCTCCCCCGCCCGATAAGCATCGATGTCAAAGGTGTGACAGGCGCCTTGCACCAACTCTATCTCCTCGCGTAGCTCTGTCGCCATGTCGCCAAGGATCTCGTCGAGCTTGGGACTATCAAGCCCATTTACTGTCTCCCCCTCCTGGATCTTTCCGCCATGGGTTGGGGAATAGAAATGCACCGTGCCGTCGTGAAGGTGATAAACACCCTTGAAGCGCTTGCCCATACCGATCGGCCAGGTCACAGGCGCACAGCGAATGTTGAGCATCTGTTCAACTTCGTCCATCAACTCGATCGGGTCTCGCCCCTCGCGGTCGAGTTTGTTGATGAAGGTCATCACCGGCGTGGTGCGTAAACGGCACACGTCCATGAGTTTCTCGGTACGCGTCTCCACACCCTTGGCTACATCAATGACCATCAAGGCGGAATCCACCGCAGTCAATGTGCGGTAGGTATCTTCGGAGAAGTCCTCGTGGCCGGGTGTGTCGAGCAGGTTCATGATTCGGTCGCGATACGGGAACTGCATGACAGAGGATGTGACCGAGATGCCGCGCTCCTTCTCCATCGCCATCCAATCCGAGGTGGCGTGGCGCGCGGCCTTGCGTCCCTTGACTGTCCCGGCCAACTGAATAGCACCGCCGAACAAGAGCAGTTTTTCAGTCAGTGTGGTCTTGCCAGCGTCGGGGTGCGAGATGATCGCGAAGGTACGCCGTCGCGTGATCTCGTTGTCGAATTCCATCAGATACGGGTGATCTAGAGTGCACAAGCCATCACGATGGCGTCTTCGCGCCCGCGGTGACTGTCATAGTAACCGGGTCGCAGTCCGACCTCGTTAAATCCTGCTGCAAGGTACATATCCTGTGCTCGTGGGTTTGACGGTCGCACTTCGAGAAACATCGTACCCGCACCAGCACTTCGGCCAATTAGCATCAGATGCTCCAGCAGCTGTCGACCGAGGCCTCGGTGCTGCCAGTTCTGATCGATGCACAGGTTGAGTATGTGTGCCTCGTCAGCTGCCACCTGCAGGACCCCGTGCCCGATCAGCTCCGCTCCGATGTACACGCAGCGACACTGGTAGCCGGCCTTGACGCAATCCCGGAAAATACCGTCCGTCCAGGGAAAGTCATAGTTGCGCCGCTCCACGATCCCGACTTGCACAACATCGCGAACACGCATTGGCACAAAGTCAGCAGTCAGTGAGTCCAAACGAGCCTTCATCGCCAGCGACTCAAGCCTGTACTGAGGGCGACAGCGAGGCTCGCAAAGCCTTCAACACCTGCCATGCGCCTCGCTTTTCAAGCGGATAGGCCAGCAAGCGCTCGGGGTGAGCTACCCGAAAACCTGGCACTGTAGCCCCTGCACTCGACAGCGTGAATTGGGTGGCCTGCTCTTCACTGCCAGAAGCCACTTCGTGACTTAACCACAGTACGCCCAGGTGCGAAGGCCCAAGTAGATCCGACACTCTCACAGACTCGCCGCCCCGTGCCTCTGTCGCTACCACGCACAAGGAGAAGTCCGCGCGCCCTAGATCGATAGCCCGAAGCATCAGCATCAGCAGCTCGTTGGCCTCAGCGGATAGCGCTGATCCCACAGACTCAGCGGATGATTCAACCACGATAAGCAAGCGGGCCTCGGTCGATCCAATGCTGGTAACTCGTTGACCTGCCTGATCGAACGACACAAGACGGCGATTGCCCGGGGTGTCATCAACAGCCAGCGGCTCAGTCGCAACGAGCGATTCCACAAGCCCCGACGTTGGAGAGGCCTGCCCCTGGCGCTGGACCCAGGGCACCAGCCCCATACGCTGCATCATGTCCAGCTGATCGAGCGTATAGCTGGCACGGGTTGTTGACATGGCAGCTGCCCGCCCGGCTGATGTCATTGCTGTCGTCGTTTGAACGTCATCTGCGATCGGGCGCAACTCGTCAGCCACGCGCATCGGCCTTTGTGCGCTTGCGCCAACGACTCCAGCCGGACCAGGCCGGACCAGAGGCTGCGTAGGCCGTGCCAAGAATCAGGATCATCTTGGCAGGATCAATGGCGGTAGTCAGCATCACCAACACAAGTGCCAGCAAGACAGCGAACGGGACTCTGCGGCGCTGCCCGATGTCCTTGAAGCTGTAGTACGCAAAGTTACTGACCATGAGCAATGCCGTGGCCAGTGTCATCACCAGCACCACAGGTACGATGTCGGTGCCCGCGATACCCAGATCCGTACATACCCAGACCAGGGTGGCGAGGATTACACCCGCTGTGGGACAAGCAAGGCCCTGAAAGAAGCGCTTGTCGGCGGTGCCCACAGCGACGTTGAAGCGCGCCAGACGCAAGGCACAACAAGCGGTGAATACAAAGGCGATAACCCAGCCCAGCTGCCCCCACTGAGCTTCCTGGAGGCTCGACAATGACCAGGTGTACACCAGAAACGCAGGTGCAAGGCCAAAGGACACCATATCGGACATGCTGTCGTATTCAGCCCCGAACGGCGTTGTGGTGTTGGTCATGCGGGCCACGCGACCATCAAACCCGTCCAGCACAGCGGCCGTAACGATAGCGATGCCAGCCATCTTGTAGTTGCCCCCGTAGGCAGCCACGATGCCATAGAAGCCTGCCAGCATTGCCGCGGTAGTGAACAGATTAGGGAGCAGGTAGATGCTGCGAGAGCGCCCCGTCCCGACCGCCATGCCAGTGACTGGCAGACTCTGATCTACTTGCGCAGCATCAGTCGACACGTTTTTCTCATCTATCGCCATGGCGCCAGTCTATCGCAGGCAATGGCAGACGTCGGGCTCTGTCGTCTATTCAGCTGACGACACCTCAGAGCCGCTCAGCTCGAGCATATGCTCGATGCCGGCAATGCGGTCAGCAGCGTGGTGGTTGACGTAGAGAACCGTTGTCTCGCTTCCCGCACAGATGCGCTCTATCAGTGCGATGACCAACTGACGGTTCACGTCGTCCAGCCCTAGACAGGGCTCATCGAGGATCAATAGTGGCGGATGCTTGACCATGGCACGCGCGATCAACACCAGACGTTGATCGCCATAGGACAATTGATTGAACGGCTTGTCGGCACGCTCACTCATGCCGAGCAACTCAAGCCAGGCATCAGCGATGCGCCGTTGCTCGTCAGTGGCTTTTGTATACAGCCCGATACTGTCATGAAACCCGGATACGACAACATTCCGCAGACCGGTGCCAACCCTGTATTCCCACTGCAGAGCAGTAGACACATATCCGATGTAGCGCTTGATCTCCCAGATGCTCTCACCTGAGCCACGTCGATAGCCAAACGCCATGATATCGTTGACATAGCATTGCGGATGGTCACCCGTTATCAGTGATAACAACCCGGTCTTGCCACTGCCATTTGGCCCTGACAACTGCCAGTGCTCGCCACGTTCTATGCGCCAATCAATACCTTCAAAAATCACTGTGTCGCCATAACGAATGGTCGCGTTATTGAGCTGCACCAGGGGCTGAGTAGGGTCGAGTACCGGTAGCCGATCGACTGAGTCAGGTGGTGGGATCTGTAGATCACTCATCTTCAAGTGCAAGAGCTGACTCACGTCAGCCCACGCTGCCTGATCACTTCGACTGACACGGGACTGCAGCTGCCCATCATCTACCCAGGCGAGGTCGGTGACAAAGCCTGGCGTCTCGCTCATGCGATTGAGTACGAGAACGATAGTTACCTGCTTCGACAGCTGTTCAAGGTAGTCGCCAAGCTGCTCTTGAGTTGCGGCGTCCAGGCCATCAAAAGGCTCATCCAGGATCAGCAGATCCGGGCGGCTGGACATGGCTCGCACGATCATCAGCTTGCGTGTCTCACCGGTCGAGAGTTTGCGAAAAGCGCGATCGAGCAGCTTCTCCAGGCCAAAGGCGACGACCAGATCCATCGCGAGAGCAGCATCGCAGCCGTCATCGAACACCATCTCACGCACCGGCGTCCCTTCCGAGATCACATCGAGTATGTCTGCATCGTCCTTGCGCCGTTCGGCTTCGATCAGCTCGGCCTGCGCCTCGTAAGACACAAGAGCCACGCGCGCCGGAAGCCCATCAATGCTCCCGGCTGTGTAATCACCAAAGCCTGCGAGCACAGCAGCCAGTGCGGACTTGCCCGCACCGTTGGCACCAAGCAACAACCAATGCTCACCGTGTGCTAGCTGCCAGTCGATCTCGTGAAGCTGAAAACGTCCATCGAAGTCAACTGACAGCCCATCGAGCCGTATCACTCAGACAATTCGCTTCATGTCTGACATGTAGCCACGTAGCTCAGCGCCGATCTTCTCTACCGGGTGCTCACGCAGTGCAGTATTGACTTCAATCAGGCGCGCATTGTCCACACCGAGATCGTTCAACTGCAGACCCCGACCGATGACATCACTCTTGACCGTCTTCATGAAATCAGCCAACAAGGGAACACAGGCGTGGTTATACAGATAACAACCATATTCTGCGGTATCCGAGATCGTCGCGTTCATTTCATAGAGTTTCTTGCGCGCGATCGTGTTAGCAATAAGCGGTGTCTCGTGCAGTGATTCGTAGTAGGCGGACTCTGCGATGATCCCCGCCGCTGTCATGGTCTCGAAGGCAAGCTCAACCCCGGCCTTGACCATTGCCACCATCAATATGCCATTGTCAAAATACTCTTGCTCGCTGATCTCTACGTCACCGGCGGGTGTTTTCTCGTAGGCAGTCTCGGCAGTGTCAGCCCGCCATCCGAGCAGCTGTGCATCATCATTGGCCCAATCAGCCATCATGGTGCTGGAGAAAGTGCCGTCCATGATCTCGTCCTGATGCTTTTGATACAGAGGACGCATGATGTCCTTCATCTGTTCGGCAAGTTCAAATGCGCGAATCTTGGCCGGGTTGGACAGTCTGTCCATCATGTGGGTGACACCACCGTACTTGAGCGCTTCGGTGGTGGTCTCCCAACCGTACTGGATGAGCTTGGAGGCATAGCCCGCGTCCACACCCTCTTCGATCATCTTGTCAAAGCACAAGAGCGACCCCGTCTGCAACATACCGCAAAGTATGGTTTGCTCCCCCATCAGATCAGACTTGACTTCAGCGATGAAGGAAGACTGCAGCACGCCTGCCTTGTGACCACCGGTACCGACGGCATAGGCCTTGGCAAGCGCCAGGCCCTCGCCCTTCGGATCATTGTCCTCGTGAACCGCGATCAGCGTTGGCACCCCGAAACCGCGTACGTATTCAGCGCGCACCTCAGAGCCCGGGCACTTTGGGGCGACCATGATGACGGTTAGATCTTCACGAACCTGCATGCCCTCTTCCACGATGTTGAACCCATGTGAATAGGACAGACAAGCGCCTTGCTTCATCAACGGCATGATGGCGTTGACCACTGCGGTGTGCTGCTTGTCCGGAGTCAGATTAAGGACAATGTCTGCCGTCGGGATCAATTCCTCATAGGTGCCGACAGTGAAGCCGTTCTCTGTTGCGTTCTTCCAGGACTGACGTTTCTCTGCAATGGCTTCTGCGCGCAGGGTGTACGAGACGTCCAAACCACTATCGCGCAGATTGAGACCTTGATTCAGGCCCTGGGCGCCGCAGCCCACCACGACCATCTTCTTGCCTCGTAGCGCCTCCACCCCATCGTCAAATTCATTCAGGTGCATGAATCGGCACTTCGCTAGCTCCTCGACCTGCAAACGTAGCGGGAGGGTGTTGAAGTAGTTGGCCATACAGGTATCTCGGTCGACTATCAAAATGGGTTGACTTTATGCGCCCGCGACCAATGACCTGGAGCGAGCAGACAAGCGTGAGCGCGATCAGGCAACACATCCCGGCCTCAAAAGCACCCTGGCCGGAGCCGCGAGAAGCCGCTTGTTGAGCCGCAAGGCGAGCCTGCGCAGCCGGCAATCCTACCTCGCAGCCGACGAGCCGTCCATCAAGCCCCGGATCTGCTGCCAGAGCGTGCACAGCTCACGAGCGGCCACACGGGTTCAAAACTCTGAATCAGCTCACATAAGACAGAAAGACAGCACGATTAGCTTCCGGATTTTGCCGGCGCCAGCCGACACAGTCTATTCCAGCTTTTCGTTCGACCTGCATGCCTCCTTCACTACTGGGTTTTTCCAATACTGCCGTGAGACACAACGACCGTTCAATTCGCTGCATATCACTGCTTGTCGGCGCTGCCATAGCCAGCCTTGCCAATGTCGAGCTTGCCACGGCTGCCGACTGGGAATCCCTGCAACCGGCTTCACACCCGCGCTCCGAAGGCACATTGATCAAGCATGGCGGCCACATCTTTCACTTGAATGGCTTTGATGCCGATATCGATATCCAGAATTCGGTTGAGCGATTCAACATCGCCACCGGTCAGTGGCAGACCGTGGCAGAAACCACTGATGCACCCGGCTTTCCGACGGCGCTTACACACAACGGCACTGTGGTCGTCGACGACGAAGCCTGGCTTATCGGCGGACGTGTCGGAGACCATCCAGGCCGTGTGACCGACCGAATCGTGATCCTGGATCTGGCGTCACACACGTGGCGAGAAGGACCCGAGCTGCCGGTGCCCTTCGCTGGCGGTGGCGCAGCGCTTGTGGATCGAAAAATTCATGTATTCGGCGGGCTCGACAACAGAGCACGTTGCGACGTTGATACCCACCTCAGGTACGACCTCGACAACCCCAGTGCAGGTTGGCAGGACATCAGCAACAGCGCCCCCTTTCCGATGCCGCGTAACCACTTCGCGACCGTCGTTCTCGACGATCTGATCTACGCGATTGGCGGACAGATTGGGCACGACCAATGTGACGCGCTCGAAGTGCAGCGGCTGCAAACACCCTTTGTGCATGTGTATGACCCTGCAATCAATGACTGGGATCAGTTGGAAAACCTGCCTTGGTCGCAATCGCATGCCGAACCTTCAACCTTCGCTCACGAAGGACTTATCTGGTCTGTTGGCGGTCTGGTTCAAGGCGACCGAGTGCTGAGTTACGACCCTGCCGATGATGAATGGACATGGCGCCAGGATCTGGAATTGCCCACCAGACTGCTTGCGCCCGGTGCACGAATCCTGGGTGGAAACCGCTTGCACGTGTTCGGTGGAGGCGCACCTGATGTACGGGACCCCCGCACCGAGACCTGGGTAACCGTCGTGCCCGAGCTGGACGAGGAGCCCGTCGAAGAGCCCGTCGAAGAGCCCGTCGAGGAGACCGTCGAAGAGACCGTCGAAGAGACCGTCGACAGCCCCTTCACCGTGACGGTTGATCCGTCCGAACAAGACAACACCGTCGAAGCGTCCGAGGTGATTGACAATGCAAACAGCTCGGTCTCGATACCCGTCACCGACAATCAGGTGGCAAGGCCGAAGTCGGGCGGTGGTGCAGCGACAATCTGGTTCATGGCGCTTGTGCTCACAGCGGGCATTTCGCGTTGTTTCAGGGCCGGCCGTGTCGCTTCTGCGCTTGCATTCGCGGTGCGCTCCAAAACCCGGGACACGGCCGGCGACTAGTCAACTGCGCTACACGCGCAGCGCCTTGTCTCCTCTCGCGATCCCGGTAGCACCGGAGCGCACCACCTCGATGACATTGTCACGATTTACCGCATCGAGAAATGCCGTGAGTTTTTGATCATCCCCGGTGAGCTCTATGACGTAGCTGGTCTCGGTGACATCCAGCACGCGCCCGCGAAAGATATCGGTCAAACGTTTGATCTCTTCACGGCCTGATTCAACAGCTCGCACCTTGACGAGCATGATCTCGCGCTCGATGAAATGCACTTCGGTCAAGTCTGTCAATCGAATTACATCAACGAGTTTGTTCAGCTGTTTAATGATTTGCTCAACCACCCGCTCGGTACCACTGGTAGTGATGGTCATGCGCGATAGTGTCGGATCATGAGTCGGCGCAACCGTCAGCGACTCGATGTTATAGCCGCGTGCACTGAACAATCCCGATACGCGCGACAAGGCACCTGACTCGTTCTCCAGCAGTACAGAAATAACATGCCTCATCACGCAAGCTCCCGTGCCGGGTTCAAGCGCATCTCGTGATGCCCCTTACCCGCCTCGATCATCGGGTACACATTTTCTGATTGGTCAGTCTGAAAGTCCATGAACACCAATCGGTCACGCATGCCAAACGCTTCTTTCATTGCTCCGTCAACATCAGCAGGATTTTCTATCCTCATGCCTACATGCCCGTAGCTCTCGGTAAGCTTCACAAAATCCGGCAAGGCATCCATGTAGGAATGCGAGTAGCGCTTTTCATAGCTGAACTCCTGCCATTGCCGGACCATGCCCATGTAGCGGTTGTTCAAGCACACCACCTTGACCGGCAAGTTGTATTGCAAACAGGTTGAGAGCTCCTGAATACACATTTGTATGCTTGCCTCACCTGTAATGCAGGCAACCATTTCGTCGGGGAAAGCGAGCTGCACACCAATGGCTGCAGGCAAACCAAAACCCATGGTTCCAAGACCACCGGAATTGATCCAACGCCGCGGCTTGTCAAAACCATAGTACTGAGCGGCCCACATCTGATGCTGACCGACATCAGAGGTTATGTAGGCATCACCTCCGGTGACCCTGTGCAAAGCCTCGACAACGCTCTGAGGCTTGATCAGCTCCGAGCTCTTTTCATAAGCCAGACAATCGCTTTCCTGCAAATCACGCAACCGCTTCCACCACACAGCCAGCGCCTCCGCGTCTGGGCGACGATCGGTTTCTCTGAGCAGCTTGATCATGGCTTCGAGCACTTGCCCTACGTGTCCGACTATGGGCACATCGACGGTCACGGTCTTGGAGATTGACGCTGGATCCACATCAACGTGCACGATCTTCGCATTCGGGCAGAAACTTGCCGTCTCACCGGTCACCCGATCATCAAAACGAGCTCCAATAGCGATGAGGACGTCGCACTCATGCATCCCGATGTTGGCCTCAACAGTGCCATGCATTCCGAGCATGCCGAGGTTCTGCTTGTCAGAGGCGGGATAGGCGCCAAGCCCCATCAAGGTCTGGGTGATCGGGTAGCCGAGCTCACGCGTGAAATCGATCAGCTGCTCGGCAGCTTCGCCAAGTACCACCCCCCCGCCTGAGTAGATCATCGGACGCTTTGCAGACAGAATGAGATCCACCGCTTTTCTGATCTGGCCAGGGTGACCCTGCACGGCCGGCGCATAGGAGCGCATGCTGATCTCCTTCGGGTAGACGAACGGCACCTTGACGCCAGGTGTAGTGAAGTCCTTGGGTATATCAACGACCACTGGGCCAGGACGACCTGTGGTTGCCACGTGAAAGGCCTTTTTCAGTGTCGTCGCAAAGTTCTCGAGTGAGTCGACCAGAAAGTTGTGCTTTACGCATGGGCGCGTGATGCCCACGCAGTCCACTTCCTGGAAGGCATCCGAACCGATGAAGCGACTCTGCACCTGACCCGACAAGACGACCATGGGTATTGAGTCCATGAACGCTGTTGCTATACCGGTTACGGCATTGGTGGCTCCAGGGCCGGATGTGACCAGAACAACCCCGGGTTTGCCAGTCGCCCGTGCGTAACCGTCGGCCGCATGCGTGGCCCCTTGCTCGTGTCGCACAAGAATGTGCTTGACCGAGTTTTGCTCATACAAGGCATCGTAGATATGCAGTACCGCGCCGCCCGGATAGCCGAAGATAAACTCGACCCCCTCTTCTTTCAGCGCTTCGATCAGGATTTCGCCGCCCGATAATTCCATGGTGCTAGTCTCTCGCGCGCCGGGACACGTCATCCTCATCTAGCCCCGATGGCATTGGCAGGATCCGCTTGCAGGCGCTATGGATTGTGTGAGTAGACGCCAATCCGCCCGATCATCGGACCCCCGATCATCAAGCCTAGTGACGCATGAATGTTCGCGAAGGTGGCTCACGGCATTGCCTACGATCCGCAATTGCAGGTGGATCGAGAGCACGAATCTCGGGGCATTGGACGGGTGCGGTTGGTCCGTCGTTACAGTCTCGCGCGCCGGTAGCGTCGAGCTGCCTGAGATTCTGCCGCGGGGCCTGATCGTGTCGTCCCCTCAACGCCCCGAGTATAACCAATCGTCACGCTGTAAAGCGACGGTACGGCGGCTTGTCACAGGCTCCGTGATAGATTGTCACGGAGTGCGCACTATTCTTGCAAACATAGTTCTCCCGTTGCCGACCCATTGCCTGGACGCCTGCTCACCTGAGCACCCGGGACCGGTAGCAAATACGATTTGATCGCCACGTTCAACAGCCCGCTTGCCGTATTCAAGAACTCAAGCAGTACGTAGAGCCGCGATGCGACGTGGCGCTCGTGGTCATCTTCGCGTGACGGCGGCGTTGCGTTGCGCCCTGAGCGCTGTCGTGGCTCTGTTCCTTTTTCTACCTGCGTCGGCACAACAGAACCTGCCGACCATGGGTGAGCCGGCCGACAGCGCACTCTCGCCGGTTGAGGAGCAACAACTCGGTGCACAGTTCATGCGGCAGATTCGGGCTCGTTTGCCACTCGTGCGCGACACCGAGATCGGCGAGTACATCCAAACATTGGGCGAACGTCTCGCCTTTGCTTCCGGACGTGGAAGCGAGGCCTCGTTCACGTTCTTTGTCATCGATGACCCGGCGGTCAATGCCTTTGCCATACCGGGTGGTTACATCGGTGTTTATGTCGGTCTGGTTGAAGCGATGGCGAAAGAGGAGCAACTCGCAGGTGTTCTCGCTCATGAAGTTGCCCACGTGACCCAGCGCCATCATGCACGCGCTTTTGCAACAGGCCAGCGCGCCTCTCTGAATACAGCCGCCGCCGTCATGGCGGCCATCTTGATCGGCGCAGCCTCGCCAGAGGCCGG
Organism: uncultured Granulosicoccaceae bacterium; assembly: GCA_937922675.1. Taxonomy (GTDB): domain Bacteria; phylum Pseudomonadota; class Gammaproteobacteria; order Granulosicoccales; family Granulosicoccaceae; genus Granulosicoccus. The sequence continues at coordinate 94,088 of CALAJN010000009.1, forward strand.
ACAGGCCGCTCTTGCAGCAGGACTGGCAGCAACCCAACAACGCGCGATCAATTTCACGCGTGCAAATGAGGTAGAGGCCGACCGTATCGGTATAGAAATACTCGCCAATGCGCAGTTTGATCCCAGCGCGATGGCGGAGTCCTTCACGATTTTGCGACGTAAGAACAATCTCAACACTTCAGGTCTGCAACTGGAATATCTGCGCACCCACCCATTGGACGACAACCGCATAGCAGAAGCTCGGGATCGCGCCGATGGCTTGCCGGAAAAAACCCGCAGCGTGGCGGTGGACTACGCCTTGTTCAGGGCTCGCCTGGCAGTGCTGACAGCTGAGGACGAGGCCGCCCTCACGCGCGCGTACACCGCTCAGGCTCAACGAAACCCCGATGCCGAGAGCCGTTACGCACTCGCCTTGCTAGCCTTGCGCGCCAATCAACTCGACGAGGCTGACGCCCAACTGGATGCCTTGCCGCCGCGTGTTCAGAGACACCTTATGGTCAGGCTTCTGCGAAGCGACGTACTCGTCGCGAAAGGCGAATCGGGTACCTCAGCCAAGTTGCTCGAGGAACTCGATGCCCTGAACCCTGGCCGATACTCCATTGTTGAACGTCGACTACAGGGCTTGCAAAAAGCTCGACGCGCCGGCGCCGCCGAAGACATCGTCAATCGCTATCTTCGCGATGTGGATGCGCCCAATCCGCTTGCGTGGCGCAATTTGGCAGCAATTCGGCAACGCATGGGTGATACCGCTGGCAGTCACGAGGCATTGGCTGATTACTTCGAGGCTCTGGATGAACTAGAGCGCGCACAAGGCCAACTAGAGTTGGCCTTGCGCCACGTTCCAACGGCCTCTCAGGACGAGCTGAGACTGCGTGCCAGCCTCAAGGCCATCAAGGACCGGATCGGTCGGCGCGGCTAAGCGGCCCGCGCCGGTTCACTCAGTCTGTTGCGTGTGGTCCGGCTGCCACCAGGGCTTTGCCGGTATCGGTGTCGGTGTACTGCTCAAAATTCTCGATGAACAGATTGGCCAGAGTGCGTGCCTTGCCTTCCCACTCGGACGCTTCGTCATAGCTTGCTAGCGGATCCAGCAACCGTGAATCAACACCCGGCAGTGCTGTGGGCACGTTCAATCCAAAGATCGGTACTTCTGTTGTCTCGGCATCGTCTATCGAGCCATCAAGGATCGCGTCGATGATCGCCCGGGTCGCTTTGATCGAAATGCGTTTACCACTGCCATTCCACCCGGTATTGACGAGGTAGGCCTTCGCACCTGAGGCAGCCATGCGCTTGCCCAGCTCTGCAGCGTAAGTCGTTGGGTGCAGGCTCAGAAAGGCCTTGCCAAAGCAGGCCGAGAACGTCGGCTGAGGGCTGGTGACACCCAGCTCTGTGCCTGCGAGCTTAGCGGTGAAGCCAGACAGGAAATGGTATTGCGCCTGCTCCTCGGTCAACACGGACACCGCTGGCAACACACCAAAGGCATCCGCTGTGAGAAATATGACATTGTTCGCGTGACCGGCGCGTGATATCGGCTTGGCGATGTTCTCGATGTGATTGATCGGGTAGCTGACACGGGTGTTCTGTGTCTTGCTGCCATCGCTGAAATCAACACTGCCGTCGTCGCGCACGACAACATTCTCAAGCAGCGCATCACGACGAATTGCGCCATAAATCTCGGGCTCCGCCTCGGCTGACAGATCAATGGTCTTGGCGTAACAGCCGCCTTCAAAATTGAAAACGCCATCATCATCCCAGCCGTGCTCATCATCACCGATCAAGCGTCGCTTTGGATCCGTTGACAGGGTGGTCTTGCCGGTGCCAGACAACCCGAAAAAAACGGCGGCATCACCCTTCTCTCCTACATTCGCTGAACAGTGCATCGACGCAATGCCCTGCAGAGGAAGCAGGAAATTCATGTACGAGAACAAGCCTTTCTTCATTTCACCGCCGTACCAGGTACCGCCGATCAATTGCATCTTCTCGGTGAAGTTAAACGCCACAAAATTCTCCGAATTCATGCCGTGACGCGCGTAGTCAGCATTGGTTACGCTGGCGGCATTCATGACTACAAAGTCCGGCTCGAAGGTCGCAAGCTCATCCACACTTGGCCGGATGAACATGTTGGTCACGAAGTGCGCCTGCCAGGCGACCTCTGTGACAAAACGCACGCCAAGGCGTGTGCCTTCATTGGCTCCACAGTAAGCATCAACGACAAACAGGCGTTTGCCCGTCAAGTGCGTCGTGACCAAGGCCTTGAGATCCGCCCATACCGCTTCGCTGATCGGCTTGTTATCGTTGCGGGCTTCATCACCTGCCCACCATAGGGTGTCGCGAGTGAGCGCATCCTCGACAATGTACTTGTCCTTGGGACTGCGCCCTGTGAACGCGCCGGTATCAACGGCTACAGCACCACTGGTGGTAAGCGTGCAGCGCTCGCGTTCAGACAAACCTGCTGCCGTCTCCTCCGCAAATAACTGCTCGTAGTCTGGGTTGTAGATCACTTCTGCAACATCGGCGATGCCATGTGCAGACAGGTCGATCGGAGAGGCAAATTCAGTAAAAGCGCGAGCCGGCAAATTCATCGAGGCAACTCCCTGGTCTTGGTAGTAGTGTCTTGGCAGAGTGGCCGGAAACACACCGTTCAGCACAGCAAACATCGCTGCCCTGTACAGGTGTTATCGGCTGGGACATCCAGGACTATACGCCGGATTTGCTGAAAGGCAACAAGAGGCCGTGCACAAATATCCTTCAAAAACAGTAACTTGCGATATTATGGAGTGTTTTTTGTAGTTTGACTACATATGTTGCACACTGAAAATCCTCGCAACAACACGGGCTTAGGGAGACAGCACTGCTGCTGCCAAGACTCTTCACGTCACCGCCTGCACTTTCGTGAACACCGTTGGTAGTTTCAGTTCCCTTGTTTTTCTGCGATATCGGTAACGAAACGAGCCGCAATACAGGCAGAGACAAGACTCTATCAGGCATGTGTTGAGTGCAAAACGGCGGTACCCGGGCTTACACACCGGTCGCAACGTTTTGGGTGCCGACGTCATTGAATCATCGACTGAACGGGCCCCGCATCCTCAGGGGCCAGCGGATGCGGGACAAGCCTATCGCTTGTCCCACATCTGCCAGTGTCGTGCTTGTCCTTCTTCGGTCTTGTAACTACTCGACGATAGAGAATTCGACGCGTCGATTTTGAGCACGGCCTTCACGAGTTGCATTGCTCGTCATCGGCTGAGATTCTCCAAACGCGCGTGGCTTGAGTCGTGTTGCCGCCACATTTCGAGTGACAAGGTAACGCGCTACGGAGATGGCCCGTTGACGCGACAACTCCAGGTTAGATCGAGCATCACCGCTGTTGTCGGTGTGTGCATCGATTCTGACGCTGATATCCGGATAGTCGCCCAGAACTGAAGCAACATTGTCGAGTACTCCTTGAGCACCGGCGGTCAGTTGCGCACTGCCCGATTCAAAGTTGACACCTGCGATCACACCACCGAAGACATCACATCCTGTGTCATCCACAGGAATACCCGGGCCCGTGTCCAAACATTGATCAACCGTATCGAATACGCCGTCACTGTCTCCGTCCAGCGGTGCTGAAGCCGGTTCAGGCTTCACTGGTGCTGCCTCAACCTTGGGAGCCTTGGGCTCTTCCATGACTTTCTCAACCGGCTTTTCCACTCGCTTTTCAACCGGCTTTCGCGCCGTCACAGGTGAGTGATCTACGTCGCCGAAGCGATAGACAAGGCCCAACTGCGCGTAGCGCGCATCAGTATCGTGGCCGACGATTTCTCCACGCAAGCCCAGGCCATTGCGAAAGCCGTATTCAAGACCCAGACCTGCGAGCAGATGTACGTCGTTTACCTGTTCAAACTCTACCTCTGAATCATTATCCAGAGTGCCAGCACCCAGCCGACCAAACACGGAAAAACCTTCGCGACGCGAGCGCTTGTCCCGATTGTTCAATCCGTAAAGCAGCGCACTCACGCTGTAGGTCAGGTAGTCCAGATCTTCGTTCTCAGCCCCTGCTACAGCGAGTTCAGCAGCACCAAGTGATGCAGCCGTACCTTCAATCGAAAACCGGTTGCTGATGTCATAACCGATCGCAAGGCTGCCACCGGCGCTGATGTCTTCATCGACGGAAACAGTTTCCACATCGTCAGCATCAGGCTCGAGCTGACTGACAAGGACACCACCGCCGACGTAGAAACGACCGTCAAAGTCGTCTTTTTGATTTGCTGTCTTGGTAGATCCGCAGGCTGCGAGCAGAAGGCTGGCGCTGCATAGACCTGTTACTAGCGAGCTTTTATGTTTGATATTCAACGTATTCGTCCCTTTCGGTCCCGTGGGATGCCGCCAGCTGTGACCGAACTGTCGCAGCCTTGCGCAGCACAGAGCGTAGACCCCGTATCGACAGGTGTCGAGAAATGTTGACCCTGATGACGACTACTGACAACGGCGACGTGAGTCGGTGGCCCCACAATCGCCGGGGTGACGTCAACGGATCAGTCTGACTTCAACACGCCTGTTGCGAGCACGATCTGACTCGGTCATGTTCTGCACGAGCGGCAAACCGTCACCATACCCTTCCGCGCGAAGCCGCTCGACAGCAATGCCTGCCTCAACCAATGCATCAACGACCCTCTGGGCACGCTGTTGAGACAACTTGAGATTCGCGTCCCTTTCACCGGTGTTGTCCGTGTGTGCCATAACGGCAATGTGCGCAGATGGGTGTCGGTTCATTGCTCGCCGGATGCGCTCAACCGCCGCTCTGCCGGACTCGCTGAGTTCATCCGAGCCTGAGGCAAAGCCAAGCCCATCGATAACCCCTGTAGCGCTGAAGCCTGCCAAAAACCCTTGCGCAGGCAACGTGGAGGGCCTGAGGCCATTGATCGGCGGTACGCCGCCAGCAGGCATTGCGCTGACAGCCGCACCAAGAGCTGGCGCATCTGACTGCGTATCTGCACTGGCATCTGCCACGTCGGTGTTGGACACAGGTTTAACGGCTTCGACAGGTGAGCTCTTCGCAGTCCCACTGCCAGACGCAATACCCAACTCAACATCAGAGTCCTGTTCAAGTGCATCCTGGGCTGTCTTGGACAATGGGTACTGCCAGACATTGCTGCGCGCCTGTTGCTCCTCTATCACGTCCTTGTCCAGATTAGCGAGTGTGACAAGTTGGATACGTCTATTGCGACTGCGCCCCTCCGGCGTGCGATTGCTCACCAGCGGTTGAGACTCACCCATACCGCGGCCCTGCAGCTGAATCTCAGGCACACCGTTGACACGCAGGTACCAGACAACGGCTTCGGCGCGTCGTGATGACAAACCTAGATTGTCATCTGCCGATCCTCGTGAATCAGTGTGGCCGCGGACCTCGATACGCACCTCGGGAAAAGCCTGCAGCTTGGCAACGATATGATCAAGTGCAGCGCGTGACCGTGCGTTCAGCTTGGTGGAGCCACGATCAAATACGACATCACCAAGTACTGCATCGAACAATCCGCATCCCTTGTCGTCCACAGTGACACCACGCGCGGTGTCAAGACAGGCATCGTCGGCATCAACCACACTGTCTCCGTCACTATCGTTGGCATTGATGGAGGCAGCGGTGGCGACGCGCATCGTCGGTACATCCTCGGCTGCGGGCGTCAAGGTCGAGTCAACAACTGCCGCGTTTGTACGGCCCTGTTGGCTGCCAAAGCGCTTTGAAGGCACGACAGAGCGGCCGCCATCAACGACGTAGGTCTCGTCTGTCTCCAAGGCCGGTTTAGCCGAATCGGCAATCAGGTTGCCCAACTGCCTCGGTGAACGACCAAAACGATAAACAACGTTCAAGCCAAAAAATGTCGCCTCGCTGGAGAAACGTGTGATCTCGCCGCGCACACCTACACCATTATCAAACCCGTACTCCGCGCCAAGACCCAATACCGGACCGGTCGTCCCGCGATCCAGCGTGATTACTTGCGAGGCCTTGGATACCTGCGCAACACCGAAACGCCCATACGCACTCCAGCCCTCACGCCGAGAGCGCAGCTGTACCCCATTAAGCCCGTACACCAGTGCGCTTAACGATACCGCTGAAAAAGAAACATCAGCAGGCGCGCCACTTAATCCGGCAGTTCCCAGGACGGAACTTTCTATTTCAACAGCCAGCAGGTTATGTATGTCGGCACCAATGCGCAGTTGCGACCCGTTGTCGCCGCCGTCATCAACCGAAAACACAGTGCCGCTGGTGTCAGGATCGAGGCTTGATGCGCCAAAGCCTACACCCGCATAGACGCGGCTGCGAAAGGAAGGATCATTAGCCGGAAGCTGAAACCCGGGTGCGGCAAGCGACACCGGGATATGGGAAAACAGACCCAGCGCCAACCCAAGAGAAGTGCCCAGAACCGGTAGACGAAACGTTTTCGTTGCGCCTCGTGGTGCCGCACTTGCTGCTACCACAACGGCGTCGCTACACGGGATGTTGACTGAATCCTTAGGCATTGACTTACTCGATGACTCTATACCCATTCGGGCGGCTAGGCCGGTGCTGCAAATATCGAACCGCTGATAGGACGCTCTCGCAAGGTAAAACGCGAACTAGCTAACAAAATGTGAGTTTGCGTGCGCCAGTGACTAGCGGTTTCATCGCACAGCCAGGGTTGGCAACCGTGTGTGGGGGCATCACCGACACAAAACGGTTTCCGAGTAGTGGCGTCGCGCGTGGCTGAAAGCGCCAAAGCGCCCATACCAGCCAACCTGAGGCCAGCACACTGCGGGTCGCCAGGAGGAATAGTGCAGCCTTGGGCCACCGCGGGCGTGGGTGGAGATACGATTGAGCGCTGAGGTGGCAAGCGGCGCATCAACCAGTCGGCAGGCGCATACGGCAAAAAGAAGAGCCATCCCTGGCTCACTCAGCATCCATGCTTGCAAATACCACTTGGAGGAGGTTTGCGAACGAGTTCAAACTTTCGCCCGCCCGCATAGTTAATACCCACACGGTTTGTCTGTCAATTTTTGTTACGCACATTCGGTGTTTTTGAGGTTACCCGTGGCCCGGAGCACTGTTAGTCGCGGGCATGTGCAGCCACCCGATGACGTCTCCAGAGCACTGCCGCCAGTATCAAAGAGACGACAAACAGTACCGCCGCAACAACGAGTTCGGTCTGTGAGCCAACAGCAACGCCACTACCGACCAATGCAAAGATCAGCAATTGCGGGATATACCCAATCGCTGAAGCTCCTAGAAACACGGGCAAACGCAGCCCAATGACGCCGGCGGCGAGATTTGTCGTGAGATTGGTCCCCAGCGGCTGCAGGCGCATAGCGATAATTTTCATGGCGGTATCGCCACGCGTTGCCCGGCGCAACCAGTCGACCTGCTTTTCGAAATGGCGATTGACAGGCCCGGCGAGAAACCACCTCGCCGCCAGGACCGTCAAAGTGCAGCCGCCGACTGCCGCCAGCAGGGACAGAAACAAACCGGGCACCAAGCCATACGCATAACCCGCCACACCGGCGATCAGCTGACGCGGAAAACCCACCGACGTGGCCAGCACACCAAAGATCAAAAATGCAAGAGCGCCGGCGAGGCCGTTGCCCGCCAGACTCTGGCGCCAGACACCAAGCGGTAGGTATTCAGAAACAAAGCTTGTTGCGAGCACTATCGCGACCAGGCCGACGATCGCGAGAGTCATGATCAGATTGCGCGGCATCAGGCACCCCGACGATATTTTTTGGTGCTACCCGTACGCAGAGAATTGTCTGACACAAATGTCAGGCACAAAAAAGGCCCTCGATGGGGCCTGGTTGAACGTGCTGAGCGGGATAGATGGTGGGGCGTGCTGGGTTCGAACCAGCGACCACCTGATTAAAAGTCAGATGCTCTACCAACTGAGCTAACGCCCCCCGACAACCAACAATGACCAATGCAACCGTTGTGACTTTCCGCGTCCCGGTCAGCTCTCGCTGCCGGGGCCGCATGATATCGCATGCGCGGCTGAGCGTCAGCACACGCACGCATTATTGCGCTTTCAGATCAAACCCCTTCCCGATCCATCTGCTGAAGGCGCTTGCGAGCGAGCACCGCTGCAGATCGACCTGGAAACTGATCACGGACTTGCTCCAGAACCGGGCGTGCCTCGGCATAGCGCCCCTGCTCGTAGAGAGAGAAACCGATCTTCAACTGCGCATCCGGGACCTTGGTACTGGTGGGGAACCGCTCGCTCACCTGCTGAAAATTGGCGATCGCCTCATCAAAGCGCCGCTCGGCGTACATGGCTTCGCCCTTCCAGTACCAGGCATTGAATGAGTAGGGGCCTGCCGGATACTCTTCCAGAAATGCGTCGAACTGTACGACAGCTTCGGTGTGTTGACCTCGCGCAAGCAGATCATAGGCCTGTGTATACGCCGCCTTTTCGGCTTGTGTGGCATTGGAGCGGACCTGCACCGGCGTATTCGAGGGCCGACTTCGCTCACTGACAAAGACACCAGCTGACGAGCCGCCGGTCGCACCGCTACCCACACCGCTACCTTGGCTTCGACCATTGCCATCCGGATCATTGAAAGCCCCGGTGGTCTCATCCAGCACCCCGCCTTCCAGGGCATCTTCATCAAGACCCTCGAAGACGACGCCATCCTCGCCGAACAGGCTTCCAGATTGAGCAGACTCTTCGAGCTGGGTTAGTCGGGTATCAGCATCCTCGTACAAACTGCGGTTGCGACGCGTGAGAATCGCCATATCATTATTCAGCTTTTCGATCTCGCCGCGCAGCTGCCGCAACTCGCGTTGCAGGCTGTCTACGCGCTGCAGTTGCTCAAGCAATGACTGATCAAGGACTCGCTCAACACGAGCCAAGCGTGAATCCACCTCAGCTATGGTCGTCTGCGCGGCGGCCGTGGCCGACAAGGTAAGGCTTGCGGCCGTACAGATGAGCAGCGCTCCAGCACTGAGCATCACTCTGCCAAAACAGCCAACGAGGCGTGGAACAGCCATAGGCTCAGTTCTGAATCGCATCTTCATAGATGATATTCACGCGTCGATTCTTGGCCCAGGCACTGATGTTGTGCGCCTCATCCACGGGCAACTCCTCTCCGTAGCTGACGGTGCGAACTTGCGCGGAGCTCACACCCTGCAGCTGGAGCATGCGAGCGACCGTTTTTGCACGCGCCTCACCAAGCGCAATATTGTATTCGCGAGTGCCGCGCTCATCCGTATGCCCTTCGAGTCGCACACGCCCGGCGGGAGTCTGTGCAAGGTAGCGTCCGTGCTCAGCCACAATCGCAAGGTACTCAGACCGAAGCTCGGCCTCATCGTAGTCAAAGTAAATCACGCGCTCGACAGGCGCCTGTCCGGAGATCGATCCAGGGTCCAGCGCCTGTCCGTCGAGCGCACCGTCGATGGTTACCGGCGTCACACTTGGCGTCGGGATGACGCCCGGATCAAGCGCTGTGTCACGCGTATCTCCGCTGCTACCGCAAGCCGCCAAAAGCACCACAGCAAAACCCGGAGCACTGAGCTTGCCGATCACATCAAGGAGTTTGTGCCGGTTCATCGTTTGCATCGTGTAAGTCCTTTAGGTGTGGTGTGCAGACGTGGCGAGTCGGACTGCCTGAAACGTCTGTAAGTCAACGTGCGTAGGGCGACCACGCAGGTTCTCGAACATTGCCACCGTCATCAAGCGACAGACTTTGCACAACGGCACCGTCCACAGAGACAGCACCCAGCGTACCGCGCCCCTCTTTCTCGGTGGCATACAAGATCATTTGCCCATTCGGCGAAAAACTCGGTGATTCGTCGATGGTGCCCTGCGTCAGTGTCTGAAATAAACCGGACGCACGATCAATGGTCGCGATCTGAAAACCCGCCCCTCCGTTGTGTACAAAGGCGATTGTGCTGCCGTCTGGAGAGACGCTGGGGTCTGAGTTGTAATTACCTTCAAAGGTGATCCGGCTCGGTCTGCCACCGGTTGCCGGTACCTCGTAGAGCTGAGGCCCACCGCTCCTGTCAGACGTGAATACCAGAGTGTCGTTGTCAGCCCAGACTGGCTCGGTATCAATTGCGCTGCTGTCGGTTACCGGAGACAGCTTACGGCTGTCAATATCGAGCACGTAGATGTTGAGCTCGCCCGAATACGACAAGGCCAATGCCAGGCGAGTGCCATCGGGTGAAAAACTCGGCGCACCATTGATCCCGTCGCGCGCAATCACCTTTACCCGAGTGCCCTCCTCCTTGTCCTGAATGTAGATCGCCGAGTTCAAGCGACCTTCAAAGGAGACATAAGCGATACGCACGCCATCCGGTGCCCAGGCAGGCGACAAAATCGGATACGGCGAGGTAAGCATCGCCTGGGAATTCAAGCCATCCGCATCAGCCAACTGCAGCTTGTAGGTGCGGTTACCGACCCGACCGCTTGCCGAGACAAAGGCGATCTCGGTGTTGAATGCGCCACTGATACCGAGTATCTCCTCATAGACGGCATCGGCAATCTGATGGGCTGCGCTGCGCATGGACTGCTCGCTGACTTGAAAGCTGAGCCCCTTCATCAGACTCTGCCGCAGCACGTCGAAGAGTTGAAACTCGATCACGTAACCTGCGCTGCCGTTGGGGCGCATGCCACCAATCACGATGAAGTCTGCGCCGGTCAGACGCCAGTTGGCGTAGAGCGGCACGTCTCCACTAACCGGGGTAGCCACCAGATCCTGACGATTGAGCGGCGCAAAATTGCCGCTGCGCTGCAGGTCTGCAGCCACGATAGCCGCAATGTCTTCGGGTGCCTCCCCTGCCGCACTCCAACCGAAGGGAACAATCGCAATAGGAATGGCATTGTCCGCGCCTTGCGTGATCTCGATTTCAATGACCGCCGCAGCAGGTCTGGCCATGAATGGCGTCAGCACGACCAACACCAATAGTGCAGGCACCAGCGAGCGCAACCGACACAGTGTCAGGGCGAGCCAGTTCATGCTGTCATTCAGGTTGTGTGCGTTCACGTCTTGTCTCTAAAAACGGCTCAGCTCGGGCGAAAGAAGAACCGAACCTGTCGCTCGAAGATAGCTCGATCTGGGGCCGACGGTAAGGGGGAAGATGCCCATACAGCATTGGCGACCGATGTGCGCACTGCGGGGCTGTCGCCCTTGTCGCAACTTTCCACGTTCACAGCAAGCACAGTCCCATCAGTACCCTGCGTGACAAACACCGTGCAGTCGATGTCCCGAGCGCCGGGTGGCTTGTTCCAGTTGCGCTCTATCCGCTGTCTGATCGCTGCAAAGTAGCGCCCTTGCAACTGGCGCAGTTGCCGTTGCCTCTGAAGGGCAAGCCGGCGCTCCTGTTCGGCCTCAGCTTCAGCCTGACGCGCCGCCGCAGCCTCAGCAATTCGCCTCTGCTCGGCCTGCTCGGCCTGCCGCGCTGCTCGCTCTCGAGCCTGGCGGGCTTCCTCGGCCGCGGCAGCTTCGGCCGCGGCCTTCTCCTCCGCAGCGGCTTTTTCTGCTGCCAGACGTGCCTCTTCTTCAGCCGCTGCACGCGCTTCGGCCTCCTCTGCCGCCTTGCGTCGCGCTTCCTCGGCAGCCTCGTCAGCAGCCTTCCGAGCGGCCTCATCGGCCTGTCGCTGTTGTTCGGCAGCCTCTGCCTCAGCGCGTGCTGCCGCTTCGCGCTCACGGGCAGCGGCCGCTTCGGCTTCTTGCTCGGCTGCCCTGGCGCGTTCCTGCGCGGCCTCCTCGCGAGCCTGCTCCGCTTCACGACGCGCGTCTTCCGCCTCGGCAGCCATGCGCGCACGCTCGATTTCAGCGGCGCGCTGTTCGGCAGCGCGTTGCTCTTCGAGGGCACGCTGTCGTGCTTGCTCTGCTTCGGCACGCTCAGCTTCTATACGCTGGCGGTCTGCTTCCGCAGCGCGTGCCTGCTCTTCCAGACGTGCCTTTTCCTCAGCCGCTTGCGCCCGCTCTTCAGCGGCGACGCGTGCCTCCTCTTGCAGTCGCCGGGTACGCTCTTCGTTCTCACGCCGCTCGGCAGCCAAACGCTCTCGTTCAATATCTGCCTCAGCGCGCGCCCGCTCGATTCTCTCGGTTTCTTGCTCGACCCGCTGTTGCGCCTCGGTAATCCGCTGTTGCTCACGCTCACGCTCCGCGCGCAAGCGAGCCAGTTCGGCCTCGCGCTCGGCAATCTGACGCTCGCTGAGCGAGGCCTCTTGTTCGCGTAGAGCGCGTATCTGCTCCTGTTCGGTCTCCGCTCGTGCGCGTTGCAACTCGCGTTGCTGTTCAAGTTGGGTGGCCTCGATCTGCAGAGCCTTTATCCGCTCTCGCTCGGCCTCGGACTCCTGCCGTTGCTGCTCGGTCAAGGCTTCTGCTTGCTGAAGACGGTTTTCAGCATCCTGACGAGCCTGCTGCAGAGAATCGAGCGTTGCCTGCAGCGCTGCCTCTTCAGCGGCTGCGGCCTCGGCCTTGGCTTGCTCCAGAGCCTCAAGGCGCTGCATCTCCTCCTGGATGGCGGCCTCGCTAACCGCGACCGCCTGTATCGGTGCTGTATCCGAGATCTGCAAACCGGGTGCATCGGCCCGACTTTTCAATTGCACGATCAGCGCACCCACGATACCCGCGTGCAACAGGACCGAGAGCACGATCGCGAGCGGGTAGCGCTTGAGTATCGTCAGCACGCTGCAGCGCTCAGTTGGCCGGCTCGGACATCAGGCCGATCTCGGGTGCACCGGAGATCTGCAGTGTGACCATAGCTTGCATGATGTCGCCGTATTCAACGGCTGCATCGCCTGCCACCAGAACACGTCGCGTGGGACTGCGCCGCAACACAGCGCTCGCGAGACGCTGAACCTCCTCACGCGACTTGGAAGACTCGGGGTCCTCTCCGACATTCAGGTACCACTCACCGTTGCTATCCACCGACAGGATCAAGGGCTCTTCGGACTCTCCGGCATCCGCGATGGGCGTGGCATTGGCATCCGGAAGATCAATCTCAACACCGGTCCGCAACAAGGGGGCAGTGATCATGAAGATCACCAACAGCACCAGCATCACGTCGATGTAGGGTACGACGTTGATCTCGGCAACCTGACGGCGCACGCGACGGCCATTTCCGCGGCCACGGTGTATCCGGGCCATAGCCTCAGTACACCTCCCTGTCAGGACGACGCGTCATGCAGCCTCCACATCCTGGGAGCTGCGTTTGATCGCCTGACGTTGCAACACCGTCGAAAACTCCTCGGAGAAATTCTCGTAACGGTTGAGCAAACGATCCACATCGGTGGAAAATCGGTTGTAGAAGATCACCGCTGGTATCGCTGCGAACAGACCGATGGCTGTCGCTATCAGCGCCTCCGCTATGCCGGGTGCGACCATGGCAAGGGTTGCCTGCTGGACGTTACCAAGTGCGGTAAACGAATTCATGATTCCCCAAACGGTACCGAACAGGCCGATGTAAGGACTGATAGAACCCACCGTTGCAAGAAACGGCAGGTGCTGCTCGATCAGATCGGCCTCACGCGAGACCGCAATACGCATGGCGCGACCAGAACCGTCCATGATGATCTCGTCGCTACGCGTCTTGCGGCGCAGCCGGCCAAACTCGCTAAAGCCTGCCTCGAATATCCGCTCCAGGCCGGACAAGGTGCCGCGACGCATCGTGAGTTGCGAGTAGGTGCCGGAGATATCGGACGAGCCCCAGAAATCTTCCTCGAAGTCTTCGGCATCAAGGCGCGCACGCCGCAGTTGCAGGGACTTGCCAAGAATGAGTGCCCAGGACAATACCGAGGCAAGGACCAGTATCACCATCACCCCCTGGACCACCGGGCTGGCGTTCAGGACCAGGTCTACCATCGAAAGCTCAGCAGTCATTGGAGGCCGCCCCTGTATTCAGTTTTGGCTTGATCACGGATGTGTTGTTGTATGCATGTACGGCAGAGGCGACATCGTCCGGGATACCCACTGGCTGTCCCGTATCAGCATTGATGCATGCCAGTCTGACGGTGGCGTCAACGACCCGTTGCTCGCCGCGCATGATCGGTTGTTGGCAGGTGAAACTGGCACGCTTGATAGCAGTTATGTTGGCGAAAACGAGCAGTTCATCCTCCAGTCGCGCCGGTGCGAGGTAGTCAACCCGGATCGAGCGTACGACAAACAAACGTCGCTGGCGATCCTGCAGATCGCCCAGTGCAACCCCGCACGCCCGCAAAAACTCGGTACGGGCCCGCTCCATGTACCGCAGGTAGTTGGCATAAAACACCACTCCGCCAGCATCAGTGTCTTCGATATAGACGCGCATGCGCGTCGAGAAATCCCGCATACCCGATTATCGCAGACCGCGGCCCTCAATAGCGCAACCGAGGGACTCAAGGTTCGTAACCGATGGTGACACACGGTGACGGTATTCCGCCATCAACGTGCACTTTCGGCTCTTTGTGCATCTGTTTGCAGACCGTTGACCAGCACTACCGAACGGTAGCGTCCCTGTGATTATCAATGGCCGGTTCAGTCGCAGAGCCCTGCGGATTAACCAGACCGAAATGGCTGTAGGCATGATTTGTGGCCACCCGGCCGCGTGGCGTGCGCATGATCAGACCCTGTTGGATCAGGTAGGGCTCAACGACTTCCTCTAGCGTTCCTGTCTCCTCGGACAAGGCCGCACCGAGGTTATCAATCCCGACAGGCCCTCCGCCAAACTTCTCGATAACCGCCGAGAGCAGGCGCCTGTCCATGCTGTCGAGCCCAAGCCTGTCAACCTTGAGAAGATTCAGCGCCTCGTCGGCGACGGTGTCAGTGATCAATCCGTCGGCACGAATCTCGGCGTAGTCGCGCACACGCCGGAGCAGGCGATTGGCAATCCGCGGCGTGCCACGCGCGCGCCGGGCGATCTGTAGCGCCCCACCGGTATCCATGCGAACCTCCAACAGTCGCGCCGAACGCTCGACAATGCCTGCCAGATCTTCAACGGCATAGAAGTCAAGCCGTTGGACGATGCCAAAGCGATCGCGCAGCGGTGCTGTCAGAAGACCTGCGCGAGTTGTGGCGCCGATAAGGGTGAACGGAGGCAAATCGATCTTGAAGGAGCGAGCCGTCGAGCCTTCGCCCGTCATGATGTCAATTTGGTAGTCCTCCATTGCAGGATAGAGAACCTCCTCGACCAGAGCGCTCATCCGATGGATTTCATCGATAAACAGCACGTCATGGGACTCGAGACTGGTCAGGATCGCGGCAAGATCACCCGGGCGCTCCAGCACCGGACCTGAGGTATGCACGATGCGAACATCGAGTTCGTTGGCGACAATATTGGCAAGCGTGGTCTTGCCAAGCCCCGGTGGGCCAAACACCAACAGATGATCGAGCGCCTCGGCGCGACGGCGAGCCGCCTCGATAAACAGGCCAAGTTGTTCGGTGACCGCAGGCTGGCCGTGGTAATCGGCAAGACGCTTGGGGCGCATGGCGCGCTCCTGCGCGTCTTCCGGGCGCGCACTGCCCGCAATGAGCCGATCCTCGGGTGCGCTAGCCTCGGAGGCAGACATGGGCTTCTCGTGTTGGTGAAAAAAAAGTGAGAACCGATCACTTGGCAGCGAGTCGCAATGCTGCCCGTATCAGTTCCTCGACACTGTGCCCGTCGTCCGGCACCTTGTCGAGCAGACGCTTGACCTCATTCCCCTTGTATCCCAATGCCGCTAGAGCCTCCTCTGCTTGAGCGCGACTGGAGCCCGATACCTGAGCAGAGCTTGATGCCCCAGGCAAGGAGCCCACATTCAGCTTGGCTACGCGGTCATGCATTTCCACCACCAGTCGCTCGGCAGTTTTCTTGCCGATGCCAGGCACTCTGACCAGCGTGTCGACGTCCTTGTTGTCGAGGCTGGCAAGAAAATCCTCAACACTCAAACCAGACAAGATAGATAATGCAACTTTGGCACCTACACCACTGACCTTGAGGAGCTCGCGAAACAGGGTTCGCTCAAGTTTTGTACTGAAGCCGTACAGCAGCTGAGCATCTTCACGTACCAACAGATGGGTATGCAAGTTCACCTGCTCGCCTGCTTTTGGCAAGGTGTAGAAGGTGGACATCGGTGCGTCGATCTCATACCCGACACCGCCTGCATCCACCAACAGTGATGGCGGTGCCTTTTCAAGCAAGGTACCGCTGATACGTCCAATCATTGTTTTGTCTATCGTCTCAAACCACGGCCGCGTGTCTTGCGACGCACGGGCAAACGAGACACTGTGCCACCTCTGGCATCGTTGGCACCAGCGGCAGCGGCATAGCCACGCGAATGCGCATGACATAGCGCAATGGCCAGGCCATCCGCCGCATCATTCTGAAGCCTGCCGCTCAATTCGAGCATATGCTTGACCATGGTTTGCACGCGATCCTTGTCAGCGGATCCTGACCCTGTCACCACCTGCTTGACCGAACGGGCAGCGTATTCGGACACCTCAATGGAGTGCGTGACGACCGCCGTTATCGCAGCCCCACGGGCCTGACCGAGTTTCAAGGCTGACATCGCGTTGTTGGACAGAAACACCTGCTCTACCGCTGCTTCAACCGGATGCCACTCGTGTACCACTGCGGTGATGGCCGTGTGTATGAAGCCAAGCTTCTCGGCAAACGTGTTGCCAACCACGCGAATGTGGCCGTGCGCCAGATGAAAACTGCGCACACCGTCTGTCTCGATCACGCCATAGCCTGTGATGACCGAACCCGGATCAATGCCGATGACTCTTACCAGAGCGTTTGCCGTGCTCATGTGGCCTGGCAAATCACCCGTAGGCTTCAGCTGGAATCTCTGCGTTGGACCAGACGTTCTGTACGTCGTCGATGTCCTCCAGCGCGTCAATCAGTTTAAGCAGCTTGCTGCCTTGTTCACTATCAAGCTCAACCTCGGTCGATGCGCGCATGGTGACCTCGGAGTGCTCCGGCTCAAAGCCTGCAGCAGTCATGGCCTCCTTGACATCCACAAAATGCTCCTCGGTGGTCAGCACTTCGATAGACCCATCATCGCTTGTGACAACATCATCGGCTCCGGACTCCAGCGCTGCCTCCATGATGCTGTCCTCATCACTGCCGGCGGCGTAAGCAAGGATGCCCTGTTTTTCAAACAGGTAGGCAACCGATCCCTGCGCCCCCATGTTGCCACCGTATTTACTGAAGGCATGCTTGACGTCGGAGACCGTACGGTTCTTGTTGTCGGTCATCGTATCGACCATGATCGCAACGCCGTTGACGCCGTAGCCTTCATAGCGATTTTCCTCATAGACGACATCGTCGAGCTCGCCTGCGCCCTTCTTGATCGCACGCTCGATCGTGTCCTTGGTCATGTTGCCGCCAAGGGCCTTGTCAACCGCCAACCGCAGCCGAGGATTGGACGCGAGATCCGAGCCCCCCATCTTGGCCGCAACCGTGATCTCGCGGATAAATTTGGTGAACAGCTTGCCGCGTTTCGCGTCTTGCGCGTTCTTGCGGTGCTGGATGTTGGCCCATTTACTGTGACCGGCCATCGTTGAATCTCATCGGTTGGGATCTGTCGGCAGACGCCAGATCAAGTAGGGATCAGCCCGGCAGGTTAGTACGATGACGCGGCTGCGGCAACAAGGCTCACCGAGGCATCAGGGCGCGACCGACTGGCTGCACCGGGAAAAGCTGGTAGTATTTCCAGTATAGGCGTACCAGAACGATTCTGCTCGGCGCCGCGCTCAGCCGACCGGAGCGCTGGACCATGATCGCGCGCGTCGCTCACTCAAAACCGCCAGTGTCGAGAAAGCGCGCACACAAATCAGCACAGCGCCTTGAAAACAGCATGGTCGAGTGTGACTGGGGGATCGCCACCGCGTCCGTCGCCGAGTCCTCCAGTGTCTCGCTGGCAGCGACTACACCGTCGTTATCGTCACCTGAGCGAAAGAGAATTTGCGACACACCAAACGCACCCCTGCCGTTTATGATGCCTAGCGGCTGCTCACCGCTCCAACCCGGCGCCCCACCCAGGAGTCCTGACTCCACACTTCGACCCAGCAAGGGACGCAACACCTTGATCGCGTGCATTTGGCGCGCAACATCGCTGCCACGAACCGGCGACCCCAGCAGCACGACCCGGGCAATTGGCAGCTGAGGATAGCGCTCCAGCAAATGCATGGTCACGATGCCGCCGAGGCTATGCGCCACGATATGTACGCGCTCGCACTCACGGGTTCCGATCACCCGCTCAAGCTCGCGCGCCAACGCATCAGCATTCTCTGCCGGTGACTGGCTCAAAAAGGCATAGTTGAACTCACGCGTGGAAAACCCGCGCTCTCTCAGACGCTTACCGAGCAAGCGCATGACCAGCCCGTGCATCCAGATGCCATGGATCAGAAAGACCGTCTCGCGGCTCATACGTAGCGCCTTACCGCCGCCTGGTTGGTAGGCGAGCCCAATGCGCTCAACGCGGGCTCACGCTCAAGCCAGGCGTAGCGCAGATGCTCTGTCGGATCGAGCCGCACTTCTACACGCTGTGCCAGCTCGAGGGTAAACACGTATTCGCGATTCGTTGTAACCTCGGGTGCGTAACGGGAACGCCATGGCTCGCGAATCGCAAAGTCACTGTAGTGGTGACGATCGAGCGGTTCGGCGACGATGCCGGTCTCCTCCTGCAATTCACGTCGTGCTGCGGCAAACGGTGTCTCGCCCACCTCCAGGCCCCCGGTTACAGACTGCCAGAAGCCGACGGGGTTGACGCGCTCGAGCACGAGGACTTCTCCGGCGCGGGTCGAGACCACGACCAGTATCGACTCTGGTCGCCGCCACACCGGTACCGCACCATTTTCACTCACGAATGAGCGGACTCCCGGTATTTTTTCTCGTACTCACGTCTGGCACCGCCAATCCAGTCATCACGCTCTATGCGGCCGGGGAAGGTATTTATTTCAGCGGCCACGCGGGAGATATCGTCCTGTGTAAAAGCGGTGATCTGTTGGAAACTCGTGATGCCCAGTTCGTTGAGGATCTGCTCCATCACCGGGCCTATGCCCTTGATCATCTTCAAATCATCACGTTCATGCGGCGGCGTGAACAAGGGGGCTCTGGTGCGTCGCTCTGACGATTGAGCTGCAGGCGCGGATGGTGTAGGCGTGGATGCCTCGACCTTTGGTGCAGACTTTGGTGCACGCTTTGGTGCAGGCTCTGGCTCGCGTGACGCTTCCACCAAGCGTTGCTCCAGCTCGACGATCCGCTGATTTCGACCCTGCAACTCGCTTTCAAGCTCAGCCAAACGCGCACTGTCGCTCTGTTCATGTGCGCCAGAGTCGTGCGCTTCAGAGTAAGGCTCATTTTGCTCGATGCTGGCAGCACGATTAGCTGCTGATGCACGTTCACTCTCCAGTGCTGCAAGCTCACTGCGCACCCGCCGCAATTCGAGATCGGTGCTACCCGCCTTGGCAGCCCTGGCCTCCGCCTCACTCAACGAGCTGCTCAGTTCGTTGACCCGGATACGAGTTGCCTCAAGTTCTGCCGACACACGATGCAGGCTGTCTGCGTCCTGTTGAACCGACTGAGCTGAACTTTCAAGTGTCACGATGTGTTGCTCAAGCTCAGACACCCGTTGCTCTGCTTCCTGCACACGGCTCGAGGCGTCTGCCTCCGCTCTTCGCAACTGCTCTTCCAACTGTTCTTCACGGCGCTCATGCTCGCTACTCGCTGTAGCCAGTGCGATCTCGGCCTCTGCCAGCGCTTTCCTTGACTCGGTGCTGCGCACGGCCTCTTCTTTGAGCGTGAGCATGGAAGCCTCATCGGCTCGCACGGATTCGATAAGCTCATCGCGCTCGCGCCGCGCTTGATCACGCTCTCGCTCAGCCGATGTCAACCGCGATTCCAGTCGTGCCTGCTGCGCCAGCTGTTGCTCTTGCTCTTGCTCCAGGCGCTCAAGCACCTCCAGATGTGCACCACGTAGCTGCTCTTCGATACGCCGGCGCTCGTCGAGTTCTTCGGTACGCACTAGCTCAGCCTGAGCCAGCTTGTCTTGCAAGTCGACGACGTGCGCTGCCTCATCGCGCAATGTGACGATGGTGGCATCGCGATCGCGCACCGCCCCAATCTGCTGATCCCGTTCTCGCAGCGCCTGATCACGCTCCTTCTCGACAGTGCTCAGCCGCGCCTCCAGCGTGCGCCGCTGTGCATGATGGTTTTGCCGCTCGTACTCAAGGTGCTCGGCAGTGATCAGGTTTTCGCCGGCTGCTGAGACTGTTTGCCCCGGCTGCACACCGGGCGCTTCAGTAGTACGGCCACGCACAGACCCGGGCACAGCGTCGCCTCGCACTGCTGTCGCGATAACCTCGGCAGAACGTGCTGACTGTGCATTGACGGTATCGTCCAGACGGCTGACAGCTGGCGCTTGCTCGGCCTTGTCATCCAGCGGATGTGCCTCGCGCTGTTGCGTGCGCGCAACCTGATTGACCTCAACGATGCGTTTGAGCTCATCACTGCCACGGGCCAGTTCGACATCAAGTAGTGAACGCGTTTGCCCGGTATTCGCCTTGGCCTCAGCGCCCGTCACTGCATTGGTGTGTGCGTCATCCGTCGCGACTTGACCTCGGTTGCCTTGATCATCGCCGAGGGCATTCAAGACAGCCGCGCCCTCAGTGCCAGACTCGGACCTTATAGCCGCAGCAAGACGGGGCGCATGCAGCTCGCCAGCGGCATGCTCGCGTTGCGCGATAGCCGCCCCGGATTCATGCTCCTCGTGAACGCGACGGCTCTCATCGAGCTCCTCATCGAGCTCTCTGTTAGACGGCCGACGCTTGCCCAACCAGAGGCCAAGCCAGCCAACCAGAAGCAGCGCGAGGAATACAAGCACCTGTGAGAGTGTCATATCCATACCCGGTCTCCAGTGACAAGGAATCACAGCCGTGACCCCAGAGACTAACGGGTATATGTGTTTTCAAGGGTTTTAACAAGTAATAGACACAGTTTGTCACCCTGAGAATTGTCAGGGATGTGCCTACCACATGAACGTCTGTGCTCAGCTCGATGTTGTTGGTTTTGCCCGAACGCGCAAGGACAGCTCCTTGAGCTGACGCTCGGAGACATTGCTCGGAGCGCTGGTCAGCAGACAACTGGCGCTTTGGGTCTTGGGAAAAGCCATGACATCCCGAATGCTGTCAGCGCCTGTCATCAGCATGACCAATCGATCCAGCCCAAAGGCAATACCGCCATGAGGCGGTGCTCCGTACTTCAAGGCATCGAGCAGAAAGCCGAACTTGTCACGCGCCTCCTGCTCGCCGATGCCAAGCACATCCAGGGCTTTTTGCTGCATGTCGCTGGAGTGAATACGAATCGAACCACCGCCGACCTCGGTGCCATTGAGTACCATATCGTAGGCACGCGACAAGACAGCCCCCGGGTCTCTGTCAAGCTGTGCTGTCCACTCGTCGATGTCGGTCGCAACAGGAGCTGTGAAGGGGTGATGAAGTGCCTGCCAACGATCTTCACGCTCGTCATGTTCAAACATGGGGAAGTCCACAACCCAAAGTGGACGCCAGCCTTCAGCGACGAGCCCCAGATCCTCACCCACCTTGCAACGCAGGGCGCCGAGCGCGGCTTCAACCACGCCTGCCTTGTCGGCCCCGAAGAAGACGAGATCCCCATCCTCGGCACCGACACGCTGCATGATCGCGTCTAGCACATCGGCAGGGAAGAACTTGACGATCGGTGACTGCAGACCATCAACACCCTTGGTCAGTTCATTGACCTTGATGTAGGCGAGACCCTTGGCCCCGTAGCGACCCACAAACTCGGTGTAGACATCGATCTCCTTGCGCGAGAGCTTGCCACCGCCGGGGACGCGCAACGCTGCGACTCGACCTTTGGGGTCTTTGGCAGGTGCGGCAAACACCTTGAAATCCACGCTTTCGCACACGTCGGCCACTTCGACCAGCTCCAGCGGAATCCGCAGATCAGGCTTGTCAGAGCCATAGCGCAGCATCGCCTCGGCGTAGCTCATGCGCGGGAAGGAGGCGTCAAGATCCACATCCAGCGCGTTCTTGAACAGCGTGCGCACGATGCCTTCCATGAAATCGGTAATGGTGTTTTCATCGACAAAGCTCATCTCGATATCGAGTTGGCTGAACTCCGGCTGCCGATCGGCGCGCAGATCCTCATCACGAAAACAGCGAGCCACCTGATAGTAGCGGTCGATACCACCCATCATCAGCAATTGCTTGAACAGCTGCGGCGACTGCGGTAGCGCGAAGAAGTCACCCGGATGTGTCCGGCTGGGCACTAGATAGTCACGTGCACCTTCGGGGGTGGCACGGGTCAACATAGGGGTCTCCACTTCGATGAAGCCCTCGGCTTCGAGCGCATCACGCAGCGACCGAATCACCCGCGCGCGCAGGCGCAGGCGCTCCTGCATCTCGGGCCTTCGCAGATCGACGTAGCGATACCGCAGCCGATTCTCCTCGGAGACATTTTCGTCATCAAGCTGAAATGGCGGAGTCTCACTGCGATTGAGGATCTCGAGCTCGTGCCCGAGCACCTCGACAGCACCTGTTGGCAGATCCGGGTTGACCGTGCCCTCGGGACGATCTCGCACCACACCCTTGATGCGCAGCACAAACTCGTTACGCACCTGCTCTGCCAGTGCAAAGGTCTCGGCCCGATCCGGGTCGAACACGATCTGCACGAGCCCCGTGTGATCGCGGAGATCAATGAAGATCACCCCGCCGTGGTCACGGCGACGATGAACCCAGCCACAGAATGTGACCGATTCGCCAAGGTGGTCGGTGTTGACCGCCCCACAGGGGTGAGAACGCATGCGTATTGAAACCAATATCGGAAAACCCGTCATTGTAGAGCCTTCCAGCGCACCCACCATGGATAATGCGCACAGGCGCGCAAAGAAACCGTCGACACACCTGCTGAACGCAGGTTTCAATCCCAGCCTCATTCGCAGTTTCACCCCAGCTTCAAAGGAAACACATGTCCCGCTATCACGTGTATGGCGTCGGTAATGCCCTGGTCGATCTCGAATTCGAGGTCCCCGAGGCCATGCTTGGCACCCTCGCCGTCGACAAGGGCCTGATGACCCTGATTGACGAGGACCGACATCACGCCCTGCTCGCAGGACTCTCTGCGATCGAAGCACGTCCCTGTGGTGGCGGCTCGGCTGCCAACACCATGACCGCCATCGCCCAGCTCGGTGGCAAGGCCTACTACTCCTGCAAGGTGGCCAACGATTTTGAAGGGCGTTTCTTCATCGATGATCTGAGCGCAAATGGTCTGGAGACCAACCTCACAGGCGCTGCCCTCGAGGACGGTGTGACCGGCAAGTGCATCGTGCTGGTCACCCCGGATGCTGAACGCAGCATGAGCACGCACCTTGGAATCACATCCAGCCTCTCCGTTGCGCAGCTCGACGAGGAGGCCGTTCGTGATGCAGACCACGTGTACCTCGAGGGCTACCCCGTGACAGAGACAAATGCGCGCGCAGCGCTCATTCGCGTACGCGATGTGGCACGAGCCGCCAAGGTGCCTGTTGCCCTGACGCTATCGGATGTGAACATGGTGCGCTTCTTTGGCGATGGTTTACGCGAGATCATTGGCGATGGACTCGACATGATCTTTGCCAATGAAGATGAAGCCATGTTGATGACCGAAGCGAGTGATATCGCGGGCTGTGTGGAGGCCATGAAGCCGCTTGCCAAACGTTTTGCGATCACCCGCGGTGCCGAGGGCGCTGTGCTCTTCGATGGCCACCAGACCATCGAGATTCCCGCTGACAAGGTCACACCGGTCGATTCCAACGGCGCCGGGGACATCTACGCCGGTGCCTTTCTCTATGCACTGACGCAAGGGCGCTCGTTTGAAGCCTGCGGCGAGCTGGCAGCCGATGCAGCGCGCGAATTGATCTTGAGCTTTGGTGCCCGCCTGCCAGCAGATACCCTGCGAGCGGTCGGCCAGCGTCACACAGCCTGAGCGGTCCCATGTTTGGAATAACCCAACTCGAGCGTTCGCCAGTCACCGCCGTGCTGGTGCTGATCATTGGCCTGTGCTTTCTCGGCCAGCAGGCGGTTCCTGGCACGCTTGAGCAACTCGGTGTGTTGTACGGACCCAATGTGGCGGGCGGCGAATGGTGGCGGCTGCTCAGCTGGGGCTTTTTGCACGGTGGTTGGATGCACGTGGGCTTCAACGGTTTTCTGTTGTTCGCCCTGGGCCCACAACTTGAACGCGCCTTTGGCAGCGCTCGGTTTGCGATCCTCTACTTCGGCTCCTTGTTTGGTGGCGCGCTGGCGGTCATGGCGTTTGACTGGTCACAACCGACCCTCGGCGCATCGGGTGCGGTGCTCGGCATCGCAGCCGCACTTGCCATTGCCTTGTGGTTGCGCGGAGCGGACTTGCGCGAGACACCCGCTTTCGGTCTGGTTCTGATGAACCTCGCATTACCTCTTGTGTTGCCAGGCATCTCCTTCTGGGGGCATCTGGGAGGGGCGTTGGCGGGTGCTGCCCTGGCCTACCTGGTTACCCGTGGCGCACGACCATCGCCGGCGCTACCCACGGCTCCTGCCAGTGTGTTGAGTTTTGGGGCCGGAGCTGTATTGGCGCTGGCGGCCCTGTCGGTACTGGCCGCACAAATGCTCGCGCGCTGATTCCCTGCGGATGACTCTCTAGCGCCGGTAGCGCAAGACGAGCAACCCGACCGCGGTGAATACCACTGACAATCCCCCCGTCAAAGCGATCAGTCCCCAACGCAGTTGTGGAAAGAGAACACTGTCGCTCGGATCATCAGGGTTGACGAGTACCGTGATGTCTCTTTGACGTAGCAACGCGTCCTGCAGACGCTGCAGGGTGACATGGTGCCAGTCACCCATGTTGTCGCTACCGCCGTGCAGACCGACACGTGTCCCGGTGTAGGCGACCCCGGCAACCGAATAACGGTACTCGGCCTGCACTTGATACACCTGCGAGCCCCCACCCTCTTGAGCCCTGCTTGTCTCCAGCCACGCGATGAGTACCTGAGCCGGATACTCATCCCAGCCCAGCATCTGTTGTGACTGCAACCACGGGCGCGCCACGCTGAACACGAAAATCGTGAGCCCGATGACGCAGAAGAGCGCGCCCATGAGACAGCTCGAGCGCGATTTCCCTGACCTGCCTCGAATCACCGCCCACCAGCGAAAAGCCATGTGCTCCGTTTGAGTTCCTGACCCCGTTTAGGCATATTGCCATCTCGTACCACCCACTTGGAGAGGAGAACGTAGCCATGTTTACAAGAACCGCACTCGCTACGAGTGTCGCCATAGCCTTGTTTTCAAGCGCAAGCTTTGCCGAGGAGCTTCGCTTCTGGACCACTGAAGAGCAGCCAGAGCGTCTGGCAAAGCAGGAGGAGATGGCAGCCGCCTTCGCCGAAGCGTCCGGTCATACCGTGGAGGTCATACCGGTCACAGAAACTGATCTGGGCACCCGCGCCACAGCCGCATTTGCAGCTGGCGACCTGCCGGATGTCATCTATCACCCCCTGCAGTACGCCCTGCCCTGGGCCGAAGCCGGCATCCTCGATACCGACGCGGCTTCCGATGTTGTTGAAGAACTGGGAGTGGATACCTTTGCGCCCGGGGCGTTGTCCATGGCCGCAGTCGATGGAGGCTACGCAAGCGTGCCGGTCGACGGTTGGACGCAGATGCTTGTCTATCGCAAGGATCTGTTTGAAGAGGCGGGTCTTGAGCCGCCAAGCTCGTACGATAACGTGCTCGCAGCGATTGACGCACTGCACTCACCGCCCGACATGTACGGCTTTGTGGCGGCTACCAAGATCGATGAGAACTTCATGTCGCAGGTACTCGAGCATGTCTTTCTCGCCAATGGCGTATCCATCGTGAATGCAGACGGTGTAGCCACGCTTGAGGAAGGCCCCACGCTGGAAGTACTCGACTTCTACAAGGCAATTGCTGAAGCCTCACCTCCGGGGGAGTTGTACTGGGATCAGTCTCGTACCCTGTATTTCTCAGGCAACGCGGCCATGATCATCTGGTCTCCCTTCATCCTCGATGAACTTGCAGGACTGCGGGACGCAGCACCACCGACCATCACCGACGACCCGACCTCCAGCGAGTTAGCCTCCCGCACCGGAATTGTCACCAACTTTGCTGGCCCGAGCAACGCTGACGGTGCCGCCTGGGGAGACATGCGCTACTTCGGGATCACAGGTGATGCAGCAACAGACGCTGCCATGGAATTTGTACAGTACTCCATGGGCGAAGGTTATGAGTCGACCCTGTCCATCGCACCGGAAGGCAAGTTTCCGACGCGCCGTGGCACCGCTGACAACCCCTCCGAGTTCACCGACCTGTGGGCGACCCTGCCCGTCGGGGTTGACCGCAAGGCACCTTTGGGGGACCTCTATGCCGAGGACATGATCGCCGAGATTGTCGGTGGCCTCGATGTCGCGCAACGCTGGGGTGTGGAGGAAGGCCAGCTCGCATTGGCATCCAAGATCATCAACAGTCAGGTCATCAATCGCGTGGTACGCGAGTTCATTGACGGCGACATTGAAGGTGCTGCCGCTGTCGCTGCTCTGAACGAGGCCATTGGCTCGGTCGAGTAAGTCTGGCTGGGTAGCAGGTCGACTCACGCCCTGATGGCAATGGCAATGCCGCCACCAGAGCCGTCCAGCGCTGTAGATGCGTCTGTGCCCCCTCGGGGGCACGGACCTTTGGCGCGCGGCGAGGCACGAGTTGCCTGGGCGCTGCTGGCTCCCACCTTGTTGATTGTCGCCACGGTGGTTGTTTTGCCGCTGCTGGCGATCTTCTGGATTAGCGTCAAACCTGTCCAATTGTCAGACCTTCGCGCACCGGAGCTGGTGGTGCGCGAAGATCTGCGCGGTTCACCTGAAGCGGTCGGCGATGAAGGTGTCTGGCGCTTTCGGCTGAGAAACTCATCCCCTGACCGCGAGATCGCCGATGTCAGCTTCGAGGATGTGATTCCCGTGGCCCTGAAGCTCGGCGAGTTGCCCGAGGCATGTGCCGCGAGCGGCAGCACACTCACCTGCAGTTACGGCGATGTACCCGGTGGTTGGCGCGAGCGCATTCAAATCCCGATCACGGTAGCGGCTGAACTTGATGGCTCAGTCAAGGACACACTCCCGGTGATCACAGCCACCGCCTCGTCGGTGCTCACAGATGGCACATTCACGTTTGAGAACTTTGCTCGCGTGTTCGATAGTGACGAGTTCATCGGAGTGATGGGTGTGACTCTGTTCTACACCGTGTTCGGCACTATTGGCGCCATCGTGATGGGCCTGTTTGCCGCCCTTCTTCTCGATCGCTCATTCAAGGGTCAGGGCATCTTGCGCGGCTTGTACCTCTTTCCCTATGTAGCCCCGGTAATCGCCGTGGCCTTTGCATGGATCATCTTGTTTGATCCCTTCTCGGGCAGTGCCAATGCCTTGCTGATACGCATGGGCGTGACCGATGAGGCGATCAACTTCTTCGGTCAGAAACCATTGGCGCTGATCAGTGTGACCGTGTTCGAGATCTGGCGTTATTTTCCACTCTCGTTCCTGTTCATCCTCGCGCGTATGCAATCCATACCCACTGACATCTATGAGGCGGCCGACATGGATGGCGCATCCCCGTTTCAACAGTTTGCCTGGTTATCGCTACCTCAGTTGCTCGGCATACTGTCAGTACTGTTCCTGTTGCGCTTCATCTGGACCTTCAACAAGTTCGATGACATCTTTCTGCTGACCGGGGGCAATGCCGGTACTCGCACGCTAACGGTCAACGTCTACGAACAGGCGTTTGCCATCTCCAATATTGGTGCGGGAGCCGCTGTTGCCGTCGTGATCTTTGTCTGCCTGTTGCTGTTCTCCGCATTCTTCTTTCGCTTCATCAGTCGCGAGGAAGGCCTGTGAGCTCGCCTGCAAGCTCGCCCGTGAGCTCGCCCGTGAGCTCGCCAGCAGGCTCACCAGCGGCCTTTTTGCGACACGGGACTGTGACCGCCGCGTTGCTTGGGGCCGCATGGCTAATCACCCTTTCGGTAACGGTCGCTGTGGCGATGTCCTTCGCCACTGGTGCGGCCTTTCGGCCAAACCTCTTGTGGTCCCTGGTCTGGGGTGCAACGGCCGGAGTTGCACTTCTACATCTCCGGTACACCTCCGTCATAGCTGCCGCACTGATAGCCGCGACACTCTGGGAACCCTTGTCGCCAATGCCCATGCAGGCCACGCCAACGGTACTGGTGATCGGTGCAGGCTGCCTGATTGTTGGCTTTGTCTGGGCCATGCACAACACGCTGGCAGGCCTTGGCACCGGTGCCAACAATCGACATACATTCGAAGCTGCCGTGATCCGCTTCCTGACAGGCTTTGGCTATCTGTTTTTTACCGCAATCGTTGCCATCCCCTTCTGGGTGATGCTGATGACCTCGTTCAAAAATCGTGCAGAGCTTGTGGCCAATCCGCTCGATTTCTCACTGGACTTGTCCAAGGGTGCGGATCTGTTTCGTTCCTATGAAGAGCTGTTCACACAGTTCAACTTTGGCACCTACCTCGCCAACAGCTTCCTCATCTCGGTGGCAACAGTGTTGCTGACACTGCTGTTTGCCATACCGGGAGCCTATGCGGTAGCGCGCTTGCGCTTCTCGGGCCGCGCCGCCTTCAGTCGTGGCATTCTGTTGATCTACATGGTGCCGATGATCGTGCTGGCCTTGCCCATCTACATCGCCTTTTCGGTGACCGGGCTCAGAAACTCCATAGCCGGCATCCTGATGATCTACCCGGTGACCACAATTCCTGTCGCGCTCTACATGCTGCAAGGCTATTTCCGAGGTTTGCCAGCAGAAGTTGAGGAAGCGGGCTTGATGGACGGACTCAATCGCCTGCAAGTGATCTGGAAAATCACACTACCCTTGTCGCTACCAGCGCTGGCATCAGTGTCCTTGTATGTCTTCATGATCGCCTGGAATGAGTTTCTGCTCGCCTTCATGCTGCTCGATGATCCCTCGACCTTCACATTGACTCGCGGCATCGCATCGCTCGACTCCTCGGAAGTGCCGCGCCAACACCTGATGGCAGGATCGGTTATCGCGACAGTACCCGTCATGGCCCTGTTTCTCGGGCTGGAACGCTTCATGACTCGCGGCCTTGCTGCAGGCTCGGTCAAGGGATAAAAGATGAACCCGGATCTGGACGAACGCGCGCGCGCCATTCTTGTCGCAAATGATCGAGGGGGATACACCATCCCCACAGCCGGTCTGTATCCCTACCAATGGAACTGGGATTCGGCGCTGGCCGCCTGGGGATTCTCCAGCTTCGACATTGACCGCGCGTGGACAGAGCTTGAGACCCTGTTGGACGGTCAGTGGGACAGCGGCATGGTCCCGCACATACTGTTTCGTGCGCATGACCCGAGCTACTTTCCGGGGCCAGATGTCTGGTCAAGCGGCACAACACCATCGAGCTCTGGCATTACGCAACCGCCGGTTGCCGCCAGTATGGCTCGCCTTGTCTGGGAGGCCGACATTGATCAGGGTCGCGCACGAGTTGCCAAACTCTTCCCTAAATTACAAACATGGCACCGATGGTTCATGCAACACCGGGTACGAGAGGGGGCTGTCGCCGTCACCCACCCCTGGGAGAGTGGGCGCGACAACTGCCCGGATTGGGACATCGGTATGGCGGCTATCGACGGCTCGGGTGTTGGACCCTATGAGCGACGCGACACCGGCCACGTGGATCCATCCATGCGCCCAACCAGGGAACAATACGATCGCTTTCTGACGATTCTCTACTGGGGGCGCAACGTGGCATGGGATGCCGAACGCATCATGGCAGACGGGCCATTTCTTATGGCAGACCCGGGCACGCACTTCATTCTCATGCGAGCCAACGAAGATCTTGCCTGGATGGCGCGGCAGCTTGGCGAGGATGACAAGGAAATAATGGACTGGCAGTCGATATTGAAAGGTGGCTGTGATTTCATCTGGAATGAGGCGCTGGGCGCTTATGACGCTCGCGATATGCGTAGTGGCGCGTTTGCGGGAGTTCTGGGCTCCGGTGCCATGCTTGCCTATTATGCAGACGCTGCACGTCCTGCTCTTGATGCTCACTTGATGCGTAGCTGGGATGCCGTGCGCTACGGCCTGCCCTCCTCGGACCCGGAGGCTGCCCACTTTGATCCGCGACGCTACTGGCGCGGACCCGCGTGGCCATTTCTCAATGCTTTGATCGCACGCGGCCTTGCCATGTCCGGCAAGCAACAGCTCGCCGAACGCCTGCGGCGCGAAACAGCAGAGGCCATCGAGCAAGGCGGGTTCAGCGAGTATTTTGATCCCATTGACGGCACGCCTTGCGGCGGTCCGGATTTCACCTGGACCGCCGCCATCTGGCTGACCTGGGCGGGACTCGGTCCAACCCCATCCTGATGAGTAGACACTGATGGCTTCACTGGAATTGATCGGTGCCGAGAAGTGGTTCGGCGATCTACAAGTGATCAGAGGCGTGAATCTCGCCATCAACGAGGGCGAGTTCGTGATCTTTGTCGGGCCCTCCGGCTGTGGAAAATCCACATTGCTGCGCATGATCGCAGGGCTCGAGGAAACCTCGCGCGGACAGATCATGGTCGACGGTCGCGATGCCACAGCCGAGCCGCCTTCACAACGCGGTCTTGCCATGGTCTTTCAGTCCTACGCCCTGTATCCGCACCTGTCGGTACGCGAGAACGTCGGCTTCCCACTCAAGGCTGCAGGCGTAGAGCGCGCCGAGATAGACCGACGTGTCAATGAGGCAAGCCTTGTCCTGAAACTTGACGACTATCTGGACAGAAGACCCAAGGATCTTTCCGGCGGTCAGCGTCAGCGAGTGGCCATCGGACGGTGCATCGTGCGCGAGCCTGCCGCTTTTCTGTTTGATGAGCCACTGTCGAATCTGGATGCCGCACTGCGCGTTGAGATGCGCTACGAAATTGCCAAACTTCACCGCACCCTGGCGGCCACGATGGTGTACGTCACCCACGATCAGGTTGAAGCGATGACGCTGGCAGATCGCATTGTTGTACTCGATGGCGGGCGCATTGCACAAGTTGGCACTCCACGCCAACTCTACGAGTCACCCAGCAATCTGTTTGTTGCGCAATTCATCGGCTCACCCAGCATGAACGTGTTTGATGCCGCGGCCGTACCCTCCATAAATGCCCCCGCCGCAGCCGTCAAACTCGGAATCAGACCCGAGGCCTTGAGTATCGGCGCTGTCGACCAAGGCCCTATCGCCGCTCAGATAGACGTGCTCGAATACCTCGGTGCCGACACCTATGTCATCGTTGATGCGGGCAAGGCCGGGCGCATGACGGTGCGCGTCGTCGGGCCGGTGGAGCTCAGAACCGGCGAGAACGTGTCCTTGTCATTCGAGCCAAACGCCCTGCACGCCTTCGATGCTCAGGGGCATCGGCTTAACTCGGCGCTTTGACTCGCTGCTCTAGCTGGGAGCCTTGGGTGCCTTTTGATACAAGGGCATGACCAGGGCCGCGTAGCGCGTCAGATCTGCAATTCGTGTCTCTGGCGAAGGGTGCGTCGACAAGAATTCAGGCTGGCTGCGCGCGCCGGTGGCAGCGCCCATTTTTCGCCAGACATTTATGGCTGCTCGCGGGTCGTAACCAGCTCGCGCCATCAACTCCACGCCAACCCGATCCGCTTCTGTCTCGTGTGTGCGACTGTTCTTCATCGCAAAAGTTGAGTTGTAGGCGAGCTGTGCCATCGCCTGCGTATTTCCACCGATGCCGGCCAAGGTGCCACCCACACCGACCAATAGCTGCAGTGTGGCAGCCTCCGATGCACGTTCGCGCGAGTGCTCACGCAAGGCGTGCGCAATCTCATGACCCATGATCGCAGCGATTTCAGCATCGGTCAGTTTCAGCTTGTTGATGATGCCGGAATAGAAGGCAATCTTGCCCCCGGGCATGGCCCAGGCATTGAGCTGATCCGACTCGATGACATTGACCTGCCAGTTCCAGCCTCTGGCGTCCGGCCGGAATGCACCCACCTGCGGAATGATGCGATCGGCAATGCCTCTGACGCGCTTGGTCAGTGCTCTGTCTGAATTGAGAGCCCCCTTGGACTGCTCCTGCTTGAGCACACTGGCGTAAGCCTTGTTGGCACCAGCGGCCAATTGCTGCTCGGAGACAAAAGGCGACATCAACTGCTTGCGGTCCAAACCGATCGCACCGGATGAGGTGGTCCTGACCGAGGTACAGGCAACCAAACCGATCAGGGCGAAGATCGCGATGAAAAGGCGTATCGACATAGGTGCTATCCGAATTTTAGTGTCTATAACCGTAACGTACCCAAGCGACAAGGTAATGTCATGGTACCGCCACAACGGCGCCGGAGCGATTCTTGCCCCTCGATGGCAATCAAGGCTCGTCGGTGAGCGTCAAATATACGACGAGAATTTCGCCTGTGACACAGGCTCGCCTTTACCCAGGCAGGTGTGCATGAACAACTCCGAGGCACGTAACTCCGTTGCCAGCGAACAACCCGCAGACTCCGCTCGCGGGCGCTTCACTCTGGCGTACTGCACAAAGGCAGGCGCGAATGAGGAGCTGTACACACCCTCTCCTTCAGCTGTGGACAGTCACCACCGACTGGCCAGCTTTCGCCCCGCTGGCACGGCCAGAGTCGAGGTCACCGCCCCGCTCGGCTCGACACATACGCGCTTGCAAGTCGTGGTGGACGACATGCCCTGGCTGGTGTCCTCACTGCGCGCCTGTCTGGAGACTCGCGGACACCGACTGACCCGGCTTGTGCATCCGCTGATGCGAGTCCGCCGTTCTGCACAAGGCGACTTTCAAGACATCGCCGACGACAACGACGACGCACCGCTTGAGTCGTTCATGTATGCAGAGATCGAGGCACTCGATGAGTCCGGGTGTGAGTCCCTCGCGCAGGCGGTCACAACCATGCTCGATACCCTCGCGCTCGTTCACGCCAGCCTGGACGCCAACACACAACGGCTGGGCGTGCATGCACAACGTATGACCGATCCTGAACAAGCCGAGTTCCTGACATGGCTGGACAGTCGCCAGTTTGTCCCCTTCGGTGCCGCTCGAGTTGCCCTGGATGCAGACGGCCACCCGCAATCACTCAGTGAGCAGACAGGACTTCTGGCACAAGATGCTGGCCGTGCTACCTGGGTCTGTGATGACATTCTACCGGCGCGTCTGGACGCTGCAGGTTTTGACCCGGATCTATCTGTCTTTCTGTGCAAGGCAGGTCGTGTATCACCTTTGATACGACATGAGCATGCCGACCTGATCATGATTGCTGATCGCAACGATGCTGGAGCGCTGCTGGCAGTTGACTGCATCGTTGGCCTCTTTGTTCCGGGTCTACAGGCTGAAGCCGTTAGCGCCATTCCGTGGTTGCGCGATCGGGTAAGCCGTGTCGTGCAAGCATCTGATGTCAATGAGCGAGGGCACGCAGGCAAGAGCCTGATGGCAAGCCTCAGAAGCCTGCCGCGTGACATGCTGCTGCACAATCGCACCTCTCGACTGGCCGAAATCGCGCGCGGCATAGCGCACTTGCAGCAGCAGCCGCGCACACGTGTTTTCAGCTCGACCGACCCCTTCGGGCGTTACTGGAACTGTCTTGTGTACCTGCCCGCTGATGTTTACAGTCGAGATCTCAGACTTGCTATCGAACGCCATCTTGAACAGGGCCTGAACGGACACTCGACGAGTTTCGAATCTACCTTTTCATCAAACTCGGCGCTCGCTCGCATCCACTTCGTCATCCGGGTTCGAAGTGCTGTAACAACCACTACAGACTGGCCACACATTGAAAAGACAATTGCCGCTGAGACCGTTTCCTGGTCAGAGCGCTTTTCTCAGGCTGTTTCAACCAGCGTTACCGATGATCAGATGTCAGAAATAGCCGCCCGCTATTGCGAAGGCTTCCCCTCTGACTATCGCGAGCGATATTCGATTGAGACCGCGATGCAGGATGCCTTGTTCATCGATGCAAACCTGAAGCCAGACGCTCCAGCCATGTCACCTCTTGCCAAAACGCAAGACGGTAGCCTGCTGAGCTTTCGACTGCACGCTCACAGCTCCCCCGTATCCTTGTCACAAACTATCCCACTGATCGAGAACCTCGGATTCAGGATACATTCTGAACGTCCATTCGAGATCAGGCGTCGTGATCGCGAGAGTGTACATTCTCACGTGTTTCATGTATCGGCCGAATCCAATGCAGTTCAGAACGTAGACATCGACAGTGCCACTTCGCAGCGTGTCAGCGACACCTTCCGAGCCGCATGGATTGGCGCCGCTGAAAACGATGGCTTCAACCGCCTGGTGTTTGCGGCTGGCCTCGACTGGCAGCAAACCAACGTGCTTCGGGCCATTGGCAAGTACGCGCTGCAGACACGCGCACCGTTTTCACTCGACTACATGGTAGACACCCTGGTAGCCAATCCGCACATTGCGCGACTCATCGTTGAACTGTTCGAACAGCGCCTGTCACCAGACGCCGCTCAGCAGGGAGACCATGCAGAGACCATACAACAGCAAATCGAGGCTGCCCTGGACGCTGTAGCAAGCCTTGACGAAGATCGCATACTGCGACGCTTTTCCGATACCGTACTTGCAGTTCTGAGAACCAACTACTGGTGCCGTGACGATCAAGGAAGCGCATTGGACTACTTGTCTCTGAAGCTTGATTGCGCGCTCGCACCTGATCTTCCAAAGCCACGACCAGCGTTTGAGATCTTTGTATGCTCTCCAAAGGTTGAAGGTGTTCACCTGCGTGGTGGCACTGTTGCACGCGGCGGCCTGCGCTGGTCCGATCGACGCGAAGACTATCGAACCGAAGTGCTCGGATTAATGAAGGCACAGCAGGTGAAAAATGCTGTGATCGTTCCTGTAGGCTCCAAGGGCGGCTTCTACGTCAAATCGGATCTACCACAGGATCGTGCCGAGGCTGGCGAAATTGTGCTCGATGCCTATCGCACTTTCTTGTCAGGATTGCTCGATGTGACTGACAATCTCTCAGGTACCGATGTCGTGCCACCCGAGAACGTCGTGCGCCGTGATGGCGATGACCCTTATCTTGTAGTCGCTGCCGACAAGGGAACTGCGAGCTTCTCGGATCACGCCAATGCAGTCGCCAAACGCTATGGTTTTTGGTTGGGTGATGGATTCGCCTCCGGTGGATCAGTCGGCTATGACCACAAAAAAATGGGCATCACCGCACGCGGTGCGTGGGAATCTGTCAAACGACACTTTCGTGGTCTTGGCACCGACACACAAGCGGAGGCTTTTACGGTGGCGGGCATTGGCGACATGAGTGGCGATGTGTTTGGCAATGGGATGTTGCTGTCGCAACACATCCGTCTGGTAGCCGCATTCGATCACCGGCATGTATTCATTGATCCGGACCCTGCAACCGCGGCAGCTCATGCGGAGCGAGCGCGCCTGTTCGCAATGCCTCGCTCAAGTTGGGACGACTACGATCGCAATCTGATTAGTGAAGGAGGTGGTATCTGGGCACGTACGGAAAAGCGAATTCCGTTGTCTTCGCAGATGCGTGACGCACTCGGTACTGATGAAGAATCCATGACACCCGATCAGATGGTATCGGCCATCTTGTCCTCACCGGTAGATCTGCTCTGGAACGGCGGCATTGGCACCTACGTCAAGGCGAGCCACGAGACCCAGACCGACGCCGCAGACCGTGGCAATGATGCGGTTCGCATCGATGCCAAGGCACTGCGTTGTCGCGTCATTGGTGAAGGCGGCAACCTCGGCTTCACACAGAACGCACGTATCGAGTACGCCGCCGGTGGAGGACTGATGTACACCGACGCCATCGACAACTCCGCAGGTGTGGATTGCTCGGATCACGAGGTCAACATCAAGATACTGCTCAATGCGGCAATCGACAGCGGTGACCTTGCACAAGACGATCGTGATGCCCTGCTTGAGTCCATGACGGACGAAGTGGCTGAACTCGTACTGCAAGACAACTACCGCCAAACAGGATGCATTGATGCGCATCATGCCGAGGGCGCGGCAGCCCTTGATGATCAGGCAGCCGTACTTGATGTCTTCGAGGCAAATGGCCGTCTTGATCGTGCAATTGAGTTTCTACCAGATGCCGAAGCGCTCAGCGAGCGCGTCAGTCAGGGGCTTGCATTGACACGTCCGGAGATTGCAGTGTTGGTGTCCTACGCCAAGATGAGCCTTTATGACGAAGTGCTGGCAAGCTCATTGCCGGATAGCCCGGCCTTGCTGACTCACCTCGTCAAGTATTTTCCGACCCCACTGCGAGAACGGTTTGGTGTTCAAATCAAGGAACATCGTTTGGCCCGGGAGATCATTGCCACCGTCGTCACCAATGACGCGATCAATTGCCTCGGCCCCGTGTGGGTCGAAAGGCGCAAGGAGGAATTCGGGGTCAGTGGCGCCAGGGTTGCCGAAGCCTATCTCGCGACGCGTTCCATCTTTTCTCTGGACGTGCTGACAGCGTCTATCGATAGTCTGGACAACAAGATCGACCACGCAACCCAATCTTTGCTGGCACAACTGGTGAAGGGACTGGCCGAACGAGGTACTCACTGGATCTTGCGCACTTTGCGCGAGTCATCCCCTACTGATGCGCAGGTTGCGAGCTGGAGCATGGGCGTGGCAGAGTTGTCCGCAGCCATCCCCGCCTGCCTTTCAGAGGCACCAGCACGCACTCATCAGCAGCGAGTCGCTCACTTTGTCGCGGCCCGCGTGCCCGAGGACATTGCCATTAGTATCGCCAGCGTCGTACCGCTCTCCTCTGCACTGGATATTGTCGAGATCGCACACAACAGCGAGCAACCTGTACAGGACACAGCCAATCTGTACTTCGAGCTTGGTGAGTTTCTCGATCTGCACTGGCTGCGAGATGCGATTGCCGAGCTCGACGGAGGCTCGCGCTTGCACGCGCGCGCGCGCACCGAACTCCGTAGTGACCTGCACTACCAGCACCGGCATTTGACAGCCGAGATTGCTTCGTGCGTACCGCAGGGACCAGCCCCGTCGCGAGTAGAGCAATGGCAGTCCAACATCAGTGCTCGCGTTGCGCGCTACCGTGAGCTACTCAACGATATCCACACCGGCTCGGAGGCAGACTACGTTACGCTGTCACTGGTCATCAACGAGCTGCACAAACTGATGAGAGCTCGGTAAACGGTGTGCCAACACAGTGCGAAGGCCTTCCAACTGATATTCTCGCGCGCTAACCCATCAAGGAGAGTCCAGTGCCCGTTGCCAGTCTGATCCTGATGTTATTGATCGGTATTGTATTTGGCGGGATTGCGGCTGTCCTGCTGCGCGGTAGCCGATCGGTTTTCATCGTCAATATTCTGCTCGGCGTCATTGGCGCCTCTCTCGGGGCCTTTCTCCCGGTGCTGATTGGTCGTGCAGCGCGGGTCGATATCAGCACGCCTGATTATTTGCTACGCGCCCTGCTGGGGGCTTTTTTGCTGGTACTGGTCGCCAGCCTGTTCCGCTCGGCCAAACCCAGGGGTGCTGACTAGCCGTGCGAGTCAGCGGTGCGGCCCCGAGCTGAGACAGCGGTCGCACTCATGTCGCACACGGCTCATCTTGTGTCGTGATCGAGCTAATCAGTCACTCGCGAAGCGCCGACATCCCGCTATAACATCGGTAGAGCTATCCTAGACTTCTGCACACCGCACGGGAACGCCCATGTCAGACCCAAATCCACCCGCAGACGACGGTCTGGACGACGAGGACATTGTCTTGTCGGAGCTGGAAACTGATGAGCTCGTCGAGCAGATGCACGACGATCTCTACAACGGTCTGAAAGAGGAAATCGAGGAAGGCACCCATATCCTGCTCGAGCGCGGCTGGGGCGCTGACAAGGTGCTGAACGACGCCCTGGTCGAAGGTATGCGTATCGTCGGGATCGATTTCCGGGACGGCATCCTGTTTGTACCCGAGGTCCTGATGGCCGCCAACGCGATGAAAGGCGGCATGGCGATCCTGCGTCCTCTGCTCGCTGAGACTGGCGCGGAGTCCATCGGCAAGATCGTCATCGGGACGGTCAAGGGTGACATCCATGACATCGGCAAGAACCTGGTTGGCATGATGCTCGAGGGCGCTGGCTTTGAGGTCATCGACATCGGTATCAACAATCCGGTCGAGAATTACCTTGCTGCACTCGAGGAACACAAGCCTGACATACTCGGCATGTCTGCCTTGCTGACCACTACCATGCCATACATGAAGGTCGTCATCGACACCCTCAAGGAGCAAGGAATGCGTGACAACTTCATCGTACTCGTTGGTGGTGCTCCACTGAACGAAGAGTTCAGCGATGCCGTCGGCGCTGACGCCTATTGTCGTGACGCTGCCGTAGCCGTTGAAACGGCCAAGCAGCTGATTCAGGAACGTCGAGCGGCGCTCGCCGGCTGAGCGGACCTGCGCTGCGGGGCCGCTAAACGTCATGCGCAAGGCCTCAGACGAAAATCGCCCGCTGGTGATCGCTTGCGGCGCCATTGCCCATGAGCTCGTTGCAGTGCTCGGCGTCAACTCACTGGAGCGGGCCGTCGATATTCAGTGCCTGCCTGCGGAATGGCACAATACTCCCGAGCGCATCGCACCGGCAGTTGAAGCCTTGCTTGAGCAGGCCAGCAGAGGATCGCGGCGCTGCTTTGTGGCCTACGGAGACTGTGGTACCGGTGGTCTGCTTGATGCCGTGCTGGCCCGCTACGGTGCCGAACGCCTGCCCGGCCCTCATTGTTACTCCTTTTTTGCCGGCGCGGAGCGCTTTGACGCTCTGGCCGAGGCTGAAATCGGTACTCTCTGGCTAACCGACTATCTGGCGCGCAACTTTGAACGATTGATCATGGAGGGCATGGGCATACGACGCCATCCAGAGCTTCGGGATGTGTATTTTGCTCACTACACACGCGTGGTCTGGCTGGTACAGCAACATGACCTGAACACTGAACAGGCAGCCAAACGGGCGGCACAATCAATCGGACTCCCCCTGGTCGTGGAGCACGATTGCATACCCACATTCGCCGATACACTCACAACGTCCATCACCTCGCTCGTCTCTGAATAAGCCTCTACTAGCTCTTATTTTCCAATGGCAGAACTCATTCGCATCCAGTGGCGGGATATTCCCTCGCAGGTGATTGCCAAAGCCGGTCGCAAAAGCGCGAAACGTCTGTTGTCGGATCGCTTTCAGCAAGCGATAGATCGCGCCGCCATGCGGGCGGGCAAGGGAGGCTCCGACGCCTACATGGAAGATTGGCAGCGTCTACGCGAGTCCTGTGAAGGTGATCTGGATCAGGCAGCTGATCGTCTTGTTGCCGAGATCGAGGCCGCCTGGAGTGACGAGCAGCTGGAGGCTCTGACCAAAGCCCGCGGCATTGCCGCTGATGTCAAAGGCGGCGATTGATGTACGCACTTCGAAAATGGTCAGTGCGGCAGGCGCGTTTGCTGGAGGCCAGTTACGCCCTTTTTGAACGGTGTTTGCTTGCCGCCGCTCCGCTGTTTGAGCGTATCGGATACGAGCGCCTTGAAAAGCCCGTTGCAGCCGTCGAGCGCGTTGTCAAGGGAGCGCTCTTTGACTGTCAGATGTGCGGTCAATGTGCCTTGTCCAGCACGGGCATGTCCTGCCCCATGAACTGTCCCAAGGAGATACGGAATGGCCCCTGCGGCGGCGTACGTGAGGGTGGCTATTGCGAGGTCAAACCCGAGATGCGCTGTGTCTGGGTGGAAGGCTGGGAAGGTGCCTCGCGCATGCGCCAGGGTGATGCCATCGCCGAGGTCCAATTCGCCGTCGACTACCGCCTGATCGGACGTTCCTCGTGGCTGTCGGTTGCCCGAGAAAAAAGCGCCGCAGGCGTTGAGCGAGCAACCGAGGCTCGCAAGGCATGAGCGCCGGTCTTGAGGCGCTCGCCTTCACAGATCCATCGGCGGCGGAGTCCGTTCCCGGTTATCCCTTGCCGATTTTGCCTGGGCACTCTTCACCGGGGCGTCTTGAGCGAGTACTGCGAGCGGGACATTTTGCGGTAACCAGTGAACTCGCCCCGCCCGACAGTGCGAACCCCGCCGATGTGTACGAGCGGGCCGCCTTGTTTGACGGCTGGGTGGATGCGATCAATGCCACTGATGGCAGCGGCGCGCACTGTCACATGGGCAGCCTCTCTGTATGCGCCCTGCTGACACGGCTTGGCTATGCCTTGATCCAACAGATCTCCTGTCGTGACAAGAACCGCATCGCCATCCAGGGCGATATCCTCGGTGGGGCCGCCATGGGTGTCACCAACATGCTGTGCCTGTCAGGTGATGGTGTGCAGACCGGTGATCACCCGGAAGCCAAACCGGTATTTGATCTTGACTGCATGTCGTTGCTGGATATCGCGAGAACCATGCGCGATCAGGCAACGTTTCAGAGCGGTCGCAAACTGGACTCACCGCCGCGAGTGTTTCTCGGGGCCGCAGCCAACCCGTTTGTGGCGCCCATTGATTGGCGCCCGCAAAGACTGGCCAAGAAGATTGCCGCAGGTGCGCAGTTCATCCAGACACAATATTGCTATGACGTACCACGCCTTCGTGAGTACCTGAGTGCCGTAGCGGATCTGGGACTGCGCGACAAGGCCTACATACTGGTGGGCGTGGGCCCCATCGCCTCGGCCCGCACAGGTGATTGGATTCGCAAGAACGTACCCGGCGTGCACATACCCGACGCGGTCATCGACAGACTTGCCGGTGCAGACAATCAGAAAGAAGAAGGCATAAAGCTCTGTATCGAGCTGATGCAGGAAATCAGTCAGATAGACGGTGTCTCCGGGCTGCACGTCATGGCCTACCGGCAAGAACACCGGGTGCCGGAAATCATAGAACGCTCTGGTGTACTTGGCACACGCAAACCCTGGCACCCCAATCGATATGATGGTGATGCCACCTTACGACAACATCTGGAACAGCAGCAAACATGACGGACACGATCATCAGCTCCGCCACCCGCGAACATATCATCGGAGATGATCGCGCGTTCACCATAATCGGTGAACGCATCAATCCGACCGGGCGCAAGGTACTGGCAGAGGAGATGAAGTCTGGCGACTTCTCGCGTGTGGAAGCTGACGCTCTGGCGCAGGTGGCCGCTGGCGCACAAATGCTGGATGTCAACGCAGGCATTCCGCTTGCCGATGAACCTGCGCTGCTGGCCCAAGCCATTCAGCTTGTGCAATCCATTACGGATGTACCGATCTCGATTGACTCATCGATCATCGAGGCACTGGAAGCCGGGCTTGGAGTATATCAAGGCAAGGCACTGGTCAACTCGGTTACAGGAGAAGACGAAGTGCTTGAACGCGTGCTCCCTCTGGTGGCTCGTCATGGCGCGGCCGTGGTTGCGATAAGCAACGACGAGACAGGTATCAGCGAGGATCCCAACGAACGCTTCGAGGTCGCCAAGAAGATTGTCGAGCGCGCAAATGACCACGGCATACCTGCAGCGGATGTTGTCATCGACCCACTGGTCATGCCGATAGGCGCAATGCGGTACGCCGGCAGACAAGTTTTCGACATTTTGCACCGTATTCGCACCGAGCTCGGTTGCAACACCACCTGTGGCGCCTCCAACATCAGTTTTGGTCTACCGCAGAGAAACGGAATCAATAGTGCGTTCCTGTCCATGGCAATTAGCCACGGCATGACCAGTGCCATCACCAACCCTGTGCACGAAGAAGTGATGCGAGCGGTCATGGGGGCCGATGTGCTGATGGGCAATGACGCAGATTGCCTCGCGTGGATAGGCAAGTACCGTGAACCTGCCGCCGAGGGTACGTCGGGAGCTCGCGGCAGGCGACCCTCGCGACGCAAGCGCTCAACAAGTTGATCGGCTCGTGAGCGCCACGGAAAAACAAGAAGATGCATCGGCCATGGCCGATGCACTGGTTGTGTTCACGCCCAGTGGCAAACGCGGTCGCTTTGCGCTCGGTACCAACCTACTGAATGCTGCTCGTAGCCTCGGTGTGGATATCGACTCAGTCTGTGGTGGACGCGGACTTTGCGGGCGCTGCCAGATCGTTTCGGGTGAAGGTGATTATGCAAAACACGGTATTTCGTCCAGCGACCGGCATCTGGGTGACAGTACCAAGGCTGAAGCACGTTATCAGCGCATCAATGGTGACTTTGCCCACGGGCGACGGCTCGGCTGTCAGGCCACCGTAGAAGGCGATCTGGTCGTCGATGTTCCACCTGACAGTCAGGTACACCGTCAGCTGGTGCGCAAGGACGCAGAAATTCTCGATCTCACTCTGGCGCCGGCAACGCGCTTGTATGTTGTCGATGTACGTGAGCCCGACATGCATGACCCCTCGGGCGACCTTGGCAGGCTACGTGAGGCACTCAAGACCGAGCATCAGCTCGACACACTCCAGGTTCACACCAATGTCTACAGCCGCTTGCAACGGGCGCTGCGTGCGGGAGACTGGCGCGTAACAGTGGCTGTTCATCAAGAGCACACCGTGCTCGGAGTCTGGCCAGGCTTCAAGGATCGTGTTGCAGGCATTGCAGTTGATATCGGATCCACCACGATAGCGGCTCACCTGTGCGATCTTGCGACAGGCGATGTGCTTGCCTCAGCGGGTTCCATGAATCCACAGATCCGCTTCGGTGAAGATCTGATGAGCCGCGTCTCCTACGTCATGATGAATCCAGGCGGCGAGATCGAAATGACGAGCGTTGTGCGCGAAGCCATTGATTCACTGATCGCTGAGGTCGTGTCACAGAGCGATATGGAGCGCGAGGATGCGCTTGAGATCGTCATGGTGGCAAACCCCGTCATGCATCATCTGTTACTCGGCATCGACCCGGTTGAACTCGGTGGCGCGCCCTTTGCCCTGGCTATCGACGAAGCTGTCGAGATCGACGCAAGAGACCTTGATTTAGCGATGCACCCGGGGGCTCGCGCCTGGATCCTTCCCTGCGTCGCGGGTCATGTGGGAGCGGATACCGCCGGCGTTGTACTCGCAGAAGAGCCACAGAGCCGGGATGAAATCAGTCTGCTGGTCGATGTCGGTACCAATGCCGAAATCGTACTGGGTAACCGCGAGCGCCTGCTCGCGTGTTCCAGTCCGACAGGGCCGGCTTTCGAGGGCGCACAGATCTCCGGTGGCCAACGCGCAGCTCCTGGTGCCATTGAGCGTGTGCGCATAGACCGCGAAACGCTGGAGCCGCGCTACCGCGTCATCGGGTCCGAGGTCTGGTCCGACGAGCCTGGCTTTTCAGAGGAAACCGCATCAACAGGCGTTACCGGTATCTGTGGCAGCGGCATCATCGAAATCATTGCCGAGATGTTTCTCGCAGGCATCATCGACAGCGAAGGTACCATTCGCGGTGAGTTGGCGGAGCGCAACACAAGAATCGTCGCCGATGGTCGAACGTTCAGCTATGTGTTGTGCGGACCGGCAGATGTGTCGCCTGACGAGGCAGCTAACGACGCGCTCGTGGATGCCTCGTCAATAGACCACGGTGTTCATGTGCGTATCACGCAAAACGATGTGCGCCAGATTCAGCTTGCCAAGGCGGCCTTGTACGCCGGTGTTCGCCTGCTGATGGATCGTCTCGGCATAGACAAGGTCGATCGAATTAGACTCGCGGGCGCCTTTGGTAGTCATATCGATGTGACCTATGCCATGGTGCTCGGGCTCATTCCGGATTGCGAACTTGACCAGGTGAGCTCGGCTGGCAATGCCGCCGGTGTCGGTGCACGCATGGCTTTACTCGATGTCGCTGCGCGCGAGCGCATCTGCGCAACCGTGCGCCAGATAGAAAAAGTGGAAACAGCAGTAGAGCCTGACTTCCAAGCTCACTTTGTGGAAGCCATGGCCTTTCCACACAAGAGCGCAGAGTTCATCGAGCTCGCCAAGAGCATTACCCTGCCCGCTCGCAGCGCGGCCGGCGCTGCAAAACCCAGACGAAGGCGCAGATCTTCGATTCGGCCTTGCAAGTGACACGCACGTGGGGCATGACCTCCGGGTCGTTGATCGGGTACCCTCGTCGTACTCATTTTGACCTGTGCCCTGGAGATCATTTCAATGCAAAGCTCACCCGCCCGCCGCCTGATTAGCCGTCGCCGGTTTTTACAGGGCAGTGCCGCTATCGGTATATCGCTGAAGCTGCCGGCCAACGCCTTTGCCGAGGGCGGAAAGGTCAATTTCTACAACTGGGATACCTACATCGGTGAAGACACACTGCCCAACTTCGAAAAGGAATCGGGCATTGAGGTCACCTACGACCTGTTCGCTGACAATGACGAATTGTTTGCCAAGCTGCGTGGCGGCAATCCTGGCTATGACCTGATCGTTCCCACCAACGACTACGTCGAGCGCATGCTGATCGCCGACATGCTCGAGCCGCTCGATCACGACAAGATCCCGAATCTTGCGAACATCGATCCGGTCTTCATGGATCCGGCCTTTGACCCTGGCCGCGCGCACAGCGTTCCCTACATGTGGGGGACTATTGGGGTTGGCTACCGCAAGTCAGCCGTATCGCGCGTGCCCGATAGCTGGACCGACCTGCTGAGCTCGGACGAGTATGCCGGCCGCATCGCTTTGATGAGCGAGCCGACGACTGTATTGCAAATTGCCATGAAGGCCATGGGCAAGTCTCTTAACGACTGGTCTGAAGAGAACATCGCGGCTGCCGAGAAGATGATCACCGACCAGAAGTCGCGCATTACAGCCTTTGCTCCCGACAATGGTCAGGATCTATTGCTGGCTGGCGAGGTGGATCTTGCCATGGAGTGGAACGGCGACATCCTCCAGGCCATGGATGAGGATGATGACATCGGCTTTGTCGTTCCCAATGAAGGCGGCTTGCTCTGGGAAGACTGCCTGTGCATTCCCAAAGGCGGCGAGAACATCG
Source organism: uncultured Granulosicoccaceae bacterium (assembly GCA_937922675.1). Lineage (GTDB taxonomy): Bacteria > Pseudomonadota > Gammaproteobacteria > Granulosicoccales > Granulosicoccaceae > Granulosicoccus. Next base: position 138,953 of record CALAJN010000009.1, read on the forward strand.
AGAACGCGCATATCCTGATCAACCATCTGTTAGGCGCAGAAGTGGGCGCTGAAATCGCTGACTTCATTTATTACGCCAGCCCCAACAAGGCGGCGCTTGAACTCATGGATCCCGAGTACACCGAGAACCCGGCGATCTTCCCGCCTGCTTCAACGGTTGAGAAAAGTGAAGTTGCGATATTCGCAGGCCAGGAGATGACACGCCTTATCGACGAAGCCTGGACGCGTATCAAGGCCAGCTGATCACGCCAAAGTTCAGAGATTCCAGAGCCGTACCATGCAACAACGAGCCGGGCAACGCCCGGCTGCGTTTATAGCGACCGGGCTGCCAGGCATTGGCTGGTTGCTTGCGTTTTTTGTCGCACCCCTGAGTATCATCCTGCTGTACAGCTTTGGCGAAAACGTCTCGCTGACTCAGGTTGAAACAACCGGCACGCTCGAAAACTACCGCCGTATCTTCGAGCCAGAGATTCTGAAGCTGGGATGGCGATCAATACGCATCGCTTTCATATCCACACTGATCTGTCTAGTCATCGGATTTCCGATGGCGCTCGTGATAGCCACGTCCAGCCAGCGAGCCAAACCCTGGCTATTGCTGCTCATCATGCTGCCGTTCTGGACGAATCTTTTGATTCGTACCTACGCCTTGCTGAACATTCTTGGCACCCGTGGCCGCTTGAATGAACTTCTCGTCTGGCTGCACGGGGGTATGCGACAGGCTCTGGATATCATCGGCCTGAGCGAGGCTGGCCTCCTGGCAGACCGCTTCACGCCAATCACTTTTTTGGGCACCGAAGGCGGCGTAATCTACGGCATCGTGTATGTATCACTGCCCTTTGCGATTCTGCCACTGTATTCCGTGCTCGAGCGCATGGACACATCACTACTCGAAGCCAGCATCGATCTCGGTGCAGGCCAGTGGACAACGTTCAGGCGGGTCCTCTTGCCTCTGGCGCTGCCGGGGGTGCTCACGGCCGCTGTTATCACCTTTATTCCGGCACTCGGCCAGTTCCTGACACCGGATTTGCTCGGGCGTGGTCAAGTGGACATGATTGCCAATGTCATCGAACGTCAGTTCAAGCGTGCCAATGACTGGCCATTTGGCTCCGCGCTATCGCTGACACTGCTCTATGTGACCTTCCTGCTACTGACGCTGCGGGCATTCTCTGATGCCCGGCGTGCACGTCGCACAGAAAATAGAGGCTGACACGGTGCGCTTTGGACTTCTCAGACGTGTGCGTTACGAGCCTTTCAACTACAGCAGACGTTGGTCGCTGCGCACACTGTTTTTGATAGCTACGGTCTTTCTGTATGCGCCTATCGTGGTGCTGGTGATTTTCTCGTTTAACGACTCGCGCCGTGGCGGGAATGTGATTTGGAAAGGATTCACCACCAAGTACTACAGCAAGGCGTTTCAAAACGATGAGCTTATGTTGGCGTTCGCCAACTCACTGACTATCGCCTTGGTTACCATGGTATTAGCCGTCATTCTCGGTACATTGACGGCTGTATTGCTATGGCGATTCCGGTTCCCGTTCAAACCACTGGTAGAAGGGCTTGTCTCGTTGCCCATCGTGATACCAGAGATCTGCATGGGTGTATCCCTTGCCTTGTTCTTCTCCTCGATGGGATGGATGAAGACGGGCAACCTGATGTGGCCGCTCAATCTGGTCAATATCACCATCGCCCACATTACGTTCTGCTTTCCGTTTGCAGCCATGGTGATACGCGCACGACTCGACAGCTTCAACCGCGAGACAGAGGAAGCTGCGCGTGATCTTGGCGCCAGCGAGTGGCGCGTGCTCAAGGATATTCTGATACCGCATATGCGGCCGGGAATCATCGCTGCTGCCTTGCTTGCATTCACTCTGTCGCTCGACGACTTTGTAATCACCTTCTTCACCTCAGGACCCAACACGGTCACCTTCCCGGTCAAGATCTACTCCATGGTGCGCTTCTCGGTCACCCCGGAGATCAATGCAGCATCCACGGTCCTCATCCTCATGACTCTCATACTGACCTGGCTCGCGCTGCGCTATCAACGAGCCTTGGAGCGATGACATGACCGAACCAATCATCTCCATTCGCGGCGTGTCCAAGCGCTTTGGTGGTGTCACGGCCATTGACAACATCTCACTGGACATCGAAGCCGGTGAGATATTCGCGCTGCTCGGGCCTTCGGGATGTGGCAAATCCACACTGCTTCGCATGCTTGCTGGCTTCGAGCATCCGAGCGATGGCTCGGTACTGCTCGATGGCAAGGACCTCACGCGCCTACCTCCCAATCGTCGCCCGATCAACATGGTATTTCAGTCCTACGCTGTGTTTCCGCATATGACAGTCGCGAAAAACGTGGCCTATGGGCTGGAGATGGAGCGCACCAAACGTTCTGAGATCCGCACACGCGTTGCCCAAGCTCTTGAGCAGGTACAACTTGAGGGACTAGGGGACAGGCGCCCGGATCAATTGTCTGGCGGTCAGCGACAACGCGTTGCTGTGGCTCGTGCACTGATCAAGCGTCCACGAGTACTCTTGCTCGACGAACCCTTGTCAGCGCTTGATGCAAAGCTACGCGATGCCATGCGCCTGGAGCTGGTCAAGTTGCAGGAGATGAGTGGCGTCACGTTTATCATCGTCACCCACGACCAGTACGAAGCCATGGCGCTGGCAGACCGAATTGCTGTGCTGGAAAATGGATGTCTTCGCCAGGTAGATACGCCCCGCAGCTTGTACAACAACCCGGTAGATGCCTTCGTTGCAGACTTCATAGGCAACGTTCACACTTTTGACGTGAGCAAGATTGATCTTGTGGAGGGGCGTATGCGAGTCCATGCAGACATACTCGGCCCACTGATGATCGACAAACCGATTCCGGAGGGTCTATTGCCAGGCGTTCAGACCGGTCGCGGTCGAGTGCTCACGATACGTCCGGAGTCCATTGGCATCAAAACCGGGGAGACCTACGTTCCAGGCCATCTGACTGTCAGCGGCACGATGGGCGACATCGCATTTCAGGGGCAACACTCAGTAGTAGAAATACGTATCAATAACTCACGCTCAATCAGTGCCATAGTTGATGATGCAACCGCAAGAGAACTCGATGGGCTGGGCCACGAGACTACTGTTCACGCACACTGGGCGGTAGCGGATATGCATCTTCTCGAGAGTTCAATAAATTGAGCACCGAGGTACGTTTCATTGACGTGCTTCTGCTGGACATGCAAGGCCGGCTTCGTAGCAAGCGCCTGCCAGCATCTGCTCGCGACAAGTTGCTTGGCGGTGAAGTCCGCATGCCCTTGTCTACACAAGCGCAGGATGTCTTCGGCGCAGACGGCGAGGAACTCACTGGAATGGGGCTTGCCAACGGCGACCCTGATGGCTTTTGTATTCCTGTTGAAGGTAGCCTTGTAGGGCAGCCTTGGAATCCTGAGGCTGAACAAGTATTCGTCTCGCTATTCGACGCTCGTGGAACGCCGAGTGCCTTTGACTCACGGCAACAACTTGCAAAACAGGTAGAGGCACTAGCTGCCGATGGAATGAGAGCTACTGTCGCTGTGGAGCTTGAGTTCTACCTGTTTGATCAGAAAACCCGTGAACTTGGCCAGCCAGTCGTACCCTCACGCTTGGGTATTGCCGGAGAACCCAATGAATTGCAACTCTACGACGTGCGCGTCATCGACCGAGTGGAGCCTTTACTCAATCACATACATGAGTGGTCCCGGGTGCTAAGCATTCCAGCTGAAGCCACACTTGCAGAATTTGGTCCCGGGCAGTTTGAAATCAATCTGAGACACCGCAGCTGCCCTCTGCGTGCAGCCGATGATGCCATCTTGTTTCGTCGTATTGTTGATCGCGCCGCTTTCGAATCTGGATTGATCGCAAGCTTCATGGCCAAGCCCTGGGGGCAACATGGAGGCTCAGGGCAACACGTACACCTGAGCGTGCTCGATCAGCAAGGTCACTCCATGTTCGATGCGGACCTCTCGCAACCTGGAGAGACTGGATTGGCTCCGCCACTCGAGCAGGCTGTTGCAGGTTTGCTCGGCACCATGGCTGATGCACAGCTCGTGTTTGCACCGCACGGCAACTCCTACAAGCGGCTCCTACCCGGATCGTTTGCCCCGCATCGTATCGATTGGGGATTTGATCACCGCGCAGCGGCTGTCAGGATTCCAGAGATGCATGGATCCAACGCACGGCTTGAGCATCGTGTGGCCGGTAGCGATGCCAATGCCTGTTTGTTGCTCGCAGCACTGCTGGGCGGCGTGCACCACGGGCTTCAATCCAGAGCACGACTGACAACGCCGCCATTGGCACCAGGACAAGACTCTGCTGGCACCCGACTGACGCACGACTGGCTGACAGCCGCCGAGCGCTTTGGCGCATCACCGATGATGCGCAGAATCTTTGGTGACGTTTTTGTCGATACTTTTGCAGCGATCAAAAAACGCGAGGCCGAGACCTACCTCGCCGACGTAGGCTCTCTCGACTGGCGCACATGGTTGTCAAGGATTTGAGGAGGTCCCAGCAGGCAGTCACGGCAACAGCTGCGTCATGCGCCGGTGCAAGCGCTGCGACCTGGTACCGATCCACGGCTACCGATGCACCGACCTATAGCGAACTGACAGGCACACTTGATGTTGATGTTGCCATCGTAGGTGGCGGCCATACAGGGGTAGCAACGGCACTTGAGCTCTGTGAGCGAGGTAGCTCAGTCGCTTTGCTCGAACGTGGACGTATAGGCGACGGAGCAACTGGACGCAACGGCGGTCAAGTCACCGGAAGCCTCTCAGGGCTTGCTGCTATGCGCAAGCAATTGACTAAAAACTTGGGACAAGGGGCAGCTGATGAACTCATACAGGCGCTACGCTGGGAAGCTCAGACTCTCATCCGCGAGCGCGTCAGACGCTACGGCATACAGTGCGGACTTCGCACAGGGCACCTTCACACAGCATGGCGCCCTGATGACATCGATGATCTCAAGCGCGACCTGGATTCCGCCTTCAAGGCTGGCTTGGAGGACAAGGTGCAATGGCTTGATCGTGAACAGGTACACGAAAGGCTCGAGACTCCGCTCTACCACGGTGGCGTGCTGAATCATCACAACCTGCACTTGAACAGCCTTGCCTTGTGTATTGGCGAGGCGCAGGCTGCGGCCCAGCTCGGTGCTGTGCTCCATGAGCACAGCGAAGTTCTTTCCATAGACGATGCGAAATCCTCTGCGCGGGCGCAAGTACGCACTCGTGCAGGCGCTGTACGAGCGGAGACTGTCATCCTTGCAGGCAATGCGTACCACCAACTGCGCCGGTCCCATTTTCGTGGGCGGATGTTTCCAGCAGTACTTGGTAACCTTGCGACTGTACCGCTGGACGACGACACGCTTAATGCAATCAATCCAGAGCGACTAGCCGTATACGACAGCCGCCTGGTTCTCGACTACTACCGCATCACCGAAGACAACAGACTGCTGTTTGGTGGTGGCACCAATTACTCAGGCAGAGATCTACATGATGTCGCAACCAAGTTGCTCCCGCGGCTTGAACGCACCTTCCCCCGTCTCAAGCGCGTACCTATTGAGTTTGCCTGGACCGGCCTTGCTGGCATCGTTCCGAATCGTATTCCGCTCGTTGGCAGACTCAAAGGCGGCCTCATATACGCTCAAGGGTACTCGGGACATGGCATCGCAACGTCACACCTCGTCGCTCGCGCCATCGCCGACGCGCTGCACGACGAGCCGCATACCTTCGACATGCTCACAGCCTTACACCACCCCCGCCTCCCCGGCGGCCAGGCCACCCTCACCACCGCCATGCTCCTCGCCGTGGGGTCGGACCACGCCAAGTCATTGATTCAAAAACTAAAACTTGGTAAATAACAGACAATTGAAGGCTTATCAGCTATCGAAAGCCCCTCTAGGTAGCCGAACAAGATCCCTTAGAGACCGGCACTGGACCTGATTTTGGGCTGATTAAGGGCTTCAAATACGGCGATTGAGAGATCAATTGCAAAGCTATCAAGTAGTTATCGTGGTCCGACCCCACAGCCTATAAACTCCGGCCGTATGGACAGACGACTAGAAGCTCCCGGTCGCCGGGTATACACGTTAGGCACTTTCTGGCACAGCGTGCGTTCACCGCGTCGGTTCAATGGCCGACGCAGTGCGGACAGGCGATACGCTGTAATGGACAGAGTAGAACCGGGCATCGCGATCCTGGCGGTGGCCCTGATGGTCATGTCGCTACTGGACTCTGCCTTCACGCTGACATTGATCGCACATGGCGGTAGCGAGTTGAATCCGTTCATGGATATCCTTATCCAGAACAGCGTGAGTCTGTTCACAACCACGAAAATGCTGATGACTGCAATACCAGCCATCATCCTGGTTGCTACTGCCAACCTGATGCTATTTGGAGCCTTTCGCGCTCGAACCTTGCTAGCAGCCAGCGTTGGCATCTACAGCGCCTTGATGGTGTACCACCTGATACTGTTGAGCCACATTCCCTAACCTGTTTCTGACACGCTATATCCGTGACACGTCGTCGGCTACGGCAGGTTTTCGTCGAGTTTGTTTGAGGCGGAAGCCGAGTTACCCGGGTCGGCGAGTTGGCCCGCCGCACGACGTCGTTCATCTCGTGGTGGTAGAGAAAAATTCTCTCGATAGCATTTGGAGAAGTGCGGCGCTGAAATAAACCCGCAGGCGAGCGCGATATCGACGATCGGCATACTGGTTTGCAACAGCAATTGACGCGCCCGACTCAGACGCAGCTCAAGGTAGTAGCGGGTGGGTACACAACTGAAATAGCGTTGGAATAGTCGCTCCAACTGTCGTCGAGAGAGCCCGACGTGATGAGACAACTCATCCAGTGTGATTGGCTCCTCGATATTGGCCTCCATCAACAATACCGCTTCTGCCAGTTTGGGTTGGCTTGCACCAATACGCTGCGACAGCGGCACTCGTTGCCGATCGTTCTGGTCACGGATCCGTTCGCACATGAACTGCTCAGAGATCTGCTGTGCCAGTGCAGCTCCGTGACTGTTTCGAATTTCACACAGCATCATGTCAAGCGGTGCCGTACCACCAGCACAGGTATAGCGATCACGGTCGATCTCAAACAACTCCGGAGAGATAACAAGATTGACGAATTGCTCGCGCGCCGCTGCCAGATGCTCCCAGTGAATAGTGCAGCGATATCCGTCCAGTACTTCGGCCTTCGCGAGCAGGTAGGTACCTGTGCAAACGGCTCCCAGCGTTGTGCCGTCTGTCGCGAGTCTGCGTAGCCACGAAACACCTGCTTCTTCCGGTTGTAAATGCACATTGAGACCAGCACAGACAAACACGGCGTCGTACTGTTTGGCCGTATCGGTGCCGTGGCTAACCGCCATCTCGATCCCACAGCTTGCTTGCACAGGGCGCCCATCGCCTGACACCATGGTCCACTCATACAACGGCTTGCCGGACAGCTGATTGGCCATCCGCAATGGTTCGATCGCACTGGTGAACGCCATCAGCGATAGCTGTGGCGTCAGATAGAAGGCAATGCGCGATGTTCCGTCGGTCGCGCCGATCATACGCTTAGCGTTACCATGGCAAGCTCTTCACGATCGACACACCAGCTGTTAGTGACTAGCGTCCGGAACGGCCGCTTTCTTCCTTTGTATATAGTCCGTCAGTGCTTCGTCAATACCCGGATCGAGTGGCGGGGCCTCGTAGCTTGCCAACATGCCCTTCCAGCGCTTGTTGGCTCGCTGCGCAGCGTCCAGTGACCCTTCGGACTCCCACTGCTCAAAACTGTTGTTGTCGGCGATGCTGGAGCGCCAGAATGCGGTTTCAAAATTCGCCTGGGTATGAGCGCAGCCGAGAAAGTGACTGCCGGGACCCACCTCGCGCAGCGCATCCATGGCCTGTCCGTTTTCGGATAGATCCACACCTTTGAGCAACGCGGGAAGCATGCTCGCCTGGTCAGCGTCGAGGATGAATTTCTCGTAGCCCATCACCAACCCTCCCTCTAGCCAACCCGCCGTATGCAGCATGAAGTTCACGCCGGCCAGCGCAGCGGCCTGCAGGGTGTTTGCTGCCTCATAAGAGGCCTGCGCATCGGGCAATTTAGAGCCACACAAACCACCCCCGGAACGATAGGGCACACCCAGTCGACGCGCGAGAGATGCGGTGACATACATGACCATGGAAGGCTCTGGTGAGCCGAAGGTTGGCGCACCGGACTGCATAGACACAGAGCTTGCAAAGGTGCCAAACACAACAGGTGCTCCCGGACGTACCATTTGCACAAAGGCAAGACCTGCGAGCGCCTCGGCGAGTATTTGCGCGGCTGTGCCTGCCACAGTAACCGGTGACATGGCACCTGCCAAAATAAAGGGCGAGACAACACAGGCCTGATTGGCACGCGCATACACCTTTGCAGCACCGAGCATGGTGTCATCAAATGTCATCGGCGAATTGGCATTGATCAGGTTGATCACTACGGTCTTCTCGCATCCCGTCGCTGGATCGATGAACCCATCACCGAACACGATCTTCGCCATCTCCACCGTGTCCTCGGCCCGCTCGGGGGCGGTAACCGATCCCATGAAAGGTTTATCACTCAGACTCAGGTGTGAGTACACCATGTCAAGGTGTCGCTTGTTGACCGGCAAGTCCACCGGTTCACACACTGTGCCTCCGCTGTGATGAATGCTCGGGCTCATGTAGGCAAGCTTCACGAAATTCCTGAAGTCCTCGATGGTCGCGTAGCGACGGCCACCATCAAGATCACGCACAAACGGTGGACCGTAGGCTGGCACGCACACCAGATTGTCACCGCCGATCTTCACCGATCGCGCGGGGTTTCTCGCGTGTTGGGTAAATTCACGCGGCGCCGAGGTCTGAATGATCGATCGGCACAACCCGCGCGGAAAGCGCACGCGCATGCCATCAACATCTGCACCAGCCTCACGGCACAGGGCCAGCGCTTCTTCATCATCACGAAATTCGATACCAATTTCTTCAAGAATGGTATCGGCGTTGTGCTCGATCAGCGACAGGCCTTCCTCACCCAGAACCTCATAGGGAGGGATGCCACGTGTGACCCAGGCCGGTGCGATGGCGCCACCGCTCGCACGCGCCTTGCGAGCTGCGCGCCCAGCGCCTCTTCGCCCACGGCGTGCAGTACTGCTACCGTCATTGGCTACAGAATCATTCATGTCGTATCAAGTCCAGATCAGGCATGCACTCACGCCGCCAATAGTAAAGCGTGACGACGCAATGCAGGAAAGTTGCGACCTCGGGCCGCTCTGGTGATCCTGACGCTTCAAGTCGATACGGACTTGGCGCATCGCGACTTGTGCATAGCCTGTAGCGACGCTCATAGTCGCAGGCTGCGGCATAAATCAGCCAGCCTTGGCCAGGGGCTCAAGACTGCGTACAAAGTTCAGCTGTCCACGCGTCTGGATTCGTCGCCAGTTATCCTGGCGGACGGCGATCACGGCTTGCTTCGGCTCCAGGCCAAGCTCGACAAGGATACGTGCGGCGATCATTCCGGTGCGACCAAGCCCAGCATAGCAATGGATCGCAACGCGCTCGCCGATACGCAAAGCGTGTCGAATTCGTTCACCCTCTACCGCCCAGGCATCTTCAAAATCCTGATTGGGAATATCCATGTCAATAATGGGCAGGTGTCGCCACCACATCCCTGCCGATTGAACGATCCGCGGCAGGTTTTCAACTTTGTTCATCTTGAGCTCGTGCGGCTCAACCAGGCACAAAATACCAGTGGCACCCCAGGCCTCGATCTCTGCCAGATCAGCCTCCAGATGGCGCTTCTGGCCCACATGACCATCGGCCACGCGCACGCCTGGGCACGGCATCAGGCCCATGCAGCCCACCGAACCGGGGACCTGCACAGTATCGATCTGATTAGGAGGGGCGCTTTTACCCAGACCAAAGAGCATGAGAATTCCGATGTTTGACCACGAGCGAACTGTCGCCGCCCCTCAGTGTAGCCATGAACACGATCAGCCGGCGTCTACCTAGCCATCAGGCCCGCCATTTTTAGCGGTCTGAGTATACTTTATACAAACTGGTTCTCGATTGTGTGGTCCGTCCAGACGCATAGTTCGCGCCACCCGGACAGTCACCTGATCCAGTGTGGCGTGCCACGTCCGGCGTGCTAGCCTCCGCGCCATGAAAACGCGTTTCCTGTCCAGACTTCAAGAATCGCCCGTCCTTCTGGCGGACGGTGCCATGGGTACCAACCTCTTTGCTGCAGGACTGCAAACAGGCGATGCGCCAGAGCTGTGGAACATTGAATGTCCAGAGCGCATCGAGTCGCTGCACGCTGCCTTTGTCGAGGCTGGCTCTGACATTCTGCTGACCAACTCCTTTGGTGGCACGCACTATCGCCTTGCGCTGCATGATGCCGGCGCACGGGTCAGAGAACTCAATATGGCCGCCGCTCGCATTGCGCGCAGCGCAATTGATCAACACAGCACACGCTCCGATGAGCAAAGGCCATTGATTGCAGGATCAATGGGACCCACCGGAGAAATTCTTGAGCCAAATGGACCGGTGTCGATTGAACAAGCTCGCCTCGCCTTCCGAGAGCAGGCCGAAGCGCTCGTCGAAGGAGGCGCGGATATTCTGTGGATCGAAACCATTTCCTCCGCTGAGGAAATAGAGGCAGCCGTACTTGCCGCCTCGGGCCTTGGTTTACCCGTCGTGTATACCGTCAGCATCGACACCAATGGGCGCACGATGATGGGCCTGACACCCGCCGATACCGTGGCCATCATCAATCGACTGGATGCCGGAGTGCAGGCAATAGGCACCAACTGCGGTGTCGGCGCGGCAGAGGTGGTCGCAGCCATTCGAAATTTCAATACCGCGTTGGACTCCAGCGAGCACGGGCTCCCGCTTGTTGCCAAGGCCAACTGCGGTATTCCAGAGTGGAAGAACGGCAGTATTGTCTACAACGGCACGCCTGAGCTGATGGCTGACTATGCCTGTCTGGCCGCTGATGCAGGCGCACGTATCGTTGGTGGGTGTTGCGGCACCACGCCTGAGCACATCGCTGCAATGAGACTCGCCCTCGACACCCGCCAACCCAATGAGGCGCCCGAAGCCGCTACTATTGTGCAACGGCTCGGTGAAGTATCAACTGGCGCGCTGGCGCAGCTGGCGGGTGACCTGAGTGTTGAGGGAGGCTCGGCCTCGGGGGGAGATCCACGCCGATCTCGCCGACGAAGAAAGCGCGCTTCCTGAGCTCGGTTCAAGACGGCTTGCAACAGTGCAAGACACAACATGCAAAACAAAACGTTCCTACCTAATCTGATCGCAGCGCTTATTGCCCTCGCCGGTTGGATTGTTGGCGGAGCTATCGGCACGATACTGCTATCGATCGGCCTGTTCGCCTTGTCTGGCGCTCTGACCAACTGGCTGGCGATTCACATGCTGTTCGAACGCGTACCAGGCTTGTACGGATCAGGGGTTATTGCGCTTCGCTTCGAGGACCTGAAACAGGGGATCGTAGATCTTGTGCGCGAAGAGCTATTCGGTGAGGACAAGATCGAGCGCTTGTTCGAGTCTGCAACCCAACGGCAGGCCGCGAGTCATGCAGAAAGCCCAGCAGACAGTCATCCGGTCGGTCCGACAGCGAGTCAGACAGCAGGCCAGTCAGCAAATACCTCGACCGGCCGGGTGTCTAACGAAGCACTAAACAACAAGGACGAGCCCAGTAGCGAACCAGGCGATGACCCTGATGAAGGGCTGGGTGCGGGGATCGATGTATCAGCACTCGCCGATGCTATCGATGTTGACGCAGCCTTTGATCAGCTGCTGGAAACGGTTGCGGAGTCCTCGTTTGGCAGCATGCTGCAAATGGTCGGCGGTGTGGCTGCACTCGAGCCGCTACGCGAACCGTTCGGAAAAAGACTCAAGCGTTTTCTGACCGAGGCAGCCCGCTCACCACGGTTGCGTGAAGTGGTGACTCGGCAACTCGCTAGCGATGCCAACCGCGAGCGCTTCCGTCAAAGGCTTGAATACTTATTGCAAGCCCGTCTGGATGAACTCACACCCGATATGGTGCGAGATCTGATGAGCAGCCTCATCCGCCGGCATCTTGGATGGCTCGTGGTGTGGGGTGCCGTGTTCGGTGGTGTGATTGGTTTGATCGCGGGGCTCAGCGGCGCGCTTGCCTAGCGCGAACCCTGGTTCGCAGCATTTTACAATCTCGATAGCACAGTCTCAGGCTCCGGTTCATAGCCTCCTCAGCGCTCCCGTATTTCCGAGGAACTGCGCGCCCGTAGTGGCACCCCGTCAAACTCTATTCCGTCCCAACCGGTAGTCATGAAGCGCCGAATATTCGGGTGGCTATCCCCTTCTGGCGTGCGCAAAACGTCTGCACGGTAGAAAGCCCCGAAAAGCGCAAGCGTCTCGTCACGATCGAGGTCGTGCAGGCGTGCAAAAGCAAACACGCGACAGGAGCCGCTGTTTTGCCCAGCCTCGTTGATCAGATCACCGTTTCTGAAGGTGGTCGGCTCAAAGCGATAGACATGATTGATCAGCGCTATGGTGTCCGGGAACTCTATGGTCTCTGGTCGTGTACGCAAGCGGTTGAGAAAGTACTCGATATCCATCAGGCCGGACTCTTGTCTGGATTACTGTCAATGGAGTCCGTTGCAGCAATGGCTGCAAGATTCACGATACCACGCACGGTGGTTGACTCGGTGATGACGTGGGCGGGTTTGGCCAGCCCCATCAGGATCGGCCCAACGGGTAAGCCATCACCGAGCACCTTCATCATGTTGTAAGTGATGTTGGCAGCGTCTAGATTGGGCATCAACAAGAGATTTGCACCTCCGGTGTAGGACGCATTTGGAAAGATCCGGTCCCGCGTTTGTTGAGACAAGGCCGCATCCGCATGCATCTCGCCCTCCACTGCCAACTCGGGGTGACTCTCGGCGAGCAGCTCACGCGCACGGCGCATCTTGCGCGCTGAAGCATTGTCGCGGCTACCAAAGTTGGAGTGGGACAGCAACGCAATCTTGGGCGTCATACCAAACCGTCGCACCAGATGCGATGCCATGACAGCCGTTTCAGCGACGGCCTCCGCACTCGGATCAACTGTCACATGGGTGTCTGACAAAAAGACCGTACCGGTCGGCATGATCATCAACATCAGGGCCGAGATATCAGTGATCCCCTCTGAGAAACCGATGATCGTGCACAGGTACTTTATATGGCCAGCATAGGCCCCTTGAGAGCCACAAACCAGTGTGTCGGCATCGCCCTCCTTCACCATTACAGCCGCCAAGGCAGTGGGCCGCGTGCGTATCACGCTCGCGGCGTAGCTTGGTGATACTCCAGAGCGTTCGGTTATACGCAGATAAACCTCAACATGACGCTCGAAGTCCGGATTATCTTCAGGGTCCACCAGATCAATCCCTTCACCAATGACCAGCCTGAGCCCAAGCGCTGCAATCTGAGCTTCTACCTCAGCACGACGCCCTATCAGTACCGGTCGGCAAACAAGATCATCGACCAGTATCTGAGCTGCATTGAGCACACGACGAGACTCCCCCTCAGCCAGTACCACGCGCTGAAGATCCGCCTGGGCCCGCTCAAACACTGGTTTCATAATCAGACCAGAGCGGAATACAAACTGACGCAGGCGCCGTCTGTACGCGTCAAAGTCTGCAATAGGTCGGGTTGCTACTCCAGACTCCATGGCAGCTCGAGCTACCGCCGCAGGCACCTCCAGCAATAGACGATAATCAAAGGGCTTGGGTATCAGATAGTCCTTGCCAAAACGCAGCGGGTGACCGCCATAGGCTGCTGATACAGCCTCGGGAGCTTCACGCTCTGCAATGGCCGCTATAGCTTCAACAGCCGCTGCCTGCATCTCGCCATTGATTGTCGTCGCGCCGACATCCAGTGCCCCACGAAACAGGAAGGGAAAGCACAGCACGTTGTTGACTTGATTGGGGTAATCAGACCGCCCTGTGGCCACGATGGCATCGTCACGTGTTGCGTGCACGAGTGCCGGATCGATTTCTGGATTCGGATTTGCCAGTGCAAGTATGAAAGGTCCATCGGCCATCGCCATCACATCCTCTGCACTGAGTACGTCGGGGGCAGACAGACCGAGAAACACATCAGCCCCGGCAATGACATCGGACAGGCGACGAGCAGCGGTGTCTTGTGCATAAACGGATTTATAGCGATCCATGTCCACATCTCGCCCAGCGTACACAACGCCGTGCACATCGCAGACGGTCACGTTCTCGCGCTTGAGTCCCATGAAAACCAGAAGGTTCAAGCATGACAATGCTGCAGCACCCGCACCGGAACATACAAGTTTTACATCTTGTAGCTGCTTACCTGACAGTCGCAGGCCGTTGCGAACAGCAGCGGCAACTACAATAGCCGTACCGTGTTGGTCGTCATGGAACACCGGTATGTTCATGCGCTCACGCAGCCGTGCCTCAATCTCGAAACACTCTGGCGCCTTGATGTCCTCGAGATTGATACCTCCGAAGGTCGGCTCCATCAGCGACACGGCATCAACAAAGCGATCTACATCGGTAGTGTCAAGCTCGAGATCAAACACATCGACGTTCGCGAATTTCTTGAACAGTACGGCCTTGCCTTCCATGACCGGCTTGGAGGCCAACGCACCGATCGCCCCCAACCCCAGCACCGCCGTGCCATTGGTTATCACTGCGACCAGATTGCTGCGTGCCGTCAGCGACGCTGCCTCAAGTGGATCGTTCTCTATGGCGCTACAGGCGGCGGCGACGCCTGGCGAATAAGCCAACGCAAGATCACGCTGGTTGACCATATTCTTCGTTGCTGATATCTCGAGCTTGCCCGGTGTCGGATACCGGTGATAGTCGAGTGCTGCCTCGGCTAAAGGCTTGTCGCGATCGTCGTCGCCTTGCATTAGCGTTCGTCTCCAGTGATCAGTCCGTCAGTCCAGCTTCTATTCAGAGCACTGCACACTGCCTTGAGCGAAGCGGCTACGATATTTGCATCCAGTCCCGCACCATAACGGGTCTCACCACGTCCGATCTGCACTTCGACGTAACAAGCTGACTGGGCATCTGCGCCACCACCGGTTGCATGCTGGTGATAATCCACAACACGAAAGTCAATACCAAAAGAGGTGCACACGGCATTGACGAAGGCGTCAATCGGGCCATTGCCCACCCCGGTTACCTCGTGAGCCTCTCCTTCAAAGAGCACTTCGGCCATCAGCTCGCGCATGTCACCCTCCGCCCCAACATCGCGACTGGCATGACGCACAAACTCCAGCGGCCTACGCTGCTCGAAGAAGGCCTTATCAAAGGCTGAACGAATAGATTGAGAGTCCACCTCTCCACCTGATCGTTCGCTGATTTCCTGTACTACGCGGCTAAATTCGATCTGCAAACGTCGCGGCAGTTGCAGGCCATGATCCTGCTCCAGTATGAACGCCACCCCGCCCTTGCCGGACTGACTGTTTACGCGTACCACCGACTCGTAAGTACGACCGATATCAGCAGGATCAATCGGCAGATACGGCACCTCCCAGATCGGGGAGTTGCTTTGTCGCATGGCTGCAAAGCCTTTTTTGATCGCATCTTGGTGCGAGCCGGAAAAGGCGGTGAACACCAACTCCCCCGCGTAGGGGTGTCGCGGATGCACTGGCAGTTGATTGCAGTGCTCTACTGTCTGACGGAGCGCAAAGATATCGGAGAAGTCGAGCTCGGGATTGACCCCCTGACTAAACAGATTGAGCGCCATAGTGACCACATCAACGTTGCCGGTGCGCTCGCCGTTACCAAACAAGGTGCCCTCGACCCGATCAGCGCCTGCCAACAGACCGAGCTCGGCTGCAGCCACGGCACAGCCTCGATCATTGTGCGGGTGCAAGCTGATGATCACGCTATCTCGCTTTGCTACATGCCTGCAGAACCATTCGATCTGATCCGCGTGAACATTCGGCATCGACATCTCGACGGTTGCTGGCAGGTTCAAGATGACTGGATCAGCAGGTGTGGGCGCCCACACCTCGGTTACCGCATCGCACACCGCAACCGCATAGTCGAGTTCGGTGCCTGTAAAACTTTCCGGTGAATACTGGAAGCGCCACTGCGTATCCGGATGTCGCGCCGCGGCTTCGGCCACCATGTGCGCACCGTCAACAGCAATTTGCAGAATACCCGCGCGATCCAGACCGAACACCACGCGTCGCTGCAGGGTTGAGGTGGAGTTGTACAAATGCACGATGGCGCGCGGCGCACCGCGCAAGGATTCGTAGGTGCGTTCGATCAGCTCCTGACGCGCCTGTGTCAGCACCTGCAGGGTCACGTCCTCAGGCACATGACCGCCGTCGATAAGCGTACGGACAAAATCAAAGTCAGTCTGACTGGCTGCCGGAAAACCGATTTCGATTTCCTTGAAGCCTGCGGCCACCAGCAGACGGAACAGGCGCAACTTGCGCTCCGGGCCCATCGGCTCGATGAGTGCCTGGTTGCCATCACGAAGATCAACACTGCACCAGACAGGCGCCTTGTCAAGGACGCGATCTGGCCACTGCCGATCGGGCAAGGCAACAGGTGGAAACGCTTGGTACTTTTCCTTTGGATCAATATGCATCAGGGAGATCTCGCGAACTCTGCCCACCGAAAGCTACGGACTCGTACTGACAAAGAGCGCGATGCCAGCGACTGGGACGGAGTAATTGAACGGACCAGGATGCCGCAGCACGACACCCTGAAGGGTGGTCCGCCTAACCCGCGGACCCAAGGCGATACGGCAGCCCGGCCCTCCCGAAAGAGGCCGGGCGAGTAAGGCCGAGGCTGGGCGTGCGCGTGATCATTGATGAAGATTAGCCGGGCGCGTTCCCACGGTCAAGATGCGTTGTGTCGAGCAGGGGCCGCACGAGCTTCTCAAGACCATTGACCTTGATCTCGAGCATCAGCGCCATGCCCTCACCCAGTCTCCCGCTTGGAAAACCCTCCCGGTGGAACCACACCAGATACGGCTCTGGCAGATCGATCAAACGGGTTCCTTCAAACCGGCCAAACGGCATGAGCATACTGGCCGCAGAGATGAGCTCCTCACCGGCGGGAAGCTTTGTAGCCTTGTCACTGGAGTTGGTCATCAGGGTCAGGTGGCAGACCGTGCTGGTTCATGTCCAGCGGATCCGTTTCCGAGGACTGATTCTGTGGTCCTGCAGTAGCGCGCAGGTTACGCGTGCGCAAGACCGGTCGCACCAGTGATGCAGACAGCTCTCGCCAAATGAACAGCAAGCCAGACAGGACGATAACACTGGCACCCGCCAAGACCGTGTTGTTGATCACTTCATCAAACACCAGCGCTCCATAAAACAGCGCCCACAGCATCTGACTATATTGCATCGGTGCGACAAATTGCGCCTCGCTGCGGCGATAGGCTTGCAGTATCAACGCCTGACCCACCACAGTCAGAACACCTAGAGACGCGATGCGAACCAACATGTCTGCTGGCAATGGCACATAGACCAATGCCGTCAAGGCACCGCAGACGATCACGTTGACCAGCATCGGGTAAAGAATTAACGTCACACCATGTTCACGCGAGCCGATGCGCCGCGTGACAACCGAGGTAATCGCGGTACAGATAGCAGCGCAGGCCGCTGCGAGGTGTCCGGGAGAGAGTTGGGTCGCCCCCGGTTGCAATACCACGATGACACCGAGCATACCCAATACGATCGCAAACCAACGAAAGGCTCGCACACGCTCGCCGAGCACCGGTATTGCGAGCAAGGTAATCAGTATCGGAGACGTGAACAGCAGCGAATAAACCTCTGCCATGGGCAGGTTGGCAAAGGCATAAAAGGCGCACAACAGACCGGTCGTTGTAAAAATACAGCGTAACGCCAGGAGCCCGGGCACACGCGGTCTGTACGAGCGCTCAGCCTTGGCAAATGCCAGGTAAATCGAGAAGGGCACAAAACTGAAGAGCACCGCGAAGAAGGCGACCTGAAAGGTTGGCACCTCCGATACACTCTTGATCAGCGCATCGTGTAGTGAAAAGACCGCGAACCCCATCAGCGCAAGCCCTGCCCCCAGAACCGGTTTACTGATCTCGCCTTCTGGGTCAGGACTCATGGACATGTACTCGATTCAATAACCTGATGCTAGCAGAGCACGCCACAGGACAATAGAAACTCGGGGTGGGGCGTACCAGGCCGACGCAACGTGAGCAGCCGAGGCTAGTAGCAGCCGAAGTGCCCTGCCAATCTTGCAACCAGATATCGAAGGCTCATGGGTTGCTCGAGCCGCTCGTATTCAAACTGATCTGTCAGCTCAAGCACCGGGCTGCTATCCATCGAGACTAGCAATACCAGCGGTTGTTGCTCATCCTGAAGGTCTGCGAGAACCCTGCAGAGGGGTTCCGCTCGCGCCGGTGTCGCGTTGCCGTCGAGCACGACCACCTCGTGCCTGTGCTTCAGAAACAGGCGAGCTGCGACATCCGCCTTGAGCGCTGTGTCCACTTCGTAGCCATTGCGATCCAGTGTTGACTTCATCAGCTGGAGCCGGTGGGGCTCAGCATTGACCAGAAGCACACGCCGCATGGCACCCTTTACGAGCGCACCACTGCATTCAAATTCGTGGAGCCGGTTGTCCATGTAACACATAGCGGTCATGTTAAGGAACTGCTTAATCCGCCACTCCTTGTCGCCAGCTCAAACAAGCGTTTTATTGACTCAGTACTCATTTTTACCCTGTTTGTAGCGTTAAGCACCGAAACAGAACCGGCATTGCTCAAGCAAACGGACGCATGTGTCGCCTCATTTGTGTTGAAGGACACTCTGCCCCGGGGACCGGACGATGAGCATGAAAAGGACTAACCGCCCGAAAACTGGCAGACGTGCTTGTTCTCTGGCGCGTCACTCAGGCAGCCTCGTCCTTATGGCCTTGCTTGCCGCTTGCGGAATACGCGACGACGCCCCGACAGGGTCTGGCGCCAGCGCCGATACCCAGTTGGCCTGTTCGATTGAAGCTCAACGCAACTGGGTAGACGCCAATATGCGTGACTACTACCTGTTCTATGATCAGGTACCCATCGTCAGGCTCGATGACTACAACAGTGCCGAGGACCTGATCGCTGATCTGCGTGTACCGCCTGACCGATTCAGCTACGTCGGAGATGCAGCCCTGAGCAACGCCTTCTTTGAAGAGGGCCAGGACTTCGGGTACGGATGGCGCCTGCAAAGGCGTGCCGACAATTCGCTCGCGATAGCACTGGTAGAGCCGGAGTCGCCGCTTGCAGATGCCGGCGTAGTCCGGGGAGAGACCTTGCTGGGCATTGACGGTGTAACCGTCGATTCAATCACGAGTAGCGAGCAGGCAGATGCACTCTTCGGCACCGGCGACGATGCCCGAACGGTCACGCTGACCGTCGCTGACGCCGATGAGTTTGAACGTGATGTCGAGGTCACACGCGGCCAGTACAATATCAAAGCTGTGTTAGACAGCAGTATCCTTGATGTTGATAGTGCTCGTGTTGGCTACCTTGCCTTCCTGACCTTCATAGAAACTGCCCGCGATGAACTCGCTGAGGTATTTGCCGAATTCGCTGAACAGAACATCAATGAACTGGTGATAGATCTCAGGTACAACGGTGGAGGAAGAATTGATGTCGCCAATGAGCTTGCCAGTAGAGTCATTGGAAGTGGGGGCGAGAACCGCAACTTCCTGAGCTATCGATTCAACGATAAGTACCAGAGCCTGTTTACCGAAGCGCAGCTACAGGTGCCGTTCAAGACACTGGCTGACTCGCTTGATCTGGCCCGCGTCTATGTATTGATGAGCTCCGGTACCTGCTCAGCCTCTGAGCTAGTGATCAACGGCTTGTCGCCTTACGTGGAGGTAGTCACTATCGGAAGCACCTCCTGCGGCAAACCCTATGGCACTCAAGGCGAGTTTCTCGACGATAGCTGTAACAAGGTCATGCACGCGGTAGAGGTAGAGTTTGTCAATGACTCAGGTGTGGGTGGCTACGCCGATGGGCTGCCAGCCACCTGCCCGGCAACAGATGACTTCCTAAGCGCCTTTGGGGATCCAGCAGATCCCATGCTTGGCGCAGCACTGCACCATGTATCCACAGGCACCTGCGCCACGACTCTCGCCAATGACGGCAGCGCACAATGGCGCAACGCCATCCCCAATGATCCGCTCAACCCTGTCAATCCACATCGCGTCGAGTTCCCGCTGCGCTGAACGGAGAATCCAGAAGACATACCGCTGCAACTGAAGCAGCGGTATGCTCGGGGTGTGAATCAGACACTCCTTCTCATCCGTCACGGGCAAGCCTCCGCAGGTAGCGACAACTACGACCGATTGTCGGCCCGCGGACGCGAGCAGTCGCGCCACCTTGGCCACTGGTGGCGTAAACGTGGCACCAGGCCTCAGACCTGCTTTCACGGTACCCTGGAGCGCCAGCGTGACACCGCAAATCTCGTACTGGACAGCGCCGGTATTGCGCCGCCCTGCTTGGTGTTGCAAGATCTTGACGAATACAATCACCGCGCTGTCGATGCCCATCTGGGTGAACGTCTATCGTCAGAGACTCCCGGGGCTGTACCGTCCAACCCGGAGCAGATGACCTATGCAGACTATGCGAGCATCATGCGCCGCTGGCGCGACAGCCATAGTGTGCCGGAGGCACTCGAGCATTGGCATGAATTTTCCGCACGCGGCTGGGCCGCGATCAGCCAATCAGCACGACAGCAACAGCCGGATGCAACGCTTGCGTATTTCACGTCGGGCGGCATCATCTCGACTGTGTTAGCAACAGTGCTCGACCTGGATTTTGAACACTGCATTGACGCGATCTGGCGAGTGCGCAACGCCTCGGTAACGACCCTTGCCTATGACGGCGACAACACGCGCATGGTCGAGTTCAACAACGTGACCCATCTGGATCTGCACCACGATCCCGAGCTGGTCACACTCATCTAGCGAGTCAAGGAATATCTGACTTAGCTAAGCTTCCATCATCAATTGATCCACCAGGCGCCGCCATTCATGTCGACACAGTCTGCACTCGCACAGAGCGACAAGCAATACTCATTGCATCCGTACACGCCTCTGAAGGCCAACCGTGAGCAGGGCCCCTTTGTGATTTCGCGTGGCGATGGGGTCTACGTCTACGATGAGTCTGGTGATCGCTATCTTGAGGGCATGGCGGGTCTTTGGTGCACATCACTGGGATTCAGCGAACAGCGACTCGTCAATGCCGCGACACGGCAAATGCAAGCACTGCCCTACTCGCATCTTTTTGCCCATCGTTCAACTCCACCGGCCATAGAGCTTGCCGAACAGCTTGTGCAATTGGCACCTAAAGGAATCGAGCGAGCGTTCTTTACCAATTCAGGCTCTGAGGCGGTAGATACGGCTGTCAAGTTCGCGTGGTACTACCACGAAGCACGTGGCAAGCCTACAAAAAAAACCATGCTGGCTCGCCATCGGGCTTATCACGGCGTCACTATTGCAGCAGGTAGCCTCACCGGATTGCCCTATGCCCATGATGGATTTGGCCTACCAGTAATCCGGGTTGAACACCTCACCACGCCTCATGCATACAGAGAGGCTCATCCCGGAGAGAGCAACGATTCCTTTGCTACTCGTCTATCAAACGAGCTCGAAGCAACTATCACGCGACTTGGCGCCGACACGATTGCTGCATTCATTGCAGAGCCTGTCATGGGAGCCGGGGGTGTACTGCTGCCCCCTGAAGGCTACTTTGCCAAGGTACAGGCCGTTCTTGCCAAGCACGACATCCTGTTCATCGCCGATGAGGTGATCTGCGGATTTGCCAGAACAGGCAACTGGTGGGGCTCGGACACCTATGACATTCAGCCAGACATCATGACCAGCGCCAAGCAACTCTCCAGCGCCTACCTGCCGATCGGCGCCACCCTGGTCTCCGGCGGCGTCTACGACGCACTTGAAGAACAAAGCACACGACTGGGCACCTTTGGAACAGGCTTCACCTATGGTGGACACCCGGTCGCCGCTGCCGTGGCTCTGGAGACTCTCAATATCTATGAGAGCGATGGCATTGTTGATCAGGTGAAAGCCAGCAGCCCACATTTTCTGGAACGTGTACAGGCCTTGCAGAATCATCCACTGGTGGGTCAGGCACGCGGTGTAGGCCTGATCGGCGCCATTGAACTCGTGGCCGACAAGGAATGCAAGACGCCCTTCCCGGCCGAACACAAGATTGCAGCCGCCGTTGCCAATGCTGCAAAGGAACACGGCGTAATCGTGCGGCCTGTACCTGGCGACACCGTAGCTTTTTGCCCACCACTGATCATCAATGAAAACGAGATTGACCAGCTCTTTGATGCTGTTACCGAAGCGCTTAATGATGTCTCATCCGGCATCGCAAAAGCGAGTACCTAGAAGAGATCAAGCACCAGAAAGAAGTCGTTATTCTGACGCCACACCGAGAGTAGCGTGTGCCTTACCGAAAGCGTTCTTGGTGTCAACGCCGGTAATTTCGCCGTTTCGGTGTTGGCCTGAAATTTTGTCGAGTCTCGAGTCAAAAGACAGGGCATAACGCGGTAGTCTCGCGCTTGCCCGCCAAGACAAAAAAACG
This sequence comes from uncultured Granulosicoccaceae bacterium, assembly GCA_937922675.1. Classification (GTDB taxonomy): domain Bacteria; phylum Pseudomonadota; class Gammaproteobacteria; order Granulosicoccales; family Granulosicoccaceae; genus Granulosicoccus. The sequence continues at coordinate 161,576 of CALAJN010000009.1, forward strand.
TACTCACGATGGACGTCCTGCCCCGCCTTCTTTCCACGGCAAACATGGCATTCGCTGCCTTGGTGCTCACCTCGCCAGGTGCCCCTTCTGCACATGCTGCCGGTGCAACCCCTTCTGCTCCGACAGGACTTGCAAGTGATGTCACTGGGAACCGTATCGTACTCACCTGGAACACCCCGGATGACGACGACGGCGTGCAGGGGTACAACGTCTACCGAGACAATCAGTACCTGACAACGGTACTTGATAACCGTTTTGAAGGCGAGCTTGATCCTGACCGCTTGCACATCTTCAACGTGGTGGCGTTTGATGGCCTGCCACGCAATTTCTCTCAAGCCTCCGAGGGCGTGTTTGCACCGAATGGTCTTGTTCCGGAAGACACCACCATCTCGCCGTCTGTGCCACAGGCGCTACAAGGTGATATCTCAGACACCAGCGTCAACTTGAGCTGGCAGGCATCAACTGACGATGAAAGCGTGCTCGGATACAACGTCTATCAGAACAACAACTACCTCACCACAGTGTCAGCACCGGCCTACTCAGGCAGGGTCACCGAGGGGCAAACGTACACCTACTACGTAGTGGCGTTTGATGCGCGCAATAATTTTTCAGCGCGCTCAGCTGCACTGAATCTCCCTGAATCCGGCGCGATCCATACAGACATATCGCCAGACATGTCTACGGACATACCGCCAGACGCACCCACCGATCTCAGCGCCAACAGTCGCGACATCGCGGACGGGGTACGCGTGAATCTGACATGGACTGGCGCACGGGATGATCGTGGCATCTCGGGCTACAACGTGTACGTTGATGGCGCGTATCGCACAACGGTGTTCAGCACCGAGTATGAAGACATCATAGCTAGTGGACAATCATTTGACTACTCGGTAGTTGCCTTCGATATTGATGGCAATTTCTCTCCACGCACGGCCAGTGTACTGGCACCGACACCCTCCGGGCCAATAGATGAAAACTTGCCACCTACGCAGCCGCAACGCCTGACTGGCAGGCTTGCAAGCGCGGGGGCTCAAGATGCAGTCAGCCTGAGTTGGCAGGCCTCCGAGGACAACTTGCGTGTGCTTGGATACAACGTCTATATCAACAATGACTATGCCAGTACCGTGTTCGATACTCGCTACAACACAAACGTGGATGCAGGCTCCACCAATCAGTTTTATGTCGTCGCCTTTGATGCACAGAGCAATTTTTCCGCACCGTCTGCCCCCTTGACGCTACCCGAGTCGGGCATCGATCGCCCGGACCAGCCGCCCAGCAAGCCGTCAGAACTTGCAGGCTTTATCGACGAGGGCAGAGGTCTGGTGGAATTGACGTGGCGCGCATCTACGGATGATAGTGCGGTGGCAGGTTACAACGTGTACCGCAACGACCAGTACGTCGCGACTGTCTTCGAGACGCGCTACCAAGGCTCAGTCGAGTCCGGTGAAATCTACTCCTTTCACATTGTAGCCTTCGATGTCACGCGAAACTTTTCAGCAGCATCAGAGACGTTGACTCTTCCAGACAGCGGTAATCAGCCACCGTTCTTTGTAAACCTTGAAAATCAGGTGATCGAAGCTGGACCTGTCTGGGAGCTGGTCGTTCAACCCAGAGACGCAGACGGCGGCGTTCCTGGATTATTTATCGGCACGTTGCCTGTAGGTGCTGCCAATGTTGACAACTTCGACGGTACACGCAGCCTGATCTGGCAACCATTGCAACCGGACGTGGGTGAGTACACCGTACGCATAACCGCTTTTGATGCAGATGACCCCAGCGTCACAACCGTACGTGACATCAGGCTCACTGTAGTGCTGCCTGATGATTTGTCCATCATTCCCAATAGACCGCCAACGATTGATGCCATCGGCGACTACGTGGTGCGCGCGGGTGACCCTGTCGTGATGCGCGCCAAGGCAGTGGACGCGAACGGTACGGTGCCAAGCCTGTCCATCCTGAATCCGCCCGCTGGCCACAGCTTTACTGCGCTGGAAGATGATCCACGAATCAGGGTACTTCGCTTTAACAGCAGCCCTACTGACAGGGGCGTCGTCGAATACAATTTCTTTGCAAGAGATGCCGAGAATCCCGAACTGACTGCAAGCGGCTCTGCCACCATCGATTTCCGCGATGCCGGCGCTTTCGTTCGCCCAGGCAGTCGACTCAAGGATCTCGCCTCACAAGCTGGCATCCAGTTTGGCTACGCGTCCTTGCTGCAGATCACCGAGCAAGCCGACGGCGCCTTGTATAACTCGATTGCCGCCTCTGAATTTGATCTGGTAACACCGGAAAACTCCATGAAGTGGGGCTTTATCAACCCGCAACGAGGCGAATATCGATGGGAAGACGCCGACAAACTGGTGAGATTTGCAGCTGACAACGGCATGGACGTCCATGGTCATGCGCTTGTCTGGTACACCCAGCTACCGCAATGGGTACAAGAGTCTGCAGTGGGTGAGCGCGAGTCACTGATGAACACCTTCATCGACACCATGACCGGGCGCTACCCGAATGTCACGATCTGGGACGTTGTCAATGAAGCGCTCGAGGACGACGGCAACTTTCGCAACTCGGTGTGGTTTCAAGCCATGGGCGAGCAACATATCGACAAGGCCTTCATCAGAACACGCGCGGCAGATCCTGATGCCGAGCTGATCTACAACGATTTCGATGTGGCTGCCGGCGGTGCCAAGACCGATGGTATGTACGCCCTGGTCTCGCGCCTTGTTGAGAACAGCGTACCCATCGATGGCGTGGGCTTCCAGATGCACGTCGATACTGATTTTGACAACTTTACCGCCATGCGCGACACCTTCCAGCGTTTTGCCAACCTCGGCCTTGACATCTACATTACCGAGCTTGATGTCAACATGCAGCCGGGTGCTACCGAGCAGGATCAAGCCGATGTGTATTCAGGCGTGATCGAGGTGTGTCTGAATCAGCCTGCCTGTAAAGCAATCCAGATCTGGGGATTTACCGATCGCTATACTTGGCGGCGACCCAACACACCCTTGGTGCTGGACAGAAACTACCAACCCAAGCCTGCCTATCAGGCTGTGCAACAAGCGCTGGCAGGCGAGTAAAAACGTCCCGCTAAGCGGCTTGCCGGGGCCGTCTCTGGCCTGTGGACCAAGTCCACAGGCCAGGTCCACAGGTAAGGCACCGACTTGGCCGACTGGTTTAGGCCGCAGGTGGCGCGCCTATCTCGGCGTGACGGCCATAGGCAAGACCTTGCGCATCAAAGAGGTGACAGGCATCAGCACGTACCGCCACCTCTAGTTTCGTTCCTGCGCGCGAGGCATCAAGGCCAGCGCGCTGCACAACAAAGTTCTCCAAGCCAGCACAGCCTCCATAGAGGTAGGTCGTGCCACCGAGGCGTTCGGCAACCTCCACCTCCATCGACAAACAAAAGTCTCCGTTGACCTCGCCAAGGTCCTCCGGACGCATTCCCAACGTCGCCTTGCTACCGGGCACAGCGCGCGCAGCGTCAACGGGCAGAGTCGCCTCGGAGCCGTCAGGCAAAGTCACTCTTGCCCCCTTGTCCGTTGCTTCGAGCACAGTTACGTCTATCAAGTTCATTCTCGGAGACCCAATAAAACCCGCCACAAACAGGTTATCGGGGTGATGGTAGAGGTCGAGAGGTGTACCCACTTGCTCGACGCGCCCGTCACGCAGCACAACGATCCTGTCAGCCATGGTCATGGCCTCAACTTGATCGTGTGTCACATAGATCATCGTAGCGCCCATCTGTTGATGCAATTTGGCGATCTGCAGGCGCATCTCCACGCGCAGCTCAGCATCAAGGTTGGACAGAGGCTCATCAAAGAGGAAGACTTTTGGATCACGGACAATGGCTCGCCCTATCGCCACACGCTGGCGCTGACCACCAGAGAGGTTCTTGGGCTTGCGGTCCAAAAGCTGATCAAGCTGCAGTGTCTTTGCTGCGGCATCAACCTTTTGTTTGACGTCTGCCTTGGGGGCACCCGACATCTTGAGCCCAAAGCCCATGTTCTGCTCGACGCTCATGTGCGGATACAGAGCGTAGGTCTGGAAGACCATGGCGATGCCCCGGTCCACCGCTTCAACCTGAGTTACGTCCTTGCCGTCGATATGGATTTCGCCATCGGACACGGTTTCAAGGCCTGCGATCATGCGCAGCAGCGTTGACTTGCCACAGCCGGATGGGCCCACAAACACAATGAACTCACCGCCCGTGAGGTCCAGATCGATGCCATGAATGACCGAGACATCGCCGTAGCGTTTCCAGGCCGCCTTCAGCTGTACATCAGCCATAACATCGTTTCCAGGGTTTGATCCGAGAGTTCACTGAGCAGCGCGACCGACATCCGACTCGCATTGACACACCGTAGAGGCGACTCATATACTTTTTTTCCATTGTTCCACCATTCACGGAGCGGCGCAAACGACGCTCCTCCAGGCTCACCGACGGCCCGTGACCTCGGCCAACACGGGATACTCGCATCATGTCATCTTCTGCCACGCTCTGGCGCCTGGATTCGCAGAACAGCAGCGTCTTGCTCATCAGTGATGATGGTGTGCCACATTTGCAGTATTTTGGCGAGCGACTGGTCGCCGAGATGGTTATCGAGGATTGCACGCCGCTCCTTGACTCCTCGGTACTGCATGCCTCACAAGATCAGGTACAGATGCTCAGCCTGTTCCCTGAAGCCAGTCGCGGCTATGCCGGCTCACCGGGCCTTGCAGGCCATCGCAACGGAAAGCAGTTTGCGCATCGCTGGGCACTTGCTCAGGTGCAACAGCAGACCGATCTCAACGCTCTTGTGTTTACGTTGAAAGATGAAATCAGCTCGCTCGATCTGGAATTGACTCTGGCGCTGGATCAAGCAAGCGACGTATTGAGCGTACAAACCAGCCTGGTCAACACAGGAACTGACGTTTACACCATCGACTGGCTAGCCAGTGCAACCATTCCGCTGCCGCAATCGCATACAGAACTCCTGAGTCAACATGGACGCTGGGGCGCTGAGTTCAGGGAATACCGACGCCCCGTGTTGCCCGGCGTCATTGATATCAGCAATCGTCACGGGCGCACCAGTCATGAGCATGCTCCGCTAGTGATCACCGGCCCTCCAGGGTTTGGCAATGCCTCGGGCGATGTGTTGTGCGCACATCTTGCCTGGAGCGGTAACTTCAGCCTGCGTGTCGAGCGACTCTCCGATGGTGACGGCACTATACAGCTTGGCGTGTTGCCCCTGCCCGGAGAGCTGCAGCTAGCACCCGAGAAGCGCTTTGACGCCCCGCCGGCACTGCTGGCGCGAGGCCTGGGCATCAACACGATTACCCATTGCTTTCACGAGCACATACGACGCCACGTTCTGCCGCACTGGACGCGCTCGCCACGCCCGGTGCACGCCAACAGTTGGGAGGCGCTCTATTTTGAGCATTCTGTCGAGAACCTGGTCAGCCTCATCGACGCCAGCGCAGAGCTTGGTGCCGAGCGCTTTGTTCTCGATGATGGCTGGTTTGGGCGTCGCCGCCATGACCAGGCGGGATTGGGCGACTGGTTCGTCGATCCGACAATTTATCCCGAAGGATTGCACCCGGTGTGCAAACGCGTACGTGAGCAGGGAATGCAGTTTGGTCTGTGGTTTGAGCCCGAGATGGTCAACCCCGACAGCGCCTTGTTCGAGCAACATCCAGACTGGGTACTCCACCTGGATGGTATCGACACGCCGCTGGCTCGCCATCAGCTGGTACTGGACATTGCGCGCACCGATGTGCGTGACTATTTGTTCGAGCGCATCGTATCGCTGGTCGAGGAATACGCGATTGACTACATCAAGTGGGACATGAACCGGAATCTGGTTCTGGCCGGTGACGGCGCTCGCGCTCGCGCTGCCAGCCAACCAGCAGCGCTCTACCAGCTTCTGGATGACATACAGGCAGCCTGCCCCGAGCTGGAGATCGAGACTTGTTCATCCGGGGGCGCACGCGTTGACGTCGGCATCCTGACCCGTACGGGTCGCGTCTGGACGTCGGACAACATCGATCCGATCGAACGAGCACGCATACAAGCGGGCTTCTTGCGCGTGTACCCACCGGAGATCATGGGAGCACATGTAGGCCACAAGACAGCACACCTGACGGGGCGCGAGACATCCCTGCACACGCGCGCGATCGTTGCGCTGCAAGGTCAGTACGGCTTTGAGATCGATGCGCGCAGGCTTGACGCGGCAGAGCGTCGAGCCCTCGCCTACTACACCGATCTGTACAAGACCCACCGTGGGTGGCTTGCAGAGAGTCGCTACTACAGACTGGATTCGTCAGACGATTCCCTGTGGGCGAGTTCCCAGGTTGCAAAGGACGGCAGCATCTGTTTGGCAACAGTCGCCGCTGGCAGCGCTCACCCGCATAGCCGCACAGGTCACCTGAAGCTGATGGGTCTTGCACCAGATGGCCACTTTGTAGTCACTCTGGAGAGCAACAATCAGAACGACATCGCGGCTTTCAGCCGCGCTCTACCCGACTGGTTGGTCGGCAAGGCCTCAAGCACAGGCGAGCTGCTCATGCGCATCGGTCTGCCACTACCGATCATGCCGCCGCAATCCGCTCTACTGATCTGTTGTCGTCGCTCATGATTCACTCAGACACAGAACTACAGGCAATACATCGTCACTTTTCAAGAACGTTTGGCGACAGTGCATCAAAGGAACTCGCCTTCCATGCCCCCGGGCGAGTCAATCTGATTGGTGATCACACCGACTACACCGGGGGTCTGGTTTTTCCCGCCGGTATAGACCGTGGTACTTACCTGATCATCAGACGTAACAACACCAATCGCTTTCGTTTTGCCTCGCTGAACTTTGACTCCACCGCTGATCTCGGCATCCACGATATCTCACACAAACAGGGTGACAACTGGGTCAATTACCCACTTGGCGTCATCGATCAATTCAGACAACGTGGCATCGACGTAGACGGACTGGACTGTTTGTACTCGGGCAATATCCCGAACGGCGCAGGCTTGAGCTCCTCGGCTTCCATTGAGGTTGTCACAGCCCTGGCACTGGATACCTTGTTTGGTGCCGGATTGGCACGCACCGAGCTCGCGCAACTCGCACAGGCCGCCGAAAAAGATTTCGTTGGAATGCAGTGCGGCATCATGGATCAATTTGCGGTCGCCATGGCACAGGCTGATCACGCCATGCTGCTCGACTGTCATACCCTTGCCTATCGACAGGTGCCCATTGATCTCACAAGGCACAGTCTCGTGGTCATCAATACCAACCAGCGACGCGAACTCAGTGGCTCTGCCTACAATGACCGCGTTGCCGAGTGTTACAGAGCGCTCAAGGCTCTCGGCCGCACGCTTGGCATCACTCGTCTCGGAGAGCTATCGCCCGAGGCACTTGACGCTCACGCTGATCTACTGGGTGATGATCCAGTGGCCTTGTCTCGAGCACGTCACATTGCCACTGAAAATGAACGCGTACGCAGAGCCGTGCCAGCACTGGAGGCCGGCGATCTTGAATGCTTTGGTCAGCTGATGAACGCCTCACATGATTCGCTTGCAACACACTACGACGTGTCGAGCGAGCCACTGGATGCGCTGGTCTCCATCGCGAGGGATAGCGGACACGTACTCGGTGCGCGACTCACTGGTGCAGGGTTTGGGGGCTGCACCGTGAACGTGGTGGCGACCGAATCCCTTGATGACTTCGAGTCCACGGTCAAGAAGCGCTACACCCACACAACCGGACTTGTCGCGGACTTCTATCGCGTTCGCCCAGGCGCCGGGGCTGGTGCTGTGACACTCCCACATACATGAGCACTCTCAATGACGGTGCCTGGCAACGACGCTGGCAACCACTGCTGCAACAGTGGGTACTGATATCGGCACGCTCGGCCGCACGGCCCTGGTCCGGTGCCGTGAGCAAGGCTACAACCACCCCGGCACCTGAGCATGATCCGTACTGCTATCTCTGTCCGCGTGTGACGCGAGCCAATGGCGTTCAGAACCCGAATTACTCCGGCGCGTTTGCGTTTGACAACGACTTTCCGTCATTGTCCATGCAGGCACCAGACACACACAATACCGACCCACTACTGGGTGTGGCTCCCGCCAAGGGATACTGTCGTGTCCTGTGCTGGTCAGAACGGCATGACGCGACCCTTGCGTCACTTGACCCCGCTGAACTCAAGGGCGTCGTCCAACTATGGCGGGACGAGTATGCACGCCTGGCAGCGCAGCCCGGCATCGGCAATGTACTGATCTTCGAGAACAAGGGTACCGAGATTGGCGTATCCAACCTGCATCCCCACGGGCAAATCTACGCTACAGATTTTGTCACCGACACCGCTACCCGCATGCGCTCTGCACAAGCGAACTGGGCGCTAGAAAACGCTGGTTCCTCTCTTTTACAATCGCTGCTGTCGCACAAGCACACACAAGCCGCCTGCATCATCGAGAAGGATGAATACTTCAGCGTCATGGTTCCATTTGCAGCACGTTTTGCCTACGAGAGCTGGATAGTCCCCAACAGACATGTCAGCTCGCTGAGCGAGATGCACAAGGCAGAGCTCGATAGTCTCGCCATCCTGTATCAACGGCAGGTGCGCCGCTATGATCTTTTGTTCAATCGCGTGGCTCCCAATGTGAGCCTGCTACACAACGTGCCAACTGACAATCATCAAGACAATGTCCACTGGTGCTTTCATCTCGCCTTCCACCCACCGCTGCGAGACCCTGAAAAGCTCAAATATCTTGCGGGTTTTGAATCGGCAGCTAACAACATAGTCAATCCCGTGCGACCCGAGGACGCAGCGGCTCGGATGAGGGAGATTGATGTGAGCACCTGGTGCTGATACGCATCAATTAGGTAGAAGCCACCCTGGCACAAAGGGCCCCCGACGGATATCGCGGCCTCGATGCATTGTCAGCGAGCAAACCTGCGAGGCCTCGAACCGAGCGCGATTCATGGGATCCTGTTCCGTCCACGCCGCGATACCGCTGGTGGGAAGTACCCATGACGCTAACAGACATGAACTGGGTACCTCGCCGTGTAATACCATAGAGATACGTCATTATCCTGTGCGTTCGCAAGATCAGTTCGAGCGCAAGGTCGTCAACTATGGGCAGAGCCTTGAGAAGAACACACGATTTGACCCCGGCCCCAGCATGCACCTGCGCTACGGGTGTCGATGTTGGCAAGAGGGTCGCCTTGATGAGATCTACAACCACGTTAGGTTCTCGCCTGAGCGGCTGCTTGAGATGCAGGACGATGACACCGTTGAGATCGTCGCCCCATTGCTCATCAATAACTGATCGAATCATCTGATCAGGTGGTGAACAAGATGACATCAATCGAGTCGCAGACACTGCGTACGGGCGTCTGCTACTACCCTGAGCATTGGCCAGAATCTCGATGGGCTGAGGATGCAGCCCACATGCGCCGCCTGGGCCTGTCAGTTGTACGCATCGGCGAGTTCGCCTGGAGCCGACTGGAATCTCCGGACGGCGAACTACACCTTGACTGGCTCGAACGCGCCATCGATACCCTGCAAGCGGCTGGTCTATCGATTGTACTTGGCACGCCCACAGCAACACCACCTGCCTGGTTGGTCAATCGTCACGCCGGCATTTATGCGGTTGATGAGCAGGGGCGCACGCGCGGATTTGGATCGCGGCGACACTACTGCTTCAGTTACCTGCCCTATCACGCGGACTGCGCACGCATCGTCACCGCTCTTGCAAAACGCTTTGGCAAGCACCCGGGGATTATCGCCTGGCAAACCGACAACGAGTACGGATGCCACGACACCATCCTGAGCTACTCCGAGGCCGCTATCGCAGGGTTTCAACAGTGGTGTCGTCAGCGCTACACCGACATTGATGCACTGAACACCGCCTGGGGCAATGTTTTCTGGTCGATGGAGTACACCGACTTCGATGAAATCGGCGCGCCCGTCGGTGCGGTAACAGAAACCAACCCTGCACATCGAATGGCGTATTGGCGCTGCGCCAGCGATGCAGTAGTTACCTTTGACCGGGTGCAGGTAGACATCATTCGCGCACACTCACCCGGTAGAGATGTCCTGCACAACTTCATGGGCAACTTTGTCGAGTTTGATCACCACGCGCTGTCCAGACACCTGGATGTTGCCACCTGGGACAATTACCCACTGGGGTTTTTGACACGCGACGGTGAAGACCCGGATGAGCAGCGTCGTTATCTGCGCACCGGAACACCGGACAGCTCCGCCTTCCATCACGATCTGTATCGTGGCTGCTGCGGTGGTCGCTTCTGGGTCATGGAGCAACAACCTGGCCCCGTTAACTGGGCACCCTACAACCCCGCCCCGCTCGATGGCATGGCACGCTTATGGGCATGGGAAGCCTTCGCCCACGGAGCCGAAGTGCTCAGCTGGTTTCGTTGGCGACAAGCGCCCTTTGCACAAGAACAGATGCACACAGGACTCTTGCTTTCCAATGGCGAGGAGGATACTGCAGCAAGCGAGGCACGACAGGTTGCCGATGAAATTGCAAAGCTCGATGCTAGCGAACTGCGCCTCACAACAAATAGAGCGCAGGTGGCCATCCTGTTTGACTACGCAGGCGATCGCGCGCAACGTATCCAGCAACCTGACGGTCGCACCTACGACCCCTTGCAGCATGTGCAGCAGGTATATCGCGCTTGTCGCGAACTGGGTCTTGATGTTGATATCGTTTCAAGCGATGCCGAGCTCGATCTCTACTCGCTGGTGCTGTTGCCGAACATCACCATCGACGACCCCGTGTTGGCAGAACGCTTGTCGCACCTTGATGCCACCATCGTGCTCTTCCCGAGAAGTGCCAGCCGAGGGGTGGATATGGCGATCCCCGATTCGCTACCACCAGCGTCCTTGCGCAAACTGATTGATGTCACCGTTATCCGTTCTGAGACCTTGCCGCCAGAGGAGACACTGGTGGCACGAGGAGCTGTGGCTTCGACGATCACCGCCTGGCGCGAGCGCATTCGTAGTGAGCTCACACCGGCGGGGCGCTTCGAAGACGGCTGGGGCTTTCACTATACCCAGGGACGTGTGCACTACATCAATGCCATACCGGATCGGCCCTCAATCAGAGTACTGCTGAAGTCGCTGTGTGCCGAAGCCGGCGTGGCGGTCACGCCCATGCCGGAGGGGGTTCGCACGCGGCGTCGCGGCGGGCTGAGGTTTGCCTTCAATGTGAGCGACACCAGCCACTCGATCAGCGACCTGTTTGAAGAGGCCGCAGCTGATCGGATCGTGTTTGGCGAGGAACAACTCGCGCCCGCTGGAGTTACGGTCTGGCGCGAGGCCTGAGCTGGCGCCTGAGCCAGGCCTGAGCCAGGCTTGGGTCAAGGGTGGGGCTGGGGCTGGGTGTGAACAGCAGCCTTTGGGCACAACTTCGCTTCCATCCGCGCCGTACCCTCTGGTATCTTTACAGGAGTTGTTCCGGATTGTCGTGAGCCACTTCTACTGGAGGCGATCACGAAACACTGTGACACACAGGCCTGACAGCGCCTGACAAAAGCTCGTTGCCTGACCGCCCTTAGGTAATTCCTGCACAAGGCGGGCATACGCATATCACTATTGGAGCCGACCCTATATGTTCACACCGACCCGCCGCGTACTCGCGGCCCTCGTGGCGAGCGCCGCACTGACTGCCCCGGCTTTTGCAGCCGATCTTGTCATTAACTTCGATGACCTCAACCCTGGCCCTAAAAAGGGATTTGATGACGCGGTAGCCGCCTTCCAGGCAGCCAACCCCGACATGGAAATCGAGGTCAACAACACCGACCGTGAAGCACACAAGACCGCAATCAGGAACTTCCTGACCGCCGACGCCCCAGACATCACATCCTGGTACCCCGGCAATCGCATGGCCCCCTTCGTCAACGCCGGACTGTTTGAAGACATCTCCGACCTGTGGGAGTCGGAAGGCTTGAATGAGTCTTTTGCGTCTATCAAGCCCACCATGACGATCGACGGCAAGCAGTGGGGCGTGCCATACACCTACTATCAATGGGGTATCTACTACCGCGCTGACATCATGGAAGAGCTGGGCCTGTCAGTTCCGGAAACCTGGGATGACTTGCTCGCAGCGTGCGGCGCTATTGATGACGCTGGTAAAGACTGCTTCACCATCGGTACCAAGTACCTGTGGACCGCTGCCGGCGTATTCGATTACCTGAACCTGCGCACAAACGGTTACGACTTCCACAATTCACTCACCGCTGGTGAAGTGCCCTACACCGACGAGCGCGTTGTCCAGGTCTTCGAGAACTGGAAGCAGCTGGTAGAGCCGGGTCACTTCATTGAAAACCACGCGACCATGAGTTGGCAGGATGCACTTGCGCCCTTCGTCTCGGGCGATGCGGTCATGTACGTCATGGGCAACTTTGCTGTAGACGGTATGAAGGAAGCTGGCCTGACCGAAGACCAGATCGGCTACGTACCCTTCCCGACCATCAACCCGGATGTCGAGCGTGCAGAAGATGCACCGGCGGATGCTTTCTTCATTCCCAGCAACGCACAGAACAAGGAAAACGCCCGCAAGTTCCTGGCCTTCATCGCGCAGCCCGATATCCAGACCGAGTGGAACAAAACCATCGGTCAGCTGCCGCCAAACGCCAATGCAGAAGTGGGTGAGTCCAAGTTCCTTCAGCAGGGCTTTGAGACCGTCAGCACCGCTGCAGGTCTTGCACAGTTCTATGACCGCGATGCACCCGCTGCCATGGCCAAGGCTGGCATGGAAGGCTTCCAGGAGTTCATGCTGAACCCCGGACGCCTCGATGCGATCCTTGAGCGCCTCGACAAGGTTCAAGCTCGCGTCAACCGCCAGATTAATCGCTGAGGCAAGGCGCTAGATACGGACAAAGCGCCGTCGATGGCGGGGCTGGCAGGTTGCTGGCCCCGTCGTCTTATTGCCTATGAGCAGCACAGCACCAGGATCCGCACCCGGCTATAGCTGGTGGAAGCGCAATCGCATGGCACTCTCGCCATGGTTGTTCTTGCTGCCCGGCATCCTGTTCTTTGCCGTCTACGTCATCGCACCCATTTTCCAATCCATCTGGATCTCCTTTTACGAGTGGGACGGATTGGGCGAGAAATACTGGATAGGCCTCGACAACTATCGTGAGCTTCTGGATGACGATCGCTTCTACACCTCACTCAAGAACAATGTCATCTGGCTGATCTTGTACATGCTGGCAGTGCCGCTTGGCCTTGCTATCGCATTGTTTCTGAATCAGACCGTTACCGGCATCCGGCTCTACAAGAGCCTGTTCTTTTTTCCCTTTGTCATCAGTCAGGTAGTCGTAGGGCTGATCTTTACGTGGTTCTACAACCCGAGCTTTGGCATCGTCGGCAAGCTTTGGACTTTTTTTGGTGCTACCCCACCTGCCATTCTTGCCGACGAGACGCTCGTTACCTACGGCATCATTGCCGCGGGTCTCTGGCCGCAGATTGCCTATTGCATGATCCTGTATCTGACCGGGCTCAACAATGTCTCACCGGATCAGATCGAGGCAGGTCGCCTTGACAACGCTCGCGGCTGGAAGATGCTGTGGTACATCATCATCCCGCAACTCAAGCCTGCGACCTTCATTGCTATCGTAGTTACGGTAATCGGCGCACTGCGCTCATTTGATCTGATCGCGATCATGACCCAGGGTGGGCCCTATGGCTCTTCCAACGTACTCGCCTACTACATGTACGAAACAGCCTTGTCCGAATACGGCTACAGAATGGGCTACGGCTCCGCGATTGCCACTGTGTTGTTTCTGATCATGGTCGTCTACATCAGCTACTTCCTGTGGCGTATGTATCAGGACGAGAAGAGCTGAGACGATGTTCCCGCGTCCCATAGAACACGCAAGCCCCGCAGTACGCACCGGCTATCAGATATTCCTGCCGATCGCGCTGCTGATCTGGCTGCTGCCGCTGCTCGCGATCTTCATGACGTCGATTCGTCCCGGCGGCGACATCAATGCAGGCAATGTTTTCGGCTGGCCATCCAATTGGCAGATGATCGAGAATTACGCGGCGGTGTTTCAGCAGTCCAAGGCAATGACCTATCTATGGAACTCGGTAAAGATCACCCTGCCAACGATGATAATCGCCGTCGGCCTCTCCTGCCTGACGGGCTATGCCTTGTCAGCCTATCGATTCCGATGGGCTGTGCCCTTGTTCTTTGTGTTCGTTGCAGGCAACTTCGTGCCTTTTCAGATACTGATGGTGCCGGTGCGCGAGTTCTCGGTAAAGACCGGACTCTACGATACGATAACCGGCCTGGTGCTCTTTCACGCCGCCTTCCAGACGGGCTTTTGTACCCTGTTCATGCGTAACTTCATGAAGGCCCTGCCCTTTGAGCTGATCGAGTCGGCGCGCATCGAGGGTGTCAGTGAGCTCAAGATCTTCTGGCACATCGTGCTACCCCTGGTACGTCCGGCAATCGCTGCACTGTCAGTGCTGATCTTCACCTTCATCTGGAACGACTACTTCTGGGCTGTTGTCTTGATCAACGGTGATGATCTTCTACCGGTCACAGCTGGGGTCCGGTCATTGAACGGACAATTCGTGAACCAATGGCACCTGGTGTCGGCTGCTTCACTGTTGGCCGCCATGCCACCGGTGCTGATGTTTTTTGCCATGCAGAAGCATTTTATTGCAGGCTTGACCCTTGGGGCTTCCAAGGGCTGAGACTGCGCAGCAAGCACTCAGGCAAGCGCTTAGGCAAGCACTCAGTCAGCCAGCAGCGCGTTCAACTCATCCAGAAACGTTTTTGTCGCCTCATCCATGTCCTCTTCACCGATGACCCTGGCGACAGTGTTAAGCGCCCGGGTGCGGTCCGCCTTGCGCGCCAGCAGTCCCGGCAAGGTTTCCAGAGCTCGTTCGGGAGCGAAACGTGCGATCAGTGATTGTTCATGGACCAGGCGTGCACGGGCCTCGGTATCCATGGAGGCGAATGGCTGGCGTGTCGTCAATACCGAAAACGCACGCTCCAGTCGACTGCGACGAACGCCTAGCTCACGCGTGGCAGCGGCAAGAACCAGCATACGAACAACCGCCTCGCCGTAACCTCCACTCTTGATGTGCGCCAGAGCACTGGTCACTTCCGGCGCGTGTGCAAGCGACTCTTCAGGTGTAACGGCAGAAAAAGTATCTCGAGGTTTGCCATAGAGCAACGCAAACGGATTAGCCCATAAGGAAAAGAACGCGAGTTCCGTCCCCAGCTCTTGCCAGGCGCGCTGCCTTTCCATCGCGTCTTCGGTGGCATCCGCCCACCAACGCTCAGCCATCAGAAAAGGATTATCAGGCGCCGACGCGGCGCGTTCACTTCGTACCTGTTCGGTTGCCGAGGGAAGCCATTGCATCCAGGGATTCTTGTCCGACCATACTGATCGCGACCAGCGAATTGGATGGGCCGCACGCATGACCTCACCAAAGCCCACCGGCACACTGGCCTTGACCATGGGTCGCATCGATCCCTCGTACAACTCAACCAGAGACTCGGACGCGCGCGCCACAGCAGCAAAGGCGCGCTCGTCCCCACGCCAGTTATCGTAGGAGGCGATATCCTGCAACGTTCGGCGTGCAAAACTCACTCTGAACTGTTTTGAATCACCCTCGCCCACCACATCCTCGATCAAAAGCTCATACAAACCGGGCGGCAAGGCCTCGATGGTTTCAAGGATTGAGGCAATCTGCGTGTGCTCACGTGTGGCTACCTTTGAAGATACAAAGATGCCGAGGTGACCTACCTCCTCATGCACGGTGTAGACGATACGTTGGCCACGCACCTCGATCTCGCTTTCACTCGAGTAGGTATCCGCGATCCAGTTGAGCGCTTGCGGAGGCGGCGTAATGGTGTCGCCAAGTGAGGCAAACACGATCATGGGTGCCTTGATCGCCTTCAGATCAATGGGGCGCCCGTGCGCAAGCTCTGCTGTACCGTTGACGAGACGATTACCGACAAAGAGGTTCTCGACGATCCAGCGCATCTCGGCATCGGTCATCAGGTGCAGACCACCCCACCATCGCTCAAAGTCGAGAAAGCGCTCCCGCGCGGGGTCGCCCTTGGCGTAAAGATCGTAATACTTGCGAAACTTGGTTTTACCCGGAGACAAGTCTTCAAAATTCTGTACAAGGTGCGCGCCATCAAACAGCCCACCACCCAGGTCCGAGATCAGCAACGCAGGCAGGGCACCGCCTGCGAGTCCACCGCTGTAGCGCATCGGATCTTGCCCGACTGTTCCGGACCAATAGGACATGGGGGCGCCAGACAAGACAATTGGGCCGGTCAGCTCAGGGTGCGTAGCTGCAAGGATGGCCGCGGCCCAGCCTCCCTGGCAATTGCCGATGACTATCGGCTTTGGAGACTCGGGGTGCCTGGTACTGACTTCCTTAACGAACGCCGCCTCGGCGTCCACAATATCGGCAATTGTCTGGCCAGGCTCAGGCACTGGTCTGAAAGCGACAAAGTAGACCGGTTGCCGCTTGGCGAGTGCAACACCCACCTGGCTATCAGGCTTGAAACCACCTATGCCAGCGCCATGTCCGGCGCGCGGATCGATAATGACAAAGGGACGCAGACTGTCATCAATGCTGTGCCCTTCAGGCGGCAGAATCTTGAGCAAGATGTAGTTGCACGGGCGCGGCAGGTCAGCCCCGTCAATGACCAACTCGTGATCGTAAATCAGGACAGGAGGTGCGCCGTCCGCCTCATGTTGCAAAAAATCGTTACCGCGTTCGCGCAGGGTATCCATGAACAGCACCTGACGCTGCGCAGCATCCAGCCACCATTGCTGCCAGTCATTGGCCAGATCGCCCGACAAGGCACGTTCAGCCATGCGGCGGCCGAGCTGCAGAGCCTCGTCTCCATCGTGATCAAACAGGCGGTCCCGGCCGCGCGCCGAGTGCCCTGACAGGGTTCGATTGAGCGAATCTCCGAGTAGATAGGCTGGCGACAGATCCAGCGCCATCGAAAATGGAGCAAATGGCGATAAATCACTGGTATTCAGCATATCTGTCCTCCGCGGCCCTAACTCTTCACTTTCACATAGCTACCTGGAGCGTCCTCGATCGGCTCAAGCTCGCCATCACCAGGTTGCCTTGCAGCCACCTTCTTGCCGGACAGAGGCGCGAGCCAGTCATCCCAATCCTGCCACCACGATCCGGGGTGCTCTGTGGCACCCGCACGCCACTCTTCGAACTCGAGCGGCGCGTCTTCATTTGTCCAGTATTGATACTTTTTAGCAGCTGGAGGATTGATTACACCTGCAATGTGCCCCGAGCCCGCCAACATGAAGCGAACGTTGCCGCCATACAGGCCCGTACTCTTGAACACCGAGCGACATGGCGCTATGTGATCATCGACCGCGGCTTGCAAGTAAATCGGAATCTCGACCTTGCCGAGATCAATCGGCACACCCTTGAGCGTAATGCCGCCCGGCTTCGACAGCGCGTTGTCGATATACATGCGCCGAAGATAGAAAAGATGCGTCTCACGCGGCATGCGCGTGGCATCTGAATTCCAGTAGAGCAGATCAAACTTCATCGGCTCCTTGCCCATGAGGTAATTGTCGACATAGAAGGACCAGATCAGGTCGTTGGCCCGCAACAGGTTGAAGGTTGTGGCCATCGCGCTGCCCTCGAGGTAGCCAGTGTCCTTCATACGCTGTTCCAGATGATTCACCTGAACATCATCGGCAAACAGCTTTAGATCCCCTGCTTCCTCAAAATCTGCTTGAGAGGCAAAAAAGGTTGCAGCCGCAACTCGCTTGTCGCCCTTTGCAGCCATATACGCAAGCGTTGCCGACAAGAGCGTGCCGCCAATGCAATAGCCAATCATCGAGACCTTCTTTACACCACAGGCGCGTTGTACTGCATCAAGAGAATCGAGAATCCCCTCCTGCATGTAGTCCTCAAAGGTCTTGTCACCGAGCTTGCCATCCGGGTTGACCCAAGACAGTACAAACACCGTGTAACCCGCACCCACTGCCCAGCGAATGAAGCTGTTCTTGGGTTGCAAGTCCAAAATGTAGAACTTGTTGATCCACGGCGGCACAATCACAAGCGGCCGCTTGTGCACCTGCTTTGTGGTGGGTGCATACTGAATCAGTTGCACCAGATCGTTCTGCCACACAACTTTTCCAGGGGCGGTCGCAATGCTCTCCCCGAGCGCGAAGGCATCAGGGTCGTTCATCAGGATCTTGAGCTCGCCCGTGGTCGGATCGAGATCTCGCTGCAAGTTCTTCATACCCTGCACCAGACTCTCCCCACCCGTCTCCCGCATGCGCTGCATCACCGCGGGGTTAGTCATCAAAAAGTTGCTCGGCGCAAAGGCGTCAGCCAGCAGCTTTGTATGAAAGACCAATTTGTCGCGATCAGTTGGCTCTAGCCCTTCTATCGAGCCCATCGTATCCACCAACCAGCGCGAGGTAATCAGGTAGGTCCGGCGAACAAGGTCAAACAGCGGCTCTTCTTCCCAGCTCTCATCGCGAAAGCGCTTGTCCTTGATTTGTTCCGCGTCGATAAACTTGGGTGCCATGGAGGCCCAAAGCTCGGAGTGCTGTTTCCACAGCTCGTAGTTGGCAGCAACAAACTTGCCCGGATCCATCGCCATCTGTTCGCCGGCAGCGCGAAAACTAGGTCCAACGTTCAAAGGATCCAGCTCAGCCTGTACTGGAGAGAGAGTCTCTGTAACAAGACGCTGTGAACGCTCGAGGATCTCGTTGGCAGCACCCGCCTGTTGCGCAAGGATGTCCATCGCGGTGCGACTCAGCTCCGCGAAGGTTTTGCCTGGGTCGGGTGTGGCGCTGGAAGCGGTTGCGCTATCGGTCGTTTTACTGTCGACCTTTCGCTCGGCGGATTCGCCAACGCGAGCGTCGCTTGCCCCCCCACCGGTCACGTCCGTGGTCGCGTCACTGGCTTTCTCTTTGGTGTTCCTTTGCGCCTTGCGGCTGGCCTTGTCCTTAGTCTTCTTTTTCGCCATCGGAAGACCCTCCTTGCCCTGCAGTTTTTGCAGGCGTAGCGACCGCCATCAACGATTCCCAAGCAGCGAGATTCTGTTTGATCATCCCCTGCATGGCATCAACAGGTGCTGAAGACAGCACCGATGTCATTTGCGCCTGGAAGTCCTTCTGCTGTTGCATGAAGGTGCCAACGCTCTGCCGCAAGTAGTCACCCATCATGTGCTGCATGGGATTCCCGTAGAAGCGAATGAGTTGGGTAAGCAACTCCTCAGGCAACAGCGGCTCGCCGGCCTGCTCTTGATCAACAATGATCTGCAGCAGCAGCGACCGGGTAATGTCCTCATCGCAGGTATCGTCAACAATGCAGACGTCAACACCGGAGACGATAAGGTCGCGAATGTCGGCAAGCGTCACGTGCTTGCTCGCCTGCGTGTCGTAAAGGCGACGGTTCGCGTATTTCTTGATCAATCGTTGGCCGTTCACACGTTGTTGCCACCGTGGTGCATGAGCTGTCCTCTCAGTGTAGGGCGGTCAGACAAACGTTGGCGAAGTGCGCGGACCCTATGTGATGTATTTCACTTTTAAATTGAAGCCCGGGTACCCCGCTCAACGGGGCCCCGGGCCTGGTTCATCAACCGTGCCTTAAGCGTTCTTGACGAGCGCAGAGGCTTCTTCAGCCACTGACTTGGCTTTGGTACCAAATTCGTTTGCGATTTCAGCGTACTCATTGGCACGAGTGCCGAGCAGCTCGGTGAAGGCGGTTGCTTCAGCCACTTGTGCAGAAGCTACGTCAGACAGGCTGTCGCCTGAGAGCGGCAGCTTTGCTTGCTTGACGGTGTAGTCAACAACATCGCCCATCAGCGCGTAGTTCTTGCGCATCATGGTTTCAGCGGTTTCGATGGCGAGACCGCCGAAAAGACGCATCGGCTCCATGGCTTTGGACTGGAAATCGGTGGCTTGACGAAACTGCTCGGAGAAGTCGGGGAGAGAAACTGACATTGTGATGTTCCTGAAGTTGAGGAGAAAGGAAAACAATCTTGTCTATCTTGCAGTGCAACATAGCGGCCGCTAGCGACAGATACAAGCCCTAAATCCAACTGTAGCGCCATTTATTTACGATAACAGTGGTGAATCCGTCGACCAGATCATGCATTTTCAGCGCCCGATCGTGCACTGCAGCAGGCAGATTGTCTCCGTTCAGCACTGGCGCGCACGCACAAACCCGCCGCCTTTTTTTCATTTCACTTATGAATTTCACTCACGTATGTGGGTTTTATGAGATCGTTGACTCAAGGCAACCATTGAAACTGAACACATGACTCGATTGGCAGTAGTAACAGGGGGCACTCGCGGCATTGGCGCAGCCGTCTCCATTGAACTGAAAAACCGCAGTTACGCCGTCGCCGCCACCTACGCCGGCAATGATGAGCGGGCCAAGGCCTTCTCCGAGGACACGGGCATCGCGGTCTTCAAATTTGATGTATCGGACTTCGACGCTTGCCAGGCTGGCGTCGCCAAGATCACAGAACAGCTTGGCCAGCAGGTGGATGTGTTGGTTAACAATGCCGGTATTACCCGCGATGGAACGATGCATCGCATGACCCCCGAAAACTGGAAGGCGGTACTCGATACCAATCTCGGAGGGTGCTACAACATGTGCGCCACGGTGATTGACGGCATGCGAGAGCGCAACTTCGGACGCATCGTCAACGTCGGATCCATCAACGGACAGGCCGGACAATACGGACAGGTCAATTATGCAGCGGCCAAATCCGGCATCCACGGGTTTACCAAGGCACTCGCACAGGAAGGCGCAGCCAAGGGGATCACCGTCAACGCCATCGCCCCGGGCTATGTAGACACCGACATGGTGCGCGCAGTACCCGATGAGGTGCTTCAGAAAATCATCTCGCGCATCCCCGTTGGCCGCCTCGGTAAAGCTGACGACATAGCGCGGAGCGTTGCCTTTCTGGTCGCCGATGACGCGGACTTCATCACAGGCTCTACATTGTCTGTAAATGGCGGGCAGCACATGTACTGAAGCGTTCAGGCCAGGGAAGGCCGCGCTCTGTAGTGCTTCGGCAGCTGCTTGAAGCGGTCACAGTGCCCTGGTGCTGACCCTGGTGCTGACCCCGGTGCTGACCCTGTCAAGCACTCACTGTGTCAGCCCCAGCCACGCCGCATCCGCCTGCTTCCGATAGTCGCGCCAGCCCTCACCCGCAGCGAGCCATCGCTCAAGCCCTGCCGGGGCATAGAACAGATGCAACTCATCACCAAAAATCTCCCAAGTCTCTCCGTCCGTTTTCACCAGGCCCTTGCCCAGCGACAAGGCGTTTGCGCAGTGGCCGTTATATGCCGGTTGGTAGCGCTCCGGCTCGGCTTGGAACTTTGCGGCACTTTCAGCACTGGCAAAGCGCCAGGTCGCGCCCTTGTATGTGACCCGAAAGGCCTTTGACCCATCGATGGCGTCCCCACGCGGCTCACGCTCAATGTTGCGGTAGGCCACCGTATCGTGGCCACCGATGGCGACCCCGCCAAGGCGGGATTTTGAGACAGGCGCTTGTGCCCAAAGAGAGGCTGAGACGACAAGGGCTGCGACGACTATGGCAATGCGAGATTTCAAGATGCTTCCTCCGTCTACTAGTCGTAGACCGTCATGACAGGTACAGGTTCACTGCGACGAGGCCTGAGGCGGCCTTGTAGCGCGGGACCAGCCGAGGATTGGTGATTCTCATGGTGTGTGCGAGGACGGTCTAGGCATCAAACAAGGACGCATGCGCACCGTCACTCGCCAGCCTCTCATGAGCCGCGATCAGCGCTGCACGGAAAGACTCATCAGCGGCTAGCCCGGGATCAAAAATGGTGTCGATCTTCAACAAGGCTGATACCGTATCCGCAGACCCCGTGTTCTGCTGGCAGATCTCGGCAAGCTTTGGCGCCATGGGGTCGCGCACATCGATAGGCTCACCGCGCTCATCACGGCCGCTGACAAAAGTCATCCAGGCAGCGACTGCCAGGCACAAACCCCTGGGTAGAAAGCCACGCTCAAGGTTATCTCTGATAGTACCCAGAAGGCGCTGCGGCAACTTCTGACTGCCGTCCATGGCAATTTGCCAGGTCAGATGCCGGATCGCTGGGTTGCAGTAGCGCTCCATCAAGCGTGCACAGTAGCGCTCAAGGTTCTCACCCTCGGGACACGGCACCGTCGGTATGATTTCGTCTTGCCATAGCGTCCGTACAAAACGCTGGAATACAGGATCAGACACGGTATCAGCAATGGTCTCAAAGCCTGCTAGAAATCCAAGGTAGGCAAGTGCCGAGTGCGTGCCGTTAAGACATCGAAGCTTCATCAACTCATGGGCATCGACCGAAGCGACCAACTGTGCACCGGCGCGCTCCCATGCCGGCCTTGCACCAACAAAGGTGTTTTCAATTACCCACTGGCGAAAGGGCTCATGCAGTACACACCCGAGGTCCTTGTACCCCTCATGCTGCAACAAGGCCTCAACGTCCAAAGCGGTGGTTGCGGGGGTGATGCGATCAACCATGGTGGATGGAAAACGCCCCTCGCGCTTGATCCAGTCTGCAAGCGCAGCATCTCG
Source organism: uncultured Granulosicoccaceae bacterium (assembly GCA_937922675.1). GTDB lineage: Bacteria > Pseudomonadota > Gammaproteobacteria > Granulosicoccales > Granulosicoccaceae > Granulosicoccus. The sequence goes on from CALAJN010000009.1 coordinate 184,158, forward strand.
AGCAGCGGCAAGTTCAATCACGACAGCCTGCACCAAGCTGCCGTTGGATGGCAGATTGTCACAGCTGACGACAGTGAAAGGTTGTATACCTTGTGCGCGTCGCTGCGCCAGCCCCTCAACGATCAATCCGGGCGCAGAGCGCGGTGCATGCGGGCGCTCCATGTCGTGAACAACGTCTGGATGCGCAAGGTCAAGCCGCCCGCTTGCCGGAAGATGACAGTAGCCTTTCTCTGTGACTGTCAAGGTGACGATATTCACCGCAGGATCCGCAAGACGCGATAGCACCGCCTGCGGGTCTTCAGGTACGACAAGCACTTCGCTGATCGACTCGATCACCTGCGACTCGCGACCTGCAGCATCCAGACTGATCGAGGTGTAAGCGCCTCCCTGTGGCACAAGCTGATCATGTGCCGTCCGACTCTTCAAGCTGACAGCGCTGATGCCCCAATGACCATCGGCGATCTGCATTGCCTCATGGGTATAGATCGCCGTGAACGCACGAAAGAAGGCACCGGGGCCGATGTGTACGATGCCGATATCTGCAGCCTGGCTACTACGCCCTAGCCTGACGGTGGAGTCATCGTTGTTCATGTCAGTGACCCCGAGCTCAAGCGCACAGCCGTGTCGTGAAACACCGCGCCGCCATTCGGCTTGCCGGGCTCCGCACTGACCAGTGTATTGATGCCCAGGCCACCAGCAAAAGCCGCGTTAGGCCATAGCCCCTCGACGATTACAGTGCCAGCAAGCAGGGTCTCATCAGCGGCAACACGCAGGCGCACCTCACCCAGATCATTGGCAAGGCTTGCGATCTCACCGTCAACAACCCCATAGGTTGAAATATCCGAGGGGTGTACAAGCACGCGCGGCTCGCCTTCCATGCGCTGTGAGCCCGGTGTTTCGTTAAAACTGGTATTCAAGAACTGACGCGCAGGCGCTGCTACCAGTCTCAGCGGAAACTCGACTGAGGCATTGTCGATAACATCCCAATAATCCGGTAGCGCAGGCATACCCTCTGCATGCGGGCCTATGGACGCCCAATCCGGTGAAAAGCGGAATCGCCGCGACCCATCGGCTACCGAAGAGCCTACCGCGACATGCCCAAAACCATCGAGGAAGTTCGCTGTCTCAAATTCAGGCGCCAGATCAATGCTCCCTCCAGCGGCGAGCAAAGCGTTGCGGTCTGGAAGCCCGGAGAGTCGCAAGGTCTCGTCCACCATCTCGGCGTCAGTCAAGGTGAAGCCACGATGCTCAAGTCCTAAACGAGATGCTAGCGCACACAGCAAATCATGGTTGCTGATGGTTGCGCCCGGTGGTTCAAGATGACGCGGGCCGAGCTGCAGGTTGGTGTGACCACTGGCGGTATATAAATCGTCGTGCTCCAGAAACATCGTTGCAGGCAGCACGACATCGGCCAGCAATGCAGTCTCGGTCATGAACTGCTCGTGCACGACTGTGAACAGGTCTTCTCGCTGCAGACCTTCAATTACGCGCCGTGTCTCAGGCGCAACAACGGCTGGATTGGTGTTTTGTACAAACAAGGCAGCGACAGGTGGCCCACCTTGCAACTCCGAGGGCTCACCGCACAATACGCGTCCGATTCGGGACTGATCAAAGGTACGTACGCCCTCGTGTAGATCGCGTATGTCATGCCCCTCGATCAGGCTGCTATCAATAGGATAGATGTCACTATTGCCGTACAAGGCACCACCTCCGGGCTCGCGCCAGGCACCTGTCAACGCCGGCAGACAGGAAGCTGCATGCATGTTTACAGCGCCGTTGCGAGAGCGAGAAAATCCGTAGCCCAAACGCAAGAAGCTCTTGCGAGTAGAGCCATACCAGCGCGCAAACTGCAGGATGTCCTCAACTGACAGGCCTGTTATATCAGCAGCCCAAGCTGGGGTACGAGAGTTGACATGGTGCTCCAATCGGTCAGCGTCGTCGGTATATTGCGCGATGTAGTCGCGATCAACCAGATCTTCTGCAAACAGCACGTGCATTACTGCACAGGCAAGCGCACCATCAGTGCCTGGTCGCAGCATCAGGTGTAGATCGGCCTTGTCTGCTGTGCGAGTTCGATAGGGGTCTACAACTACCAGTCTTGCATTATTTTCACGGCGAGCTTCAGCAATATAGTGCATCACATTAACCTGTGTGTTCACAGGATTTCCGCCCCAGATTACAACGAGTTCAGACTTGCGCATCAGTCGAACGTCGCTACCGCGTTTGACTCCCGCCCCCGCAACCCATCCTGCATTGGACAGGGCTGTGCAAAAAGTCGAGTGTTGACGCGAAGTACCGTAAGCGTGACGAAAACGATCCAGGCCGTCACGCTGCACCAGGCCCATGGTGCCTGCGTAGTGAAACGGCCAGATGGACTGTGGCCCATACGTTTGGGCGATACGATCGAAGCGCTCGGCAACCCCATCAATAGCATCACTCAAGGGCACATGCTCGAACGCGTCCAGCGACGCCTGTGAATGCCCGGGCCGTCTGACCAAGGCCCTCAGCAAACGATCAGGATGATGAATGCGTTCGTTGTAGCGGGAGACCTTGGCGCAGATGACGCCGCGTGTATAGGTGTGCTCCTTGGTTCCCCGTACCTTCCCTACTCTCCCATTATCATCAATCTCGACATCCAGCGCACAGACGCTTGGGCAATCGTGCGGACAGGTGGAGCGGACAATTCGTGTCATGTCAGATCGTGCTAGTTCCTGGTCAGCTTCGAGCGGCAAGCGCTGCAAAGAAGCGTGCCACACCTTCAGCCCCCGGGTCGACAACACCGGCAAGAGAGGCCTCTGGCACATAGGCAGATCGCCCTGATCGGGCCGTCGTCATGCGCGCTGTGGAATCGGCGCCCTCACGCGCAGCAACGGCTGCCGACGCCAAGCTGGCATCAGTAGCACTTAGAGCATCCAGGGCGGGCAACAAGGCGTCCACCATGGTGCGATGCCCGGGCTCGGCGCCGCCATAGACCATCATCTGGTCCAGCCCTTCGCGCAACGCTGTCACCGCCGACGCGCCCCGAGCCGACGCATCTGCAGACGCTGAAAAAAGAATTGCCAACAGCACCCCTGAAGAGCCACCCATGGTGGTGGTCAATCGCTCACCGAGCGTGCGGTACAAATCAGTGATGTCAGCCAGGGGTAGTTCGTCAACACTTGCAGCCAGAGTGCGTGCAGCAGTCGCTACAGTGGACCCTGTGTCACCATCACCCACCTTGGCATCAAGGGCATTCAGATCGGCTTCCATGGAATCGAAGGCCATGCAGCCGTCCAAGATCAATGCCCGTCGCTCCGGATGCGTACTCGCTGCGACCTTCCTACCTTCGAGCCCGTCAGGTAGTGGCTGGGGCCGCACCTCAACAACCTCGGCCAAACCCGGCCATGCGTCAGATTGCACATCAATAGCCAGTGCATCAATCCAATCGGCACGAGCCGGCAACAAGGAGATACTGAAGCCATGCATATCGAGTGACGTCATGAGCGGTGCCGGCCCGATCATGTTGCGTATGGAACTGCCGTGCGAGCCTGTCAGTATCGCGTTGACGACAACCGACATCTCCAACGGGGTTGCAGCCCCCAGGTTATTGACCAGAGCAATCTGATCGCGACCGTCGGTATGCAAAGCGTCCATCATTGTGCCAACAAGAAGCGCAGCACTGTCTACAGGCACAGACTGCACTCCAGGCTCACCGTGGATACCGAGACCAAGCTCTGCGTAACCCTCAGCGATACGATCATCCTTGGACTGCCCGGGGACCGTGCAGTTATCCAGCGCCACACCATAGGTGCGCACCGCACCAGCAACATCGCGCGCAATGGCTGCAACAGCCTCAAGCGAGGCTCCCGACTCTGCCGCAGCGCCAGCGATCTTGTGCACAAACAAGGTACCCGCCACACCACGCGGCTGAGGTAGATCCGGCAATGCAATATCGTCCCCCACCACCACCATCTCGACGCGCTTGCCCAAGGCCTTCGCTCGCTCGGCGGCAAGGCCAAAATTCAAGCGGTCACCGGTGTAGTTCTTGACGATCAACAGACAACCGGCGTCCCCTGTTACCGCAAGAATGCCTGCCAACACGGCATCGACACTGGGAGAGGCAAACACCTCGCCACAGATTGCCGCTGTGAGCATACCGCTACCGATAAAGCCTGCATGTGCAGGTTCATGACCCGAGCCTCCGCCGGAGACCAGGGCCACCTTGGTAGCGTCTGCATCGTCGCGATACACGACCTTGATGTGCGGGAAACCATCCAGGCGCTGCAACCTGGAGGTGCGGACCAGTCCGTCTATCGCATCGGTCACCAATGCAACGGGATCAGTGACTAATCGTGTCATGAGGTATTCGTCCTGAGATCAGTTTAGGAAAAGCTGACGGGCACCACGCTTCAGCCGACCCGGGCCCCTGCGCTATCGAACCACAGGGGATTGGCAGGGGTAACGGAAAGAGTGTCGCCAGGTGACAATGCGCTATGGGCGTCAGTGAGAGTGACAAGAGCATGCCCGTCAAGATCCAGATGCAAGCGTGTCTGATCACCGAGGTGTTCAACGCGTGTTACGCGAGTTGAGCGCCCCTCGCCCTGTCGAATATGTTCCGGTCGCAATCCGATGGTGGTGGCACCTGACGGCGCTCCAGCGCCAAAAACATTCGCAGGCAGAGCGTTGATACGCGGTAGCCCCAAACGTGTCGCCACGTACAGGCTGGCCGGATTCTCGTAGACGTCACGTGGCGTGCCAAACTGCACCAGGCGCCCCTTGTCCAGCACACCAACGCGCGTTGCCATAGTCATGGCCTCAATCTGATCGTGAGTAACGTACAACAAGGTTGCTCCAAGATCCGCCTGCACGCGTTTGAGCTCTACGCGCAACTCAGAGCGCAGTTTTGCGTCAAGCGAACTCAGAGGTTCGTCCATCAGGTAGATCGCAGGGTCGCGTACCAGCGCTCGGCCAATGGATACCCGTTGCATCTCACCGCCTGACAATGCCGTTGCCTTGTTGTCAAGCTTGTGAGAGATGTGCAGTACTTCGGCAACCTCGGCAACCTTGCGCTTGATCGCTGCCTTGTCCAACGACATCAAAGGTGACTTCAGCGGAAAGGCAAGATTGTCACGAACCGTCAGGTGCGGATACAGGGAATACTGCTGAAACACCATCGCGACATCACGCTGCGCGGGTGTAAGCCCTGCAACGGAGTGTCCACCGATAGTGATATCTCCGCCGTCGATCGTATCGAGCCCTGCAATCGAACGCAGTGTCGTGGTCTTGCCAGCGCCCGTTGGACCCAGCATAACGACAAAGTCACCGTCTTCGATATCCAGCGACAGATCAGTGAGCGCCGCTGTTGTACCAAAACGCTTGCTGACGGATGCCAGCCTGACATCAGCCATGCGCCCATCCTCCCGCACGATCGCGCGCCTGATCGTGCAAGGCCGAGGGGATCACCTTGCCGTCGGCCTCATCAAACAAACTGAGTGTGCGCACATCAAAACCGAGACGCAGATTCTCTCCGACGCCGACATCAATGCTCGCGGCCGTGCGCGCCTTGACCTCACCGTGTTCGCTTTCCAAGGTCACGATTTGAGTAGTGCCGAGATACTCGGTAGCCACCACCCGTGCTGCCAACCCCTCCGCTGATGCATCGTTCAACTGAACATGCTCAGGTCGTACGCCCAGCACGAGTTTGCCGGCAGCTGTCGCCGATGACTGTGGTACAGCGACCCGATGCGAACCCACAGACACCGCATCATCACCTGCGGCCAACTGGCCCTCGAAGCGTATCAAGTTCATTGCAGGCGACCCAATGAACTCGGCAACAAAAGTGGTGGCCGGTCGATCGTAGATGTCTTGCGGTGTTCCAAACTGTTCAATCACACCGTGATTCATGACCACGATTTTGTCGCCCATCTGCATCGCCTCAAGCTGATCGTGCGTCACGTAGACCGTCGTTGCGTTCATGCGATCGTGGAGTGACCGCAACTCCTCAGCCATATGCTCGCGAAACTCCGCATCCAGAGCTCCCAGCGGCTCATCCATCATGAAAGCCTTGGGGTCGCGCACAATGGCCCGGCCAAGCGCCACCCGCTGACGGTCCCCGCCCGACAAACCGCCAACCGGCTTGTCGAGTATGTCCTCGATGCCAAGAATCTTGCTGACTTCTGCTACCTTGGCCCGCATGTCGCGTCGGCGCATGCCCTGACTCTTCAACGGGTAGCTGATGTTGTTGCGCACATTCATATGTGGGTAGAGCGCGAACATCTGAAACACGAAGGCTATGTCGCGCTGACTCGCTGGCAGGCGACTGACGTCCTGACCATCGATCAGTATCTCACCAGATGTCGGAAGCTCAAGACCTGCAATCATGCGCAAGGTGGTGGTCTTGCCGCAACCAGACGGACCAAGCAGCATGAAAAACTCGCCGTCCTCGATGGTAAAGCTTGAAGACTGCACAGCCACGAAGTCGTCAAACTCTTTTCGTACATTCTTGATGATGATTTCAGACATGACCAATCAAGCACTCATCAATCGCTGGGAAAATGGCTGACAATGATGAACATCAGCGTGCCAATCAAGGTAGTGATGAAGGAATAGGTATAAGCCCACATCACAAAGGGCTGCATCAACATGAAAACGCCAATCGCAATGATGACCGTCGCCAGTGCCTCCCAAGCACCGCGACGAAAGCGGAACAAGCCGCTGAAAAAGTGTGTCATTCCGGCCGCCTCACTTGCGTACTGCTCCGAAGGTGATACCGCGCAACAAGTGCTTTCTGAGCAGGATCGTGAAGATCATCACCGGTAACAAGAAAATCGTAGCGCCCGCTGCCACTGCCGGCCAATCAAGGCCGCCTACACCTATGATTGTGGGTATAAAAGGAGGCGCTGTCTGTGCATTGCCGGATGTGAGTAGAACCGCAAACGCATACTCGTTCCACGCAAAAATCAGACAGAAGATGGCTGTTGAGGCGATGCCCGTAGCGGCTTGCGGCAATACTACTTTGTAGAAGGCTTGAAAGCGGGTGTAGCCATCTATCAGTGCGGCCTCTTCATACTCGCGCGGTATCTCGTCAATAAAGCCCTTGAGCAACCACACAGCCAGCGAGATGTTCACTGCTGTGTACAAGAGAATCATACCCAGGTGCGTATCCGACAAGCCGAGCTGCCGATACATGAGAAAGATCGGTATGGCCACCGCAATCGGCGGCATCATTCGCGTTGACAAGATGAAAAACATCAAGTCATCCGTAAAGGGAATTCGGAAGCGCGAAAACGCATAGGCCGCCATGGTCCCCAACACTATGGAGAGAAAGGTCGAGCCAAAGCCGATGATCACCGAGTTCATGAAGCGCTCGCCAAACTTGGACGGGCCTGCGATGACCATGTCGCGCTGGCGAACGATTTCCTCAGCAAAGTTTGCCGGTGGCGGCAGTGCATCGAGCTGCGAAGGCGTTACCCGCGTACGTGTAGTGAACAAGTTGACATAGCCCTCTACCGAGGGCTCGAAAATCACTTTTGGTGGGTAGCTGATACTGTCCGGCGGCGTTTTGAATCCCGTCAGAAAAACCCACAAAAGCGGCATCATCGTGATCAAGGCATAGCCGATGACCAATATTCCTGCGATCCACTTCTGTCGCGAAGACGGCTCGGTCACCGACCAGGCAGATGACAGACCGCTCATCGCTCCTTCACCTTGTTGAGTGCCTTGACGTAAATGCTGGCTAATCCGAATACGGTGACAAAGAGTATGATCGCAAAGGCAGATGAGTACCCGGTACGCCATTTCTCAAACGCTTCGCGCTTGAGATTGATAGAGGCGAGCTCGGTGATCGAGCCAGGCCCGCCTCCTGTAAGCTGAACCACCAGATCAAACATCTTGAAGTTTTCGATGCCGCGAAACAACACAGCGAGCATCAGGAACGGCAAAACCATCGGCAAGGTGATGGTGAAGAACTGCCTGAGCTTTGAGGCCCGATCAATCTCTGCGGCCTCATAGATGTAGTCGGGTATAGAGCGCAGACCTGCCAGGCAGATCAACATTACAAACGGCGTCCACATCCATGTATCAACGATGATGATCGACCACGGTGCAAGGTTTACCGAGCCCAACATCTCGAACGAGGACGGGTCCGCGCCGGTAAACCAGGTAATCACATAGTTGAACAAGCCAATTTGTGGCTGATACAAGAACGTCCAGAAGTTACCGACAACCGCAGGTGACAGCATCATTGGCAGCACGATGATCGTTGTCCACAGATCATTGCCGCGAAACTTCTTGTTGATCAACCACGCAAGGGTAAAACCTATCAGCACCTGCAAAACAATGGTCCAGATCAGAAAATGCGCTGTGGCCTGCATGCTGAGCCAGATGTCTGAGTCACCCAGAATCCGCTCGTAGTTGCGCAATCCGACCCACTCCACTTCGCGATTAGGACGATTGGCGCGAAAATTCGTGAATGACAGGCGGATCGTCCAGATCAACGGAAAGATGTTGATGGCGAGCAACAGAAAAATGGTTGGCCCGACAAAGATCCACGCAATGGCGCGATCAGACAGGCCCTTCACTCGCCGGGCTACCCCTGGCGGGGTCGCCTGGGCAGCGCGTGTCGCGACAGAGTCATTCATGGACAACTAAGGTTCTCTGACAAACGGTACTTTGAGCACCGGTCGCTACAACAGACGGGCCTCCCTGCCTCAGTGTTGCAACAAAGTTGCTGCACGCCTGATCCTCATTGGATCAGGCTACTGCAGCGCAGTACCGCACGAAATGGAACTTACAACTTGCCTTCGTCTTCAAAGACCTCGGTCCAGTCCTCGATCAGCTTGTCGAGAGCTTCCTGGGCTGTACCTTGTCCGGCCACGACGTAGTCGTGCATGCGCTTCTGCATAGCCAGAAGCAACTCTGCGTAGGCGGGCTCCTGCCAGAAATCCTGCACATCGTTCATCGCTTCAAGGAAGTCAGCGGCAAACGGCTGGCTATCGACAAAGCCCGGATCATTTAGCACGGCGTTGTGCGCTGAGTATCCACCGAGCTCCCACCACTTGGCCTGCACTTCGGGGTTGGCAAACCATTTGATGTACTCAAGCGCTGCATCCTGATTCTCCGAATAGGAAATCACCGAGATACCCTGACCACCGAGCGTGGAGCCAGCCTGGTTTTGCGGCGGGTTGACAAAGAAGTCGATCTTGTCGCCACCGGTATCGGCATCCTGATACAGACCGGGGAAGAACGCGAACCAGTTCATTGCCATCGCTACCTGGCCAGACTTGAAGGCATCCAGAGACTCGCCCATATAGGCATTGGTGTACCCGGGCGGTGTGCAGCAATCGTAGAGTTCCTTGTAGAACTCGAGTGCCTCAACCGCCTCAGCGGAGTTGACAGCCCCTTCCATGTCATAGCTGCCAGGCTCATTCTCGTACTTGAATCCCCAGGGATAAAGAGCACCGGTAATACCCATGGTGATGCCTTCCGAGCCACGCTCAGTGAAGATCGATGCACCGTAGACCGTGTTGCCATCAATCTCCTTACCCTGAAAGAACTTGGCAATTTCCATCAACTCCTTCTGGCTGGTGGGCTCGCCCAGTTCACGTCCGTACTCTTCCTGAAAGGCCGCTCGCAAATCCTCGCGAGCAAACCAATCCTTGCGATAGAACCATCCGTTGGCGTCACCCATGGCTGGCAGTGCGTAATAGTTGGGTTCACCTTTGGGCCAGGTGGCGTAGGCGTACACCGTAGCCGGTGCAAAATCATCCATGCTGATACCTTCTGAATCGAAAAACTCGTTCAGTTGGACGTAATGACCGTTCTCGGCACCACCACCGATCCACTGGCTATCACCGATCAACAGATCGCACAGTTGGCCGCCCGAGTTGAGTTCGTTGAGCATGCGGTCAGCGAAATTGGGCCACGGAATGAACTCAAAAGCCATGGTATGACCGCTCTCGGCCTCGAACTCCTTGCTGAGCTCTACCAGAGCGTTAGCCGGATCCCAGGCTGCCCAGCACAGCGTCAGGTCATCAGCCTGAGCCGATCCGAAGCTGCCAAGCAGCCCAAGGGCACCAAGCCCTGCCAGCCGTACAGTCGTTGTTCTTGTCATCAATCCTCTCTCCGCGTTTTTTAGTCCACAGTCGCTGAAGGGCCACCAGATGTGACGAGCCACGCCCCGCCCCAGCCATGCGCCCCACGGGACAAGAATATTTCCTTCATGGCAACAATCGCACATTCTGCCGCTCCTGCCTAGAGCGATTTGCACGCTCAAGGCAGGATCAGGACGCCCATGTCGGCTTGAGGCGCCAGCAAGGTGGTGCGCATACCCCATGATTCTTGCGCGTCAGGAAGTAAATACCGTCCACGAGCCACCCGCCGCTGACGACCTGACAACTGCATCCACAAAGGCGACCCCTGCAAGCCCATCCGCAGCACTCGGCACCAACTGTTCGCCGGTTGCGGCAGAACCATCGCGCCGCGCAATGATTGCCATGGCAGCTTCGGTGTAGAGGTTGGCAAACCCCTCGAGGTAACCCTCGGGATGACCTCCGGGAATGCGGCTTACCGCATTGGCGGCATCGCTTGCTCCTGCACCACTGCGCGTCAACAAACGCTTGGGTTCGCCCAAGGGAGTGTGCCACAGGTAGTTTGGATCCTCTTGCGCCCACTCAATACCGCCCTCACTGCCAAAGACACGCAAGCGCAGCGCATTCTCGTTGCCAACAGCGACTTGACTGCACCACAAAGCCCCTTTGGCACCGCCGGCATAACGCAGCAAGACGTGCGCGTTGTCATCGAGCTCACGCCCTTCAACAAAGGCATCGATATCAGCAAGCACCTCGGTACAGGAAAGCCCGGTTACAAACCCTGCGAGGTTGAACGCATGCGTACCGATATCGCCAGTTGATCCACCCGCTCCGGATCGAGCGGGGTCTGTACGCCAACCCGCCTGCTTCTGACCGGTTTGCTCGAGTCGCGTTGACAGCCAGTCCTGAGCGTATTCGACCTGCACAACACGTAGCGTTCCGAGCGCACCAGAGGCGATCATGTCCCGCGCCTGTCTGATCATGGGGTAGCCCGTGTAGTTATGCGTCAGGAAAAACAAAGCATCGGCTTGATCCACCACCGCTTTCAGCGCGAGCGCATCATCCAGCGTCGAAGTCATCGGCTTGTCGCAAATGACGTGGATACCCCGTGACAAGAAGGCCTCGGCCGCGGCACGGTGTACATGATTGGGTGTAACGATACTGACCGCCTCTATTCCGTCTTCACGCGCCGCTTCTGCCTCAGCCATCTGCTCAAAGGTGTCATAGGCACGGTCACTGGCAACCCCGAGATCCGCTGCCGACTCACGCGAGCGTTCAGCGGTAGACGAAAAGGCCCCGGCGACCAGTTCGTAGTGATCATCAATGCGTGATGCGATACGGTGAACACCGCCAATGAATGCATCTCGACCACCACCGACCATGCCAAGGCGGATGCGCTCTGATCGAAGCTGCGTCATGACGTGATTCCCAGCATGGCGCGGTTGGCTGCAACGTCAGTCCCGCCATCAGCGAAGTCATCAAAGGCGCGCTCGGTGACGCGAATGATGTGATCGCGCACAAAAGCTGCACCTTCGCGAGCGCCATCTTCAGGGTGTTTCAGACAGCACTCCCATTCGACCACAGCCCAGCCATCAAAATCGTTGGCAGCCATTTTCGAAAAGATGGACGCAAAATCCACGTCGCCATCACCGAGACTGCGAAACCGCCCCGCCCTGTCTACCCACTTCTGAAAACCACCGTACACACCCTGACGCCCAGTCGGGTTGAACTCGGCATCCTTGACATGGAACATACGGATTCGATCCTTGTAGATGTCGATGTTGTCGAGATAGTCGAGGCATTGCAGTACATAGTGCGAGGGGTCGTAGAGCATGTTGCAGCGTGGGTGGTTATCCACCCGCTCAAGAAACATCTCGAAGGTGATGCCATCGTGCAAGTCCTCACCCGGATGAATCTCATAGCAGACATCCACGCCGCAACTGTCAGCGTGATCCAGAATGGGTCGCCAGCGCTTTGCCAGCTCGTCAAATGCCGTTTCCACCAATCCGGGAGCACGTTGCGGCCATGGGTAGATGTACGGCCAGGCTAGAGCGCCCGAGAACGTGGCGTGAGCACCTATCCCCATGTGTTTGGATGCCGACAGGGCCTTTTTCACCTGTTCGACCGCCCAGGCTTGCCGCGCTTTGGGATTATCGCGCACCTCAGTTGCCGCAAAACCATCAAAGCCTGCATCAAACGCCGGGTGCACGGCCACCAGCTGCCCTTGCAAGTGGGTGGAGAGCTCGGTGACCTCGACGCCATTACTGCGGGCCACGCCGAGGATCTCATCACAATAATCCTTAGACTCTGCCGCCTTGTCCAGATCAAACAAGCGCCCGTCCCAGCTCGGCAGCTGAACGCCTGCATAGCCGCAGTCGGCCGCCCAGGCAGTGATCCCGTCCCAGCTGTTGAACGGCGCTTCGTCTCCGGCAAATTGCGCAAGAAACAGCGCTGGCCCTTTCATCGTCTTCATAGGTATGTGTCTGTGTGAGCAACACTGCCTATTGAATCGTCACGCGCCTGACAATGCAAGCCGTCCGGGATCAGGCCCGAAGAACATGGGTCAAAGCCTCAGCTCGTGCGCTAACTTGACCTCTGGTTTGCGCGTTGGACCAAGCCGACTCGCTCACGCATGCACTTCAGCGAGATGCCCACTCTTGATCCACAAGCTTGCGCCCGACTCTCCTGCTATAGCCGAGAGGTATGAGCCGGCCGGTGTGCGCAACCAGGAATGGCGCGTGACGTTCATATCTGCGATGAGTAACGGCTCGGCTCAAACCCTTTCAATTAACGTCCACGTTGACAAAGCGCCTCCGAGCAGGAAGTACCTTTGGCTGCCAAGGCGTCACCGATTGGACGTGGGGCAACAATGCAGGTGCCTGCAGCAGAGGCACCTGCATGTCAACGATCGAACAATCCTCGTCAAGGCTGAGGCGTAATGGTGACTCGCAGTACTCTTTCATTCAGGCTAACTGACTGACCACGCCCATCGATGCTGCCAACACGGGTGTCCGGATCAATATCACCGGTATTGGGTGCCGCCTGGCGTTGTACCTGATTAGCGCCTGTGCCCGGTTCTTCGTCAGCTTCGGTACCCGAATCCCAGATAGCAATGTCGCTTGCCACGACTTCTCCAGACACCGGCTGCCCACCGACAAACAGATCGAGGCTATTGTCTGCATCGGTAGCTGTGTAGAACCAGTCGTTAGACGGAATGAACATGGTTACAAAATCAAACTTGTCACCATCAACACCCTGGATAGTGAACTCATAGGCTCCACCGGGACCGATGGGACCTGGCTCATCGGCACCAACAGGTGTCGAAAAGGGAGCAGCACCGGGGACAGCCGCTGGGTAGGGCTCGTTGTTACCGTCTTCAGCGACAGCTTCAAGACCGGCATTTGCCGCGTCTCTGGGTAGCAACAATGGACTATCGACCTCGTTACGATGAACAATGTAGGCACCTGGTGACAAAGGAACTGGCTGCGTTGTGCCTGTGGAAGCAACATTCAGTGTGTTTTCAGTTGAAATGTTCTCCAGACGAACCAGAAAACGTGTCGCGTTACCCGCATCAATCTGCCCACGTATTTCACCAGCAGCATTCGCTGCAGTGTGCACATTGAAGTAGAGCTCTCCGCGATTGAAGGCACCGATCTCCTCCTCGGTCAGCGCTCTTGCATCAGAAGGCACTGTCCAGGTCGACCCACCATCATCGGTCGTCAAACCGATCAGTACCGGACCTGTTGATCCGGCAAACCCACGGTGAATATGCGCCATTGCTGCGGGGCCGCTCAGGTTACTGACACCCAGCGTTGCCGTTACCACTCCGTTTTCATCGACCTGTACTTCAGCGGACCCACTCGCTCCTGCAGGGACACCAACTGGCGCCGGGATTTCCTGCGATGCATCAAGCAACACCGAGACGGCTTGCCCTGCCCCACCCTCGTCTACATTCTCCTCGTTGTCGACACCATTGTCGATTAGCGCATCGTCGTCATCATCATCACTACTACAAGCACCGATCACGACGGCAGCAGATAAAGCGATTGCATACTTGAGCTTTCTTGATTGAAAGCGGCTCTTCATTGACATGGCTATATTTTTCCTTTTTGTCGTGTTGTGATTAAATTAAGTGTGCTGGTTTAACTCGTTTACACACCGTTGGAAGGCAAATAATAACATCGTGCGTTTCACGATCTTCAGGTTAAAAACACCTTGCCATCGAGATCTATTCCAAAATAAAAACACGGGATCGCGCAAAGTATTTAATGACGATTTATTTATATCAATGCTGCGACCCGGCTATGCCTCGAGGAATGCTCTTCGAGCTCCGTCATAAAGGGCCTGTATGTTCTTGGCAAACTCTTCTGTGACGATAAAAAGGCGCTGATTGCCTTCGATCCAGCTTGATGCAACGTTCAAATCGCCATGAATCGCCGAGGCGCCAGAGAGCTCGGCGCATGCGAGATTCTCTACATCAATCCGCAACTTTTCAGGTAGTGGCGAAAGAGCCTTGTTCTCGAACGCAGTCTTGTACGGCAGATGTGACGCATCAAGCGCCGCTAGAGTTTCGGCCAGGTCGGCATCGTGTGCTGCGGAATCGACAGGATACGCCTTGCGCTCGTCGCTCAGGCGATTGTCTGCGTATAGGACAAGAACATCATTGGTGATAGTCATACTACATACTCGACTCTTGTCACTTTGGATGTTTGACTCGTGCGCTCACTTTCAAACTGGAACTTTCCGATAGCAACGCGAGCTCTGGCAAGACGACTCATCACTGTGCCGATGGGTATGTGCAAAATATCAGCCGCTTCCTGATACGTACACTCCTCCACCAGCACAAGCTCTACGACCATTCGTTGCGCCTCCGGCAGCCGTTCCACGGCGCCGAACACCTGATCTAGAAAAACCTGTGTTTCTGCAATATCGGATGACTCTTCCGCATCTAGCGAGAAGACCTTACCCGACGCCGACTCCGTCGTTGTGCAGGTCGTATCGAGCGAATCGCGAGCTCTGATCTTACGTGACCGCAGCTCGTTGAGCCAGATTCGATGTTGTATCTGAAATAACCAGCTGCAAAACTTTCCCTGAGCCGAGTACTTGTGCCGCTGCTCCAGTGCCCGCACGCAGGTGCGCTGTACCAGGTCTGCAGCATCGTCGGAGTTAGCCGTAAGGCGCAACCCAAATCGCCACAACGCGTCAAGCTCAGACTCCAGCGACAGAGCTACATCGTGAGTCGAGATGCTCACAATACTTGGGGACCTGAATCCCGACGCCTCACTGCTGAAAAAATATCACCAGACAGATAAACGTTCGCTCTGACAAATCGCATGTACAAAACTCAAGACCGCCCGTGTTCAGGCACAACATGGACTTGAAATTTATGCAGGAGTTCCACACTCTCGTCAGCAAGTAACCTGTAATGCTGATTGTCGACAATCCAGTCTGCGGCAGTGAGCGTTGAGCAAGGCTCTATCAGAACGCTGCACTGCAGCTCACCCTCGGCTGACATGGAGTAGAGCGACAGGGGCAAATGATCTTCTATCGGGGAACCCACCGGTAGTCCTGCTCAGCTGACGTATCGAGCTCGCCCGTCACATTTGACCAGTTGCGAACCTTTGCACGCAGTGTTGCAGGAACTTCCGGCAAGGGCTGATGATCGAATACTGTCTTGAACGGCAATCGTGATCCCTCCATGGCTGCCAATGCGTCCGAGAGTGAGTCGTTAAGGTATCCATTGGCAGGTTCAGCAAGGCGAAAAAGCCTGCAAGCAGCGCATGGCAGCTTCAGCCAAGTGACAGCGGCATCATTGGCAACACGGCATACAACAGGCAAGCCAAGCGCCTTGTCCTCGTCATTTCTATGCAGTGGTCCTGTGTGCTAATGACGTGACACCGGGCACAGCAAACTCTGCCGGCTCACTATCTACCGAACCAAGTGACTCCAATCTAACGACCGGGCTGACCAGACGCCAGGCGTCACCTGCAGGCTCGATGTGCAAGCGGTCACGACCATTCGCCGGCATAGTGTTTTGCAGACCGTTGTTGATGGCATGTTTGATCGACTCAATAGAGCCGCCGTGTAGCCATATATCATCCGTGAGATTCGGCGCACCGATCACAGGATTACCTGCCCCGTCTGCCCCATGACAGGCGGAGCAGACAGCAAAGCGCGCGCTACCCTGTTGGGCCAGGGTTGCATCATGATTGCTGTCAGACAAGGACATCACATAGTGGGCTACAGCCTGTACACCCGTATCACCACCAAGCGCTGCACCCAGATTAGCGGCTGGTCTGACCACCAACTGATCTGCCCATCAACCAGATCAGCACCGCCATGATGCTGCCGACAATTACGGTCGACACCAGCATGCGTGACAGCGCTGACCATGCAAGGCTCTCTCCTACGTAGGCTGACAAGCCAAACATCACGATCGCAAATCCAAGTCTGCCTAACAGGCTCTGCAAGGAAAGCCACGTAGCTCGCTCGGATGCGTCGATTCGCGGAGCGATGGCTGCCATCAAGGGTGCATGTGTCATATTCATACCAAAATTGCGTACGAGCACCAGTATCAGCGCGACCGGATGTAACCAGATGGCGAGGCCGGCGGCGATTAGCAGTTGAATGACGTTTGCGAGTAGTAGCAAAGTCGGCAAACTTATCCGCTTGGCAATGGCCAGTGACACCATGGCGCCGAGCATGCCGCCGAACATCGACAATCCCATGACAAAGCCGGACACGATCGGCGTACGATTACCTCCAGCAAGCCACTGCCCGAGTTGTGAGCCGCTTTCTCCAAGCAAGCGTAGCCATGGTTGATAGAACTCAAAAGGTACATGTGCGAGTGAGAATGCCAGCACGTACCACAGCAT
Source organism: uncultured Granulosicoccaceae bacterium (assembly GCA_937922675.1). GTDB lineage: Bacteria > Pseudomonadota > Gammaproteobacteria > Granulosicoccales > Granulosicoccaceae > Granulosicoccus. The sequence goes on from CALAJN010000009.1 coordinate 201,100, forward strand.
CAACCAAAGCAGTAGACTGTCGCTGAATCTCAGTGCGACTGCACGCACCTGACGCTTCAGCGTTACGGCATTGCTACGTTCAACAGAAGGCTCGGCAAAGCGCCATGCAAGCGTCAATGCAAGCACTGAGCTTGCTGCAGCGAGAACATAGGGTAGCCACAGCGCCATACTGCCCAGCAAACCACCCAGCACACACGAGGCACTGGTACTGGCCAGCGATACGCTACGTGAACGAGCCTCTTCTCTTGCATAGGTATCTGTCTCGCCTGTTGCTGCTAGCGAGTCGTGCAAGAGCGCGGAATCACTACCTGATTGAAATGCGATGCCAGCAGCCAGCAATACCTGACACAAGGCAAACGTCTCGAACGAGGAGGCGCCGGCAAAGCCTAGATATGCAAGCATCAGACTGACTGAAGCGACGACCAGCGTAGGCCTGCGTCCCACCCTGTCTGAAATATAGCCTGACGGCACCTCCAGCAACACGACAGACAGGTAGTACACAGCTGACAAGGTGATGGCCTCGTCAAAGCCGACTTGCGCGGAAAAATACAGAAAAAAGACGGGCAACCACGGCGAGAAGCTAGCCGCGGCAACAAACCATGGGTAGCGACGCACGTTGGCGCGCATGGACTCATTGATGCCCTCGGTGCTACCGCTGTTGCTGACGTTCAGTTCGAGAGACTCCAGGGGTTTTTACAGCGAAACATGAGCACTATCTCAACAGATACTAACTCCACAGCGCCTCGGAGGCCATGGCGGCGCCCTCACTCAGACTCGCAAGTTTGGCCCATACAATGTCAGCATCCACGGCACCAAAACCCGCGAAGGTTGCAAAGCCACAGTCGGTGCCTGCGATGACGCGCTCCCGACCTACCAGATCCGCATAGCGCTGAATGCGGTCTGCGACGAGCTGGGGATGTTCGACAAAGTTGGTGGTTGAATCAATGACACCGGGTATCAGGATGTAGTCATCTGGAATATCGTGCTCCTGCCAGGCTCGCCACTCATGTGAATGACGTGGATTGGAGGTCTCGAACAACAACCCGCGAGGCTTGGCCTTGAGCACCACCGGAAGCACCTTGGCCAGCGCGATATCGCAAATATGCGGCCCCTCATAGTTGCCCCAGCACACGTGCATACGTACACGGTCGCCGGGTACATTTCGCAAGGCATGGTTGAGCACTTCCACGTGCACCTCGGCTTGTCGGACAAACTCTTCATCAGACAGATCCGGGAACATCATATGCCGCCCCAGACCCAGATCCGGACTGTCCAGTTGCAGAATCAATCCGGAGGCCACAATCGCCTCGTACTCATGCCGCATGGCCTCTGCAACATCCTCCAGATAATCCTGATGATTGGCATGGTATTGCGAAGGTTGAAACAAGGCGATGACGCCGGGCGTTGCCGAGTTCATGAAGCCCTCCTCAAAGCCGTGCTCCTGCATGGCCGCTTGCATCCAGCGAATGTCATCGTGCAACGGCTCGAGGTTTTTGACCTCGATCGGACCAACACACTGAGGTCGTCGGTAGGTCGGTGTACCACCACCCTTGGCCTGGCGCTCCAGAAAGCCCGGGAACTGCTTCAGATCTGCCGGGGCTCGTCGCGGACTGTCGCCCTCGAAGCCTGTCAGACGATCCTTGATGTAGGTGGCGTAGGATATCTTGCTCATCTCTCCATCCGAAGGCAAGGAGATACCAGCCTGCTTTTGTTTTGCAAGCGTGTCACCGACCGAACGCGATATGACGCTCTCAAACTCGACGCTGTCGATCTCCTTGCCCTGCTCCTGTGCAAAGACCAGATCAGTTACGTCCTTGGGGCGCGGCAAGGATCCCACGTGCGTCGTGAGAATGGCATCGGTCGAAGTTTTCATGCAGGTTCCAAGTGATCACGATAGCGATATGCAAGGCCACAGCAGCCTGTGCCCGCCTTGAGGCCTGACCCCAAGATGAACTTGGCTGTGTACGCCCACATTACCTCATCGAATCCGAGCTGTGGTACAGCGGGACACTACAGCGCGGGCACCGAAACCTTCCGGCTCTCACACATCAGGGAAGCATCCGTACTGCTCTCCCCTGACCAGCGCTCACTTCCCTCAAATTGAATGTCAGAAAGTGTTTCCTGAACAGGCTGATCGGCGTAGTCGAGCAGGACCGTTTGATCATCCAGCAGCTCGTAGGAAAAACTCGCTTCAAAGCCCTGCCCGGGATGAATCGCCACATAGATGCCAGAGTTGACTGAATCCTTGACAGCATCACCGGCCGCATCACCTGGAAACAGGTAGGCCACGGGTATCTCGGTCAGTGATGAGCTGCAATACCAATGCTCGGTGGTACCACCAGACTCACGCTCTGTGTAGAGGCGCGATAATAGTGTCGAATCAGGTTCAAGCACCTCTGTGCTTGGCGGGAACTCGGGTATGTCAGGTTGAGTATCGAGCTCCGGTGTCGAGTCAGGATTCTCGCAAGCACTCAGTACAAGAGTGATCAGTGCAAAACATGTGTGTTGAGTCTTCATAACGCCTCCATGCGTCAGGACGGCCGTTTCAATCGTAGAGATTGCCGCCGCGTAGTTAATCGCAGCATCCTGCCACGACTGCATAGCGTATCGTGTATGACAATCCAATGCCAGCCAGGCCTGCACTCGACAAATCGCGCTGATTCAGCAACTGTACTCCAATGACTCAATCCATTCTCATCACCGGTTGCTCCAGCGGCATCGGCCTTGATGCCGCGAGGACCCTGCAGGCACGCGGTTGGCAGGTGTTTGCCAGTTGCCGAAAAGAAAAGGATGTTGAGCGACTTGGCGCTGAGGGTTTGACCAGTCTCAGACTCGATCATGATGATCCTGCCTCAATACACGCGGCAACCCATGCGGTGCTGGAGGCGACTGGCGGAACAATCGATGCCGTGTTTGCCAATGGTGCCTACGCCATTCCGGGGCGCGTTGAAGATTTACCTCGTGATGCGCTGCGTGCCATCTTCGAGACGAATCTTTTCGGACCGTTTGAATTGGTCAATGCCGTATTGCCTGCCATGCGAGCAGCTGACAATGGCCGTGGAAGCGGTCGTATCGTGTTGTGCTCTTCAGTACTCGGCTTTGCAGCAATGCCATGGCGTGGTGCCTACAACTCGACTAAATTCGCCATGGAGGGGCTTGCTGACACACTACGTCTTGAGCTGAACGATACCGGGATAGAAGTAGTGCTCATTCAACCCGGCCCGATCGGTACAAACATTCGAGAGAACTCGATCGCCCACTTCGAGCGCTGGATCAATTTGAGCGAGGCAAGAGAAGAGACAGCCTACCGCTCTCAGCTGATGCCTCGCCTGTATACCCCGGGAAGAGCGAAGGACCGATTTGAACTGCCTCCCGCAGCAGTGACCAAAGAGCTTGTGCATGCACTGGAAAGCAAGCGCCCCAAGGCGCGCTACAGAATCACAGCCCCCACCCGATTTGCCGCCGTCATCAAACGCCTGGTCTCGACACGCGTAATGGACAAGATACTGCTGGGCAAAAGCTAGTCCTCGGTTGCTCCCGTAGCACGTCGCGGCTTGCCCTCGTTCTCGGGGAGTGGAATGAACTCCTCTACATCGCCTGGCACGGAATCAAACTGACCGCGGCGCCATTCTTCCTTGGCCGCTTCTATGCGCTCAGGCCGCGAGGATACGAAGTTCCACCAGATGTAGCGTGCCTCAGTCATCGGATCACCGCCAAACAACATCAGTCGGGTGGCCTGCTGCGCTTCGATGACCACAGGCACGCCACGCTTGAGCACGACCAGCTGGTGCGCCTCGAATGCATCATGGCCAATGCACATACCGCCATTGAGCACGTAGATGGCGCGCTCATCAACAGTGGCATCGATCTGAACGCTGGAACCTGCCTCCATCACAAGCTCGGCGTAAAGCGTTTCCGAGCTGGTTTCCAAGGGGGAACGCTCTCCAAACGCACTACCGGCAATGATACGGGCCTGTACCCCATCCGCGGCAAGCTCAGGCAGTTCATCGGCGGCATGATGGATAAAGTCGGCATTGGATTCCTCCAGCGCACGCGGCAAGGCTACCCAGGTTTGCAGACCCGACAAGCGTTGCCCGGTCTGCCGAAGCTCCGAAGAGGTGCGTTCAGAGTGCACGATACCGCGCCCGGCCTTCATCCAGTTAACTGCACCTGGTGTGATTGTCTTGTCCGTGCCCAGGCTGTCGCGGTGCACGATTTCACCTTCAAATAGATAAGTGATAGTGGCAAGATTGATGTGCGGATGCGGCCGCACGTCGATGCCCTCATTGGTCAAAAACTCAGCCGGGCCCATCTCATCGAAGAAGATGAAGGGGCCCACCATCTGACGTTGTGTGGTCGGCAGGGCACGTCGTACTGTCATTTCGCCAAGGTCAACAGCGCGCGGTACGATCAAGGTATCTATCGCATCCACAGACGCCGCATTACCGGGAACAGGATCGGGTACCGGACTCCAGGTCATGACTCAGCCTCTGATTTCGTCAGGCGTGAACGACAAGGGTGAATTTCTTGTCGCCGACTGAAACCGGGGTATGCGCTAACTCGCAGTCCATCCGCCATCAACAACCAGTGAAGTCCCGGTGATCATGGCGGCGGCATCTGAGGCCAGAAACACAACGGGCCCCATCATGTCCTCGATTTCTGCCACGCGCCCCAATTCGATTTTTTCCTCTATCCACTTCACGCGTTCGGGTATCGCAAACGTAGGCGCGGTCAGAGGAGTGCGCACAAAAGTCGGACAAATCGTGTTGACGCGAATATTGTGTTTCCCGGACTCGACCGCCAAGGCACGCGTCAAGCCTTCAATACCCCATTTGCTCATGCAGTAGACGGTCCGGTCGATACCACCGACCAGTCCCATCTGGGACGAGGTGTTGATGATGGAGCCGCCCTTGCCTGCCTTGATCATACCGAGCAACACGGTCTGCGCCACGAAGTACGCCGAGCGCGTGTTGATGTCCATGATCAAGTCAAAGTCTTCGGTTGTGACATCAACCATTGGCGCGGGCCGATTCACGCCTGCATTGTTCACAAGAATGTCAAAGGGCCCCTCGGCAGTGAGAACGCGACGCACTGTGTCCACATCACTGACATCCAGGGTCAGTGGATGTGCCTTGCAACCAGCCCTGGACAAGGTCTTGCAAAGATCTTCAAGCTCTGCTGCAGAACGCGCAGCGGCAACCACTTCAGCACCCGCTGTAGCAAGGGCCACAGCCGCTCCCATACCAATGCCGCGACTGGCGCCAGTGACAAGGGCCCGCTTGCCGTCCAGTCGAAATGACGGTGTTACTGGAAGGTCACTCATCAGATAACGCCGAAATCAGTTAGAGGTGTACTCATGGTAGCCGCTCACACAGGCTCGGCCCGTTCTCCGTATGGAATGTTTCGTCCACCGTAGCGGCGTACTCGCACATTGGCTTGTTCGGCATGACCGACAAAGCCCTCCAGCATGCAGAGCCTGGAGCAGTATTCACCCACCTGGGCCGATGCCTCATCAGTCAGGACGCGCTGATAGGTGTGCGTCTTGATGAACTTGCCTACCCAAAGACCACCGGTGTATCGGCCTGCCTTTTTTGTGGGTAGCGTGTGATTGGTGCCGATGACCTTGTCACCGTAGGCCACGTTGGTACGGGGCCCGAGAAACAACGCGCCATAGGAGGTCATTCCATTGAGAAAGAAATCATCGTCACGTGTCATGACCTGCACGTGCTCCGATGCAAGCTTCTCACTCTCTTTGAGCATTTCGTTCAGATCACGGCACAGGATGATTTCGCCGTAGGTCTCCCAGGACTGACGGGCGACACTCGCTGTTGGCAGTATCTCCAGCAGCCGGTCAATTTCTGCCAGCGTATCTTTCGCCAGTTTCTCGGAGTCTGTTATCAGCACAGCCGGTGAATTTGTCCCGTGCTCTGCCTGGCCCAATAGATCGGTAGCCACAATCTCGCCATCGACCGTGTCATCTGCGATAACGCAGGTCTCGGTAGGGCCTGCAAACAAATCGATGCCAACCCGGCCAAACAACTGTCGTTTGGCTTCTGCCACAAACGCATTTCCTGGTCCTACCAGCATATCGACAGGGGCGATGCTCTCGGTGCCGAGGGCCATGGCTCCAACCGCCTGAGTCCCGCCAAGTACATAGATCTCGTCTGCACCGCCTAAATGCATGGCAGCGACAATAGCTGGATGTGCACCACCCTCAAACGGTGGCGCTGCTGCCACCACCCGCGGTACACCGGCAACCTTGGCTGTCACCACGCTCATGTGAGCACTTGCCACCATCGGGTACTTGCCGCCCGGAACATAACAACCAACCGAGTTCACCGGAATATGCCGGTGCCCCAGCATCACTCCTGGCAAGGTTTCTACTTCAACATCCAGCATGCTGTCTCGCTGAACTTGCGCAAAGTTACGCACCTGTTCCTGAGCAAATCTAATGTCGGCCAGGTCGCGGGCCGATACCATTGCCATGGCAGCTTCGATCTCGTGTTCATCTAGGCGAAAGCGGGCTGGCTCCCACTGGTCAAACCGGGCCGATAACTCTCTGACGGCGTCATCGCCACGCGACTCGATGTCGGCAAGAATGCCTTCAACCGTTGCGCGTACTTTGGAGTCGTCGTCACGCCGTTCCGCTGCTGGTTTACTGCCCTTGAGTATCTGCGCCATGTCTTGTGTTTCAAATACGCCTAATCAACGCGAACCGCGTCAAGTCCGCTGACCCTATCCGATGATAATTTGCGCCGCAACTGCCGACGGTACGAAACTTGCGATCAAGAAGCTCGCGATTGTGACCCCATTAACCTCGATTCACACGGTAAATCCCTGATGCCCGACAACAACCTGGCCCCGGTCCCAGAGCTCTACGCTCCGTTTGACAGGGTCGATACGCTCAAAAAGGATGCTGCAGACCTTGTCTCATGGGATCTGACCGCGCGTCAAATCTGCGACCTGGAACTCCTGATGAATGGGGGTTTCTACCCGCTGACAGGCTTTTTGAACAAGGCTGAATACGAGTCCGTCTGTACCGACATGCGTCTCGGTGATGGCTCACTCTGGCCGATTCCAATCACACTGGACGTCAATGAGGAGTTCTCATCACAGCTCAGCGCAGGGCAACAGATCGCGCTGCGCGATCTTGAAGGTGTGATTCTCGCCACACTCGAGGTGGGCGATATCTGGACTCCGGACAAGTCAATGGAAGCAGAGGCGGTGTTCGGTGCTGATGACAGCGCTCACCCCTCGGTCGCCTATCTGCATGAACAGGCGGGTGACGTCTACGTCGGTGGCAAGATCACCGGTCTTGAGCGCCCACAACACTATGACTTTCGCGCACGACGCGATTCACCCAACGAGCTGCGCAGCACTTTTCGCAAACTCGGCTGGCGTCGTGTAGTGGCCTTCCAGACACGCAACCCCCTGCACCGTGCGCACCAGGAGCTGACCTTCCGCGCCGCTCGCGAAGTCAAGGCCAACCTCTTGATCCACCCGGTAGTGGGACTGACCAAGCCCGGTGATATCGATCACTTCACGCGTGTACGTTGCTACGAAGCGGTACTGGATCAGTACCCGCAATCAACAACGGCTCTGTCGCTATTGAACCTTGCCATGCGTATGGCAGGCCCACGCGAGGCCGTCTGGCACGGCCTGGTGCGACGCAACCACGGCTGCACCCACCTGATCGTGGGTCGTGACCACGCCGGCCCGGGCAAGAACTCGGCTGGCGAGGATTTCTATGGCCCTTATGACGCACAAGAACTCTTCCGCAAGCACGCCAGTGAAATCGGCGTCGAGATGGTCGACTTCAAGCACATGGTGTACGTCCAGGAACGCGCACAGTACGAGCCTGCAGATGAAGTGGAACAAGAAGCGACAGTTCTCAATATTTCGGGGACAGAGTTGCGTCGCCGTCTGGCAGAAGGCCTGGACATTCCGGAGTGGTTCTCCTTCCCTGCTGTGGTCACAGAACTCAGGCGCTCACGCCCGCCTCGCGACGAGCAAGGTTTTACCGTGTTCTTCACAGGATTTTCTGGCTCTGGCAAATCCACGATTGCCAACGCTCTTATGGTCAAGCTAATGGAAATGGGCGGACGCCCTGTCACACTGCTCGATGGTGACATCGTGCGCAAAAATCTGTCCTCCGAGCTCGGCTTCTCGAAAGAGCACCGAGACCTGAACATCCGACGCATCGGCTATGTAGCATCGGAGATCACCAAGAATCGTGGTATCGCCATCTGCGCACCCATCGCGCCCTACGCCTCAACACGAAAGGCTGTGCGACAGGATATCGAGGGCTACGGCGCCTTCATTGAGATCCACGTTGCCACATCCATCGAGGAGTGCGAGCGACGCGATCGCAAGGGACTCTACAAGCTGGCACGCGCCGGCAAGATCTCGGAGTTCACAGGAATCTCCGATCCCTATGACGTGCCTGAGAATCCCGAGCTGGTGCTCGAGACTGAGGACCTGAGCGTCGATGACTGCGCGCACCAGGTGATCCTGACACTGGCAAGCATGGGGCTCATTGCTGCCTGACGTTCAAGCTTTCAACGCCCTGGACCAGGGGCGTGAGTGCGACCACAACTGCACTCACGTCCCTTCAGCGAGACTGGCAGCTGACTACGGAACGAGCACGTCAGGGTCGGTCATCAGATGCAAAAGCGAAGGACCGTCGGTATCAAGTGCTTGATTGAACGCCTGCACAAACTGATCGACCGTCTGAACCTTTACACCCACTACCCCACACGCTTGCGCCAGGACTGCAAAGTCAGGATTCTTGAGCGTTGTACCCACCACTCGCTCAGGATAGCGGCGCTGCTGATGCATACGGATAGTGCCGTAGCACTGATTGTCACAAACAAGCAGTATCAATCGGCATCTACGCTCTGCCGCAAGTGCCAACTCCTGCATGGTCATCTGAAAACACCCATCACCGGCCAGACAGACAACCTGTCTGTCTGGAAAACGCAGTGAAGCCGCGATTGCTGCGGGCAATCCATAGCCCATCGACCCCGACGTCGGGGACAATTGCGTTCTCCATTGACGAAATCGGTAGAAGCGATGTAGCCAGACACAATAGTTACCTGCGCCATTGCACACGATCGCATCGTCGACGAGCACACGATTCAAGTGTGCGATCACAGATTCCATAGGCAAAGGCAGGTTGATTTCTGGCGGCTTGGACCACTGCTCGTAATCAGCACGAGCCTCACTCAGCCAGATACGCCTTGAGTCTGAAAAAGACGCCGTAGTGGGTAGCGCTGCAATAGCGGCAATCACTTCGGACGCTCGCGCAGCAATGCCGAGTGCCGGCCGGAACACACGACCCAGTTCGTCAGGATCAGCGTGCACGTGCACCAGCGTCTGCGACGGTTTTGGCGACTCAAGCAAGGTGTAGGCAGATGTCGTCATCTCCCCAAGTCGACACCCCAGAGCAAGGATGACATCGGCATCACGAACCCGCGCGGCAAGCCGCGGATCAGGTCCGATACCCACATGACCGACAAAATGCTCGTCTCTGTTGTCAAGATACTCCTGACAACGAAACGAGACGCCTACCGGCCAACAACGCTTCCTGGCGACGGCGGCTAGCGTCTGCGCCGCTTCTGCTGACCACCCTCCACCACCGACAACGACCATCGGGCGCTCAGCCTCATCGAGCAGCCTGACCACCTTGCCAGCCGCCTCGGCACTAACGCTCTGCCACGCAGTCAGCGCTGGCAAGCCATCAGCGACCGTGACAGTCGCTGACAGACGATCCTCTGGCAACGAAATGACAACAGGGCCCGGCCGCCCATTGCTTGCGACATGAAAGGCGCGACTGACATACTCAGGAATGCGGTCAGTACGTTCCAGCTCGTATACCGCCTTGGCCAGAGGAGCGAACATGGCGCGGTAGTCCACCTCCTGAAACGCCTCACGATCTCGCTGATCGCTCGCTACCTGACCGATAAACAGTATCATCGGCGTTGAGTCCTGAAAGGCCACATGCACGCCGGCTGCCGCATTGGTGGCCCCCGGAGCTCGTGTGACAAAAGCGATACCGGGCCGTCCGGTCAACTTGCCATCGGCCTCGGCCATCATGGCCGCCCCACCCTCATGGCGAGCGTTCACGACATCGACACCGCTATCGTGCAGACCATCGAGGGCGGCAAGATAACTCTCTCCGGGCACGACGAAAACGCGCTCGACGCCATTCAGTACGAGCTGGTCGACGAGCACCTGCCCGCCGTGGCGTGGGTGTAACGTGCTCATGTTCAACGGGTCGTCTTCAATGATCGTCGATGGGGTAGTCATTCAGCAGGACGCCGGCACTCGAATTGACACTCAAAACCACATTGACACTGGAAAGCCGAGGTCGCAAGCCTCATCCTGTCCGTTACCAGCGCATGCGCACCCAGAGTACGCACCCTAGCGAAGAGGAATATCACTCGATGTCTATCCGTCCCGTCAAGTCTGTCTCCAATTCCCGGCCCACCATGGAAGGCGCAGGCGTGCATCTGCATCGTGTCTTCGGTTTCGGGGACCCTTCCATGACCGACCCCTTCCTGATGATGGACGATTTCCGTAATGACGTCCCGGAACACTACGCTGCAGGTTTCCCCTGGCACCCGCATCGCGGCATAGAGACCATCACCTATGTGCTTGCAGGTAGCGTCGACCATGCCGACAGCCTCGGTAATGCCGGCACCTTGGGTCCGGGTAGCGTGCAGTGGATGACTGCTGGAAGCGGCATTCTGCACCAGGAGATGCCCAAGGGAGATGCAGCCGGGCGCATGCACGGTTTTCAGTTGTGGGCCAACCTGCCCGCACGCGACAAGATGACCGCACCACGCTATCAGGATATTGTGGGGGAGGACATCCCCGAGCGTATTGATGATGACGGCACCACCATTCGCGTGATCGTCGGGGACTGGCGTGGCATTGCCGGCCCTGTGGACGGAATTGCGGCAGAGCCCCAGTACCTGGATGTGTGCATCCCAGCCAACACCACCAAACGCATACCTGTCGATGCGTGGCGCACTGCCTTCGCCTACATATTTGAAGGTTCGGCAGACTTTCGCAATGCATCAAAGCCCGTCGGTGTTCGCGTCGAGAAAGAGATCAAGGGCGAGGAGTTGCACTTGCGAGACCTGTCGGGCAATCGGACGCTGGTGGTGTTTGATACCGGTGATGAGATCCACGTGACATCAGGCGAAGAGGGTGTACGTTTTCTATTGATCTCCGGACGCCCGATTCAGGAGCCCGTCGCCTGGCACGGCCCGATTGTCATGAACACACGATCAGAGATCGAGCAAGCCATGGACGAGTTGCAAAACGGCACGTTCATTCGCGGCTGAGTCCTGTGCGAACGTGCAAACCGATCTCACTCAGCTCAGCTTCGACGTGATGCCGCGTCGATCAATACACGCTTTGCCTCATTGACCTTGGCGGACAGGTAGTGGCTACCTCCCTTGTCGGGGTGTAGTCGCACCATCAGCGAGCGATGTGCCGTAACAATCTCGTCACGACCAGCATCGGCGCTCACACCGAGTATCTCGCAAGCCTCATCCACGTTCATGTCAGAACTCGCCGCCGATGCACCAGCGCCTCCTGGACCTTCAGTGCCAGGCTTGGCACCCCAGCTCTCGGGGCGCTCACGCACGAGCCAGGATTCGAGCAGGCGAAGACCCTCGGTATCCGAACGTCTGCAGTAGCTGTGTAGTGATTCGAGTTCATCATCACTGAGCGCATCCAGTACACGGCCGGAAAATTCGCCAGCGAGTATCTGTCCGTGCATGGCACCGGTCTCTGCGTTGAAAGACATTAGCAGAGTAGCGGTGCGCACCTGAGAGACTCGGGCTGAGCCACCCGGAACGCCGGGCATGTCCCCTGTCCATCTAGACAACCACGGTGCTGCTCGCATCAGCAGAGGTAGAAAACGCATTACCATGGTCATCAGCGCGCCCAAGGCTGCAAATATTGCCGGGGCCCTGCCAGTGACAACAAGCGCCAACAATACAAGCCCGAGAGCTATTACAGCAATCTTGATTCGGCCCATCTTGCCCTCGGCCAGCAAGGCACGAAAATACTTCTGGTAGATCATCCAGCCAACGACGGCGATGGCAATCAGAAACAACCCGCTCATGGTGTCGCTACACTCAATCCAAACAGATACCTACTCACAAGGTGAGGCGTCATCGTCGTCGCAAGAAGCTCATTAGCAAAACGCCCACCACCGCCAATGACGAGGCTGCGCTCGCCACATAGGTAAGCGCCGCTGCTATCAGCATGGTCTTCGCGCCGGAGAGATCATGCTCATCGACGAGCTTCAGCCGCGTCAGTTCATCCAGGGCCCGGCGACTGGCATCAAACTCGATCGGCAGGGTCAACAGTTGTACAAGAACAGCAGCGCTCAGCATGACCAGGCCTGCATCAAGCAATACAGGCAGACCACCCAGACCCCCACCCATCATCAGCAGCAACCCGAACCTGTGCCCGGCCGCTGCCATCGGCATCAACACGGCCTTGGCGCGCAGTGGCCAGTATTGCGTATGTTTTTGCAGCGCATGGCCCACTTCATGCGCCGCGACGGCCAGTGATGCGACGCTGGCATCGTCACTGACCGAGGGTGACAGACGAATGAGATCGCGTGAGGGGATGTAGTGGTCACTCAACTGCCCCTGCGAGCGCTCAAGCGTTACATGCTGCAGCCCATTGCTGTCGAGGATATGTCGTGCTGTTGCGCGCCCATGGGCACCGATGTGATTTGCGACGCTGCCCCAGGTAGCGTAGGTCCGCGTCATCCACCAACGCACGATAGCGGCAAGCAGGAACGAACCGATGCCGACGATAATGATCATGGTTTGGATATGTCCTGCTTCACTGATCGTCGACAGTGCGTCCGCTGACCGAACCGTCAAGGCACATCAACCGCAACGCACGCATCAGCTGTTTTGTCAGCCTACTCGTCCCACATGACGTTCTCGCCCGCATCGCGAGCAGCCTCAAGGAGTGCAATCAGGGGCTGAGCGCGCGTTGCCAAGGGAACCGGAGCTGGTTCAGCATCATCGCTGTCAGGGTCAGATACTGGCTCCGGTGTGTCGTCAGCACTGTTGGCGATACCGGCCTGCAATCGCTCAAGCGCATCGGGAATGTCAGCTGCCAACAGGGCACTGGGTACTGTGCCACTGTGCCCCATCAGCTTGAGCAGCGAAACCGCTGCCGTGCCAAACATCGTGATGTCCGCATGAGCGGACGTCTTGAAAGTGACCAACATACTCACGTCTCCCAGATCCCTGGCTTGTAAATTCTGTTCAGACTACAGGAGAGTCAGGAAGCCTCCTCGACACGTAGATGCGTCAGGGTCTGATAGGTGATACCGCCACGATTCAGATTCTTGTCGATCTGATACGCCTCGATGGCATCCATCGTCGCCTTGCCGACCACTCCATCAGCCGGCCCCGGGTCATAGCCTTCGCGCTGCAGCGCCTCCTGTATTTCGGTCACGATGCCCTGAGTCATATTGGTTTCGCACAGTACCGGCCGCCATTCGAGCCTGGCCGGTTCAATCTCGATCTGACTGGTGATTGTCTCGGTAACTGCCGGCGTAACAGTGCGTGTCTCGCTGGCATCCGCTACGAGTTTCTGAACCGAAAAGGTCCGATACTCAGCCGGCACAGCAGTGACGGTCGTGGTCGCCTGCTCGGCAATTATCTGAGTAGGCACGCTAGTGTATTCCGCCGGACTTTCTGTCAAGCAGACCTTCTCACCTGTCGGCTTGGATCCGGCAGCCGCATCAGCGCCATCGGCAACCCAGAAAAACCTGGCCTCAGATACGCGGGTGCGTGTCTCGACATTGGTGTACTCCGCCTCAACATCCACGCGACGCTCACTCGCTGGAGTCACAAGACGTTGCACTTGATAAGTCTCGTACTCTGCTGGTATTTCCTCCATTCGCGAGGTAGCCGGCGTATCCAGTACAGTGCGAGAGACGGTCTCATAGCGCGCAGGCAATTCGACCAGACACATAATCTCGCCGGTCGTGTCATCGATGCGTTCAACGGGGCCGCGACCGGGGCGCCAAACGCTTCGCGCAGGCTCGACCAACACCCTCTCCTGCTCCGTACGGAAAATCGCCGGAACGTTAACAATGCGCTGAGACGCCTCCTTGACGACAATGCGTTCGTCGACGGTTTCGTAGACCGCCGGTGCTATCTCGATTCGCACGCTGGGCTCTTTTGACAGCACCCGTTGCAACTCGGATCGATAGACAGGGGGTTGCCAGTATTCAACAAAGCAGCTGCCGGGTTCCACGCGATCAAGATCAATGCCTGCGGTAGCGATATTTTCCAGATCAACCGGGTTGGCAGGACGCTGCTGCTCGCCATCAGCGACCGTCCAGTTGAGCTCGCGTGCTTTTACCTGGACACGCTCGGTTGAAGCCTCGAACACGGTCGGAGCTGACGCAATACGCGAACTCGATTCACGCACCACAACGCGCTCCTGGATCGTTTCAAACACAGCCGGGGTTGATTCGATTCGCTCTACGGCCTCCTGGGTTACAACCTCTTCGGTGCGATCAGCAAACTTGGGCGGCACGATTACCTTGGCATAGCACTCGCCGGGCTTTGCATCCGGCAAGGTCAAGGTATTGTCTATTTGTTGCGCTAGTACCGGCGTGGGGCCAACCGCCAAAAGAACAGCACCGACGATACTGACGATGGCGAACGAGCTGCCGGCCACCAGACTCTCGCGCAACAGGCGACACGGGCGTGATACAGCAGCAGAAAGATCAGAAAGGTGCAGCACGACAACAACTCCGCAGGAGACGCGACGACGCGCCAACCTGCAATTGTCGGACTGATTGACCCGAAGATCAACGTCGATTTTCTAACGCCAGTTACGCCTGCGTAGTGCAGCGACCAATAAACCGGTTAAAAGTAACCACCCTGCGGCTCCGCCACCCCGCTTCTTTGCCTCTGTCGGGTTGTCGTCGACGCCGTCCGCGATACCGTCGCCATCGGTATCAGCATTCAGCGGATCAGTACCAAGGGCAAGCTCGTCCGCATCTTCAAGGCCATCGGCATCCGAATCCGCGTTTGTCGGAACGGTGCCGATACTGACTTCTTCGCCGTCATTGATACCGTCCTGATCGGTATCCACATTCAAGGGTAGCGTGCCGTGCACGTCAACCTCATCACCGTCACCCAGACCATCGCTATCAGAATCAATGCTCAAAAGATTGGTGCCCAACCCACTCTCGCGTCCATCAACCAGCCCATCTTCATCGGTGTCTGCCGCCAGAGGATCACTACCGAGCTGCACTTCTTCCCCATCATCGAGTCCATCGAGGTCGGTATCCGAACTGAGCGCAGCGGTGCCGTGCTCGTTCACTTCATCACCATCACTCAAGCCGTCGCCATCCGAGTCGGCGACAAGCGGGTCTGTGCCAAGCTCACTCTCTTGCGCATCGGTCAACCCGTCCTCGTCCTGATCGGGCACGGTCTCATGTATGAGCGCGAGCACTTCATGAGAGTTGGTTTCTGCAGAGCCGCCTCGCGTTTCAGCGCCTGCAACAACATGCCATTGATTGCCAATCAGTCCGCCACCGGCGCTGTGCCGTGCCGACCGCATGCCTTGCAGTCTTCTCCATTGACCGGTAACTACATCAAACGCCTCGACAGCATTCACGGCGACTCTGGCCGTTTCGCCCCCAGCCACAAGCACTTCCGAACCGAAGGGCACAGCCATGACACCCGCGCGCTGTGTTGGAATGTCGGCTTCAGATGACCAGCTGCCATCGCGCCACACATCGGTTGCACCTACCGTATCTGCAAACACGTTGGGCATGGCACTGCGGCGCCCTCCTGTAACCACCAACACGTCGTCGACCCATGTGGCTGCGTGATGATCACGCGCCTGCGGAGCGTCCGGCAGTATCTCCCAAGTACCCGTGGACGGCTGGTAGCGATCAAACCAGGCAACCGCACCGCCGCTATGGCCGAGCGTATTGCCGCCAATGACATAGATCCAGCCATCACGCACCGCGGCAGCCGCACTTCCGCGACGCCTGGCCTCTGGAATACTGCCTACGATTCGCCAGGTCTCGGTCAGGGTGTCAAAGACATAGATGTCCTCAAGGGAGGGTTCGGCTGGAAAATTGCCCACCAGCGCCCCGATTGCGTAGATATCCGTGCCGATCGCCACCGCTTGAAAGTGATGAAAGTCAACCGGGGCGGGTGGCGCAACTGACCAGGTGCCGGATGCCGAATCGTAGATCTCGACCGGGCGTGTGCCCCGCCCCCCTAACAGGTAGAACTTGCCGTCAATTCCGATACCGGAGGCTTCGTGGCGCGCGGTTGCGGCGCTGCCGTCTGTCGAGCCGACCGACTGCCACTGCTGTGCAGCATCCACCGCTGCACCGACACCCAGTGACAAGAGCGCCATGCTGAAAGCTGTCGCGCAAACAAAACCGACTTTGCGCCTGCTGCCAACGGCCCTGAGATGATTGGAAAATACGCGCACGCTTTTCATGCAGAGACTAGCGGCCCCGAGGCAACGAAAGTCACACTCGAGTCATCGCACTGTGAACTACTGCTCAGAATTTTGGCAACTGGACGATTTCAGCCGAGACCTTACTTGCCCGCCGCATCGTCGCCAGGCAGCCGGGCGATCAGGCTGCTTGTGTCCCAACGTCCGCCACCCATGGACTGAACCTCGGCGTAGAACTGATCTACAGCCGCTGCCACTGGCAGGCTCGCTCCATTGCGGCGGGCCTCATCCAGACAAATCGACAAGTCCTTGCGCATCCAGTCAACCGCAAATCCGTGCTCGAATTCCCGGTCCAGCATGGTCTCGTAGCGATTGAGCATCTGCCATGACTGGGCCGCACCCTTGCCGATGACATCAACGACTGCACGACCGTCAAGGCCGGCTCGCTCAGCGAAGTGCAGGCCCTCGGAAAGACCCTGGACGAGTCCAGCGATACAGATCTGATTGACCATCTTGGCGAGTTGTCCAGCGCCGCTACCACCCAACAGACGACAGGACCTTGCATAGTGCGCAATGATCGGCTCTGCGGTGCCAAAGTGTGCATCGTCTCCACCAACCATCACGGTCAGCTGACCATTTTCCGCACCTGCCTGGCCACCGGACACAGGCGCATCCAGAAAACCGATACCGCTCTTCGCGGCCACTGCATGCAACTCGCGCGCGAGTACTGCCGACGCTGTAGTGTGATCGACAAACAAGCTACCCGCGATCATTGCCTGCAAGGCACCCTGGTCACCAGAGGTAATCGAGCGGACATCATCATCGTTGCCAACACAGGCAAAAACGATGGCTGCCCCCTCGGCTGCAGCTGCAGGCGAATCATGACGAGTGCCTGAATGCTCAGCAACCCATCGCTCGGCAGTGGCTGCGGTCCTGTTATAGACGCGCACCTCGTGCCCCGCCTTGGCCAAATGACCTGCCATTGGATAACCCATGACACCCAGACCTAAAAATGCAACAGTGGCCATTCAAGAGACTCCGGTAAACGTGTAGACATCAGCGGGCAGCTAACTGTCAAATTGCACTAACACAAGCCAATGCCGCAGTAGATTCGGCTCAGCAGGACCCCGCGAGTTCCTCAACCACTGACGCCAGGCGATCGATGCCCGGCACGATTTGCGACTCGTCAATTGAGGAAAAGCCAAGGCGGCACCATGCATCGTGTTGCTGCGGCTCACTGAAGTAGGTATCACCCGCATGTAACAATATACCTTGTCCAAGAGCAGCTCTCTCAAGGGCTACAGCTGACACGCCCTTTGGCAATCGAACCCAGAACGACGAGCCTCCATAGGCAGGCGCCTTGGCAGAGAGGGGTGCATGCGCCGCCAGGGCCGAGTCCATCGTGGTGAAGCGCTCCCGGAATGATCGAGAGATACGCAACAAGGCTGAATCATGGTGGCCCAGCGATAGAAAGTGCCCAACGGTGCGCTGCGTATTGGTGGGAGGATGCCGATACATCAGACGCCGCAAGGCACGTGCTTGACGAATGAACTCGCGCGGCCCCACCATGAAGCCGACTCGCAAGCCGGGTGCGAGGGTCTTTGAAAGACTACCCACGTAGATCACGCGATGGTCCGCATCGAGACTCTTCAACGCGGGTGTCGGTGCACCCACAAAATTGAGCTCGCTCTCGTAGTCGTCTTCGACAATCGTGACATCCCCGTTCGCAGCATCGGCCAACAGCTGCTCGCGCGCCTGCAGTGGCATGGTAGTTGTGGTCGGGCACTGGTGACTGGGCGTGACGTACAAGAGCTTGCACGACGCCAGGCGTTCATCCGTGGTTACACCTGCGTCTCCGACTGCGAAGCTCTCGGTCTTGCCTGCAAACAGGGAAAAGATATTACGCGCATCTGGATAACAGGGGTCTTCAAGACCTGCTGTGCAATCCTTGTCGAGCAGCAGCTGTGCAATCAAGAACAAGGCGTTTTGAGCGCCAGTGGTAATCAACAACTCATCCGGGTCGGCCCACACACCGCGTCGTGGCAATACGCGCGTGAGAATCTGTTCGACCAACAACTCATCATCATGATCTGTACGGTCTTGCGTCCACCGGGCTATCGCATCAACACGCAATGACAAGCGGACCGCTTCTCGCCAGTCGTTAACCGGAAACAAGGTCTCATCGGTTTGACCATAAATAAAGGGGA
This sequence comes from uncultured Granulosicoccaceae bacterium, assembly GCA_937922675.1. GTDB lineage: Bacteria > Pseudomonadota > Gammaproteobacteria > Granulosicoccales > Granulosicoccaceae > Granulosicoccus. Next base: position 219,792 of record CALAJN010000009.1, read on the forward strand.
ATTCATATCGCTGCCAATCGAGCGGCCTGTGAATGTTGCGTTGCGATAAAAGGTCCATGACCACACCGGGATCGCGATCCGGTCGCGGTGGGTGTGCCTCAGCCGCACCCTGAACATCAGCGCGGATTGTCTTTGAAGGCTGTACCCGTCCGTCAAGCATCTCCGGGTTGACAAAATAGCCGTGGCGCTCGCGCGCGATCAGATAGTGCTCATCGACCAGGTGTTGGTAAGCCAACACAACGGTATTGCGGGCCACTCCCAGCTCTGACGCCAGTGAGCGCGAGGACGGCAGCGGACAATCCTTGGCGATTCGCCCATCAAGAATGGCCTTGACCATCTCTTGACGAAGCTGCAACTGCAGGCTCTGCGAAGCCGATGAATCAACACGAAACAGGCGACGCCACATCGGACCTGAAGTAGACGGTGTAGCACTACCCTTGCTCGCACCGGACGGCTCGTCGACTCCAGCTCCCATCAGCGGTGTTCTTCAAGGATATCGTCCAACACGGCCATGTCGGGTAGTTCCGTTTCTGGCAGATCCGGCACCCGCTCATTCCATCGATCAATTCGGGCACGTCGCTCTAGCAACGGCACATCCACCTCAGCTCCTACCGCAGCGGCATCATCCGAATGATCGCCCGTCAGGTCGTCCAACTGGGATTGCAGTAGACGCGCTGTGTCCCCGGCAGCAGGTAGAGGTAGCGCGACCCCGGCCCGATCCCGCTCAGCCATGCCGTATTCCTGTCGGAGTGCGCTCGAACGCTGCTCGGCACGCATGAGCTGCTCTTCGGTAGAACGTTGCTCGGCGAGCAAGTCTTCCAATCTGTTTTGCTGAAGCCTCGCATGCGACTCCAGTGTCTCTTGCTTGGCTGCTTGAGACAGCTCTCGCTCTCGCCACCGTCGACGATTTCGCGCTGCGCCTTCACGCTCGTGCTCCAGCGCGATACTCAGCACATCAACGCGTCTTTGGGATTCACGCTCAGCCGCTGTGTGCTTCTGTTCAAGCTCACGCAGCGCGAACTCATGACGTTCATCGGGTAGCCACCGCGCCAACAGATAACCAATCAGGCCGCCAATCAAGGCGGCCATACCGAGCACAGTGAATAGCATTGGTGAAAAGTTCAGCATCAAACTCGCCCCGTTTGTCCGTGGACTCTGACACGTTGCTCCACTTCCGGCAATCCGGCGAACGTGGCAGTGAACGCAATTGCCGGATCCCGGCTCTCACAGGGGCCCTTTTTTGACCGTCCCTGAGCAGCGCGTCACAAGAAAGGTCGAAGCTCGTCAAGAAGTGCTGCGTGTAAACGCGGATTGGCGGCCGCCAGAACGCTACCGCCAAGTGCGTCATTTCCGCGCCAGTCGCTGACGACACCACCGGCACCTCTCACAAGAGCGGTCACCGCTGCCAGATCCCAAGGCGCAAGATCAGATTCGATGACCACATCCACACGCCCGGCAGCCAACAAGGCGTAACCATAGGCATCCGTACCAAAGCGTGTCATGGCCAGCTTGCGCCGCACCGCAGCAAATGCTTGTTGCTGCCGGGCGTCAGTGAACATGTCCGGTGTGGTGCAACACATCAATGCGTCCTGCATCGCCACCTTATCGCGCGCACGCAATCGGGTCTCGCTATCCGCGCGCTTCATGATGCTTTTACCTGCCATGCCCAGGTAGCACTCTCCGATGGCAGGAAAGTCTGCTACACCGAGAATCGGCTTGCCGCCATCACAGAGTGCTATGAGAGTGCTCCAGAGCGGCACGCCAGCCACAAACGCGCGTGTGCCATCAATCGGATCGACTACCCACTCCAGCCTGCGAGAGATATCGCCAGACGTACCGACCATCTCGTGGCCCCCGGATATCTGGCCGCAGGAAGCCTCACTCTGCGACTCCTCGCCGACAAACGCGATATCAGGCGCTGCGCGCTGTAGATGATCCCTTATCAGGCGCTCACATTCACGATCGATCTCGGTTACAGGATCGACGTCCGCGTGCGGATCGAGCGCCTTGTTGTCGACTACAAGTGCGCTCCTGAACCCGGCAAGACTGACAGGGCGCACCGCCTCTGCCGCTTGTTGAGCAATGCGCAACAACTCATCCATGGTGTGCGACTCGCTTGTCTCGTTGTTCATCGTGATGCAAATACGGTGGATGCCCGATTACTGACATCAAAGAGGCGCTCCGGGTAAAGCGCCATGTGCGCCGCTTGCCTGCGACACATTGCGCGATAAGCGGTGCGTACATGGCGCGAGAGCGTCTAACTGTAAATCGTAGTAAAGAATTGTCATGACCTGGCTTGCAGGTAAGAGCGAGCTTTCTACTCTCCTGAGCCCGCCCGGATCGCAACGCATTGGAAGTGACGCCTGTTAACCTTATCGCGTGTGAAAGCCCAGTGCGCCAGATCGATGGCATCTCAGGTGCGCGCGCCAAGTCGCGAAATCGGCATCTACTGCGAGCAGGCGTGTGTTTGGCAGTCACACTCCTCACCACAGCCTGCGCTTCTCTGGATCTGAAGCAGGCCACCTATCAGGCCCTTCGCCAAAGTGACTGCCGCCTCAATCAGTTGAATGAGGTGTGCCAACAGAACTATTCCAACGAGTATCGAGAGTACACTCGCATGCGTCAGAATTTTATCCGAGAGACTCGCCAGGCACGCCGCATCTAGATTTATCGGCATGGACAGAAACACCACATTTCCCACGGTTATCGCTCACCGCGGGGCCTCCGGGTCAGCACCGGAGAACTCACTTTCTGCCTTGTCTCTGGCCGCAGACCAAGGCGCCAAAGCGGTAGAAATCGATGTCAATATCAGTAGCGACGGCATCGCGTACGTACATCACGATGAGCGGCTAGAGCGCTGTACTGATGGGACCGGCTTGTTGCATGAAACCCCTTCCACTCAGCTGGATGCACTGCACGCCAGCGCAGAATTTGAAGGTTTTGAAAACGAGCCACTGCCACGACTTGAGACCGTCATTCAGTTGGTCCTGCAGCGCGGCATGGCGCTCAATCTGGAAATCAAGCCGCCGCGCGGACGAGCCCACATCACCACAGAGGCGATCTGCTCGGTGCTCGAGGACAAGTGGCCCGCCAGCGCCACATTGGTGTTGTCGAGCTTTGATCAGGACGCACTCAAGCACGCCATGCAGATCGCCCCTGCTCTGCCAAGAGCCCTTCTGGTCGGCCCGATACCGACTGACTGGCAGGCTGGCATGCACGCGGTGGGCGCCAGCAATCTGCATTGCTCGGTAAAGGGTTTTGATGCGGTACAAGCGCGCGTCCTGCAAGACGCTGGACATGGTGTGTATTGCTATACCGCCAACAACGACGACACAGCCATCGGCTTGCTGGACGCGGGAGCAGATGGTGTGTTTACAGATTGGCCGGGGCGTCTACTGGCAGCGTTGGAAGCTCAACGCCGATCTCGGCCGCACGCTTGAACAGCTGCCCGGGTAACTTGTCGGGCAGACCCTGCATAACCGCGTTGAGAATGTCCGGCCAGATACGCTCCCAACAACAGCCATGCGTGAATCCCTGGATTTGCGCTGCGTTGGCTGATGGCTGGGCGGCGATATAGCGTTTCACGATCGTGGGCGGTATCACCGCATCACGCCCGCCAAGCAGATGCCATTGAGCGACCGACGCGGGTAATAAAGGTCTCTGCGCCGGATTAAGCGAGCCGTAGAGAGGCGTATAGCCGTGGTGATCTGTCCATGCATCGATATCAAGATTGCCCGCAATGGTCAGGACATCGGAAACGCGATCGAGTCGCTCCGAGAGCAGCAGTGCAAGCGCACCACCACCGCTATGGCCAATGAGCCTGAGGCTCGGCTCACCGCGCTCGATGGCAATGCGCCGAATGGCTGCTGCCATGGCGCTCACCACAAGCTCTGAATACCGGTCTGATGTCCATAAGCGGCTATCGCAACCGGGCTCTCTGGATGTGCCGTTGTAGCAAGGCCGCCCCACATAAACCGAGGAGTTTGCATCCATGGCCATCAGGCGCAGCATCAGCGGACTGCGCGGGGTGGGATCCGGCATGATGATGGTGCGCTGCCGCCACGGGCTTCCATCACCTTCAAGGTAGATATGAAGTACGTCGTCGCGGGCCAGATCACGGCTGCTGATGCGGCCGGCTATTATCCCGGCGGAGCGGGCAGGCGACTTGCCAGAAAAAGGTGCGTTGGCAAACACCGTCATCCGAAAGCCTGAATGGATGACCGAGCCGCGCTCGAATCCTTGCGAATCCGCCAGAGCCCTGAGACGGCTGGTTGGCGACGCACAGCCTGCGATGAGCAGGCAGATCAGTACTAACGACAAACGACCCATGTCAAACCCAATGGGAAGCGAAGATGGCGTCCCCTAGGGGACTCGAACCCCTGTTACCGCCGTGAAAGGGCGGTGTCCTAGGCCACTAGACGAAGGGGACGCAGTTGATTGCCGAGATGACCCGGCTCCTTCGTGCCCGGAAGTATAACGGATTTCAAGCGGCATCCGGGCCTTCATCAGGATCGAATTGTTGATCATCTGTATGCAGGGACCTCACTCGATTGCGACCACTGCGATGCGCGATGGACAGTGCATCTCTCGCTCGGTCGAGCAACTGTGTTGCGTTGTCCAGATCAGACAGCGAAGCAACCCCTGCACTAGCGGTCAATACGAATCGCACATTCTCAAGGCTAACGCAGCGGTCAACGCGCTCTCGCAGTCGGTCAGCAAGGGTTACGGCCTCTTCAAGATCAGTATCGGGCAAGGTCACACAAAAAGCGTCGCCATCGCTCCTGAAGACGAGATCGGTACGACGGAGGGACTCTCCAAGCGTGTCTGCTACCGCTCGCCACGCTTGCTCGCCCACGGCTGTGCCGTGATGCTCGCTTATTGACTCAAGATAGTCGACGCTGAACAGAATCACTGACAGCGGCAGACCCGAGCGTCGTGCAGCACGCACCTCACGTGGTAACTGCTGCTCCAGGCACTCAAGATTGCGAAGACCGGTAGGCGCATCGGTCATGGCAGCCAACAAGGCCTCATGATGAGCCAGCGCGTTATCCAGGGGATAAACCAGATTCTCTGCCACTCGCTCAGCTTCTCGCTCCTCTCGGGCAGAGAACGCCTTTGTCCGAGCCAGCTCTATCTCGCCAAGCGGCCTATCTCCCAATTTGAGTTCAAAGCGCTGACGATGCTGCCCCATGACGCCGAGGGTCAGGTCCACTCCTCGATCGCTGGCATGAAAGCGCAATCCATCAAAGAGCACGAAGGCCTGCCCTTCTGCCATCACGCAATCAAACAACAATTCAAGATCGAGTTTGCGATGCAAACTCGCACTGAATTCCAATTGTCTCAGCTGCACGTCCAGTCGTTGCTCACGCACAACGGACAAGGCAGTAACATTGGATCTCGCTTGGGAACTGGCAGCCATGAGACTCAGCCTCGATGGTGGGTTTGACTGTGTCTTGCAATGCGCGGACCAGTCACGCTGACAGCGCGGCTGGCTGACCTGTTCATTTCAGGTCTGCTCGTTCCGCGCCGCAGATAGCTCACACTCCAGCAGTTGCTGTCGCATTCAGCCACAGTGCAACGCACAAGGCTGCCATGGTCAGGCCGAGTAGAGACCACGGAAGGAAGCGCGAGGACACCGACCGCTCGTGAGGTCCTGATAACCAGGCATCACGAACACGCTCCTGTGGCGTCGGCGGCTCGGAGGCGCGCCTCTCACCACTATCACCCTCACCACGGCTACCACCGCGCTCATCCGCAGCCGAGTGACTCGCTAGAAAGCGCTGCCAACCCGTCTCGGATTCCAGATCGAGTAGTTCCTCGGGAATCAATTCAGGGACCTGAGTTACTGGCTCCCACATTTGTCCGTCACGACTGACGCGGTCAGTGTTGCGCACGCGTCCAAGCAGTAGAAAACGACCCACCTCATCCGGTGAGAACGGGCCCTGCACACGCGAGCCTTTCTGCACAAACCATTCGTCTTGCTGAGTCACCATAAGTCGTAATCCGGGGCGCCCGTTCCAGCCGAGTGACTCAGCGTTTGGTCCATTCGGACAAACGAACCTTGAGACGATTCAGTGCCTGCCCGTGTATTTGACAAACGCGTGACTCACTCACACCCAGGATCTCGCCAATCTCTCGAAGATTGAGATCCTCGTCATAGTAGAGAGACATGACCAAGCTCTCTCGCTCGGGCAAGTTCTTGATCGCCAGCGCAAGAGCAGACCGAAAGGATTGATACTCAACCTGCTCACCAGGCGTGGCTTCATCGCTCTGCGGCAGGGCAATGGTCTCGCCGGTGTTCTCGTCTGGCTGATCGAAGCTGAACACATGTGCTGCCGAACTCTCGGTCAGTATCGTGTGGTACTGGCCCAGATCAATGCCAAGCTTGTCAGCAACATCTCGAGCCTTGGCATCACGACCAGTGCCCTGCTCGAGCTTGCGCAACTCTTCGGCCGCCTCACGAGACTTGCGGTGTACCGAGCGCGGCGTCCAGTCCGAACGGCGGATCTCGTCGAGCATCGCGCCTCTGACGCGAATGCCTGCATAGGTCTCAAAGCTTGCGCCCTGGGATTCGTCGTAGTGTTTCTTGGCCTCCAGCAAGCCGATCATTCCGGCCTGAATCAGGTCTTCGGCCTGAACACTGGGTGGCAGTCGGTTCATCAGGTGGAAAGCGATACGCTTGACCAGGTTGCCGTGTTTGGCAACGACCGAGTCAGGCTCTACCGTCACCACCTCGTTGTACATCGCATGTGCGTTCATGCTGCAGCTCTCACCAGGTGGGGGTCGGCGGCTTGTACCAGTCGCTCGACAAAAAATTCGATGTGGCCCGAAGGGGAAACCGGGCGTGGCCAACGCGCCATGCGGTCAGCCAGTTTTGTCAGTGCCATTGCGCCCGCAGAGCGTGGATGCTGTTCGATGACAGCTGTACCCGCCGCAGCAGCCTGGGCAATACGTGGATCGTCAGGAATTGATCCGGCATGTTCGATCAACACGTCAAGGCCGCCTGTGACACCGCGTTCCAGTTGCGCGAAGACCTCACGGCCGTGGTGAGCGCTGCGGGTGCGGTTGACCACCACTTTAAAGCGACTCACGTCGTAGCTGGACTGGAGCTCATGCACAGCAGAAACTGCGCCATCGATAGCAGCAGGATCCTCGGTTGTAACGAGAAGGATCTCGCGAGCCGAGCTCGTGTACGCCAGATTGGCGTCTGTAAATCCAGAAGGAGTGTCCACAATCAAGGTATCGGCGGACACCCCGAGGTTACTGAAGAGCCCGATCAGCCTTGCATGATCAAAATGCGACAAACGCGACATTCCAATGTCACCATACTGCGACGCAATCACACTTAATCCCTCAGGCCCTTCGAGCCTCAGTTCATCAAGCGAGAGTTGGCCGTTGAGCACGCTGTCAATGCGTCCTGTTGGCCGCAGCCCCAAGACACGCGCGACCCCCCCTTGCGCAAAGCCTGCATCAAACAACAAGGCAGAGTCGCCACGCATCGCCATCGACACAGCAACGTTGGCCGCGATCACAGACGTGCCAACGCCGCCCTTGACACCGCTGACCGCAATCGAAAGCACCGGGCGCTGACGCAACACAGCGTGACGTGCGCTGCTGTCAACCGAGACCTCTTCAGGCAAGCTCACCCAAGGCACCTCACGAGTGAGAGGCCGGCGAGCCGATAGTCACGACAGGCGGTCGCGGTCAAAAGCGTGATCCTCCAAAGACGGTAGAGCGACCGATCACCCGTCTGCAAGCGCAGTGGGCAAGTCGCGTAAGTTGACCGTCAGCGGAGCAAGTCTTGAACCACGTGGCACTTTGAGGGCCCAAGCAGGCCGATTACAGCAGTCGAAATGCGTAAATTTGAGATCAGGCGCTCATTTACGCGCATTGATCTCTCGGGAACCCCTTCGGCCCGAGCTGGCGCAAGCCAGATCCTCGGACCGACTCGGGCTCGATCAACCGCGTCAGGAAACCTCTTCTGGACGCTGAATGCCGTACTTGCGCATTTTCTCGACGAGCGTGGTGCGACGAATCTCGAGGCGATTGGCAGCATGTGCAACCACCCCAGAGCACTCATCAAGCGCCTGCTCAATCAGGGCAATCTCGATATCGGTCAGGTGCTGCTTGAGATCGATGCCGTCGCGCGGCAGGCGCGGCTTGTTGTTCAAGGCCACCTGCGGCATGCCTTGCATCATCGGCAACGCCGGCACGTCCTGCTCGTCCAGACGGGTAGAAGAGGCACGCCCGTGCGGTGACATCTTGGAGGGGAGATCGCCGGCATCGACCACACCATAAGGGTGCAGGATCGTCATGCGCTCCATCAGATTGGCAAGCTCACGCACATTGCCGGGCCAGTCGTAGTTGCACAGCGCCATCATGGCGGCCGGTGTCAAACGCACCGAGGACTTTTTCTCGTGCTCCAATCGTGTGATCAGCTCGTTGACCAACAGCGGCAGGTCCTCTGATCGGCTCGACAGCGGTGGCATCTCGACCGGAAATACATTGAGCCGGTAGTACAGATCCTCACGGAAGGTCCCGTCTTCAATCAGTTGCTCCAGATCCCGGTGCGTCGCTGCGACGATGCGCACGTCCGAGCGGATGCTCTTGTTACTGCCAACACGCTCAAACGAGCGCTCCTGAATGACGCGTAACAATTTGACCTGCATCGGCAGAGGCATGTCGCCGATTTCATCAAGAAAGATCGTGCCGCCTTCGGCGAGCTCGAAACGGCCCTGCCGAGCACCCACGGCGCCGGTGAAGGACCCCTTCTCATGCCCGAACAGCTCACTTTCGAGCAATTCGCCCGGGATCGCACCACAGTTGATGGGCACAAAGGGCTTGTTGCGGCGATTGGAGTAATAGTGGATGTTGCGCGCCACTACCTCCTTACCGGTGCCGGACTCGCCAAGAATCAGCACCGTCGCCTCGGTCGGGGCGACCTGATCGATCATCTTCCGCACACGCTGGATACCGCGGCTGTTACCGACCAGGCTGCGAAACAGCTCTGGATTCTGTTGCGGCTCGGTACTCGGCTCCACATTGGCCGACCCGCGCACTTCTGCCTTGTGCAATACGTCTGACAAGGCCGAATATCGAATATCGGCCTTGAGCACACCGATGAACTGCTCGTCAATATCCGCCTGCACCAGGTCGGAGGGCTGTTTACCCAATAGCAATACAAAGGGGGGGCATGCCTCGTGGCGCGCCTTGAGCTGTCGCGTCCAGTCAACGATGCCGTGGAAGTTAGCCGCCAGTATTGCCCTGAAATTAGCAAGATCACCAAGGCTGTCGACGAGCTCGTGCGACGACAGAGTCTTGGTCTCGTAATCGATGAACTCGAGCTGACAAGCCAGCCGCTGAGCGTGGTCCGAGTCCTGATCAACAATGAGAATTTTGCGCGTGTCTTTTTTACCAGTCATTCCGTCTCTCCATCCGACGTGCGGCGAATTCGGTCGCCAGCGAGTAGGTCGTGGTCAGAGCATAGAAGAGAGAAACGACAAGACAAAGTTTTGACGAGTGTCGAAGCGGAAATAACCCGTATCACGGAATCAGAACTGGGTCACTCGGGCAAGACTGAGGGCTTGACCGAAGTGGCAAATGCCATGACCCGGCACCTGCTTTTCGTGAAGCGGGCAGCCGTACTGAGGCCCCGACCTTCATAGACAGCCATTGGCGCCGATGCACCCAGTATTCAGGGGAAATTGCCCCGGTCGGGTTCGCGCCGCATCACACTCATTTACGATGTCGGGGGTCGGATTTGCCAGGCAGTAGCGCTGGTCTCCCTGGAGAAAAAAACCAACGAGAAGCATCCGCGTCGCCGGCCAGGCGGCCAAGGATTACAAAGAGGTATACCCAATGTCCGAACAAGGTTCTACACCCGGCGCATACGCCATACGCAAGCCGACTGGGCCCAAGGCCACGGTCACGGACCTGGCAGCAGTACGCGTTGCCCGAGCCGCGGTGAACAATCCCGATGCACTCGGCGCGCCCGGCAACAGTCCTCTGTTAGCGCTAGACGAGGAAACCGAGATAGAACGATCCAGCAGGGTCGCAGAACTCAAGGCGCAGGTTGAGGCCGGCACCTATGAGATCGATTACTACAGCGTGGCGGACAAATTCACCATCACACGCTCAATCGGCCAATAGTGGATCAGCAGGGACCATCGAGTGGGAGCAACCGACCCGAGCCGGTTGCCCCCGTCACGCATGATTACTCGGCAGCTTCCGAGTGCGTTTGACCCTCGAGAGCGGGCTGCCCACCAACAACGGGGATGCGTCGTGGCTTCATGGCTTCGGGAATCTCGCGCACCAGCGCGATTTTCAGCAGCCCGTTGTCCAACCTGGCGTCAGTGACCTCGACATGGTCTGCCAAGGTGAACTTGCGCTCGAAAGAGCGCGTGGCAATACCACGGTGCAAGTAACGTGAGTCTGACGTACTGGCTTCGCGCTTGCCGCGCACACTCAATACGCCCTTTTCAATTTGCACATCAATTTCACTCTCGACGAAACCCGCTACGGCAAGCGTTATGGCATAGCGATTTTCATCGACCAGCTCGATGTCGTAGGGAGGGTAGCCGCCGCCGGAATGCCGCTCATTGTTCAGCGCGGTATCCAGAAGTGACCCGAAACGGTCATAACCTACGGTGTTTGCGTACAGTGGTGTCAAATCAATTTTCATGTCTCAAGCCTTCTCGTTGTGAGCAATAGCGAAAGTGTCCGGCTCTCATGGAGACTCCGGCCACTGAGACTAGAGATACGGTCGCTACAGGCCTTTTTCAAGAGAACTGCGGCCAGTTGTAGCAGGATCTGCTCTACATTTTTACTCAGAACATGCACCCATGCTGGTCTTTGCTGTCGCAGTATTCTTGTTGATCATCACACCAGGTCCTGGCGTTATGTCAACCGCTGGTATTGGCGCGGCCTTTGGCCCACAGGCGGGATACCGATATGTCATCGGTCTGTGCATAGGCACCAATCTCGTGGCACTGGCAGTGGTTACTGGAGTCGCAGGTGCGGTGCTCGCTCAACCCGGATTGCGCGAGGTTCTCACCGCCTTGTCGCTAGCCTATATCGTCTGGCTTGCACTGCGCGTGGCAACCGTCGGCACACGCATCAACTTTGTCAGCAAGGATCGCCCTCCTGGCATCAGAGCCGCCCTGCTCCTGCAAGCCTTGAATCCAAAGGCCTATGTAGTCAACACCACCCTGTTTGCCGGTTTTCCCTTTGTCGGCCAGGCACTGCTGCAAGAGACCCTGAGCAAGTTCCTGATCATCAACCTGATCTGGATCCCAATCCACCTCGGGTGGCTGGCTGCCGGCATAGCCTTGCAGCGATTTGACCTGCCACAGGCACAGCAACGAGCCATCAACATCGCCATGGCAGCGGCGTTGCTCGCGGTAGTGGCTCTGGCGATATTGCGGCGTTGACGCTCGCCGAGCCGGCAACGCCGAAAAAAGGTGGTGGAGCCAGGCGGGATCGAACCGCCGACCTCCTGCATGCCATGCAGGCGCTCTCCCAGCTGAGCTATGGCCCCCACGCCGAGCGCGCGAGAATACGTTTGCAATGCGCGCCTGTCAATCACCAAGGCCGCAAATCATGTCCCAAATCATCTTGCTTCGGCAAAACAGTCGGGTTACATCACGCCATCTACAGCACAAGATCAATCTGCACGGGCTTGGTCACAACCTCGACAGCCGCTGATGAGTTGAAACGCTGGACCTCGCCCTGTGTCATCGGTGCAAGCATCAGGCTGTAGGATCCTGGCGCTGACACATCGTAAGCTGCGCCCAGATCCACAAGCGCCTCGTGGCGCTGCCCAGGCATCAAACGTATCCACGCGCTTGCCGGTGGCGCGCCTCGCTTGACCAACCGCCCCTGGTAGGCAAGTCGCTGACCGGCCAGAAACACATCGAATACATCAGCAGACAGCGTCTGCTCGAACGGGGTGTTCCAGAGTAGAAATTCGACCGCTGCCTCTCCCGGATTGCTTATCCAGACCAGCACTTCAAGCGGCAGCCGGAGACTTGAAATCTCACCCGACGCGGCCTGAATGTCTCCAGGCAGGTGCAGGCCCACCGCAAGCACAGGTTCGCCTGCAGCCTCACCGTCTCCGGAACGGGAATCCAGCGCCGCGCCTGACGCGCGACCACTGCTCGGGGCATCGCCTGGCGCGCTGATCGCCCTTTCAACCGCTGGGGAACAGCCTGCAGACAGCGCCGCAAATCCCAGCAACGCAGGCACTGTCAAGCACGATGACACACCGGGCCTTGCCCTGCCCGATCGGCTCTGTCTGCCGCACCGCGATCGCAAGGCAAGCGCGCGCCTGAAGCGCAGCCTGAGCAACAGCATCAGGATGAACACACTCACAAGCGGCATCGCACCACCGGCACCCTTCGATGAATGTGAGCCGATAGAACACCCTGAGCTCGAAATGCCCAGAAAATCAAACCCGGGATCGTCATCGCTGATAGAAGAGCCATCGGTGTTTTCAGCATTGCCACGGCTTGTGCGCAGCGAGTACTGACCGTCAACGGCAGTCGTCACGACAACTGTGTGCGGTCCACCCTCACTCAAGACGCAGTTGTCAACAACCTGCAAAGGTTCGAGACCTACCGAAGCCGACGCCTGGCAGACCAGGCGTGCGTCGATGGTCTCAACGCCCTCGAACACATACAAACTGAAGTATTTGGATGTCGCCGTTAATTCAAGACTGACCCCACCATAGACCGAAAAGGCGTCATAGGCATCTGTCGACAAGTCACCACGCGCTTCGCCACCATCCAACAGACTGCCATCAAGCGCAAATGAAGCGACTTCAACACTCGTATCCGCGATGGCAACCACTTTAAAGTCTGTCTCCGATGACCCGTAGACATCGACCCAGACCTCTTCTCCAGACACATCACAATAGTCAGAGAACGGCGGGACATCGGAAGAGCGACAGATCAGTTCAGTACGCCCCGCGTCTTGCCAGATCTCTAGATCGGCATCACCGCGAAGCGAGTCCACGCGGATGCGCACTGCGCCACTCACCCGAATTGTCAGGGTGTCATCCAAAGCAAGACTGGATTCAAGCGATTGACCCGCGACTAACAGATCCGTGCCATCTTGTGGATCATCACTGGCGACTCCTGATCCCCTCATTTCAATGAAGGGTGTGTTCTCGGCGAAATACTCGTGAGTATCGGCATTGTCGATAGCAAGCTGCGGACTGGACACCGCTAGTCTTTGAGTACCCGCCTGTGTGTATTGATGATCGTCTGTACCGGCAATAACCTGAAAATGCGATAGCTCGTGAACAATCGTGCCGCCACGAGAATCCGTACCGTCTATGTCCGCATTCCAGAATGCCGGACACAGGTACACGTCATACGGACGAGCGGGAAATACATAGGCAAACACACCCACCTCGGAGCAACCACAAACGTAGTTAACGGTCTCGTCGGCCAGGGTAGAAGCAAGAGCACTGAAATTCTCTTGAACCCGGCTGTATCGTACCGCATCGTAAACACCAAACCAGGTGGTGTATCGGGGCGATCCAAAACGCTGCTCGCCGGTCACGCTGGCAAGTGCTGCAACTGCATCAAGCACCATCACTTCGGCAACACCTGCCGCCGCTGTGATTTCAGATTGCTCCGCCGCGCTGCAACCATCAAAACTCGGTGCGCGCGCACGCAGGATCAGATCATCACTGCGCGCTAGCGACATCACCGTGGACGCCCGCGGAGCAATCTTTGCTGCGGTGGTATTGCTGTTCAACGACCGTGGCGTGACTGTATTGCCACCTAACTGACGAACAGTCCAGTAGTGCGCCAGACTGACCCTGTGCTCCATACCATCAGCGTACCGCGTCTCGGATCCAAGGCGATAGTTGGCAACGACATCAACCAGTGCCGACGCTGTCTCACCCGGGGAGAGAACGAGCCGCTCGTCAGGGCCTGGCGCCACACGCTTGGCGATACGGCCGATGTATTCAAGCCGATTGTCAGGCGACCAATTCTTCGAGGATGGCTCCACTACCAGCATCGAGTGGGCGTGCACATGATCAAACGGTGTATCGCGCGTCTCGATCTCCAGTGACCACTCACCCGTGTTGGTGAGTTCAACGCGCAACTGCTGCTGATCTACCGGCACAAGCCGAGTGACCAACGCCGCTGACACATCACTTGCATGAGCACTGGCCCCAAGGCCCAACAACAGTACAAACGCTGGGCCCAACACACTCACACACAACCTGATCAATGAAGACACGTACCCGACAAGCTCAGCAAACAGGCGGCTGACCATCTGCTCATGCTTGCCTCGACATCGGCGTGCTTGCTCGAACACTGCCTGTTTCATTGCAACGCCTATTGTTCACCTACGGGCTACGTCAATCGCCGGGCTTCCGCGGCGCACGCCGTGGCAATCTACCATTCCCAGCGCCACAAACTGCCGATAACGTCCAGCAACGAGCTACTGGCGGAACAACTTTAGGATTGTGTTCACACAATGGCCAGTCAAAGTGACACACGCCCGATCAAATCGTTCAGCTGGCTCCTGTCCACTCCATCATTCGATCGATTCTGGCCAGGACATCGTCGCGCGACAGCATCGCCATGACCTCGTTCATCGCCGGCGAGGATGTGACGCCAGTGATGGCCAACCTGAGTGGCTGCCCGAGCTTGCCAAAGCCCACCTGCGCCTCATCAACCGTATCTTGGATCGCGGCTTGAATAGCAGCAGCATTCCAGTCAGCAAGGTCCAGCAAGCGTTGACGCAGGGACTGAATCAAACCAACCGAATCCTCGGTGAATTGCTTGGCAGCGGCTGCTTCGTCGTAACTCGTGGGCGCCTTGTAAAAATAGCCCAGTGTGTCGGCCATATCGACCAGGGTCCTGGCCCGCTCACGCAAGGCATCCGCGACCGCATCCAATGGGGGTTGCGGACTCACATCAATGCCTCGCGACTGCAGCAGGGGAGACAGTGCATCTGCAAGCCGTTTTGCAGGCGCCGACTTGATATGTTGCTGACTGATCGAGTCCAGCTTCTTTCGATCAAACACAGAGCCCGAGCGGTTGACCGACTCAAGCGAAAACAATTTGATCATGTCTTCGATAGAGAAAAACTCCTCATCGCCATGTGACCAACCGAGCCGTACCAGATAGTTGAGAAGCGCCTCTGGCAAGTACCCCTCTTCACGGTACTGGGTGACGCTGACAGCGCCATGCCGTTTGGACATGCGCTTGCCGTCCTCACCCAAAATCATCGGCAGGTGCGCATAGATCGGCAAAGGAGCACCCAGTGCGGACAAAATATTGATCTGACGCGGCGTGTTGTTGACATGATCATCACCGCGAATCACATGCGTGATGTTCATGTCCATATCGTCCACCACGACTGACAAGTTGTAGGTCGGAGACCCGTCCGAGCGCTGAATGACCAGATCATCCAGCTCACTGTTGTCGATACTGATCTGGCCCTTTACCGCATCCGCAATGAGCACGGCACCAGAGCTCGGATTGCGAAATCGAATCACAGGCTCTACTCCTGCGGGCGGAGTGGCCGTATTGTCGCGCCACGTACCGTCATAACGTGGCTTGTCACCCCGAACACGCGCCGCCTCACGCATCGCCTCAAGCTCCTCGGGTGTCGAGTAACACCGATAGGCATGACCTGCATCGAGCAACTGCTGAACCACCTCACGATAGCGATCAAAGCGCTGCGTCTGAAAATACGGGCCCTCATCCGCATCCAGACCCAGCCAGGCCATGCCATCGAGGATGGCCTGCACCGATGCTTCGGTTGAGCGTTCGCGGTCCGTGTCCTCGATACGCAGCACAAAGCTGCCTCCATGGTGGCGGGCAAACAACCAGCTGAACAAAGCGGTCCGGGCACCCCCGATATGCAGGTAGCCGGTGGGGCTTGGGGCGAAACGGGTACGAACTGTCATGGTCTGAGGATGGAGAGGAAACGGGAGAGCGCTGGACGCCAAATGGAGGCTGGCAGGGGGCCAACGGTCGATAGATGAGACGGCGATGACCCGCCTTCAGGGCGGCGAGTCTATCAGCGGCCAGCCCCTCGCTATACTGCCCGGCATGAAAGGACGAGATTCATGACCGAAAACGCCTCATCCATCGACGCTGCGCCTCGCTGGTTTTCAGCAGCCCTGACCGTGGTAGGGCATGTGCGCCGGGTAAACGAGGACGCGTTTCTTGATGCTCGCGAGCAGTCGCTATGGGTGGTCGCCGACGGCATGGGCGGACACAGCCGAGGTGATCGAGCCAGCCGCGAGATCATCGAACGGCTGCAAGACTTTACCCGTGAGCCTACTGCCCGCCAGGCGGTCGATGACATTGTGGCCCGTCTGAGCAAGGCCAACGATTACTGCCGAGAGGCGGCCAATGGCGAGGTCATGGGCAGCACGGTTGCCGCTCTTTATCTGCATCACCAGAGTGCTTGCCTGGTGTGGTGTGGCGACAGCCGTATCTATCGCTTGCGCGATGGCACGCTAGAGCAGCTGACCGAGGACCACAGCCTGGTCCAGGAGCTACACCGGCTCGGGGAGTTATCCGCCGAGGAGGCCGAAAACCACCCCTCGGCCAACGTCATCACACGCGCGATCGGTGTGGCCGATGAGCTGGACGTACAAATCCAGGAGGTTGATCTGATGGCCGGTGATCGTTTTCTGGTGTGCAGTGACGGACTCTTCAAGGACGTCGCCTTTACCGAGCTTGAAGCAAACCTCAGCCTGCCCTCACCTTCACAGGCGCTGGACGCATTGGTGGCGCTTGCACTGCGCCGCGGCGGTACCGACAACGTCACAGGCATTGTGGTCCAAGCGCCCGCAGACGGCTCCGCTCTTGCGGGCGACTAGCGGCGACGACTAGCGGCAGCGACCAGCGCTGGTGGCTGGCGGACTGCCAGATAACAAGCTGCCGAGGGTTTGCCTATAGCGTATGCGCACCCGCCACAACCGTGTCCCCGATACCCAGCACGCCCTCTATTTCCTGCTCCAGCCACAAACCCTGAAGGGCGCCGCCGGGGTCTCGCAGCAGCACCACGCGCCGCTTGTCCCGAGTCGCCGCACTTAAACGATAGTGGCGGCGAATCTCCACGCGACGATCGCCCTCGCTGCCAGTCTCGACACGGGATTCATGTTCAGTTACGAACAGCTGTTCAATGGACGAAGCATCGAGCTTTTTTGCGCCGGGCCACGGCAGAGGGCCTTGAGAAATCTCAAGGCGAGCCGCATCCACACGCACACGATGCCGGTTGACTGCACGAACCGCGGCGAAGTACGTGATGACCAAGGCTATCGGCAGAATGAACAAATTCCCCGAGGTCAGCCCAACGTAGGCAAATCCGCCGGCGATGACGAGCAGTATCAGCGATTGAATGCCCTGGCCCACAGGCCAACTCACTTCAAGGCTGCCCGCGCCGCGCTTGATATCAAATCGCGCGGGCAAACCGACATCCAGTCGTGTGCGCTTGGCGCCAGATGTTGCTCCTGATGCGTGCTCTGACGCCGTCTTGGCCATGGACTGCGGCAGCTCATGCAAGCTGCCACAGTGACTACAGGTAACCACGCCAAGCGCTGCGTCTATGCGCCCGGCGTCAAGCCCAGCACCGCAACTTCGGCAATTCATCGCATTCACCTACGGCAGTCCTCGCATTCCCGAGCTGTTGACCGACGTGATTATGCGGCATCACCAGCCAGAATGAGCTGCCCGTCCGCCGCATCAATCGCCACGGTGTCACCCGTGGCGTAGGCACCGCCAAGAATCTTCTCTGCCAGAGGATTCTCCAGCTGCTGCTGAATTGCCCGCTTGAGCGGCCTTGCACCGTACACAGGATCAAAGCCGGACTCACCCAACAGATCGAGGGCTGCATCAGTGATCGAGAATTCAAGCCCCCGACTGGCAAGCCTGGCTCCCAAATGCTTTACCTGAATACCTGCAATCAGACGGATGTGCTCGCGCGACAAGGGCCTGAACACAACAGACTCATCGATACGGTTGACAAATTCCGGGCGGAAGTGATCGCCGACCACCTCCATCACCGCCGTCTTCATCGCATCGTAGTCTCCACCTTGTATGCCATCGGCAGCGATTTCCTGAATGCGATGACTACCCAGGTTGGATGTCATCACGATGACCGTGTTACGAAAATCCACCGTGCGCCCCTGTCCATCGGTCAATCTTCCATCGTCAAGCACTTGCAGCAGCACATTAAAGACATCGGCATGTGCTTTCTCGACCTCATCAAGCAGGATCACCGAGTAGGGTTTACGCCTTACGGCCTCGGTCAGATAGCCCCCTTCCTCATATCCGACATAGCCAGGAGGCGCACCGATCAAACGCGCCACCGAGTGCTTTTCCATGAACTCGGACATGTCGATACGCACCATCGCCGACTCATCATCAAACATGAAGTCAGCCAGAGCCTTGGTCAGTTCGGTCTTGCCAACACCCGTTGGCCCAAGAAACAAAAACGAGCCAATGGGCTTGTTCGGATCTGAAAGACCCGCACGTGACCGACGAATCGCATCAGACACAGCCCCCACTGCCTCATCCTGACCAACAACCCGTTGCCCGATCTCAGACTCCATGCGCAGCAGCTTCTCACGCTCACCCTCAAGCATCCGTGTGACCGGAATACCCGTCCACTTGGCAACGATCTCGGCAATTTCATCCGCTGTCACGTTGACTGACAGCAGCGTCATCTCCCTGTCATCGGTTTCAGCCTGGGCCTGCTCCAGGCGCTTCTCAAGCGCCGGTATCTGGCCGTACTGCAACTCTGACATTTTGCCCAGATCGCCCGCACGCCTGGCTGCCTCAAATTCAAGGCGTACGCGTTCGAGCTCCTCCTTGATGCCACTGGCATTCTGGACCTCAGCCTTCTCCGCTGTCCAGATTTCCTCAAGGTCTGCAAACTCGCGTTCAAGCTCCGCTACGTCAACTTCCAGATCTGCAAGGCGCTGACGTGAGGCATCGTCGTTTTCCTTAGCCAGAGCCTCGCGCTGGATCTTCAGTTGGATAAGACGCCTTTCCAGGCGGTCCAGCTCTTCAGGCTTTGAGTCGATCTCCATACGGATGCGGGACGCTGCTTCATCGATCAGATCAATGGCCTTGTCGGGCAACTGTCGATCCGCAATATAGCGATGCGACAAGGTGGCCGCTGCAACAATCGCAGGGTCTGTAATCTCAACACCGTGGTGCACCTCGTAGCGTTCCTTCAAGCCACGCAAGATAGCGATGGTGTCTTCAACGCTCGGCTCATCAACCAGAATCTTTTGAAAACGACGCTCAAGCGCTGCATCCTTCTCAATGTACTGACGGTATTCATCCAGAGTGGTCGCGCCAATGCAATGTAGCTCACCTCGCGCCAGCGCTGGCTTGAGCATATTGCCGGCATCCATAGCGCCATCCGCCTTGCCTGCACCGACCATGGTATGCAGCTCATCGATAAACAGGATTACCTGGCCCTCCTGCTTGGAAAGGTCCGACAATACTGACTTGAGCCGTTCTTCAAACTCACCACGAAACTTGGCGCCAGCAATCAGAGCGCCCATGTCCAGTGAGAGCACGCGCTTGTCGCGAATGCCGTCAGGCACCTCTCCGTCGACGATACGCTGCGCCAGACCTTCAACCAAAGCGGTCTTGCCGACTCCGGGCTCACCGATGATGACCGGGTTGTTCTTGGTTCTACGTTGAAGTACCTGTATGGCACGACGAATTTCGTCGTCACGACCAATAACGGGGTCAATCTTTCCTTGCTCGGCACGCTCGGTGAGATCAATGGTGTATTTCTCAAGCGACTGGCGTTGATCCTCGGCGTTGGGATCATTCACAGGACCACTCTGCACCTGCTCAAGTGTTTTCTCGACCGCCTTGAGATTGGCGCCGTTGGAAACCATGGCTTCGGCAGCAGGATTTTTGCGATCCTCCAAAGCGGCAAGAACAAACACCTCTGATGAGATGTACTGATCACCACGCTTCTGTGCCTTCTTGTCGGTCAGGTTCAGGAGCCTGGAAAGCTCATTGGACACTTGAACCTGCCCGTTTCCTCCCTGTACCGAGGCCATACGATCAAGCGCGCCGTCAAGACTTGACTTCAAGCCGCTGACGTTGACACCAGACTGTGCCAGAACAGGACGCACACCACTGCCATCCTGATCCAGCATGGCGGCGAGCAGATGCACGGGCTCTATGAACTGATGATCCCGGCCCACCGCAGACGACTGTGCGTCCTGCAGGGCGAGTTGGAACTTGGACGTCAGTTTGTCCATTCTCATGTGCGATTTCTCCACTAGGGGTTTGCTCCGCTCACTGCCATGAGCCCGACTATGCGGCGCTCGAGCAAACTAAGATTGACTACATGGAAGGTGCGGTCTGATGGCGCGGAATCAACTGCCGTTGGACTACCCGAGTTTGCGATGCGCCCGCCCCGAAACTACCGGGTCTACCTGCATGATGCCCTATCCGTGCAAACAACTCGCCCTGACCTCTGGCCCCGAGTTTCCTCGCGTAAACAATTCCCGCGCAGCTCCGGCGCCTCCCAATTCACGACCGGCGCTATCGAACAATCGAAACCTCTGTATCCGACCTACCTTGCACCGGGCGCGCGTGCGCGTCTCGGCATCTACATGGTGCCGGTCAAGCAAATTTGAAACACCAGCGCCGGGCACAGGGCCATTGGGCCCTACGAGTTGCAGCCTGAATCCTCCTTCATGCAACAGCCTGTGGCAGCTGCTACACAGCAAGGCTGCATTGCTCAAACCTGAGTGCCCGCCGTGTTGGCGGTGTACCACATGATGACCATCGAGATGTCGAGTAGCACCGCAACCTGGCATCTGACAGCACCTGTCTCGCCCTCTTAGCGCACTCAACTGACGCTTGCTAAACACCGGGGCTTGTCGAGACGTGCCGATCACCTGATGCTCTTCGTCAGTTGCCAACAGGGTAAACCCGGACTGTTCAGCAAGGCGTCGAGCTGTTGCTCGGGAAATCGGGCCGTGCCCTTGTACCTGCGGCCTTTCAATCAATGAAACGTCGCCCTCAGCACTCGCTCCAACGTCCGCCACCAGCTCATCCCCCAACAGTCGAACATCAACATTGACATGCACTCGATACCGATCAGCCTGTGCAACGGCCTCACCCGCATGGGCCAGTGATCGACGACTCATCAACACCGCAGCATCAGCGCGCCTCTGTTGCAGCGTGGGTTCGACGTTCGCCTCACCCGGCGGCTCACCCGGGTGAGCACAAGCCGCCTCTGCATCATCCCCGGCGCTTGCGTCAGCAGCGTCGCCCGCATCACTATCGCCTCCTTCCTTGATCCAGTCTTCTGCCTGCTCGAGTGAGCGTAAGAACTCGGCAGCAAGATCATCAGGCAGGTCTACAGTAATACGAGTGGAATAGGCATCGAGCTTGCGCGTACTCAGCGACCTGCGCTCAAAGGCTCGATGCGCGGCGTGCGCCTCAGCGACATCACGCGAGTCACGCTCAGCAATCTCTGCGTCCTCATTGTGATCCTGCCGGTGCCGAAAGCGACGGCAATATTCAGTTGTCTCTGTGACCGAGAGCTCCAGTGCAGCCACGGCAAATTCAGCGTCAGTATCTGCCGATGCGTACCGCGTAATTTCACGCAATTGCGAGAAGGTTATCTGCCCCAATGAAAACAAGGATCGAAGCACTGGCAGATCGATTAACGCACGCCCCACTCGCAGGCGCTCAAACGCCGCTGTTTTGCCGATCCCCAGATAGACGTCCATCCAGACAGGCATGCTTCGACATCCATCGCACTCGTACAGCTTGGCATCGTCAAATTCCACCAGCAGTTGCAGCAACTCAGCCAGATTGCGCTCTGCGCCACGTGCGAGGCGCTTGAGGCGTGTACGCAAGTCAGCAGGATCGGTCGCAGGCGCTAGCGCGATATCACTTGATGTGGTCTGCTGATATTCAGTATCCGCATCAGGATGCCCGGCGATACGCGCGACGAGGGAGTCAAAGCTTGCGTGTCTTGCGTGTTGATCCGATGCACACAGACGCGCGCCTTCAATGAACGCTGCAGACAGCCTGAGGTGTTTGCCCTCTGCTATACGCTGTAAGACAGCGTCACCTGGTTTGCCTGTACCCGCAGCCTCGGTTGCTACCGCCGCCCTGGAGTTGTGCTCTTGCGCATCATAATCCGGCGCATCTTCAGCGATGACTAAGGGGCCGCCCAAACCGATGCTGGAAGCATATGACCACTGCCTGGTATTCGACTCCAGCAATGTAAATGTGCTCACGATCAACTCCCTGATGCAGGCTGAAGATCATGCTGACACGACTGAATCAGCACGTCATCACTCGGGAAGTGATAACTGTGTTAATTTACAGTATATTATTTATCCAGCCATGCCAGCGTCGCCATACGTCCGCTGGCCTTGCCATCACGGCGGTGAGAGTAAAACCGGTCGCCATCACTATAGGTGCACCATTGCCCCCCGCTACACTCAATGTCACCCAGCGCTGCCAATTCGATGCGAGCGAGCTCGTACAGATTTGCCAGGTACTTTCCCGCAGAGTGGCCCGCAGAGCAGACCTCCACAAATGCCGCTGCAAACTCCGGGCGGCGCACGACAAACGTCTCGCGCACCTCACTACCTACCTCAAAGGCTGTGGGCCCTATCGCAGGACCCAGCCACGCATAGCGCGGTGCACTGTCAGTGAACGAGGCAACCGCCTCCGTCAGAATGCCCGCGGCCAGCCCGCGCCAGCCAGCGTGAACAGCGGCTACGTGACTCCCCGCCTGATCAGTCAGCACAACAGGCAAGCAATCTGCCGTCATGATGGCTAGCACTTCACCGGGGACTTCTGTCCATGCGCCATCGGCTGGCTGCTCATCTTCACTGTCACTCATGACATCGCTCAAAACCGAAACCCGCGTTCCGTGAACTTGCCGCAGCCAAACGGGGTCAGCGGGCAAGTCATGCGCGTGTCGCAACAAACGCCGGTTTTCTGCAACAGCGTCAGCATCATCACCCACGTGCAAACCGACGTTCATACTATTGAAAGGAGGCTCGCTGACTCCGCCTTCACGCGTGGTACACAACACACGCACGTGCGAGGGGGCCGACCACTCAGGCCGTATAACAGTCATGGTCCCCCCGAGTCAGCGCGCGAATGGACCTGCGTCTCGGCGAGCGCCTCGCACAAGTCGAGCATGTCTTGCGGCAGTGGTGAAGAAAAACTCATCGGCTCATCACTCACGGGGTGCTTCAAACGCAATCGCGCGGCATGCAGGGCTTGGCGCGGAAACGCCCCGACAATTGCGCGGGTGTCCGAATCCTTGCGATGATTCAGCGCCTCGGCTCTTCCATCACGGTATACGGGGTCACCGATCAAGGGGTGGCCGAGCGATGTCAGGTGAACACGTATCTGATGTGTACGGCCGGTCTCGAGCTGAACATCAAGGCGGGTGGCTCCGCGCAGGCGTCGTGCACAGTGAAAGTGCGTGACCGCCGGCTTGCCTCCGGGGGTGACCGCCATGCGCTTGCGATCACGAGAGTGGCGACCAATCGGTTGGTTGACGGTACCGGTTTCGGGCGGGTGACCGATAACGATGGCGATGTACTCGCGGCCCATCTCACGCGCTTGCAGCTGCCGCACCAGGGCAGTTTGTGCCTGTAGCGTGCGTGCGACCACACAGACGCCGCTGGTGTCCTTGTCGAGCCTGTGCACGATGCCCGCCCGAGGCACACTTCTGAGCGCGGGATCCCGGTGGACCAGACCATTCATCACCGTACCGCTGGCGTGGCCCGGTGCCGGATGCATGACAAGGCCCACCGGTTTGTCGATTATCAGAATGGACTCATCCTCGAACAGCACATTGAGCGACACCGGCTCGGCCACGACCCGCGATTCGTCCACACCGGGATCCATCGCGGCCAGAACCGCCTCGGGCACATCAAGCCTTAGTTGCTCACCGCCGGACAAGCGTGACTTGCCCGCTACCTGCTTGCCATCGACCGTGAGGTGCCCGGCGGCAATCCACGCCTGCAAGCGGCTGCGCGAATACATCGGCCAGGCATTGGCAACAATCGCGTCCAGACGTACGCCCGCTTGCGAGCGAGCAACGCGTACGCTGGCGGCGATAGACTCCGGGTCGCGAGCAGGCGCAGACTCAGGGTCGCTATCTGATGGCAAGACTGACATGTCGCGATGTTAGTCCGGCAGACCGGGATCGGGTGGCAGGGAACGCGACTATACTCGGCTCATGCATCCATACCTCCAGATTCCTTGCCAAGGTCCGAAGACGAGCGCTCGCCGCGCAGCAACTGCGGTGCTGTGCGTTGCACTCCTTGCAATGAGTGCGTGCTCGACGCCACGGCCGGCCGACTCCGATGCGTCAACGACCGCCGAGTCTCTGTATCGCAGCGGCAAATCGGCCTTGAACCGCAGTGACTTCCTGACGGCTATCGATACCTTCGAGACGTTGGGCGCGCGCTTCCCCTTTGGCATCTATACCCAGCAAGCCCAACTGGACATCGCCTACGCGTACCTGCGACAAGACGAGTACGACAATGCAATCGCCTCGGTAGAACGCTTCATCAAGCTCTACCCACAGAGCGAGAGTATTGACTACGCGTACTACATGAGGGGGCTAGCGCATTTTTCACGCGGAGGCTCCGCCTTCGAGCGCATATTTCCACGCGATATGTCCAAGGTCAACCAGAACTGGCTGCGGGCCTCGTTTACCGAGTTCGAGGCGCTTGTCAGGCGCTTCCCGGACAGCGAATATGTGCCCGATGCTATCGAGCGCATGAACTATCTGCGCGAGCAGATGGCAAGCCATGAGCTGCAAACAGCGCGCTTTTACTACGAGCGAGGCGCCATGGTCGCAGTGGTGAACCGTGTGACCTACCTGCTGGAGCATTTTGACGGGGCTAGCCAGGTTGGCGATGCACTGGCCCTGTTGTCGGGTGCCTACACTGCTCTGGGGCAAGAAGATCGCAGTGCAGATACCTTGCGAGTGCTGGCGGCCACCGATCCGGAACATCCTGCGCTCGACAGCTGAGTGTTACGACGCCACTGTCAAGATCATGTGGCCTGAGTCACGAATGGTGCGAATCATGCTGTAGCGGGGTCACGTACTCCGTTTGCACACGCCACCCGTGCCAGCCCGCCCCTATTTCCCCGACACCGCCCCTGACGACGGCTGGTTGACGCCAGAAAATCGACAGACAGGCAAATCGTCTGCGCCCATCGTCGCGCCCAATACGCGACCCGATTGGCCCGTTCTGCTGCTGATCAGTCAGTATCGTTACTTTGTCCTGCTGGTGCTGGGCGGCGTGTACTACGCACCCGATACCCAAAGTGTGGTGGGCTCACGAGATCCGATCTTATTCGAGATCGCACACCTGTTCTGGTGCGTACTCGCCCTTGGATTTACCTATCTGATCCGAAAGCGGCAGCCCTCTGCCGAAGCCCAGCTGTACCTGCAGAGCTATCTCGATATCGTCTGTATCAGTCTGCTGATATTTGCCAGTGGCGGCAGC
The DNA here is from genome assembly GCA_937922675.1 of uncultured Granulosicoccaceae bacterium. Taxonomy (GTDB): domain Bacteria; phylum Pseudomonadota; class Gammaproteobacteria; order Granulosicoccales; family Granulosicoccaceae; genus Granulosicoccus. The sequence continues at coordinate 245,317 of CALAJN010000009.1, forward strand.
GTCAGCGGGCTTGGACCCTTGTTGCTGATCGGCGTTGCCCTGCTCTCTCACCTGGTGCCGGCTCGCATGGCTCTGCTGTTCGCAGCCATTGCATCCGTGATGTTGTTTACTCAGGAATTGATCGCCTCAAGCCTGCACCGAGACGCGATCGTGGATCTTGAACGCGCTGGAATGCTCGGTGCTTCGGTGTTCGCAGCTGCGTGGTTGATTTCGGTGCCGGTACGCAAGCTCTCATCACGTGACATCAGCGTACCGACGGTCTTTCGTGCTGGCCTGGACGTTGAACAAATTGCGCGATTGAACGAAGAGATCGTGCAGGAACTCGACAGTGGCGTGCTGGTGATAGATTCAAACGGGCAGGTGCAGGTCATCAACGACAGCGCACGTGTTCTGCTCGGAATGGAGTTCATCAACCTGCCGGCCCCCCTATCGGCCATAGCACCGGAGTTGCTTGATGATCTGCACGACTACCGTGCAAGCCCCGAACACCCCAGTCACCCGATTTCAATGACTGGCACCGGACAAACGCTCTTGCCTCGTTACAGCAACTTGTCAAATGGCGGAATCCTACTGCGTATCGAGGATCACAGCTCAATACTGATGCAGTTTCAACAACTCAAACTTGCCTCGCTGGGGCGATTGTCAGCGAGTATCGCGCATGAAATTCGCAACCCTCTGGGTGCCATATCTCACGCTGTTCAGCTCATCCGTGAGTCCGAGACTCTCAGCAAGGAGGACTACGGGCTCAGCGAGGTCGCGCTCAAGCACACTGCCCGGATCGACAGAATCATAAACGACGTCTTGCAAGTATCCAATCGCCCCCCGGCTGCACCTACTGCATTGAACGTAACCGAGGTCATCACCGATTTCTGTCAAAGATTCATCAGCGAACGCAAGTTGAAAGAGAATCAGGTGATGTGCACAACATCAGCGGCAGCGACAGCCTTCTTCGACCCTGATCAGTTTGATCAAGTGATGTGGAATCTGTGTAACAACGCACTACTTCACAATTCAGGCAAACACGTCCTCATCACGATCGATGTCAAGCAAACCGCTTCCGGGTATACAACCGTAGACATCATGGATAACGGAGAAGGCATAGAACACTCCGAGATGCAAAAGGTGTTTGAGCCCTTTTACTCAAGTAGCGATAGCGGCACAGGCCTGGGTTTGTTCATCGTGCGCGAGATCTGTGAGGCCAACAAGAGCAGCATCGACTGCATCCCGACCACGACAGGCGCACATTTCCGACTAACGCTCACAGGTGAGGGAAATCTCGCTGCATGACTTTCGAAAAGACACTGAACAACATCAGCACGATTCTTGTCATAGACGATGAGCCGGATATCCGAAAGCTCGTTGCCTTGTCGCTTTCACGCATTGGCGTTGATACACAGGCAGCTGCCAACCTTTCCGAGGCGCGTACACTCCTGAGTGAGTACTCCTTCGATGCCTGCTTGTGCGACATGCGCCTGCCAGACGGCGATGGGGTCGCGTTTGTGTCTGAACTGCAGAAGGATTACCCAGGACTACCAGTAGCGGTGATCACAGCGCACGGCCATGTAGAGTCTGCGGTTGAAGCGATGCGCAATGGTGCTTTTGACTTTGTTGCCAAGCCTGTTGATCTGGGCATATTGCGCCGCCTGGTTTCGCAGGCCATAGAGATCAAGAAGTTGGGGCAAAAGGCACTGGAGGCAGATTCCCCTGTCAGGATAGAGCGTCGAAACATGGCCACGCGACTGCGGCAGGGCGAGCGTTTTGTGGGCAACTCTCCTCTCATGCAATCACTGAGAGAGCGCATAAAGAAGGTTGCCCGAACCAATGCACCGATATGGATCACCGGAGAATCCGGAACGGGCAAGGAACTCATCGCAAGACTCATTCACGCCAATGGACCTCGCGCCCAGATGCCCTTTGTTGCCATCAACTGCGGTGCCATTCCAAGCGAATTGGTCGAAAGTGAATTGTTTGGGCACTTGAAGGGAGCCTTCACCGGCGCACATCAGGATAAGGACGGACTTTTTCGCGCAGCCAACGGAGGCACACTCTTTCTGGATGAGGTTGCCGAGTTGCCACTGCATATGCAGGTCAAAGTGCTACGGGCCATACAAGAGAAGGCTATCCGCCCTGTGGGGTCACACCGTGAGAACACCGTAGATGTGCGCCTGTTAAGCGCAAGCCACAGTGACCTTGCCGACCGCGTAGACGATGGCAGTTTTCGGCAAGACTTGTACTACCGTCTGAATGTCATCACAGTAACCTCCCCTGCCCTGCGCGAACGTCGGGAGGACATTCCGGCACTGGTTAGCGCGATACTGGACAGACAGACCGCAGGCTCTGAGCGCAGCATGAGTCTTGACTCCAAGGCAATGGATCGCCTGCTGAGCCATGACTTCCCTGGTAACGTTCGCGAACTGGAGAATATTCTCGCCCGTGCCAGTGCCATGGCCGAAGGTGGTCTCATCACCGCTGATGAACTTGAACTGACGCATGTAACCGATGAAAGCTCAAGTGGCGCTTCGAAAAGCCGCAGCAATGAAGAGACAGCAGACTTGACACCTGAGGCCTCTGAGCAGGCAATGGAAGTCACGAACGTACTCAATGCACTGAACGAAACGCGGTGGAATAGACGAAAGGCCGCAGAAATCCTGGGGCTGAGCTACCGCCAGTTGCGCTACAAGATTCAGCAACTGGGCCTCGACAAGGATGATCGTGCTGCCTAGGCAGCTAGTTTTGTCACTTGTTGCCAATTTCAGTGTCAACAAGTGACAGCACTGTTAAACAACGCCATGTGACGTAGTACACGTTACTCGCTGTAGTGTGCACAAGGTCTCTTCACGCAGCGTGTTTTTTGTGCTCCAGACGGTACTTCAAGACTGGCACGGTGAATGCACTCATGGGGTAGAACCTGCGACCGCTAAACCAGATGTAGGTTCGGCTTGACAGCAACTTACTACCTTTAATTTCTCTGGAGAAAGACCACATGATGGTTAAGCAAAAAGCACAACAGGGTTTTACCCTGATCGAACTCATGATCGTAATCGCGATCATCGGTATTCTCGCAGCTATCGCTGTTCCGCAGTACCAGGATTACATTGCCCGTACGCAGATGAACCGCCTGTACGGTGAAATCTCTTCACTGAAGACGGCGGTTGAAACCAACGCTATCAGCGGTACGGTTGTAACGTCTGGCGACGCCGATGATCTGGCTGACCTTGGCTGGACTGGCCAGTCAAACCTGACCGGCGGTACCGCTACTTCAGTTGATGCGTCTTTGTCACAAGCTGGCGTTGCTCAGATTACCGCAACACTTGACGGCGCTGTGAGCCCGGGTGTACGAGGAGCAGTAATTTCCCTCGACCGTACTGACGCTGGCGTCTGGGACTGCACAATCACTCCATCAACAGCAAACGGCTGGAAAGACTCTTTCGTACCAACAGGATGTGAATTGTAAGCCTCTGAAAGCGATTGATGCTTGAAGAGTAAGAATGGGGCCTCGCGGTATACCGCGAGGCCTCCTGCGTTTCCGAGGTGACAAACATGTGCGCTAACAGACAAGGACGGATAGTACACAAGGGATTTACGCTGATAGAGCTGATGATCGTCATAGCGATTCTCGGCATACTGGCGGCGATAGCCATGCCGATCTATACAAATCACACTTACACCAGCCAGCTAGCCAGAAGCTACAGCGAGTTATCTGGCTACACGCGAGCAGTAGAAGTAGCGCTAGCTACCAACTCATTAGCCGGGATTGATACTGATCCACAAGGTGTAGTCGGATTTGTCGACTCAAACCTGAGCACCACAAGGTTTGACTCCTTTGAGACCGAAGCTGAAAGCTCAATAACAGCAACGATGGACGGAAACACCGGCGCAGGGATACGTGGCACGACAATTACCCTTTCAAGGTCTTCCACAGGCATATGGACATGCGTCGTTGTGGGTGCCGGGGGAGGTTTTCAGGAAAATTTCAAACCGAGCAATTGCTCCTAGAGCCCCTGCACCTCCAGGATGTACCGTTTTGTGTTCCATCGCCGAGTTATTGCGATTCCAGAATATTGACAATTGGCCGATAGTTCCCCAAGGACAACCTAAGTAGCATTCGGGAGCAACGCGACCATGAGCAACGCCATCGGCGGGCTCGGCAGAAAACTGATCTCTAACGGGATCATCTCCGAGCAAGTAGCACAACAAGCTGCAGACACATCAGAAAGCAGCAAGAGCAGCTTCATCAGCGCTCTTGTTGACCAAGAGGGGGTGTCGTCATCTGCGGTCACTCATTTCATCGCAGCCGACTTCGGGCTCCCGGTCTTCGACATCAGCAGCCTCTCTACTGATGCTATCCCACACGAATTCCTCAAAGAGGACTTGCTGGAACAGTACGATGCTGTTCCCATCGCGCGACGAGGAAGTCGCCTGTTCGTTGCCGTATCGGATCCAACCGACAGCGAAGCCCTGGACAAATACAAGTTCACCTCCGGTCTGTCAGTTGAAGCAGTCATTATTGAATCTGCTGCGCTACTTGACTTGAAGAAAACAGTACAGGATTCAAGTGCGGACCTTGCCGGTGATCTCGACGACAGCTTCGACCTCGAGGTTGATGGCGGAGAAATCAACGACGATGTTGGCGATGAAGAAGGCGTAAACGAGACGCCTGTTGTACGTTTTGTCAACAAGCTACTGCTTGATGCCATCAAGCGTGGGGCCTCGGATATTCATGTGGAGCCTTACGAGAAACGATTCCGCGTACGCTTTCGTGTAGACGGTGTGCTTGAAGAAGTTGTGGATCCGCCGCTTTCGATGGCTGGTCGATTGACAGCCCGCCTGAAAGTCATGTCACGCATGGATATTTCCGAGCGCCGCGTGCCGCAGGACGGTCGCATCAAGCTCAAGATCTCCAAGAACAAGGCTATCGATTTCCGGGTTAACACCTGCCCTACGCTGTTTGGAGAGAAGACGGTACTACGTATTCTCGACCCCTCCAGCGCCACCCTTGGTATCGATGCTTTGGGCTATGAGCCAGAGCAGAAGCGTCTGTACATGGAAGCGCTTGCCAATCCCTACGGAATGATCCTGGTCACTGGCCCCACAGGTTCGGGCAAGACCGTTTCTCTGTACACCGGCTTGAACATCCTGAATGAGCCAGGCACCAACATTTCAACCGCGGAAGACCCTGCAGAGATCAATCTCGAAGGGATCAACCAGGTCAACGTCAACCCCAAAGCGGGCCTGACGTTTGCTGAAGCGCTCAAGTCCTTCCTGCGCCAGGATCCCGACATCATCATGGTTGGTGAGATTCGTGATCTTGAAACAGCCAGTATTGCTATAAAGGCAGCGCAGACAGGCCACATGGTCATGTCTACCCTGCACACCAATGACGCACCTCAGACCCTGTCTCGTCTGGTCAACATGGGCGTCCCGCCTTTCAATATCGCGACCGCTGTATCTCTGGTCATAGCACAGCGCCTCGGAAGAAGACTGTGCGAGAGTTGCAAGCAACCTGACGATCTACCGGGTGAAACACTGCTCGCGGAAGGCTTCAGAGAAGACCAGCTCGAGGGACTGCAAATTTACAAGGCCAATGGGTGCAACAAATGCAACAACGGCTACAAGGGTCGGGTGGGCATCTATCAGGTGATGAAGATCAGTGAAGCCATGGGACGTATCATCATGGAAGGTGGTAACGCCATGGATATCGCTGACCAGGCACGTGAGGAAGACATCCCGGACCTTAGAGAGTCTGCTTTGCTCAAGGTTTCGCAGGGCATCATGAGTCTCGAAGAAGCCAACCGTGTGACCAAGGATTGATCATGGCCGCTGCAGCTGAAAAAAAGACCTTTCTATTTGAATGGGAAGGCAAGGACCGCAAGGGTACAAAGCAGACAGGCCTTGTTTCCGCGCCCAGTATGGACATGGTCAAGGCGAAGCTACGCCGCCAGGGCATCATCTCGCCGAAGGTCAAGAAAAAGCGATCCGGTGGCGGTGGAGGAAAAATCGAGCCGGGCGACATTGCCATTTTTGCCCGCCAGTTGACCACCATGATGGGAGCCGGTGTACCGATGGTGCAGGCCTTCGAGATCGTGGCAAACGGCATGGACAACAAGGCCATGCGTGAGATGGTCACAGACGTTAAAACCGAGATTGAAGGTGGTAGCAACCTGACCGCTGCGCTGCGCAAACATCCGAAGCATTTTGACGATTTGTTTTGCAGTCTTACCGAAGCTGGTGAGCAGTCCGGTACGCTGGAGACCTTGCTCAACGAGATCGCTACTTACAAGGAAAAATCAGAATCCTTGAAGAAAAAGATCAAGAAGGCAATGGCTTATCCTATCGCTGTATTGATCGTGGCAGCCATCGTGACAACCATTCTTTTGATCTACGTTGTACCTCAGTTTGAGACATTGTTCGAGGGCATGGGCGGCAACCTCCCGGCCTTCACGCAGATGATCGTCAACATGTCCGAGTTCATGCAAAAGTGGTGGTTTGCCATGGCAGCAGGGGTCGGCGTCGCAGTTTGGACTTTTCTTCAGGCAAAAAAACGTTCTGTAAAGTTCTCGAGATCCCTTGATCGGCTTGTTCTGAAGTTACCGGTATTCGGTGACATCATCGTCAAAGCATCGACCGCTCGTTTTGCAAGAACACTCGCGACCATGTCCAAGGCTGGTGTACCTCTGGTCGAGGCCATGGACTCTGTTGCCGGCACCGCTGGCAACTATGTCTTTGAACAAGCCATCCTCAAGATGAAGGAAGAGGCGGCAACCGGTCAACAGTTGCAAGTTTCAATTGCCTCCTCGGGTCTCTTCTCCAACATGGTGGTACAGATGGTCGCTATTGGTGAGGAATCCGGCTCGATTGACGACATGCTCGCCAAGGTTGCTGACTACTATGAAGAGGAAGTGGACAATGCGGTTGACGCAATGACATCACTCATGGAGCCGATGATCATGTCCTTTCTGGGTGTAGTGATTGGTGGCCTGGTCATTGGTATGTACCTTCCGATCTTCAAGATGGGTGATGCTTTCTAGCGCAGCTTTTCACCCAATAGCCAAGCTCTGACCGGGAGTGGCGCCTCACGGCCCACTCCCGTTTGTCCTTCTGTAACAAGGATCTCGATGAACGCGTTGCTTCTCACCTTCAAGGAAAACCCAGGACTGTGGCTCGGCGTGGTCGCCTTCCTGGGCCTGTTTGTAGGCAGTTTTCTCAACGTAGTGATCCATCGTCTCCCGCTTATGATGGAGCGGGCATGGCGAGAGGGTATGGAGGAGCTCAAGGCTGAATCAGAGCATCCGCAGGCCGACGCGCTTTCGGTCAGCGGTGACGGCACAGCCTCCATCACTGGCGCACCGGGCAGTGATTCCGGCGAGGCCTTCAACCTTGCGGTACCGCGCTCGCGCTGCCCCCACTGTGGGCACGGCATTACTGCTCTTGAGAATATCCCGATCATCAGTTGGCTGATGCTGCGTGGCAAGTGCTCGAAGTGCGCAGCACCGATCTCTGCCCGTTACCCGGCAATCGAATTCATCACCATGGTGCTGTCACTTCTTGTGGCGTGGCACTTTGGCCCAACGCCTCAGGCACTACTGGGCATCGTTGCAACCTGGTACCTCGTCGCCATGACGATGATTGACTATGACACTTACCTGCTACCGGACACCCTGACGCTTCAGCTGATGTGGATAGGACTTCTTGCAGCCCTTGTTCCGGTGTTCACGGATTTGCAATCGGCCGTATTGGGTGCAGCTCTGGGCTATGGCATCCTGTGGACCATCTATCAGGTGTTCCGCTTGATCACCGGCAAGGAGGGCATGGGCTACGGCGACTTCAAGCTCCTGGCTGCCATCGGTGCCCTGCTCGGCTGGCAGGTACTGCCCATGGTGATCTTGTTGTCGTCTCTCGTTGGTGCTGTCGTGGGCCTTTCATTGATCGCATTCTCCGGTCGCGACAAGAGCAAACCGATCCCTTTTGGACCTTACCTCGCTGCGGCCGGTTTCATAGCCATGCTGTGGGGTGAGCAACTCACCGAAAGCTATTTCTCGTTACTCGGTTAAGCGTTGATCCACATTGACGTGATACTCGCTTGATCCGGATTGTCGACAGCTACCCCTGTCAATCTGTATGGAACGCGGGGTGTTATAGCGCTCCCGAGCGCTGACTCGCCCGATTTTTCATGAGACAGTCTCGGCTCGCCCCGCTACAAGGCGCCCGGCAGAAGGCTCATCGTGTTACTCATCGGACTCACAGGCGGAATCGCCAGCGGCAAAACGCTCGTTTCGGATCGCTTTAGCGAGCTCGGTGCAGCCGTTGTGGATGCGGATGTCGTTGCTCGCGAGGTCGTAGCACCCGGCAGTAGTGGCTTGAGGGCGATCATTGAGACGTTCGGCGAAGGTCTGCTGGATGTCACTGGTGCACTTAACCGAGCAGCCTTGCGTGAAAGGGTCTTTGCCGATGACGACGCTCGCCAGACGCTTAACGCCATCTTGCATCCACGCATCCGTGCTGAATCCGAGCACCAGTTGCAGACTTATGCCGATGCGGGCTACCCCTACGCCGTGTACGCACTGCCCCTGCTGGTTGAGACTGATCAAGCCGATCGCTTTGACCGCGTACTTGTGGTCGATGTGCCTGAGTCCGTGCAGCTTGATCGACTCATGGCACGCGACAACATGGATGCGAGCTCGGCACAGAGGATTCTAGACACCCAGGCGTCACGTCAACAGAGGTTGAACGTAGCTGATGACGTCATCGTGAATACGGGCGCCATCGACGAGACGCTTGTACAAGTGGACAAGCTACACCACCGCTATAGGGCTCTCGCTGACTGAATCAATCAGCGCCTTCGGCAATATCGCGGGTGCTAACTGCCGGAATCGTAACGCAAGCGGGAATGCGCGATCTCGACAATCGAGAGAAGATCGTTGACTTGTGCAAAGGCAGCTATCAGCCCTGAAAGCCCTCAACCAGCTCTTCCACAATCACCTGATTGGCTGCTGGAAATGGCAAGCCGGCAAGCTCGGGAATAGGCACCCAGCGCAGCGTTTGCTGCTCCAGCCCGGCCGGTGTGCCACGGTACCGAAAGACATCGCGCACATGCAAGCGCACAGTTTTCTCGGCATAAGGATGCTCTATCGTGCAACGTCCAATCGACTCGACGGGCTCGATGTCGAGCTCCTCTTTCAGCTCACGTGTCAATGCCTGCTCGTGTGACTCGTCTGCCTCGATCTTGCCACCGGGAAACTCCCAGCGATCACCTTGATGCTGCGAAGGCTTGCGCAGCGCGAGAAGCACGCTCTCCATCGTCTCATCAAAAATCACGGCTGCCACGACTTCAACAACAGGTAGCTCGCTTGCAGGTATATCAAATGTCATCAGCTGCGATAGTCCGCATTGATACTGACGTAGTCATGCGACAGGTCTGATGTGTACATACAGAACATGGCGTCACCGCGGCCGAGCTGTATCGTGATTTGAATGTCCTCTTGCGCAAATACTGCTGCGCCTCTTTCCTCCGTATACCCGGGTGCCACACCTCCGGCTTCGAAGGCTGAAACCTCGCCAACCAGAACGCGAATCGCGCTGGCATCCAATGCACGCGTGAGCCTGGAATTCACAGGCTTGGGGACCTCGGCCTTGCCGATCGCTGCAAGCAACCGCCCGACGTTGGCATCCGATGCAAACAAGGCTGTCTTGACCAGAGGCGAATTGGCAATAGCACGCGCGACACAGCGGCACTCCTCAGTGGAGTCCCCCTGCTCTACTCTGACCGATACAAACTTGGTGGCACCTTCCGCATCACGAATGATCGCTTGCGCCAAGTCCAGACAGAGCGCATCCAGTGCCTCTTGAAAAACCATCTCATCGGCGCTGCCTTGTGAAACTGCAGGCCCCTCATGTGTCGCACACAGCACAAGAGAATCATTCGTTGATGTATCGCTGTCCACACTGATCGCGTTGAAGCTTGTTGCCACCGCGCGGCGTAACATCGTATCCAGTAGTGTCTTGTCAATTGCCGCGTCTGTGAACACATAGGCGAGCATGGTTGCCATGTTCGGCTCAATCATGCCAGCGCCTTTGGCAAAGCCTGTAAGCGTGACAGTTTGCCCGCCGATGCTGCATTGACGTGAGGTCAGCTTTGGGCGTGTGTCCGTGGTCATGATGCCCTCGGCCGCTGCCCGCCACTGATCAAGCTGCGCATCCTCACCCAGTGCGTCTGCCGCACGCTCGATACCCGCAAGCATCATGGAGTCAGGCAGTAGCTGGCCGATAACTCCGGTTGAGAAAGGCAGGACAGCCGCTACGGACACATCCAGACGCTCAGCGAGTGCCCGGCAGTGACCTCGAGTCATGTCAAGGCCAGCGGCACCTGTGCCCGCATTGGCATTACCTGAATTCACCAGCAAGGCTCTGATCGAACCGGCCCGGCTATCGATATGCAGTCGAGCGAGTTGTACAGGTGCTGCGGCAAAGTGGCTCTGCGTAAAAACCGCTGCAGTGGTGGCACGCTCGGGCAGCGCCATCACCACCATGTCGTTTGACCCGTCGGCCTTGATACCAGCCGCGACGCTGGCAAGTCGCACCCCGGTGACTGGCAGCGGGGGTGCAAGCTTCAGAGAAACCGGCATATCTCAGCCGAGCTTACCGCAGCAGTTCTTGAACTTCTTGCCGGAGCCGCAGTGACAGGGGTCATTGCGCCCAATCTTGGGAGTGTCGCGCCGGTGAGGTTGCGTCGGGGCTTGCGTCGGGGCTTGCGCCTGCTCGCCGGACTGTGGACCTGCTTGTGAACCGGTCTGCCCAGCAGCAGCTCCTGCCGCTCCATGCGGGCCTTGCGCCGCACCAGCGCCCGGTGAAGGCGGCGTTGAAGCGACAGCCTCTGCGGCCGCTTGATGCTCGTAGCTGACCTGCGTGGGCTTAGAGGCGGCCCGTTGAGCGCGTGCCTGGGCCTCTGCCTCAGCCGCCTCATCACGGTCACGTACCTGCACCTTGCTCAAAACCTGAAAAACCGCTGTCTTGTACTCATCGAGCATGTTGGTAAACAGCTCGAAGGCCTCGCGCTTGTATTCCTGCTTTGGGTTCTTCTGAGCATAACCACGCAACCCGACACTCTGGCGCAGGTAATCCATACCGGCGAGATGCTCCTTCCAGTGCTCATCGAGCGCTTGCAGCATCACGTACTTTTCAAAGCGTCTCAGACCCTCTGCCCCTGCGGCCTCTTCCTTGGTGTCGTAGGCCTCGGACAAGCTGCTCACGATGCGCGCGGAAAACTCTTCTTCAGGGATATCCGGATTCTCCTCCAGCCAGCTTGCAACCGGAAACTCCACACCGGTCATGGACTTGAGTTCCTCTTCAAGGCCGGGCAGGTCCCAATGCTCTTCGATAGAGCCAGGAGGAATGAACTGAGCGACGATATTCGGAACGATCTCCTCACGCAACTCGGCAACCTGCGACTTGACCTCTTCACTCGCCATCAACTCATCGCGCTGCTCGTACACGACCTTGCGCTGATCGTTCGCAACATCATCGTATTCGAGCAGGTGCTTGCGGATATCGAAGTTGTGCCCTTCGACCTTGCGCTGCGCGTTCTCGATCGCCTTGGTCACCCACGGGTGCTCAATCGCCTCACCTTCCTGCATACCGAGCTTTTGCATCAGGTTACTGACACGCTCACTGGCAAAGATACGCATCAAGCTGTCTTCAAGAGACAGGTAGAACCGCGTGGAGCCAGGATCACCCTGACGTCCGGAACGGCCGCGTAGCTGGTTGTCAATACGCCGGCTTTCGTGACGCTCGGTTCCAATGATGTGCAACCCTCCTGCGGCGAGCACATCATCATGGCGCTTCTTCCATTCCGCCTTGATTGTGTCTATTCGAGCGGCATCCAAACCGACATCCTGCGCGACCTCAGTACCGGTATCAGCGCCCACACCTTCGTTGATCAGTGCCGTCGCAGCCTTGGGTTCTGTCGCACCAATAGCAGCCAATTCCGCTTCAAGACTTCCGCCAAGCACGATGTCGGTGCCACGACCGGCCATGTTGGTGGCGATGGTTACAGCACCTGAACGCCCGGCATTCTCGATAATGCTCGCCTCACGTTCGTGTTGCTTTGCGTTCAGCACCTCATGCGCGATGCTCTTTTTCTTTAGCAGGCCTGCAAGGTATTCACTGGTCTCAACCGATGTGGTGCCTACGAGTACAGGTTGACCCTTTTCTACACATTCCTCGATGTCCTCAATGATCGCGTCGTATTTTTCGGTCTGTGTGAGAAAGACAAGGTCGGCACGATCATCACGAATCATCGGGCGGTGCGTGGGTATGACAACCACCTCAAGTCCATAGATCTGCTGGAACTCGAAGGCTTCGGTATCAGCCGTACCGGTCATACCAGCGAGCTTGTCGTAGAGTCGGAAGTAGTTTTGGTAGGTGATGGAGGCTAGTGTCTGGTTCTCGCGCTGAATGTCGACACCCTCCTTGGCCTCGATCGCCTGATGCAGACCATCGGACCAGCGGCGCCCAGGCATGGTACGCCCGGTGAATTCATCCACGATAACAATTTGCCCGTTCTGAACGATGTAATCGACATCCTTGGTAAAGAGCGCGTGGGCACGCAAGGCAGCATTCAGATGATGCAGGACAGCGATGTTGGCGGAGTCATACAGGCTTGCGTTTTCATCCAGAATGCCTTCTGAGATAAGCAGATCTTCAAGCGTCTGCATGCCGTCTTCTGTCAGGTGGACCTGCTTGCCCTTCTCATCAACCGAGTAGTCACCCGCACCCTCTTCTTCTTCCTGACGAGCAAGCTTTGGCACCACGGCATTGAGCGTGTGGTAGAGCGCGCTATCGCCGTCGGCCGGGCCTGAGATGATCAAAGGCGTACGCGCTTCGTCGATGAGGATTGAGTCCACTTCATCGACGATGGCAAAGTTCAGTTCGCGCTGTACCTTCTGGTCAACCGAGTGCGCCATGTTGTCGCGCAGGTAGTCAAAGCCAAACTCGTTGTTGGTGCCATAGGTCACGTCGCAGGCATAGGCCTCGCGACGTTCCTCGGTGGACAGGCCACTTACGATGATGCCAACGGTCAGGCCCAGAAAGGTGTAGAGCTTGGCCATCCATTCTGCGTCACGACGCGCCAGATAGTCATTGACTGTGATGACGTGAACGCCACGCCCCTGCAATGCATTGAGGTATACCGCGGTGGTGGCAACGAGCGTCTTGCCCTCACCGGTGCGCATCTCGGCGATTTTGCCGTTGTTCAGCACCATGCCACCAATCAACTGCACATCAAAGTGGCGCATGCCGAGCGCCCTCTTTCCCGCCTCACGCGTGATGGCAAACGCCTCGGGTAGAACCGAATTCAATTCTGCACCGGCGGCGAGACGCTCTCGCAGCTCTGGCGTCTTGGCTGCCAGCTGCTCGTCTGTCAGCGCTTCTAGGCTGCCCTCCAGCGCATTGATCGCATCGACCTCTCGGCTGAGCTTCTTGACGGTACGGTCGTTACTCGAACCGACAATCTTCTTGACGATATTCCCTAGCATGACAGTCGGTTCGGAACCTTCGAAGTGAAATTGGACATCAACGGATAAAAAAGCCCGGGTCGGTCGCGGTACCGCGATGACGAACCTCCAGGTGCAAGTGCGGGCCAGTGGATCGACCACTGGAACCCAGCGTCGCAATGATCTCACCCTTGCGCACCCGATCGCCAGGCCGCACCAACGTGACGTCATTATGAGCATAACGGGTACTGAAATCGCCTGCGTGTTCAAGCTCGACCAGAAGCCCGTAACCGCCGTTGCGGCCAGACCAGGTAACCACACCGTCAGCGATGGCCATGATGGGCTCACCCACCTCGCCCACAAAATCGAGCCCATGATGCATGACCCGCCGTCCCGTCAACGGATCGACGCGCCTGCCAAACCCCGAGCTCATGCTGCCAACGGCGAGCGGCCTGCCCGATAGCCGGCGATCAAACACCCGGCGGCGTTCCAGATAAATGCTTTGCAAGGCGTTCACCTGTTCAATCATGGGGTCCAGACGCGCAAACAGAACAGCCAGCGCATCAGGTGACGTGGGATCGAGGCGAGAGAGGGGCTCGCCATCCCCGGTTTTCCCGTCGATTTCAAAATCCAGATCAAATTCGCCCTCATCCTCGATTTCGGCGACCTCCGCCAGTCGCTGGAAAAGGACTCGCAAGCGCAGCATTTCAGCCTTCAATTGACCAATCTGCTGTGCCTGACCGCTTGCCGGACTTGAGCCATTGACAGCCCCTGTGGCCAAGGCGGAGGTAGGGGCGGAGGTAGGGGCGGAGGCAGGGTCGGAGGCCGTCGCAGGCTGATCCTGCAAGGGGTCAGTTGTCGTGAAGCTTGCGTCCACGACCCACATCTCGACAGGCTGAGTGCGACCGACGAACCAGCCACAGGCCACAGCAGCGATGACCAGTATGGCAACAAGAATCAGCTCAAGCGCATGACCGGACTCCCGAGTACGCCCATGAGCACTCCCGCTCGCTGCCTGCGGTTTTGAGCCGCTTCGGCCACTGTTGTCGGTAGACTTGCTATGCACCTGCGGTTCGCTCTTGGACACGGTCATGAAATCCTTCGATAGCCTGATAGACCCGGAAACCCTGGCTTCCGTTCAACAGGCCCGCGAGTTGCACGCCCGGGTCTCACGGACCATGCCACGCGATGCTGCTGCGCACCTTGTATTCTGCCGTCTCGATGACGATCAGCTACGACTGACTGTGAACAACGCTTCCTGGCTGGCCAAACTACGGTTCTCTGAGCGCCAGTTGCTACGCACCCTTGCCAGTGACGGTATCGCCGTAAAACGGATCAGTTGGCACGTCGCTCCCCCGGAGAAGCGCCCGGAGCGCGCAGCGCCTCGCCGAGCTCGACTGCCTGGGCCCTCTGTCGCAGCACACCTGAGAGCCCTGGCGAACGATCTCGAAGACAATGACAGTCCTGGCGAAAATGATAGCTTGGGCAAATCGCTGAATCGACTCGCCGATGTGCTGCATCGAGCCAGGGACTAGACCTCACTACCCCCGACTCTGTGCATCGTCGGACATTACACCCGCCGTGTGAGCGGCAATCGTGAGTTGCAGACCTTACGCTGCCTGACCGGCTGTGTGGCGCACACCGCTGTGGGCTCGGCCGTAATTGATTGGCGCCGAAGACAGATCATCTTCGAAAACGACTTCTTCAGATGCCGAGGCGTTTTCCAGCAAGGCACGCAGCAGCTTGTTGTTGAGTGCGTGCCCGGACTTGTAGGCCGTGAATGAGCCGATCAAACTGTGGCCGAGCAGGTAAAGGTCGCCGATGGCGTCGAGGATCTTGTGGCGTACAAACTCGTCCCGATAGCGCAGACCGTCTTCATTGAGGACACGGTAGTCATCTATCACGACCGCATTGTCAAGACTGCCACCCAGCGCCAGATTACGCTCACGCAGCGCCTCGATGTCACTCATGAAGCCGAAGGTGCGAGCACGGCTGATTTCGCGCACAAAGGACGTGGTCGAGAAATCCACTTCCATCGTCTTTGTCTGGTCGCGAAAAACGGGGTGGTCAAAATCAATGGTGAAGCGCACCTTGAAGCCGTCAAAGGGCTCAAAACGCGCCCACTTGTCTCCATCACGCACCTCGATCGGCTTTTTGATTCGAGTGAAGCGCTTCGGCGCGCCCTGCTCGAGAATGCCGGCTGACTGAATCAGAAATACAAAAGGTGCTGCACTGCCGTCCATGATGGGCACTTCATCGCTGGACACATCCACGTAGCAGTTGTCGATACCGAGTCCGGCAAGTGCGGACATCAGGTGCTCGACGGTCGAGACGCGCACGCCATCCTTTGCAAGCGTCGTGGCGAGCGCGGTTTCGTGTACGTTCAGGGGTTTGCCGGGAATGGCAACAGCGGGCACGCTGTCCACGCGGCGGAACACGATACCCGCATCAATCGGCGCCGGGCCGAGGCTCAGGTACACCTTGCGTCCGGTGTGCAGGCCAATGCCTGTGGCGCGAATGGTATTTTTTAGGGTCCGCTGTCGAATCACTTATATATCCCGCTGAGAAGAGACGGAGCCGATCCCTGCAAGCCATCGAAGATGCATTATCCCGACGATTTGCACAGACTCTTGATATGTATATGTAGCACCTTGTTAATACTTTGCCAGTAGAACAGGGTGGGTGGTGCGCTAAATATTTATATGTTCTGGTCCTGCACTTCACCATTGCTTGGAAGACCGCGATTTTGTCACCCGGATCGGTCAACCTCTGCAAGGGCGCCAAGGGTAGCGGAAAGTCTCCTTGAGCTGCGACTGCAGGGGGCCTCTGATACACCTTAAATACAGACATGCAGAGGCGCGTCACAAACCGGCTGGCCAGCGCGTTAACCGGTTAACACCTGCACTCTCAGCCGTTTGTGACACCGCTCAAATCCAACCCTGCGGCCCTGACGTTCAGATACGGCCTGGTAGGTAGTCACTTGTGCCCTCGATCAGAGAGCCATGACGAGGGCCGCCACCGGGGCGGCCCTCACTCGACAACGATCCAGCCTCAGTCCGCCTGTCGACGCAAAAAGGCCGGAATATCGAGGTACTCGACGTCCTGGCCACCGGCGCCGCTTTGCCCACCTCGGCCGCCACCAGTCTGGCCACCGTCATGGCCACCAAGGGAGCCGCGTCCACCAGCCGGCACTCCGGCTTGACCCACACTCGGCGCCGCTCCACGCGCAGTCTTGCGCATGACAGCGGGCTTGTCGAGGTTGTCATAGCGTGAGCGACCGCTGGCAGGTACGCCTCCGGCAGAGCCTGCATAGCCCGTCGGTGCACTGGTGTGTCCGCCACCATAGACGGCACCACCACCGGCTGCAGCACGTTGCTGTGCGACGTTGGGGACTGCACGCAACTGCGCTCGATCAGGCTGCTGAAGCCCGGTCGCAACGACAGTAACGCGTAGCTCGCCCTCAAGGGATTCGTCGATCGCCGTACCGACGACAACGGTTGCATCGTCTGCAGCAAACTGACGTACGACGTTGCCGACTTCCTCGAACTCGCCGATGGCCATGTCAAGACCTGCGGTGATGTTCACCAGAATGCCTCGTGCTCCGGCCAGATCAATGTCCTCAAGCAGGGGGCTGGAGATTGCCATCTCGGCAGCCTCAGTGGCTCTTTCATCACCACGGCCAATACCTGAGCCCATCATCGCCAGACCCATCTCACTCATGACGGTACGCACATCAGCAAAGTCAACATTGATCAGACCCGGGTTGGTGATCAGCTCGGCGATGCCTTGAACAGCACCACGCAGTACATCATTTGCAGCTCTGAAGGCATCCAGCAATGTAATGTTCTTGCCAAGTACCGAGAGCAGTTTCTCGTTCGGGATAGTGATCAGTGAATCCACATGGGCGCGCAGCTCCTCGATACCCGAGTCCGCCATGTGCATGCGCTTGGACCCTTCGAAAGGAAACGGCTTGGTGACAACCGCTACTGTGAGCACACCCATTTCACGAGCGATCTGGGCCACAACCGGAATCGCACCCGTACCCGTGCCGCCACCCATACCCGCGGTGATGAACAGCATGTCAGTCCCTTCGATGATGTCCTGAATACGGTCGCGATCCTCCATCGCTGCTTGTCGACCGATCTCCGGGTTTGCACCGGCACCGAGACCCTTGGTGATGCTTTGGCCTATGTGCAAAACAGTTTGCGCCTGCATTGACTTGAGCGCTTGAGCATCTGTGTTGGCACAAATGAAATCGACCCCTTCGATTCCCGAACTGACCATGTGCTGGACTGCGTTACTACCACCGCCGCCAACACCGATCAACTTGATTACCGGCGCGTCATTGATTGAATCTACGAGTTCGAACATGTCATTAATCTCCAGATAAAACTGTGTGTCTTACGTTCTCTTTGCGACCCGGCGATATGCCCGGCCGCCCCCATTTACTTACTGTCTTGAACATCTGTATTGCTATTGCTTCCGATCTACGTCGGCTTGCTCCGCGAGCATTTGTTCGCGGTCCTGCCCGGTAACCCTGTGCCTGCTTGTTTGGTTGAGGCGGGCAGAACCGGTACGTCATGCAGAGTCACGTCAAAAGTTCCTCTGAAACCACTCCGCCATACGCTTCAGCAAACCTTTTTCCGTGTGCGTATCTACAGGTTCGCTGTGCGGATTCTTCCGACGTTGCTGCCCGTACAGGAGCAGGCCAACGCCAGTGGCGTGAATCGGATTTCGCGATACTTCTGCGAGTCCGGAAACATGTTGAGGTACGCCGAGGCGTACCGGCATGTGAAAAATTTCCTCGGCGAGCTCGACAACACCCTCCATCTTGGCGGTGCCTCCGGTAAGTACAACTCCGGCGGCACAGGCCCCCTCAAAGCCACTTCGCCGTAGCTCTGACTGCACCAATCCCAGCAGCTCCTCATAGCGCGGCTCAACAACTTCAGCGAGTGTCTGACGAGCCAGGCGTCGCGCGCCTCGATCACCTACACCGGGCACTTCGATGGTCTCCTCGGGCGTGGCTAGCTGACGCAGAGCACAGGCATGCTTGAGTTTGATTTCTTCGGCAAACTGCGTCGGTGTCCGAAACGCCACCGCAATATCATTGGTGACCTGATCACCGGCGATCGGTATCACCGCAGTATGACGAATGGCCCCTTCAGTGAAAATCGCGATGTCGGTGGTACCACCGCCCATGTCCACGAGCAACACACCCAGGTCCTTTTCATCAGGTGTCAGTACCGAGTGACTTGAGGCGAGCTGCTCGAGAATGACGTCCTCTACCTCGAGCTTGCAACGTCGAATGCACTTGGCGATGTTCTGGGCGGCGCTGATCGAGCCTGTTACCAGATGTACCTTGGCCTCAAGTCGTACACCGGCCATGCCGATTGGCTGGTGGATACCGTCCTGATTGTCGATCACGAACTCTTGTGGCAGCACGTGAAGAATGCGCTGGTCGGCAGGTATCGCAACTGCCTTGGCGGCATCAATGACACGATCAACGTCTTCGGGCTCGACCTCGGTGTTGCGTATGGCAACGATGCCATGCGAATTCAAACTTTTGATGTGGCTACCGGCAATACCTGCAAACACCGAACGGATCTCCACACCCGCCATGCGCTCGGCCTCTTCAACAGCTTTGCCGATGGCCTCAACGGTGGTGTCGATATTCACAACCACACCCTTTTTCAATCCCTTGGAGGGGTGAGAGCCAAGCGCGATCAGCTCGATCTCGCCGTCAAGGTCGATCTCGGCAACGATGGCGACAATCTTGGAGGTCCCGATATCGAGCCCGACGATCATCTGCTTGCCTGTGTCTTTATCAGACGCCATCACGCAGTCATCCCGGAGCTTTTTGCTCTCATTGTTGAATGAAGGACACTCACCCCGTCTGTCCTGATACTGATCACAGGCCACGTGCTCCAGCTAGTGAAAATCCGTCGCTGTAGCGCATATCAAAGGTCACGGGGTCAGATTTCAGGGACTCAGCGAAGCGCGGGTAGACATCGACAAAGCGGCCCAGACGTCGCTCGTGATCCTCGTACCCCAGGCGCAGGGTCACGTTGCCATCAAGTTCAATCGTTTGAGACAGGCGCGCATCTTCAACCAGACCTGTCACTCGCAAACCCAGGGCACCCAGCGCCTCGGAGTAGCGGCGGTAGTCATCAAGCACAGCGGAGTGCCTCCCGGCATCTCCACGTAGCTCAGGCAAGGACGCAAATACACTCTGCCACTCGGTATAGCGAACATCGTCGCGCGACAGCTGCGGGGGTTGAAACAATTCGAGCCTCTTGCTGACAAGGCCATCGTCATTCCAGCGCGCTGCCGGTTCGTGTTCTTCCACAGTGACCTTGACACGGCCCGGCCACTCTCTTGCAATGCGCGCTTCGGCAACCCAGGGCAGGGATTCCACAGCACTGCGCAGTGCCTCGATATCGAGGGTGTAGAAACCTTGTCCGGTAAAAACCTCCACCTTGGACTGCAGCACACTACGGTCAGTGAAGTCCAGCGTGCCAAGCACATCAACATTGGATACCGGGAAACGCGCAGGGTCAGACAAGGCTTTCCATAGTGCCAGCGCTGCCGCGAGTACACATAAAACACCCACGGCACCAATCACCCAACGCGTTGTGGCAGAGATACGGGGCACGGCGACTGGCAAAACCGATGTCTTACGCACAGTGCCTGCACGCCCAACAGCAGAACTCGGCCGTCGCGCTGATCTGACACTCGATACCTCAGGCAACGGTAGATCCGACCGTCGCGCACCACGGTGCGACGCACTGCTACGTTTGTGACGGCGCTGATCACGATCGAGTACCTGCGAACTCATACAGGACACTCCTCGGATGCTGTATCACGAGCTACCACGCGTTGCGCGAGTGTTTCAGACAATCGTGCAACGCTTGAAGACGAACTGGCCAGAATAGCCAGACACAGGCTTGTAAAATCGATTCCTGCGCACGTCGCTGCCATTGGCATAAGACTGTGACTTGTCATACCCGGTGCGGTATTGCATTCGATGAACTGAGGCTCACCTGCTGCATCGAGCATAAAGTCCACACGCCCCCACCCTTGGCAACCGAGTGCCTGAAACACTTGCAGCGCATAGGCGGACAGGCGTCCCGCCGTGGCGGCCGGGATATTAGCCGGGCATTCATATTCGGTATTGTCGAGCAGGTACTTGGCGTCATAGTCATAGATGCCGCCTGCCGCACGCATGGTAATCAGAGGCAGTGAAGTCACTCCATGACCTGGCACATCGAGCACGGCCGCCGTGACCTCCAGACCTGGCATAAACGCCTCGATGAGGACATCACCAAAGCGATTGGCTTCAGTCCATGCAGATTCCAGATCGGCAGCTTCGTGCACAACACTAACGCCAATACTTGAACCCTCACTCACCGGCTTGACTACGACCGAACCGGCCATACGCTCATACGCCTCACGGGCTTCACTGAATTGACAGGTGCGCTCTGCGAGGGGTGTTGGCACCCCGGCCACCTGACATAACTGCTTGGCTCGAACCTTGTCCATTGCCAAGGCTGACCCCAGAATTCCGGTGCCAGTGTAAGGGATACCCGCTAGTTCGAGTGCAGCCTGAACTGTACCGTCCTCACCACCCCGACCGTGCAGAATCAAAAAGGCACGATCAAACCTGCCACTGACCAGAACTTCGCCGACGTCACGACCTGCATCAACGGCGTGCGCATCAACACCGGCGCCAACGAGCGCATCGAGCACCTGTTGTCCACTCATCAAGGACACGTCACGCTCGGCGGACCAGCCACCCATGACGACAGCCACCTTGCCAAAGGAAGTCGGCGGTGCCATGCGAGCAATAGCGTCGCTGTCAATGGTGGCGGTGGCGGTGGCGGTGGCGGTGGCGGGTGACATCAGCTCAGGCATTGACAACACCCTCTGCTGCAAACAGTGCTGGTAGTGAGCGTGCCAGCGCACCTACACTTCCTGCCCCGAGTGTCAGCACGATATCACCGTCCTCAATCACTCTGGCGAGCTGCTCCGGAACGTCTTCAATCGACTCGACAAACACCGGGTCGGCCGCTCCTCGAGCACGGATGGCACGCGCAAGTGCACGCCCGTCGGCACCATTGATACGTGTCTCGCCTGCGGCATAGACCTCGCTGAGGACCAACAAATCAGGTGTTGAGAGCACATCAGCGAAGTCATCAAACAGGTCGCGTGTTCGCGTGTAGCGATGCGGCTGAAATACAACCAACAAGCGCCTGTCCGACCATCCTCCGCGAATAGCGGCAAGCGTTGCCGCCACCTCGGTCGGATGGTGCCCATAGTCGTCCAGCAGCGTCGCCTGCTTTCCATCTACATGCAGCGTACCCAGAGCTTGAGCTCGTCGGCCGATACCTGCAAAACGCGATAGTGCCCGCTTACCTGCCTTGACATCAACGCCGAGCTCAAGCGCAACAGTAATGGCAGCCAGAGCATTGAGTACATTGTGACGGCCTGGCATGTTGAGCACGATGTCGCTTATCACCGAAGTCACATCGCCGGTGTCGATGATCACATCGAAACGCATGCGCATCCCTTCCTGGGTCACGTTGGTAGCGCGCACGTCAGCGAGATCGTCAAACCCGTAAGTGCGCACAGGTCGCGCTACCCGTGGCAATACCTCACGAATGTTATCGTCATCGAGACAGACAATGGCGAGGCCATAAAAAGGCAGGTGCAGCAGGAAATCAACAAAGGTCTGCTTGAGCTTCTCAAAGTCCCCGTCATAGGTAGACAGGTGATCAGCATCAATGTTGGTGACGATCGCCATGACCGGCTGCAGGTGCAAAAAGGACGCATCACTTTCATCAGCCTCGGCGACCAGCCACTCGCTCTCGCCAAGGTAGGCATTGGACGATGAACTGGTGAGCTGACCACCGATCACATAGGTCGGGTCCATCCCGCCTTCGGTCAGAAGACTCGCCACCAGACTCGTGGTCGTTGTCTTGCCATGTGTGCCGGCAACCGCAATGCCCTGCTGGAAGCGAAACAGCTCAGCCAGCATCTCAGCACGTCGCACTACCGGCACACCCAGCTCCCGAGCGCGTACAAGCTCGCTGTTATCCTCTGGCACCGCGGTAGAGATCACCACCACATCGGCGTCTTCAACCTGACTGGCTGTATGCCCCTGATACACGGTGACACCGAGCCCGACAAGACGTGCTGTCAAGGCATTGCTGCCAAGATCGGAGCCTGTGACCCGAAACCCAAGCTTGTGCATCACCTCAGCGATGCCCCCCATACCGACACCACCGATGCCGATGAAGTGCATGCCGCGCACACGCCGCATCTGGCTCTTGACCACCGGAGACAGGTTAATGGCCATCAGCGCAATCCCCCGAGCTGATGTTGCCGCCGGTCAACCGAGTCACCACTGGATTGAGCTTGCGATGTCGTCGATGCTGAATCCGCTACTGCTCCTGCTGCATCACATAACGCATCAGCGACACGCGCCGCAGCCCCAGGCACGAAGCGCTCATGGGCGGCACGAGCCATTGCATCGAGCCGATCAGGGTCACGCAGCAATTGCTCGACCTCGAACGCAAGCGACCTGGCATCAAGCTGATCTTCCGGCAACAAGACAGCTGCACCCACCGACACCAGCCAGTTGGCATTCGCAGTTTGATGATCATCAACCGCATACGGAAACGGCACCAGCAAGGCAGGTGTGCCCGAAGCTGCCAGTTCGGTCACGGTCATCGCACCGGCACGACTGATCACAAGATCAGCCTTGCTGTAGGCGGTGGCCATATCGTCAACAAAATCCTCTACGCAAACACTGACCTTGTGGGTGGCCGCCAGCGCCTTGAGATAGCGCTCTCTGGTAGCACCACCACGCCCTGCACCCGCTTGATGAAAGACCTCAATAGACCCGACCTTGTCGCTCGCCAGACTGTCATCGACTCGCAAGGCTTTCATCGCTTCAGGCAGCAGGCGGTTCAAACACTCAGCCCCGCGACTACCTCCGATCACAAGCACTCGTAAAGGATCGCCCTTTTGTCTGATTCTTGTCGTCCCGGCAACTATTCCTGCAGGCACCGGATTACCCACTGTTTCAGCAGATCGAGAAGCCGGGAACACATCAGGGAAGGCACTGAATACTCGCGTGGCAAAACGCGCCAGCCAGGCGTTGGTCATGCCGGCTACGGCATTCTGCTCGTGCAGAACCAGAGGAATGCGCAGCATCAAGGCAGCCAGGGCAACAGGGCCAGAGACAAATCCGCCCATGCCCAATACTGCGCTGACACGCTCGCTCCGGAGCAGGACGATGGACTGCACGATCGCTCGCAATAAACGCAACGGTCCAAGCAGCGTATCCAAGACGCTCTGGCCGCGCAGCCCGCGTATATCGATCAGTCGCATGGGAATACCCGCGGTTGGCACCATGCGTGACTCAAGACCTTGCCGAGTACCGGCCCACAACACGGGCACCTGACGCTCGCGCAAGGTGTTGGCAACGGCAAGCGCAGGCACCACATGCCCTCCTGTGCCACCCGCAGCAATGAGTACGGGACGACCTTCTGTCATGCCAGATCTCATACCAGATCTCATACCAGCTCTCATACCAGGCTCCTGCCGCGCATGGCGCTGCTCGAGCCGGAGGCCCTCACCTGATCACTTGAGCCACGCGCGGCATTCCGCACTTCCCACTCAACTCGCAATAGCAATGCAAAGGTCGCTGCGAATACTACAACGCTGGAACCACCGTAGCTCATCAGCGGTAGCGTGATGCCCTTGGTCGGCAACACACCCATGTTCACGCCAATGTTGATGAAGGACTGCAGACCAATCCAGATACCTATACCGAGAGCCACATGGCTTGCAAAGCGCAAATTGACACGGGCTGCCACCGACGACAGCTGAAAGCAGCGAAACACAATGAAGGCATAGGCACCGATCAGACAGACGACCCCGATCAGGCCGAGTTCCTCGCCCATGACAGCGAACAAGAAGTCGGTGTGCGCCTCTGGCAGGTAGTGGAGCTTCTGCACGCTTGCACCAAAGCCGACACCGCTCACCCCACCTGAGCCAATGGCAATCAGTGACTGGGTAAGCTGAAACCCGGTATTGAAGGGATCTGAAAAGGGATCGAGAAAGCTTGCAAAACGCCGCATGCGATACGGAGAGAATGCGATCAACACGCCTGCAATAGCGCTGATCACTGCGATGAGCGCAGCAAACTGACTAAAACGCACACCGGCGACGAACAACATCAACAATGCGGTGCCCAGAATGACGACAGAGGCTCCGAAGTCCGGCTCCAGCAGCAACAAGGCACTGACCACACCCATCAAGACCAAGGGTCGGATGAAGCCGCCGAAGGTGTTCTGAACGAGGTGCCCGCGGCGCACAAGATAGCCTGCGAGGTACACGATGATCAACAGCTTGACCGCCTCGGAGACCTGCACCGTAAAAAGACCGAGGTCAATCCAGCGACGGCTGCCGTTCACTTCCTTGCCGATACCCGGTATCAGTACCAGGGCCAGCGCGACCAGAGCAATGATGATCATATGCGGCCCGTATTTCTCCCACACCGCCAGTGGCAGACGGAACAGAAACACACCGACCACACCGCCAAGCGCCAGAAAGATCAGCTGTCGACTGACAAAAAAGAAGGGACCACCAAAATCAGCCGCTGCCAGTGCCATGGATGCTGATGCGATCATGACGGCTCCAAACAGCGAAAGCCCTATCACAACGATAAGCAAGGCATGATCGGAAAAGCGCGGCGCCTCAGACAGCTGCGACGGTTTTAGCCGTGATTTCAGCGAACGTGTGCCTGTCGCTGTGCGTGATACCAGGGTGCTCATCAGGACGCCACCTGCGCTGTTACTGTGACCGCATCCTGAAACGCCAGACCACGTGCGACATAGTCTTTGAACATGTCAAAGCTCGAACAGGCGGGAGACAACAGCACAACATCACCTTGCGCGGCGGCAGCGCGAGCCACAGACACCGCCTCAGACATCGACTCTGCATCGCTCAGCTCGGTGCACCCCTGCAGTACCTCTCGCAGCACACCGCGATCCCGTCCGATAAGCACAACGTGCTTTACGTGCTCCCGGGCCACGTCCGCCAAGGGTGAAAAGTCGGCGCCCTTTGACAAACCGCCAGCGATCAACACGACAGGCCCCGGCATTGCCTCAATCGCCTTGATACAGGCATCTACATTGGTGCCTTTGGAATCGTCATACCAACGAACGCCTGCGTGATCGGCAACCAAGGCAGTACGATGCGGCAGACCGGGCCAGCCACCCAGTGCACGCACGAGAGACTCCCGATCCAGCACCATATCCATTCCTTGCTGTAGACACTCGGCAAGTGCAAGCACCATGAGTGCGTTACTCGCATTGTGCAGACCGGGGACGCTCAGCAAGGCAGCATCAACGATGTTCTTTCCGTTGCGACACAATTGCGGACCGAGCGTTTGCAGCGACTCATTGGCCGCCGCGACGTTAAGGGATCCAGGCATGGGCGTACCGAGACAAAAATGCCAGCACACAGGCTGACCTGCGCCAACCGACGGCGGCACCTTGTCCGTTGCAAATACACGGGCATCACAACTACCCAGAGACTGCGCCGGCTGGGTGCGATCATCAAGTGCATTGGTGACACAGAACCGAGCGGCGCTATAGACATGCCGCTTGACCGCCGCATAGTCGTCCAGCGACGCGTAACGATCAAGATGGTCCTCACTGACATTCAAGGCAACGGCTACCAGAGGTTGCAAGCGCGTGACCGATTCCAGCTGATAGCTTGACAACTCAAGCACGTACACTGAAGCGGATTCGTTCAAGGCGTCGAGTGCTGAAAGTCCAATATTGCCGCAAGCCAGGGCCTTTAGCCCGCATTCATGCAGCACATGGGCAAGCCAGGCAACGACCGTGCTCTTTCCATTGGATCCTGTTACCGCCACGACCGGCACGTCACCGACAACACTGGCAAACAACTCGATATCTCCGATTACCTGTGCGCCCGCATCTATAGCAGCAACGATGTCAGGATGAGCTCTAGGAATACCGGGGCTGAGAATGACAACCTCGTAGTCGGCAGCGACGCTCAGGGTGTTGTGTACACACGTGGACGCAGGCAGCCTCACCGAATCGGTATTGCCTGAATCGGCAGCATCAAAGGGCACATCAGAGCGCACGAGATAGCGTACGACAGCGGCACCACTGACACCAAGTCCGGCGACCAACACGCGTTTTTGCTGGAGTTCCGTTGGTGTCATCAGCGGATCTTCAGGGTCGACAGACCGATCAGCACGAGGATCACCGTGATGATCCAGAAGCGCACGATGATGCGCGGCTCGGGCCAACCCTTCAGCTCAAAATGGTGATGTATGGGCGCCATTCGAAAGATACGGCGCCCCGTGAGCCGGTAGGAGGCGACTTGCAGGATCACCGATACAGCTTCCATCACAAACACTCCGCCCATGATGAACAGCACCAGCTCCTGACGCACCATGATCGCTACCGCGCCGAGTGATCCGCCGATGGCGAGAGCACCCACGTCACCCATGAACACTTGTGCCGGGTAGGTGTTAAACCACAGGAATCCAAGACCCGCTCCCACAAGGGCACTACAAAAGACCGTCAGCTCACCTGCCCCACGAATGTTGGGTATATGAAGGTAGTCAGCAAACACCGAATGCCCGGCGAGATAGGCAATCAGGCCAAGCCCGGCGGCAACCATGACCGAAGGCAAAATAGCCAGACCATCCAGACCATCTGTGAGATTTACCGCGTTGCTGGCCCCCACGATCACGAGAAAGGCAAAGGGGATGAACAACCAACCCAGGTAGAAGGCCACGTCTTTGAAAAAAGGCACGATCAACTCGACCTCGGCCCGCTCGCTGGCGGTCATGTAAACAACGACCACCGCGATACCGGCTATCAGGCTTTGCCAGAGAATTTTTTCACGCGCCGTGAGCCCCACGGAGTTCGCGAGCACCACCTTGCGATAATCATCTACCCATCCAATGGCGCCAAAGCCAATTGTCACAAACAGCACCAGCCAGACCTGCCTGACAGACAGGTCAGACCACATCAAGGTCGACAAGGCAACAGCGACGATGATCATGGCCCCGCCCATGGTAGGAGTACCTGCCTTGACCAAATGGGTCTGCGGTCCATCATCACGTATCGACTGACCAATCTTGGCGGCCGACAGTTTTCGGATCAATGTTGGCCCGACCAGCAAACAGATCACCATCGCCGTCAAGGCCGAGAATATCGCCCGCAGGGTGATGTACTGAACGACTTCAAAGCCCTGATCAAGATCAGCAAGCCAACCACCGATGAGCAGCATCATGTGACGGTCTCCAGCTGCTCTTGCAGCCCCGTCACCACTCGCTCCATGCGTGCACCACGAGACCCCTTGACAAGCACCGTGTCGTGCTCCTCCAGACTTGCGCGCAACTCATTGAGCAGAGTCTTGATATCGGTAAACGCACGACCACCGTCCTCAAAGGCTCTGGCAGCGGGTTCAGCCCCTGCACCCAAGGTCCAGAGCCTTTCAATGCCGCGGTGTTTGGCGAGGCGACCGATATCAGCGTGCATTCGCTCAGCATCATCACCAAGCTCAAGCATCTCGCCGAGAACCAGATGGCGGCGCCCGGTACGTCGTGCCAGCAACTCTACAGCGGCCCCAACAGACGTTGGATTGGCGTTGTAGCTGTCATCAATCAAGTGAACACCCCGGGCGCCTCTCTTTTCTTCGAGCCGACCTACAACCGTTGGCACCTTGGAAAGACCCGAGAGAATAGCCCGGTCCTGTACATCCAGACATTGCACCGCGGCAACCGCTGCAAGGGCGTTCATGCCATTGTGATCGCCGAGCAGCGGAAAGTTCACACGCAACCCTCGACCCATGGTTTCAATCTGCAAGCCTGGCCCAGACACGCCCCGCACGTCAGCCTGAGCTGACACACCAAAGGTTCGGCGGCGCCGTCCGATCGAGGCGTCGCGAAACAGCGGTGAGTACTCGTCATCAAGATTGATAACCGCAGCACCCTGACGCCCAAGCCCTGCAAAAATCTCTGATTTCGCCTGAGCCACACCCTCAAGACTGCCAAAGCCCTTGAGGTGAGCTGCACCCACATTGGTGAGTACAGCCACATCAGGCGGCGCAATCTCCACCAGCCGAGCGATGTCACCAGGAGCGCTTGCACCCATTTCAATCACTGCATAGCGATGGTCCTGGTCAAGCTCAAACAAGGTGAGCGGGACACCGATGTGATTATTCAGATTACCTCGTGTGGCAAGCACCGGACCTAGCTGACTCAAGATGGAAGTGATGATTTCCTTGGTCGTTGTCTTGCCGTTGCTTCCTGTAATCGCAATCAGCGGCACGGGATTCCGTGACAACCAGAAGTGGGCAAGATCACCGAGCGCTCGAGTCGTATCACTGACGATCAGTTGCGGCAAATCCGATTCAACTTCACGCTCGACGATCAGCGCAACAACACCACTCTGCTCTGCTTCGGTGATGAAATCATGACCATCAAAGCGCTCGCCGCGGATGGCGACATAGACAGCACCAATGGCATCGGTACGTGTGTCAATGCTGACGCCGACAAAGTCAACATCATTCCCGACCAGGCGCCCGGACAAGGGGGCCTCGCACACCGAAAGCGACAAGCGCACCGTCATGCCTTCACTCCTGCGGATGCGCCCGCAAGATCTGCGCTACGCGCCGCGAGAGCCGCGCGTGCGACCTCCCGATCATCAAAGGGGTAGCGAGTCTCACCAATGATCTGATAGTCCTCATGCCCCTTGCCGGCGATCAGCACGGTGTCTTCAGGCCGAGCCTGTGCAATGACTTGCTCAATCGCAGCACGACGATCAGGCACAACCGAGACATGAGACTGATCAGAGAATCCGCCCAACACCATGTCACGAATCACAGCGGCGTCTTCGGTGCGTGGGTTGTCGTCAGTGACAACGACTCGGTCAGCGGCTTCGGCCGCTGCGGCCATACTCCGGCGTTTGCCCGGGTCACGATCACCACCACAACCAAACACCACCGTAAGCACGCCGTCACAATGTGCACGTACAGCACTCAATGCAGCGGCCAGAGCGTCTGCGGTATGCGCGTAGTCGACAATCACGGCAGGCTCATCGCACTCCTGGGCTATACGATCATTCGCATTCACTCGCTCCATGCGACCGGGCACAGGCAACAAGGTCGAAAGCGCCGATACAGCGTCTTCAAAATCACACCCGAGCAGCCTCATCACACCGTGACAGGCGAGCAGGTTTTCCACATTGAATTGACCGACGAGCCCACTGTGGACTTGAGCACCGAGCTGTGCGCCTTGCCCAGCCTCAGACAGGCTGAACGCCAAACCTGTAGCGCTCGACTGAATGTCTGTTGCGACAATGTTGTGGCCACACCCGGCCAACACATCAGGATGCTGTCCGAACAAGGAAAACGTGGCGACTTGCAGTGGCTCGCGTACATGTTGATCGATCAACTGTTTTCCAAGTGAATCATCACAATTGACGACCATGCCGATCAAGCTTGGCCATTCAAACAATCGTGCCTTGGCAGCTCGGTACTCGCACAAGGTCTTGTGATAATCGAGATGATCCTGACCGAGATTGGTCAACACAGCGACGTCGATAGACAAACCGTCAAGCCGGCCCTCTGCGATGCCGTGCGAGGATGCCTCCAGGGCGACAACTGTTGCACCCTGATCCAGCAATGCACGCAGTATGCGACGCAAGGCAACGGCATCCGGTGTGGTCAAGGCGGTATCGTCAAGTGTGTTGTCGTCACCAACCACACCCCAGCCGAGCGTACCGACGTAGCCTGCCACATCACCGACAGCCGCAAAGGCGTCCGCCACAAAGCGACAAACACTGGTTTTTCCATCCGTACCTGTGACCGCCACAAGCCTGAGCGCATCCGCTGGCGAGCCAAAAAATGTGTCGGCAAGATCATTGACTCGCGCCTTGAGTTCAGCGAGCTCTACAACAGGCACGGCAAGTTTACCGAGACGGCATGAGGCACCTGGCACGGTCACGATAGCGACAGCGCCTCTGACTACCGCAGAAGCGGCGTGATCCATTCCGTGACTGGCACGACCTGGCAAGGCGAGGTATACATCGCCCGCTTGCAGCGCGCGCGTGTCCAGGCTGAGCCCACTGATAGACACATCTCGCCAACCCGATACGGCACAGGTGATCTCTGCGTGCGCATCGCCTGCAACGCTATCGATCAATGCGCCCAGTGCCATCTCGCGCGGCCGACTGTGCACAAAGGCACTCATGAGCGATCACCGGCGGCAAACGGCACAGTCAGACTGGTCAGATCATCGATGTCATCCGGCTCAACACCATCAAGACGCAAGGCATGCGACATGACCGCCTTGAATACCGGGGCGGCGACTACGCTACCAAAGTGCTCACCCGCCTTTGGGTCATGGACCACAACGACGGCCGCCAGACGAGGGTTGGACACAGGCGCAAAGCCTGCAAATACCGATACATACTGATCTTCAGCATAGCCGCCTGATTGGGACCGATGCGAGGTACCCGTCTTGCCGGCAACACGGTATCCCGGAATTGCAGCGCGCCCACCGGTGCCATCGGTAACCACGCCTTCAAGCATCGATTGCATACTCTTGGCAATCGACTCGTCGATAACGCGCTCGCCTTGCTCTGGCGCATCGACGGCAAGAAAGGATACTGGCGGCATAATGCCATCGGCTGCAATAGCAGCATAGGCACGAACCAACTGCAAGGCCGACACGGAAATACCATAACCAAACGACACACTCGCCTGCTCGACATGATGCCAGTATGTGGGGTGATTGAAATACCCAGGCACCTCACCCGGAAACTCGCTACCCGGTGGACGACCAAAACCGAAGCGATCAAACACCGACCACATCTGCTCCGGGTCCAGAGAGGTAGCAAGCTTGCTGACCCCTACGTTGCTCGACTTGGTAACGATTCCGCGCAAATCCAGCCATCCGTGATCGCGGGTATCGGAGATCTTGTACTTGCCAATCTCGTAACTGCCCGGCGAGGTGTAGACGATGTCATTCGGTACGAATTCACCCGAATCCAGCGCGGCCGCGATGGTGAACGTCTTCATGGTGGAGCCCGGCTCAAACACATCAGTCAGCGCGCGATTGCGCTGGCGGCCACCACTGCGATCAGCGGTGTCATTCGGGTTGTAGCCTGGCAAGTTGGCCATTGCCCGAATCTCTCCTGTATGTACATCCATGACGACAACAGAGGCTGACTCAGCTTGGTGCTGAGTGACAGCTTCACGCAATGCACTGTCGGTCAGATACTGCAATTGCTTGTCAAGACTGAGCCGCAGATCCCGGCCTGGTATCGCATCCTCGACGATATCGGTACCGGTGATCTCTCGCCCATTGAGATCACGCACCACGCGCCTTTTGCCAGGAGAGCCGGCAAGCCACTCGTCATACGCCAACTCAAGCCCTTCACGACCACGGTCATCAATGTCGGTGAATCCGATAACGTGAGATGCAGCAGCACCACTTGGGTAATAGCGACGATACTCCCTCTGCACGGAGAGATCAGCAACGCGCAGGGCCATGACGCTCTCGGCAATCGCTGGTGTCACATGTCGCTTGACGTACATGAACTCACGCCCACGATCCGCAGCCGTTTGCGTGCGCTGCTGCAACTCGGCGGCATCAATATCCAACAGTGCTGCCACCTCACGCATTGCTGCCGGCTGAGTGACCAAGGTCTTGGGATTGCCCCAAAGCGTTTGAATCGGTGTCGATACGGCAAGTGGCTCGCCGCTGCGATCCAGCAAATTACCCCGGTGCGCAGCGATAGGCACCACACGCACCTGGCGCGCATCGCCCTGCCCGCGATAAAAATCGTGATCAAACACCTGCAAATAGGTCGCGCGCGAAAGCAAGCCGAGACCCAGCATCGCAAAACCTGCCAACACGAGGTGCCGGCGCATGCGCGAGCTATCCACGCGATCAGTGCCTAGCGCTCTCATTGCCCTTGCACCTCTCGCACGATCAACCGGGTTGCACTGAGCTCCGGATAACGCATGGCCAGCCGCTCGGTGGCCGCACGCTCTATACGCCCGTAGTCAGAAACAGTACTTTCTTCCAGTTGCAATCGACTCCACTCGACATTCAGGTCATCAATCACCTGGCGACTGGCACTGATGTCGGCCCACGCCGTGCGTGAAAGGTGCTTGGTGTAGACCACGGCAACGGCAGTACAACAACACAGCCCGGCGAGCACCAACGCGGATACGCTCCACGCGCTGACTCCGGTGGACGCCATGCCATTGGCCGCAAGAGCGACAGAACCGCGACTACGCTGATCAGACAACGGGGCGTTCATGTCCTCTCCGCCACTCGCAGCACGGCGCTGCGCGCACGAGGGTTGACGCCCAACTCTTCAGCCGAAGCCTTCACCGCCTTGCCGACCAGCTTCCAGGGGTGGCTTGCCGACGGATAGCCAGGCGGTAGCGGCAATCCGCGCGGCAAGGAGGGATCCGGCGGTGGCTTGCGCAAGGCGCGCTTGACAATGCGGTCTTCGAGCGAGTGAAAACTGATGATCGCAAGGCGCGCTCCACGCACCAGAATGCGCGCCGCCGCCGCGAGCAGAGACTCCAGCGCGTCAAGCTCGCCGTTGACCGCTATACGTATTGCCTGAAACGTGCGCGTGGCCGGATGATGATGACGCTCCCAACGCGGGTGCGCTGTCTTGACGATTTCAGCCAGCTCTCCTGTGCGCAAAATTGCTTGCTCGGCACGCGCTGCAACAATAGCCCTGGCGATACGCCGCGCATAGCGCTCTTCGCCAAAACGCTTGAGCACGGTCGCAAGCTCATTTTCATCAACACGCGCCAACCACTGCGCGGCGGACTCACCACTGGAAGGGTCCATGCGCATATCAAGATCACCGTCACGAGAGAAGCCGAAACCCCGCTCGGCCACATCGATTTGCGGCGACGACACACCAAGATCAGCCAACAGACCATCCACTTGCCCCGACCAACCAGCCGCATCAACCACGGCCTCGACTGCCGCAAAATTGGCCTGAGACATGATGAATCTGGAATCACCACTGAAGCGCTCATGCGCCACTGCTACAGCTTCGGGATCACGATCCACGGCAAGCAGGCGCCCGTCCGGACCGAGCGCCTCGAGAATACGCTTTGCATGGCCACCACGACCAAAGGTGGCATCGACATAGCGCCCACTCGGGCGCACCGCCAGAGCCGCAAGCGCTTCGTTGGCGAGCACCGGAACATGGGCGTGTTCTGAGACCATCAGAAGCTGATGCTCTGCAAGGCGTCAGGTGCCGGCATCTCGTTACCGGACTCGGAGTCACTGCGCCAGGATTCGTTTTCAGCAGCCCAGGCACGCTCATCCCAGAGCTCGAGCTTGCGCCCCTGACCGATCAACACGACCTTGCGATCCACCCCGGCGTACTCGCGCAGCTCCACTGGCAGCAGAATTCTGCCGGTCCCGTCGAGCTCCATTGGCGTTGCATAGCCGATGTACAACCGTTGTATGCGACGCGCCTGCGGATGATTGTTGGGCAGCTCTACCAATTGATCCTCAATTTCCTGCCAGACCGGCATCGGGTACACGAGCAAGCAGCCAGACAGATCGGCGGTGACAACGATCTCGGTGATACCGCTTTCGATCAGGGTGTCGCGATGGTGCTTGGGCACGGCTATGCGGCCCTTGGCATCGACACTGATCTTTGTAATCCCGCGAAATCGCATGGCCTCAGGGGGTTTTTCCCACAAAATGCCACTTATGGGCACTGAGCGCCACTATACGGGGCGGATACACACACGGCAACGAAAATACGGCTTACAACTCGGTTTTTTGTCTTTAACGACAATGAGTTAGCTAAATTCGCCACCCTCCTTAAATCAATGGCTTAGACACCGCTGCTCGAAAGACTCTGAGAATATTGGCGCAGATGCTTGCCGTAAAACCGGCGCAGATGGTTCTGTTTCAAAGAGTTTTCAATTCAGGTCCGCCAAAACTGGCCGCTGCGCGTCGCAACGTCGATCACGCAGCGAATCGACGCCTTGCGAGCTCTGAATGAAGTGGGAGTCGGCCGTAAGCCGGGTTCTGTCGAGGGCCATCATTCATCTGGGCGCTGTGTCACCACAACGCTCAAGCGACCTACCCGGGGACAGTGCGGACCACACCATCGTCCCTCTATTCGGTCTTGCTCCAGGCGGGGTTTACCATGCCGCCACGTGTTACCACTGACGCGGTGCGCTCTTACCGCACCCTTTCACCCTTACCGGCCCACGTTGCCCGACTCTTCCGATCCGGACCACGCGTGCTTAGGCGGTCTACTCTCTGCTGCACTTTCCGTAGGCTCGCGCCCCCCAGGGGTTACCTGGCGCCCTGTCCTCTGGAGCCCGGACTTTCCTCCACGACACGCATCCGAGCACCCGAGGGCACTTGAAAGACGTATTGCAGCGATGACCAGGCCGACTCCCGTAGACAGGATAACAAGAGCAAGGCAACCATGGCGCCGCTAAATATCGCTATCCGAGCGTAATGCCAATACCTTTGCGTAAGCCTCGCGCTTGGGCACCTTTGCAAGCTCGGCGACGACACTGGCCGCCTTGCCAGGCGGCAGATGCGGCGCAATGGCAGATACCAATGTATCGACTGACAAAGGCGCACTGGAGCCCCCATCAGATTTGGGCGCAGCACCTAGTACCAACACAAATTCGCCCCGGCGTTGATCCGCATCACCGAGCAGACTCAAGAGCAGCTCATGCAGCCCCCCCCGCAAAAACGTCTCGAACCGCTTGGTCAACTCGCGGGCAATAACGGCCTGACGCTCCGGCCCGCAACAGCGTTGCAGCTGCTCAACAGCATCGACAATACGATGCGGCGACTCATACATGACCAAGGTGTGGGGTAGAGCCGACATCTGCTCGAACCAATCGCTTCGGGCTGCACCGCGTGCGGGCGCAAAACCCGCATAGGTAAAGCGATCCGTGGGTAAGCCTGAGCCCGACAGTGCCGCCAGGAGTGCGCTCGGACCCGGTACGGGTGACACTCTCACCCCGGCGCTGACACAAGCCCCGACCAGACGGTAGCCGGGGTCCGAGATCAAGGGGGTACCCGCATCAGAGATCAAGGCGGCATCACCCAGCTCAAGTACTCGTTGTGCTATCGCCTCTGCGCGCGCGGCTTCGTTGTGTTCGTGCAGGGCTTGCAGTGGCGTGTCAATCCCGTGAGCCTTGAGCAGTCGAGCGCTGTGGCGTGTGTCTTCGGCGTAGATGACATCGACTTGCCGCAGCACATCGATAGCCCGCAAGCCAATATCATCCAGGTGACCTATTGGCGTGGCCACGAGGTACAGCGTATGCTCGCTAGCCATGACTTGTGCGATTGATAGAAGAACCCGTATCCGGGTACCGGTCCGCTTGATGGCGTTGGGCCTGGTTGCGTGCCTCGGCCTCATTGCCGGGTGCGCCTCAACCCTACCCACCTTACCGGATGACCCGGAGTTCGCGAGCGTAACAGACCCCGAGGCACGCCAACAGCTGCAACTCGGCAGACCGATTGCCGCCGCCGACGTCTACTCAGCCAGGGCGGCCGCAAGCAAAACGCCGGAAGAGCGTCAGGAGAATCTCCTGACGGCCGCAGAAATCCTGTACGACCGCGGCTTGGCTGAACCCGGGCGCGAGCGTCTGGACGCAGTGCCGCTGGAGCTTGCAACCGTAGAGCTGGTGCAGCGGCGAAACGTACTCGTAGCAAAGGCACGGCTACTGGATGACGATCCCGAGGGGGCCCTTCAGGCACTGCCGCAACCGAATGATGTGCCCACTGCACTACACCGAGCACGCGTCTACGAGACCTTGGCGCAGGTGTACGCGGTCACCGGCGACGCGGATCAAGAACTGGTAGCGCGCATCGGACTTGAATCCCAGCTGGTCGAGCCCGTGATCATCGAGCGCAGCCAGGCCGGCACTTGGCAGATGCTGACGAGCCTGGCCTTATCCGATCTGCAGCGTCTGACCACTAACGTGCGCAGTGATGTGTACCAGGGATGGGTTGAGTTGGCCCTGGCTCATGCCGACGCCGGCAAGGATGAACAACGGCGACAGGAGGCCTTTGATCAGTGGAGCACCTTGTTCCCGGATCACCCTGCCAACGGTGACTTTGTTACCGCTCTGATCACACCCGGTGAGTTCGATGGATTCTCCACCGACGTCAACAACATAGACACAGTCGCTGTACTTTTACCATTTTCTGACTCACGCGCAGGCTCAGCATCCGCTGCCATCCGCGATGGCTTGATCACGGCACGTGATCAGGCGAGCCGCAGCAGGCAAGTGCCTGACTTGCGTTTTTACGATGTCGGTGCCAACCCGGCCTTTGCACGCGCCGCCTTTGAAACGGCCGTCCGAGAGGGCGCCGATGCCGTAATAGGCCCACTACGAAAAGAGGCGGTGGCCGCGATCATCACGCAGCGCCGCGTGCCGGTTCCCACGATTACGCTCAACACCGTCGAGACAAGCAGTAACCTGGGACGCGGCCAAGGTCGCGAACAGGGCAACAGCAACGTCGTACAGTTTAGCCTCGCCCCCGAAGATGAAGCGCGCGCAGCGGCAGCACGTGCTATCGCGCTCTCACTGAGCAATGCCATCATCTTGCAGAGTGACGACTCTCGAGGAGACCGGGAAGCACGCGCATTTCAGGACTCCATGTACGCGCGCGGAGGTGACATCGTGCACGTGGCGGTCCTGCCAAACGATCAATTTGACTACTCGGAGCAAATTCGAGCGGCACTCGCTATCGATGACAGCGACGGCCGCTTTCGCACCTTGAGCAGCACGCTTGGCGAGCGACTGTTTTTTGAACCCGCCATTCGACAGGATGTAGATGTCGTCTTTCTGGCTCTGAGCAACGAACAGGCTCGCTCGGTGAGACCTCAACTGGATTTCTTCCGTGCGCGCGAGATTCCTCGGTTCTCCACCTCACGCGTTGCCGCTCTGGGACAGGATTTGAAGGCCACCAGGGATCTGAACACGATCTTTTATACCGATGTTCCCTGGATGCTCGATTCGCGGTTGAATCAGGATCCGGTCAAGCGCGCTATCGTTGCTCAGTTTCCGTCGGCTGACGGCGTGTTTGGCAGGCTCTACGCGCTTGGCGCCGATGCCTGGCAACTGGTGAACTCGCTGGATGCGATCGTCGCTGGCGAACGACTTGATGGCTACACCGGCGAGTTGTCACTCAGCCTCGATGGTCGAATCAAGCGACAACCGAACTGGGCTCAGTATCAGGACGGAGTCGCCGTGCCTGTCGAACGGGTTGTAACGGATGATGTCCCGGTGGCCATAGACGCGGGCGAGCAACAACGTATCAACTAAACCTGTGGATGTGAACCGCGGGACGCAAACACGCATGGACAACGGAGGGTCCCATGGCCGCAACAGGCACTCGAACGGCTCGCCAGCGACGCGGTGATGAAGCCGAGGCGTCAGCCGGACGCTTTCTCGAATCTCGCGGGCTGGTCGTGCTCGAACGTGGGCACACGCGCCGCTGCGGGGAGATCGATATTGTGTGCGTTGACCCCGCAACCGGCACGATCGTCTTCGTTGAGGTGCGCTTTCGCAGCCGCCATGACTTCGGCGGCCCGCTGGCAAGCGTCACGCGCGCCAAGGTAGTACGTCTGCGCAAGACGGCCGCCGCCTGGCTGCAGCGGCATGCAGATCCGCGACGACCGGCAAGAATTGATGTTATCGGCTTGAGCCCTGATGACCCCCCTCCCGAGCAGACCTTGCTCAACCCGGTAGTTTACTGGGAGGGCCACAAACTCTGCTGGCTGCAATCCGCCTGCTGAGAGACTCGCGCTACTTGACGATTTTCAGCGTCGGGCGCTTGTGTTCAGCGCGCGGCGACGGTGGCGGAGCATCGTTTGTATCAACCGAACGCGGCGCACCGGGCCGCGGACCAGGCTCAGGTGGGGTGTCGTCCTGGTCGCCAAACATCATGCCCTGTCCATTTTCCCGCGCATAGATGGCAAGCACGCTGGGGACAGGAACATGCACGTCCATGGCTGTGCCACTGAAGCGCGCGTTGAAGGTCACAGCATCATTGCCGAGTACAAGACTGTGGGTCGCCTCCGGACTGATGTTCAATATGATCCGGCCGTTCTCGACAAACGCACGCGGCACCTCCACAAGGTCATGCGCAGTGTCCACCAGCATGTAAGGCGTAAAACCGTTGTCCACGATCCATTCGTAGAGCGCACGGATCAAATACGGTCTGCTCGATGTCACCTCACTCACCTGCTGACCGGGACTCAGCGATTACTCGCTCAGCGCTGCTGAGACTGGCCTTGAAGCCTGGCCGGTCAAAGAGACGTTGCGCGTAGGATTGTATCGGCTGAGCCGACTCACCGAGTACGATGCCATAACGCTCCATACGCCACAACAAAGGCACAAGCATCGCGTCCAGCAGGGAGAACTCATCCGACAGGAAAAAGGGCGCCAGCTCAAACAACTCGCTCGATGAGACCAGCACCTCTTGCAGGCGTCGAGCACCGTCCCGATGTGCCGTGTCGGTAGCGCCGGATGCCGGCATCACGCTCTCCCAGTCTCGCTGCAACCGAAACAGCGACAAGCGTGTACGGGCCCGCGACACCGGGTCCATCGGCATCAGGGGCGGATGCGGGTAGCGCTCGTCCAGATACTCGATGATGACTCGTGCGTCGTACAAGACGAGCTCACGATCAACCAGGGTCGGACACAGCCCGGAAGGATTGATTGCAAGCAAGTCCGCATCACGTGAGCCTGGTGGCAGTTCTACACAGGTGTGCTTGATGCCCTTCTCTGCCAGAACAAAGCGGATCCGGTGACTATCCAGTGCCTCCGGATCCGAGTACAGGACGGGTACGCTGCGTCTTGCTCCTGTCACTGGATCAGACTACGTCCTTCCAGTATTCCTTCTTGAGGAACCAGGCGAGCGCCAGCAAGCCGAACAGGAACAGCATTACCCAGAACCCAATGCGATGGCGGGTTTCCTTGATCGGATCGGACACATAACCCAGAAAATTGGTGATATCTGAAATCATGGTGTCGTACTCGTCAACCGAGAGGCTGCCGGGCTCAGTCAATTCCAGTGTCTGAACAGTACCGCCGTGTCCATCATCACCTTCGCCAAGCGACTGCCATCCCTGATAGTTCCACAATACATGTGGCATCGCAGTCCCCGGGTAGACAAGGTTGTTGCTACCGGTCCCAGCGCGCTCGGGGTCCTTGTAGAAGGTCTTCAGGAACGAATAGATCCAGTCCTTGCCGCGTGAGCGCGCCGTAAGTGACAAATCAGGCGGCTTGATGCCGAAGGCCTGCTCGCCGTAGTCCCTCGACATATTGTTGACCATGGTTGCACCCACTTTGGTGGGCTCCCCTTCGGCGTCAGTGGTGAAGATGAAGTTGTCTGCAACATCATCTTCACTCAGACCCAGGTCCGCAGCCAATCGACTATAGCGGCTGTACTCGACGCTGTGACACCCCATGCAGTTGTTGATGAAGTGACGGGCACCGCTCTGCAGTGATCGGATGTTGCCCTGATCGATGTGCGGCGACTCAAGAGCCACACTGCTGCCCGCCGCGCGCGCCTGTGTCGACACAAACCCGACCGCAAGCGCCAGAAAAGTGGCCGCGATGATCACTGCGGTGCTTGTCGTGCGGGGTGTCGAGCGAGTCGCCACCCTCACCCGGCGTACCTGGAGAGCCGGGCGAAGCTGTGTGTTGTCAGAGCGTTTGCTAAAGGTACTGAATGTCATGGGCTTAGGCCCCTCCTTCTGCAGGCGCATGGGCGTTGTAGGTCACACGATCAGGAACCGGTTTTCTCGGCTTCTCGTTGCGGCTGAGGATGAACAGCAGCGGGAAGTAGCCGAAGTAGATCAGCGTACCGATGCGCGACATCAGCGTGTACAGATCGGTCGCCGGCTTGATCCCGAGATAACCGAGCATCAGGAAGTTGGCCGCAAACACAAACAACATGATGCGGTACCAATTAGCGCGATAACGAATGGATCGGATCGGACTACGGTCTAGCCACGGCAGGATAAACAGCACAACGATCGCACCACCCATCGCCATGACGCCGCCGAGCTTGTCGGGTACGGCTCTGAGGATGGCGTAGAAGGGCGTGAAGTACCACACGGGTGCTATGTGCTCCGGCGTCTTCAGAGGGTCCGCGGGAATGAAATTGGCGTGCTCGAGAAAGTAGCCTCCCATCTCGGGTGCATAGAACACGACCGCAAAGAACACGATCAGGAAGATCACGATAGCGACCAGATCCTTGACGGTGTAGTACGGGTGAAACGGAATGCCGTCCTTGGGAATTCCAGCGGCGTTCTTGTTCTTCTTGATCTCGATGCCGTCCGGGTTGTTGGAACCCACTTCGTGCAGCGCCATGATGTGACCGACTACCAGCCCGAGCAGCACTAGCGGCACCGCGATGACATGAAGGGCAAAGAAGCGATTCAGCGTTGCATCGGAGACGATGTAGTCGCCCTTGAGCCACAAGGTCACAGCATCGCCAATGCCGAAAGGAATGGCACCGAACAGAGAGATGATGACCTGCGCGCCCCAATAGCTCATCTGGCCCCAAGGCAGCAGGTACCCCATGAAAGCCTCTGCCATCAAGGCCACGTAGATCAACATGCCGAAGACCCAGAGGAGCTCGCGTGGTTTCTTGTAGGAGCCATACATCAAGGCTCGAAACATGTGCAGGTACACAACCACGAAAAAGGCCGAAGCGCCAGTGGAGTGCATATACCGTATGAGCCAACCGAAGTTGACATCGCGCATGATGTACTCAACCGACGCAAACGCCTTCGCGCCGTCCGGCTTGTAGTTCATGGTAAGGAAGATACCCGTCACGATCTGAATCACCAGCACGACCATGGCAAGTACACCAAATACGTACCAGAGATTGAAGTTCTTTGGCGCGTAGTATTTGGTGACGTGCTCTTCGAGCAGTTTGGTTAGCGGAAACCGCTCATCAACCCAGGTCAACAGACCGTTTTTTGATCCGGCCGCACTGCCCGGTTTGATATTCGCACTCATGCCGCAGCTCCTTGATCTTCACCGACGACTATCAGGCCGTCCTCAACAAACCGATACGGAGGAACCTCCAGGTTGGTTGGCGCAGGCACCCCAGCGTAGACACGACCCGCCAGATCGAATTTGGAACCGTGACAGGGACAAAAGAAACCACCGTCCCAATCATCACCGAGATCTGCTGGTGCCAGATCCGGACGATAGGTGGGCGAACATCCAAGGTGGGTGCAGATACCCACAACAACCAGAAACTCCGGTTTTATCGAACGGGTCGCGTTGGCTGCGTAATCCGGTTGCATCGGTTGCCCGGAATCAGGATCCGACAATCGCGCAGTATCTGCATCAAGCGTTGCGAGCTGCTCCTCAGTGCGGTTGACAATCCACACCGGCTTGCCGCGCCACTCAACGGTCAGTAGCTGCCCCGCGCCGAGTTTTCCAATGTCGGCCTCGACCGGGGCACCGGCCGCCTTGGCTCGTGCGCTGGGCGACATGGACGTGACAAACGGCCAGGCCACAGCGGCAACACCGAGCCCACCAACCGCCGCCATGCCGCGGACCAGGGTCCGCCGGCGCTTGGGGTCCAGGCCGGCGGTGGACACGGAAGATTCAAGATCCAATTGACCCCGCGGACTACCGGCGCCGTTATCTGATGTCGCACTCATGCGAAGACTCCACTCACTGACAGGTTTTCTATGTTCAAAGCTGAATTATTCTGGAACCAGGCACGCACTCGCAGACGAGAATCGTGCCTGACAGGCACTCATCGCGGTAACACAACGCCCGACGCAGTCCCTGATTGTATACGGCTCGGATAACATCACCACTGATGAATGCGCGATTTACTCTGCTCTACGTTACCGCCGGCGTTTTGGTCGGCGCCGCGTGGTGGGCATGGTCTTCTGATTTTGCGTCGAGAGCCAGCCGCAAATTGGAGGCCGCCAGCTCTCAGACTCCATCAGCAGCACCGGCCGCTACCGTCCTGTCCTACAACGAGGCTGTC
This sequence comes from uncultured Granulosicoccaceae bacterium, assembly GCA_937922675.1. Classification (GTDB taxonomy): domain Bacteria; phylum Pseudomonadota; class Gammaproteobacteria; order Granulosicoccales; family Granulosicoccaceae; genus Granulosicoccus. The sequence goes on from CALAJN010000009.1 coordinate 287,923, forward strand.
ATGCGTGCCGCTCCGGCGGTCGTCAGCGTCTATGCCAGTCGTGCGCCAGCAGTCTCTGATACGAGCTCCCCCGCGGCCAACCGCGTGCAGACAACACAAGGCTCTGGAGTTGTGGTCAGGGCCGATGGCATCGTTGTGACCAACCGCCATATCGTCGACGGCGCGGAGATCATCAATGTCGCGCTGGCCAACGGGCGGTTGCACCCGGCCACCATGATTGGCAATGATGAGGCAACCGACATTGCAGTGCTGCAGATACCGGTCACCGAACTTGCCTACCTGTCACTGGATACGGGCCCGGTGTTACGCGTCGGCGATGTGGTACTCGCGATAGGTAACCCCTTCGGGGTGGGTCAGACGGTAACGCAGGGCATCGTCAGTGCGACGAGGCGGCGAGTTGCCAATGCCAGCCCGTGGCAGAACTTCATACAGATCGATGCTGCAATCAATCCCGGCAATTCAGGCGGCGCCTTGATCAATCCGGCAGGCGAGCTGGTCGGCGTCAATGCTGCGGTGTTCCGCCGACCCGACGGAAGTACTGCAGGATCCCTGCAGACCGCAGGCGCCAACGGATTCAGCGTCGCGGCGCAAGGTATCGGATTCGCGATACCAGCAACACTACTCGCCGAGGTGGTACCAGATATCGTGAAGCTGGGTCGCGTGGCGCGTGGCTGGCTGGGTATTGCAGCCGATGATCTCACCGTATTTCCGCGCTTGGCGCAAAACCTTGGCAGAGCTGCCGGAGCGGTTATCACCGATGTCACCACCGGAGGCCCAGGCCAGATACACGGCTTGCAAAGTGGCGATATAGTCGTCGCCGTTGACGGGCTGGTGATCCAGAATGCCAACGATCTGTTGTTGGCTGTCTCCTCCAATCGACCAGGCTCGGTATCAAGACTTCGACTCGTTCGCAATGGTCGCGAACAAGAAATTGCCGTCACGCTGGATGAGCGCAAACCCAGACCCGAAGGCGCGCAGGAATGAGCCCCAGATGAGTCTCAGCTTCGGAGCGCAGTGGCCTTTGGTAGCACCCGTCCTCGGCGCCACCATTCCATCGCCACAAGCAACCACCAGAACCCTGCAGCGCCGGATCCCGAGCCGCTGCCCAAGGCAGGCAGATCGTTATTGCTCGGTACGACGGACTCAGCCGCGATTGTCGATTCATTGGTGACCGTGTTGGATGCCATCAAGACACTGCCATCGGTCGTTGCGGTGTTGTCAGAGGGTGCGAGCTCCACGATACCTATCGGCACCAGCTCGCCGCCCACCGGCTCACCATAGGCCTCGACGCTGGTGTCGAGTGGCAGCTGAAACTCCACCCGCTCAGCCGGACCAATGGCGCTGATCTGGCAATCAGCACTGGTCGGAGTGGTGACGCGGCAATTGTCTGGCCATAGAACCTGACCCGGCACACCGGTCTCGACCACCAGGCGCGTGTCCAGACCCGTTGCAGTCTCCGGATTGGTGATACCGAACACGACAGCGTCACCACGCATGTTGGCGTCCAGGGAAAGATCGACCGTATTGGACAAACACGAAAGCGCCCGTGACGTAGCGACACTACTGGCGCTGCAACGGGTCAAACGCGTGGACGTGTTGCCCGAGATGTGGGGCCACATCAATCCGTCCCGGTCAGCTGAACAAGCAGTGTCACTGTCATGTTGCGCGCCAAAGGAGTGCCCAAGCTCATGGGTGAGCAACACGTCGCCAAACGAGCTTGGCGTGGTGATGCCAACATCGTAGCCATCTGTTCTGCACAAGGTATCTATCCACGCCAGACCCAGCGTCACGTCGGTCTTTTGATTACCTGTGAACAGATAGGTCGCTGCACTGTCGGCGAACAGGGTCTTCTGTGCCATGCGGTAGCTTCTGAACTTACGCAGAAAGCTCTCAAGCGTGCCCGCATCCAGCTTCAGAGGATCGGCATCATCAAGGAACCCGATTGCTTCATCCAGCGTAATGGCAAGACCATGTTGCCGGTACACACCATCGGCGACGTTCAGGTAGTCCAGCGCTGTTGCAAGCCCGCGCCCGGAGTGATAAGCATCAAAGCGGCTGTCGACCACTATCGACATCGGCACAGACCGAATCTCGGTCATTGCCGAACCTGAGCGTCGTGTGATTGCTGCCTCGGCGCCGCGCGGCGGTGCCTGCAACAAATCAATGGCCTGCAATTGACTGGCAATCGAGGGGTCGGAAGGGTCAAGCGAGCGAATCGAGCCCATCCCCCCGCGCCGACTGGCGGGCTGATAATAGTCGAGTGTTCCAGTCAGATGACCGGGTAGCAAGCGCATACGCGCACCATTGATCTCGATCATGCCGGTGATGGCACCATCACTTATGGTAGCCCGCACCCAGGAATCAGGCGCACCTTCCACCTCGCCTTCATAAACCCCTATATCTGGCGGTAGACGATCAGTGAGGCGAGCGTCTTTCCAGCCGGTGTCGCGCACCAGGGCACTCGGTGACAACAACAACTGCATGTCGATTCCATCGACGTTCACTCCCACTCGCATCCGCCCATCTTCGAGCACTGTTCGGTTGGCCATACGACTGGCGGTACGCAAGCGGCGATCGATGATGTCGATTCGTCGCTCGGCGCGGTCAAACCAATAGCGCGACAAGACGTTGCCAGCAGGCCAGCGAAAACCGAAAGGCAGACCCAAGGCGGTATGCCTGTCACGCAAGGTAATCAGTGTTTTACGAGCATTTGCGGTATCACCCATCTGTTCGGCCACAATGGCGGACAAGTAGTCGGCTGAATCACTGTAAGCCGATTCGGGGAAGCGGCGCGAGAGCTCGGCAAGCCGCTCTTGTGCATCGGGAAAATCGTAGCCATCCATGACGCTGAGGTAGGCACTGAGATACAAGGCGTCATCCAACAAGGTAGAGGTCGCACGCTCTCGGGCAATCCAATCCAGAAGGTCCAGCGCTTGATCAAGCTCACCTGCATCACGCGCATCAAGTGCACGCAAGAACACCGACAGAGAATCACCCGCATCAGAAGCTTCATGCAGTACTGCAACTCTGGTCTGCACAGCGGAGAGCTTTGAAAATGAAGGATAGCTCGACTGCACGCGCCGCAAGGCAACCAGAGCATCGCTGTGTTTGCCCTGCTTGATCAGAGCCAAGGCTGCGTCATAGGCCCGTTGCGCCGGCGCTTCATCCACCCGCAAAACAACAGCATCAAACCCCTCCGTTGTGGCAGCCCGCGCAAGGCTTGGCACGCCTGAACTCAATGCGAGAACAAGCGCCAGGGCACCTACGGCCACGGTAAGACGCAAACGATGCTGCGCGTTGCTAGACACTGGCACTGTCTCAGTCAATGACTTCTCCGCCGCTGACTTACGCGCGACCACTACCGGACGCTGGCAGCTGGTCAGACTCGGCTACCGTTGCTTTGACGCGCCCTGCATCAAACCAGGATAGCTCTTCGCGACAATTCTCCAAAGCGGCGCGCATCTGCTGCGCATCGGGGCTTGGCTGCTCGTGCAGAGAATCAAGGATGGCGGTAGCCGCACGCGCGTCAGCCACGTGCGACTGCACGGTTGCTACCGCACGATTGAGCGCCTCGGCAAGCTCTGCAAACTCAGCAGAATCCCCCGCGCGCAGGCGCGTGTCCAGCTTACCGTCACCAATATCGTTAAGGGCGCGCCGCATGGCGAGAATCGGGCTACCCAGCTTGCGCACAATCCAGGTACCAATGATGCCTGTCACTACCGCATTGATCGCAAGCATCACGAGCAGCCATTGGGACATGGCATCGCCCACCGACGGCACAGCATCGGCCAGACGCGCCATGTCTTCTGAGGCAAACAGCAGCGGCGCGTTACCGCTGACAAGCGAACCGAGCAGCTGATAGTGAAACACACCCAACAGCAGCGTCGATTGCACGATAAAAAAGCCCATGAGCATGAGCACCCGACGCAGCTGCCGCATCTGGAAGGTCTTGTCGCGCACCAGCGAAAGCGGAAAGACCGAATCTGACGAACGCGCCATGACCTGTGCCTGGATGAGGCCTCTTTTACCGAGGCGATATCAGTAAGGTCGGCGTGACGCGGCGTGACTTGACTCACACACGTAACGCAAGAGCGCCTGAGGCCCGTGACAGATCACAGTCTGTGGACTGGCTCACACAGCGTGGCTTCGAGTTTGTTCCTGAGACCGACCCGGGCTTGAGTCTCGCCAAGAGACTCGCCGCAAGCCTCGCCTGAGGTCTCAGCCCAGTGTTCGCCGTGCCACTACAGCTTCGGCGAGCTGATCCAACAGCGGTTTGGTGTCATCCCAGGCGAGACAGGCATCAGTGACGCTTTGCCCGTACATCAACGGCTTGTGTGACGGTGATTGATTGCCTTCGACCAGGTTGCTCTCGATCATTACCCCGGTGATGCGCCCATCTCCCGAGCTGATCTGCGAGCACACATCGCGACCAACGTAGACCTGCCTGCGGTGCAACTTGCGCGAATTTGCGTGACTGAAATCGATCATCACGCGCTCTCGCAAACCCGCCTTGCGCAACAGCGCGCAGGCATCGTCGACACTTGCCGCATCGTAGTTGGTGTGAAGTTTTCCGCCGCGCAGAATGAGATGACAATCCGCATTGCCAGCGGTCTTGAAAATGGCCGAACTACCTTCCTTTGTGGCAGATAGAAAATGGTGCGAATGCTGGGCTGAACCGATTGCATCTACAGCAATTTGCACGCTACCCGCCGTCCCGTTCTTGAAGCCGACAGGGCAAGACAAGCCCGACGCCAACTCACGGTGCCCTTGACTCTCCGTGGTTCGCGCACCGATTGCGCCCCAACCGACCAGGTCAGCAATGTACTGAGGACTGATCAGGTCCAGGTACTCCACACCTGCCGGCATACCCATGCCAGCCAGGTCTCTCAATAAGCCTCGCGCGGTCGCCAGACCCTCGTTGATGCGAAAGCTGCCGTCCATACGCGGATCATTGATCAGACCCTTCCAACCGACCGTGGTACGCGGCTTTTCGAAGTAGACGCGCATGATCACCACCAACTCGCCGGCCAGCCGCTCACGCGCCTCATGCAGGCCCTTGGCGTACTCAAGTGCCGCCGCCGGATCGTGGATTGAACACGGGCCAACCACCACGACGAGTCGATCATCATCGCCATCAAGCACGCGACGTACATCATCGCGACAACCGCGTACAGTCGCCGCCGCCGCATCACTGACCGGCAGTTCGCTGATCAATGATTCAGGTGAACGAAGTTCGATCTCCTGGCTGATTCGCAGGTCGTCTGTGGACATCGACTTCTCAGGACTCTGTTTGGGAGGATTCTTGGGTGGATTCGGGCAGCTGACACGCTGCCGCAAGTTCAGAAATGACGGCTGATAGCTCGGCATGGCGCACCTTCATGGCAGGCCGATTGACAATCAGCCTTGCGCTGATCGGAGCGATCATCTCGATCGGCTCAAGCCCATTGGCCCTCAGAGTAGAGCCGGTATCGACAACATCGACGATCAGATCAGCCAGACCTACCAGAGGCGCAAGCTCCATTGACCCATACAACTTGACCAGCTCGACCTGACGCCCGGCGGCTGCAAAATGCGCTCGCGCAGACTTTGGAAACTTGGTCGCTACACGCGGCCGTTGAGGCAACTCCGCAGCATCCACAGGACCCGCAACCATCAACTTGCACCGTGCAATACCCAGATCGAGCGGCTCCAACACACCTTCCCCGCCGTGCTCATTGAGAACGTCTTTCCCCACAACCCCTAAATCAGCTCCCCCATATTGCACATAGGTCGGAACGTCGGAGGCGCGCACAATCAAAAACTCAACGCGACCATCGGCACTCGGGATGCGTAGCTTGCGTGATTCAGACGGGTGCTCACTCGGCACCAGACCTGCTGCCTCAAGGAGCGGCAGAGTGTCATCAAAAATGCGCCCCTTTGACAGGGCAAATCGCAAGGGTGAAACCGACAAGGCTGACATCGTCATCAGAAGATCTAGCGATCAGGCGCGCGGCGTATCTCGGCACCCAACTGGGCGAACTTCTCTTCGATGCGCTCATAGCCTCGGTCTATGTGATAGACGCGCCGCACCGTGGTTTCCCCATCGGCCACAAGTGCCGCAAGTATCAGGGACGCTGAAGCACGTAGATCAGTTGCCATCACGGGGGCTCCTGTCAGGCGTTCAACGCCACGAATGGTCACAGAGCTCCCGTCAACACTCATATCAGCACCCATGCGTTGTAATTCGCTGACATGCATGAAACGATTTTCAAACACGTTCTCGGTTATCGTCCCCGAGCCTTCGGCCACCGCATTGAGCACACAAAACTGGGCCTGCATGTCGGTTGGGAAATCCGGATAGGGGGCTGTTGAAATATCCACTGCCTGCGGTCTCTGGCCGTGCATGTCTACCTCGATCCAGTCCTCGCCGGTAGTCACCGTGGCACCGGCGGCACGCAAGCGCTCGAGCGGTGCCTCAAGTGTGGCGGGCACAACATCGAGTGCTTTGACCCGTCCGCGAGACACAGCAGCGCCAACCAGAAAAGTACCCGCTTCGATCCGATCGGGCACGACCGAGTGGTGACAGCCTTGTAGTGAATCAACGCCCTGAATGTGAATGGTGTCAGTCCCCACACCCTCGATCTGCGCCCCCATTCGAATCAGGTATTCAGCAAGGTCAACCACCTCCGGCTCTTTCGCCGCATTTTCGAGCACGGTTTCACCACGCGCCAGGGTGGCTGCCATCAGCAGGTTTTCAGTACCGGTAACAGTCACTGTCTCAAAGTTGATACGCGCCCCCTGCAAACGCCCGGCGCGCGCGCGGATGTACCCGCTATCGATATCGATGTCGGCGCCAAGCTTTCTCAGCCCGTCGATGTGCAGATTGACCGGACGCGCACCGATGGCGCAGCCACCAGGCAACGACACCTCGGCCTGTCCATAACGGGCGACCAGCGGACCGAGTACCAGGATCGAGGCACGCATGGTGCGCACCAGCTCGTACGCAGCGGTATAGTCCTTGATGGTGGTCGGATTGACATCCACCGCCATCCCATCGCCCATGGTGATCTCGCAGCCCATACGCGCCAACAAGGACATCGTTGTGGTGACGTCATTGAGGTGCGGAACGTTGGTGATCGTCGAGGTCGAACTGCCAAGTAGCGTGCCCGCAAGAATAGGGAGCACAGCGTTCTTGGCGCCGGAAATGCGCACATCGCCGGACAGCGGGCTGGAGCCGCTGATCAGGAATTTGTCCATCGGGGTCGCGGATCGGGTGGCAGAGGCTAACCGGAGATTGGGGCAAACTCAGCACCCCCGGCAAGCCAGCCAGTCTTCAGGGCCGGTTGGGACCCGTTGACGAACCGGTAGAGAGCAGGGCTCGCGCTGACGGCCGCGCACTCAGCCGGAACGCGGCTTGATTACGCCGCTATTATAACGCCGCTGCTTGACCCTTGCTTACGCGTCGCGCAAGGCTGCGTCCCAGATCACCCGAATATGCTCAGGCAAGCTGTGGCTGCAATAATTCAGTGACCTGACACACCTCGGCGAGCTGCAGCAGACCCGTCGGCACTCCGGCGAAGGTAACCTTGTGTTTGCTGCGGCGGGCTACTGCTAGCCACTCGATCAAAATAGCCAGCCCCACGCTATTGCTGTGCGACACGCCGGACAGGTCAACGGTGAGGTTCCGAGTCGCCTCTATGGCTACTCGGCCACAGTCCAGCACGGCACCACCATTGTCAAAATCGATCTCACCCGCCACGGTCAGCGAGCTGCCTTCATGTCGGCAAGTCAAGTTGGTGGCATTTGGACTCATGACTTTCTGGCATTACGCTCTTCAAGCGTCTTGAGCAGGCCTGCAATACCGCCCTTGCTGATCTCGTTGGAGAACGCGCTGCGGTAACTGGTTACCAGGCTGATACCGTTGACTTCGATGTCATAGATCTTCCAGCCGCCCTTGTCGCGCAACTTGTAGATAACCGGCACGTCGCCGGCCCCACCGGATTGATTGAATTCGGAGCGAACCACAGCTCGGTCTTCACGGCGCTCTGGGCGAAACGGCAGAAACGAGATCGTCTGACCGCGGTATTCCGAAAGCGCTCCTGAGTAAGTGTTCATCAACAGTTTCTTGAACTGCGTCACCAGCTCCGGCTTCTGCGCAGCATCCGCTCGTCGCCAGAATTTTCCAACCGCAAGCTTGGTCATCGTGCCAAAGTCAACATGCGGAGTAATGATTTCGTCAACACGTTGCGCAAGCAACTCCGGGTCATTGGCGAGCGCATCGCCCTCTGCCTCAAGTACCTGAATGGCCTCATTGACAGCATCCTCGACCAACGATTGGGCCGGATGCTCCTGCGCCGCCGCACCTTGTGCAAAGGACAGCATCATCAGGGCAATTGCCGCGATGATTGTCGCTATCGGTGCGCTTAGCGGTGTGCGGGTTCGTGCCATGGGGGAGACGCTCATCGAGTCTGCTCCTACTTTAAGGTATGTGTGAGACTGCATCGGACCGTTGGCGTTCCTTGTCTGACTGTTTTTGTTGCCCAGGTCATTCAATTCGCGACCCAGGTCGCCCTATTCTGCGCCCGACCGGCTGAACAGTACCTGACCAATCAGTCGCTCAAGCACTATTGCAGATTGCGTCAGCGTAATCTCATCACCGTCGATCAGCGCGATGTCCTCCGCGCCAGCCTCCAGCCCGATGTATTGCTCGCCGAGCAAACCGGCGGTGTAGATGCTCGCTGTGGTGTCTTCAGGAAAAGCATCCACAAACTCGGCTTCCACCTTCAGCGTCACCTTGGCTGCAAAGTCTTCCGGGATGTAGGCAATCGACTCCACCTGTCCCACGCGCACGCCACTGGCTGAAACCGGTGCCCCGGACTTCAAACCGCCGACGTTTTCAAATTCGGCAACAAGGGTGTATCCGCCGCTGGAACCCAGCCCAGTCAAATTGCTGACACGCATGGCCAGAAACAACATGGCCCCAAGAAACAACAGCATGAAGAGGCCGACGAGGATTTCGGTTAATCGTGAGTTCATTGAACTGCCCTAGAACATGATTGCCGTGAGCACGAAATCGAGTCCGAGCACAGCGAGAGAGGAATAAACAACGGTGCGCGTGGTAGCGGCGCTGACACCTTCGGAGGTAGGTATGCAATCGGTACCCTCGAAAATCGCGATCCAGCTAACCACAAAGCCGAAGACGCAGGCCTTGATCAAACCCTGCACAACATCATCCAGAAAGGCTACCGAGCTCTGCATATTTGACCAGTAGGCGCCGGCGTCGACGCCAAGTACCTCGACGCCGACCAGATACCCACCGACAACGCCCACTGCGCTGAACATGGCGGCCAACATGGGCAGAGCCAGAAATCCAGCAAAAAAGCGTGGCGCGTAGACACGCTTGAACGGATCCACGGCCATCATCTCAAGACCCGACAGCTGCTCTGTTGCTTTCATCAAGCCGATTTCTGCGGTCATGGCAGATCCAGCACGGCCGGCAAACAGCAGGCCTGTGACTACCGGCCCGAGTTCACGCACCAAGGTCAGAGCGACAGCTTGACCCAACGCAGCCTCGGCACCAAAACCCTCGAGCAGGTAATACCCCTGAAGCGCCAGCACCATACCAACGAACAGTCCTGATACCAGCACGATTGACAGGGTCATTACGCCAACAGCGTGAAGCTGACGCACCAGCAACCCAAAGCGTGGAATCAACGACCCTATCGCACCTAGGGTTCGCGCCAGAAACAGATGAGCGCGACCCAGGCGCTCGAGAACATCGAGCCAGAATCGGCCGAAGCGCGCAACAAAATCCATCAGCGGCGATCCCCGGAGAGCAGTTCTTCAGCATAGTCGGGAGCGCTCAGTTGAAACGGCACAGGCCCATCCGGACTGCCGCTCAAGAACTGGCGCGTCCACGCTGATTCACTGTTTTTGAGTTCGTCGGGCGTGCCGGTCTCGACCACCACACCTTCAGAGATGATCACGACGTAATCGGATATCGACAAAGCTTCAGCCAGGTCATGCGACACCATAAGCGAGGTCAGCCCCAGCGCCTGATTAACGGTTCGGATCAGGGTCAACAGCACACCCATGGAAATCGGGTCCTGTCCGGTAAAAGGCTCGTCGTACATGATCATCATCGGGTCAAACACGAGCGCACGAGCCAAGGCCGCGCGGCGTGCCATCCCGCCCGAGAGCTCAGCCGGGTAGAGATCACGTGCACCACGGAGCCCAACAGCATGCAGTCTCATCAACACCAGATGAGAGATCAGTGACTCGGGCAGAGATGTGTGCTCACGCAACGGGAAAGCCACATTCTCGAACACGCTCAGATCGGTCAACAACGCGCCGGACTGAAACAGCATGCCCATGCGCTTGCGCAATGCATACAGGTCACGACGGCTCAGTCGCGCAACGTCTTGCCCATCAACAGAGACCGTCCCTCTCAGTGGCTTCAACTGGCCGCCAATCATCTTGAGCAAGGTAGTCTTGCCGGTACCGGAGGGCCCGAGAATGGTGGTCACCTGCCCGCGCGGCACATCGAAGTCGAGACCACGAAATATTGGCTTCGAGCCACGCGTGAAATGCAGATCGCGCACACACACGAGTGGATCATCCACCACGTTTGTCTTGTCCGACATCGAATTCATGAAAAGACTCTTCGCACCATCCGTACCAGCCAGTGTCTCAATAGCGTCCACATAACCCCAAGACCAGCGGCGCCAAAACCCGGTTACGCGCACCTTGCGCCACCCGTACCACGAACGGTACTCGATAACACTTGCGACTGCCTACTCTCACTCACATATGCCCGCGCAAGGCCTGCGACGAAAAATTGTCACCTCCATGGCGCTCCCGTGGACACGGCGGTAGATCGACTACACTTTGCGCGCCCTGCCGAACACGACCTGACACATGAAGCGACTGACGTCAGCACTACTTTGCCTGCTGCTCACAACTGCTTGTGCGACCAACACCCCTACAGGTCCTGTACACGACCCCTACGAAGGCTTCAATCGCGGCGTCTATCGATTCAACGATGCCATTGATCGGACCGTGCTCGTACCGGTCGCCAGAGGCTATCGCTATGTCACGCCGGATTTTCTTGAGCTCGGTATCGGCAATTTTTTCTCCAATATTGGTGATGTCACAGTAGCGGCCAATGGCCTGCTCCAAGGAAAGTTCAAGCAGGCCGCCTCGGACACCGCACGCGTGTTTGTCAACACAACCGCAGGTATCGGGGGCTTCTTCGATGCGGGAACACGCATGGGGCTGGAGAAACACAACGAGAGCTTTGGGCAGACCCTGGGCTACTGGGGGGTCGGCGAAGGTCCGTTTCTGATGCTCCCCTTGTTGGGACCAAACAATACGCGCAGCGCGACCGGGCTCATACCGGACCGCACGGTGTTGTCTGCCAAGTGGTGGCTTCTTGATGACGGCCCGACAAATCTTGGACTGACCGTGGCAGAGATCATATCGATCAGAGCGCGTTTGCTCTCGGCCGGCAATCTGCTCAACAGCGCGGCACTTGACCCGTATTTGCTGTTACGTGATTTCTGGGTCCAGCAACACCGACGTCTGACGGTTGATGGCAAAGTGCCCGTCGCTATCGGCACGCCAGACAGCTCAGACGGCTTCTACGGCGACGATGAGCTCGATGAGCTCGATGAGCTCGATGAGCTCGATGAACTCGATGAACTCGATGAACTCGATGAACTCGATGAACTCGATGAACTCGATGAACTCGATGAACTCGATGAACTCGATGAACTCGATGAACTCG